>JBGSLV010000053.1:0-3469 GCA_041740515.1 Bdellovibrionales bacterium | reverse complement strand
ATTTTGTTTTCGAAATTCAAACACTTGAACTGCAAGTTCCATTAATTCATTATTATTTGTCATTTGGTCACCTCTGATTGAGGTTCACTTATCAAATATACTTTGGGATTTATAGGACCTGTTTTATTTCTTGGTTACAATTTAGTAAGGTTTTTAGAAGCTTTTCTTCTCTTAAGGCTTCTAAAACATTTTGACCAATCAAATTATCAATTGAAAATTTAATAACACGAACTTTTTCAGAGTTGGACAATTCTAGCCAATTTGTCTCCAGTAAGTCTTGAATATTTTCTGGCAAATGTTTTTTTGCATTTCCTAAAACTGACTGGGATGAACACTCGCGAATCCAGTTTAATAAGGCAGAATTTGGTCTTTGAAATAAAGATTTACCGTCAGAGGTATTCAGAAAGCCAAGGTTTACTTTGTGACCTGCACCTTGAATTTGTGAGCATCGTTCAGATTCTCCATAGATTTGCGTCAACACATTGATTAAGTCGTAATTATTCATATAGCGATTACTTGTGTTTTTAAATTTGAAGTTATTTGAATTCAAAAATTCAGGATCATAAGCGATCATATGGGTTCGCATTTCACCGGTTGAAATAGTCGCGTTACCATTATCGTCTTTCGCACCAGTTTTAACCCACGCTTTAAGTAAATCTCTTTCAAAGCCTTCAAGTTTCCAACCCGCATTTCTGGGTGGCATAAAATCATTTGAAGTTTCTTCTCTTAAATCTGATGCCCAAATGATTTGCCCAAGTGAAAATTTATTATATGTTGGATCTACAGCAAATGGATATCCAGAACTAAGTGTTGGCGCTGTAACTGTTGATTTATGGCATGAATCACAACGCTTAAATATACTTTGTACATGAGAATATCTGATGTCATTTAAATCAATTTTTTTTGGAAATTTGAAATCATTTGAATTAAGCAGAAAGTCTATAAAGTCATTCGGTTTTCTTTCTAATTCATCAAATTTTTTTGAGAGGCTAATCTTTTGTGTATATGAAAGTGGAATGTTTTCACCAATAAACCAATTCCAAAAATGTGTGACTTGGCATTGCGAATAAGTTGGCTGTTCTGTTATTACCTTACCTAATTCACCTAATCCAGATACTGGTACACGTATTTGCTTTTTTTGGCCTTTTTCATTTTCTTCATAGTACACAAGCTCGCCAGGAGTTGTTTTACGGTTTGGTACAACACCCGAACCAATAAAAGTTCTAGCCATCGGATCTAACTTATGGTGACAAGACTCGCATTGCGGGTCTTGTCCATGTCTTTGTTCCTCAGTCATTGTTTGAAAATTATCATTATTTGACTGTCCTAGTGCCAAGTCGAGAAGTTCCATATTTTCTTTATTTGACGGAAGCAACGCCGGAGTCATTGAATCACAGAGAAACATTCTAAAAACAGCTGCCGCTCTTTTTCTGTTCTTATTGATTCTAGTTGTTGGATATCTGGTAAAAAACCTATTAGTTGTAATTATCCCAGCAAGGTTTTCTAGGCCTTCAGTATTCTTCCTTGGAATATCCTTGCCTGCTGCTAAATTGCCGTCATCAACCTTACTTAAATATTCCAATAGTTCTTGTCGGTTGGCATCACCATAACCATAGTTATAACTATAGAAACCAATATCATCTATCGCTCTTGGATCAATATATTCATCAGAATATTCAGAATCAGGAAAAAAGAATTTGTAATTTTTAGTTACAAGTAAAGAATCCCATGATTTGTTGCTATCAAACAGGTCGGTAAGGATACTATGCATTGAGCTTTTAATGTCTCGTTCGTCTAAATATCCATTATCATTTGATTGAAGCATTCCATTGTGTGTGACGGTAACATTTAGCAGTTCTTCCATCCTCTCTCGCATTTTTTGGACATATTCTTCAGAGCTTTGATATTCTTTTATTTTTTCACGAATATAATTTTCTTTAACGGCACCATTTTTTATCGCCGTTAAGTTAGAAAGATCCGATTTTTTAGGAAGCTGGCCAGTCAGCAATAATGAAATTTTTCTTAAACGCGTATTGTATTCGTCAGCACGAACGCTATTTGAAAAACATAAAAATATTGAAAATATCACTAGTATATGATTTGTCATTACTCAATTTCTCCCATTTCTATAACTAGTTTTGCATTAGTAACAATGTTATTATTTGTTGTTGTTGTTGAGATATATGACTCAATTAGATCAAGGGTTGTAAGCGTTAGTACTGTTTCATAAAAAGCCTTCCCTTTAGCTTTTATAATTAGGTCCTTGTATTCTAACAAACTAGGGTAATCATCGTTATTTTGAAAAGCAGATAAAACATCTAGATTTTTTATTCCAACTACAGGTTTCAAATCTAGTTCTTTAGAAATTGTTAAAATTTCGATCAAGCCGGCAAGTAGCGCAGCTCTATCGATCTTTAGCGACACTTCACAGGATTTATTGCCTTTAATAAAACTCCAACCAATAACATCCCCAAGGGAAAATCCTGAAACAGCCGCATCCTCAGAAACTTGTGGTGTGAAACCATAACCAGTAAACTCGATAGCATTTTTATTGATTTTTCCATCAACATCTAAATATGTTCTAGTCATTAGGTTTTCGTTTAGCTTTGTTTCAGGATTTTGCTCGTTGCTTTCTGCAGTCCATTCATCAATTTTGATATTGCCATTATTATGCCCGAAAGTTGCTGATGTCCAAGACATGTCATCACATACTAAAACAGGATTTTTTAACATTTTCTGAAAACTATTCGACCATGGCGTTAGGCCATTTATTGGAAAGACTTCTAAAGAATAATTTAAGTTTTTGTATTCCCACATCCAAATATTAAAAAAATCCAATGAGGGATTACTTTCGTCATATCGATTATCAATTAAAACTCTTCCAATTTTTTCTTTTTCGGGATGAGATATCCATGAATTGACAAGTCTTTCATCAACTAAATTTACGTAATATGAACATTTGACTCTTTTAAAGTTATTTACACAGGTATTTTCAACAATTTCTGCATCTAAATTAAAATCAACAATTCTCGTTTGGCTAGGTCGCGAGAGTGTAGCTCTTCTGCCATCCATAAAATCAACAATAATTTCACCATTTGTAGATAACTCTACAGCTGGGAGTGATGTGCCTTGGCCGTTAAACTCAACTGAAAATTCAACAGCATTAGAAGGTGAAGAATAGAAAAACATACCAATACCGAACAATAATTGAATCATACTGAAACTCCTAATCATAAGTTAATCAGCATAAACTGTGCCATTTCTAAACAACCATTGAGTCCTTTTACCTGACTATGGATTATACAACTACCTTAAATATGATCGAAAAGTAGCCTCTTTCTTTTTTTTGTGGGGATGGGGGTTTAATTGGATTTGAGTTCATACATCCATTTAAGCGCAAAACAGCTGTTTAAGTAGCCCACTTTCTGCATGATTTTAAGCTTAAAATACTCCATGTTTTTGTATCCAT
>JBGSLV010000052.1:0-28055 GCA_041740515.1 Bdellovibrionales bacterium | reverse complement strand
CCATTTTGTTTTCGAAATTCAAACACTTGAACTGCAAGTTCCATTAATTCATTATTATTTGTCATTTGGTCACCTCTGATTGAGGTTCACTTATCAAATATACTTTGGGATTTATAGGACCTGTTTTATTTCTTGGTTACTTAAGATTAAAAAAAAGGCCTAGATTTATGTTCGATTTCAAAATTATATTATGTTTATAGTCTAAATGAATTTAAGTTTGGTTTTTAGGGTCATTCTGACACCGAAATATATGGCTTAGGTCTTGCTTTATAGAGTGAGGTTGTGTTTAGGGGGTCTAAACTCAAGTCAAGGATGACAATACGGTGTTTAAATTCAGTTCAAGTTTTTTTAAATCTAGTAAGGGGGAGAGACTTGAATTTATGTCCCAAGGAAGGGAAACCAATTTTTTTAAAGTAAAAGGCAAAAGTAAAATATAAATTTTGTGAAAACCTTTTGAACAGGATGTTCTTAATTTTCACAATAAACATAATAAAATTAATATTAGTATTTAATATTTTAAGGCCAACACATTGGGTTCAGTCGAATAAGTACTAAAAAAAATAAAAAATTTTTAGTTCAAAAAATAGAGCCGACTTGCAAAAATAAATTAGCTATCGGCTCTAAAATTAAGTGAGTAAAAATAAAACCTTATAAATTAAGTTATGAATTTATAATTATACTAAATTACAACGTAAACTGTAACTCCATTTTGAATCACTGGACGATATCGAACTGCACCGCAAACGTATATTCCACCACCGAAAACACATCCTCTCGGTAAGACTCTAATTCCACCAGTTATTACAGCTGCACCAGCCACTGGTCTTCGTCCTGCAACTACGACAGCTCTGGCGTAAGATTTAGAAACACCAAGTGTGAAAGCATATGAATTGTGTATCGAAGAAAAACTAATATTAAATACAGAAATTAATGCAAAAATAAAAATAGATATAATTTTTTTCATGTGAGGTCCTTATTTTATGGTTGAAATAAAAATTCTGTTTTTTTGTGGGTTGAATCTGGATTGAACGAAAATTCAGCGTCATCATTGGTTGAATTTACATTTTTAGAAATTAAAACATATTGATAATCAAGTTTTTGAGATGCGTATGTTGTAGTGAGAAGTAATTTTCTAATTACATAACGTTCATTAGATGTATCAACCCAAATTTGATACTTTAAACTTGAATCACGTTGGGTACTGTAAAATTCCAGATGTTTTACTTCATGCCCGTTGATATTTGAAGTTGCCAAAAATTTTCCTTGATTCATTAGTTTTAAATTATCAAGACAATATTTGGGAACTACAATATCAAGAGCTGGTGTTGGTTGATTCAACCTTTCAGTTAAAAGTAAAAAATCGTGAAGATTACCTTTTAATGGATACTGTGCATAAAAATTAGTTGATGTATCAAGAGCGGTAATAGCTTCACCATCATAAAGAACTCTGAAATTTTCGCCACCTTTGCTTTCGGCTTTAAACATTTTAGGCAATTTCGCTTTAATCTCTACGTTTGAATACTTGTTTCCACGGGTAAAATCTTCATATAGTTCATCCACCGATACATGGGCGTTGATACTAACTTGATCAAAATTTCGATATGAATTGCAAGCTTTGGTCATTATTTCAACAGGGGTCTCTTCTTTAGTGAATTCGCTATCTGCTAAAGAAAGGGTAGAAATACCAAATGCAAGGTTGCATAGGATAAATAGTTGTAAAGTCTTTATTTTCAATTTTTTTCTCCTTGTTAATTACTAGTCATATATTTTGTAAATGATAATTTCGGTATCTGTGATATATATGTTATGAAAGTTTCTATCAATATCGTAGGTAAATAGTGAAGTTATTTCACTCCAATATATTTTAATTTTGTTAATATTTACTGCTAGAATTTTGGTATTTAGTAGAGTGATTTTAATATTTTGAATGCTTTCATTAATTTAAAAACTATCCATGCAATTTAAGTCTATTTTTATAATCCTATTTTATCGGTGCGATTATGTTGGGCGCTTCAAACTATGTAAGCCCAATATCGCAGGTGTGAATCAATCGACCAGTATTGTCCATTAGTTTTTTGAAATTCCATTCTTTCCATCTACACCTTCATGACATCGTAGGGTCTATTTACTCTTTAAAGAAAACTGTTTTAATTTTTTTAATGCTCCACCATCATGTGAGTAGAACCGTAGAACCCCATAGAACCGAACCTAAACTGTCGACTTAGGATTCTAAGTGCTTGTTATTTTTGGTATGCGAGGTGCTTTACGCAGTCGTGTGTGAGGAGAACTCAATTTCATTTAGAAAATTGGTTGCGGGAGAGGGATTCGAACCCCCGACCTTCGGGTTATGAGCCCGACGAGCTACCAGGCTGCTCCATCCCGCGCCAGGAACTTAAAAACTTAGGCTTTTCAAATGCTAAAGTCAATAGTAGTTTACAAGCATTAAGAATCATCGATTGGACAGTAAACCCTCATAATTGATTGATAAAAGAGCACTATTTTATGCAAAAAACGATTAAAGACTTTGATTTTCAAGAGGGGCACGTACTCAATCGCAAATACCGAATTCTATCTAAACTGGGTCAGGGCTGGGAAGGAGAGGTTTATTCAGTCGTCGAAATTAATACTAACATAATTAGAGCTGCTAAGTTTTTTTATCCTGCTAGAAATAATGAAAATAAGACCGTAATTGGTTATGCAAAAAAGCTTAATAATTTAAATGATGCTCCTATTATTATTAAATATATTACCCAAGAGGAAATGGAATTTAAGGGCCATACCATTTTATTTCTAGTCTCTGAATACATCGAAGCCACAAGTCTTGAAGATTATATTCATCAAAGTAAAAAGAAAGCGATTCCACTT
Organism: Bdellovibrionales bacterium; assembly: GCA_041740515.1. Classification (GTDB taxonomy): domain Bacteria; phylum Bdellovibrionota; class Bdellovibrionia; order Bdellovibrionales; family UBA1609; genus JAMLIO01. The sequence continues at coordinate 25,190 of JBGSLV010000052.1, read as the reverse complement.
TTTGAAGCTATGCACATATTTTATAATTTGGTTAAAGGTGTCGAGCAGATACATCTTAAAGGTGAATTTCATGGAGATCTTCATACTGGTAATGTTTTACTTCGAAGAAAAGGCTTAAGTTTTGAAATTAAATTGATCGATTTGTTTTTATGGCAAGGCAATAAACGAGATTTTCAAAGAGCAGATATCATTGAACTAATTAATATTTTTTATGAAATTCTTGGGGGCCAAAAAAATTATACCAAACTACCCCAATCTATAAAAAAAGTAATATGTGGTAAACGTAGTGATATTATTTTAAAAAAATTCCCCAAAATATCTAACTTAAGTGTCAGTTTAGAAAATTTGACGTGGACTTAAATTATTTTATAACCCATTTTTTTAAAGGATTAATTTGAGCCAATTGGTATTAGAATTTTTTGAGGATGAATTTGCTAGTGGATTTAAATTGCTTAAATCTAAAAATGAGCAGCCGTGTGGTGATAATAATTGCGTTGGCCAAACTTCAAACTTCAGTTTCATTATCAATTGTGATGGTGTTTCATCGACCTCTTCACCCTCAAAATCTTCAAAGTTACTTATTGAAAAGTTTGAAAGTCATTTTAATTCTTTAAACTCTAAAAAACCCAGGCTTGGAAAAATTACTGAAATTTTAGTTAAAACTAATAAAGAGTATCTTAAAAAAGATTTGGCTTCGACTTTTGATCTTTTTGTATATTCAAAAAAATTCAATTATTATTTAGGGTTGGGTGATTCTTCCTTCTATATTTTTAATCCTGATGGAACAATATTATTTCAAAATTGGATTCATAATCAATCAAAAATTATTGAAGATCACTTCGGAACAACTTTAGGAGATGATAACATCTTAGTAAATTGTATTGGTATTCATCACCCACGATTTGAAATTGCGGAAAATATCAAGTTTTATAAAAATTCGAACTTCTTGTTTCATTCAGATGGTTTAGAACAGTATTTTGACTCGCCAGAAAAGATACGGAATTTTTGCGAAAAGATTTTGGTGAAAGACCAATTAGACTTAGAAGAAACCAAAACCAAAATTGCAAATTTTTTTGCTAATAATTCAGACGATCTTTCAATTGTATATGTGAAAACCAAGATTTAATGCCTATTGAATCATAAAAAACTATCTTCCAGCCGATGAGCCATTTTTATTCCAAATGATAATAATATAAATTCTTAAGGGAATTTTTAGTCTATAATCTTTAAATTTTTACAATATCTTATAAGGACGGCATGTGGAAAAGCCAAAGCTGATAAAGTTATAATTATATATTGAAATATATCCGCCTGAAATTTCATAGAGCTATAATTTTCAGTTTTTATATAAATCCAAAATAAAACCGGAAGGCCAAGTAAAGGAATTATCCAATAGGGGAGTATACTTGCGGCTGATTTAATTTCAATTTTTTTTAGAATATTAATTATATGTTTAATGGCATGAATAAAACAAAAATAAATACCCAAGGCATACAAGGGGCTTATTTGGGTAAAAAGCACACAAAGCACTGCAGGTTCTAGAAAAGTTAAATCGTTGTCTTTGAAATTACGGAAAAGATTTACGAAACTAATTGTTACATAAATAACCGTTAAAATAATTCCTAAGTAACCAAAAACCTGAAAAAAAAGTAAGTAAGATGTCAGATTAATTTGAGGATGAATATATTCAATTAACCTTAAAGTTTCTTCAGTATTAAAAATCAGTGGTAAGCAAAATGGCAGTGGCAATCGAGCTGAAAATTCTAAAAAATTAAGTCGATTTTTAAATATATCTTTTTGAATATCGCTATCTGCAAAATGAAACATCGAGTAACAAATAAAGACGATAAAACTAAAAGTTGCAGAAAAACTCCACGAGGCTAAAACCAGGAAAGATAAAGCAATATAAATTAAAACAAAGTTTATAAGTTGTAATTTGGATTTAATAATTTGCGATGCCAAGTAAATATCCATGGCTCCGTGGGGCATCCCTAAAAAAACTAAACCTACTATTAATAGAATTAATCTAAAATCTAATTCAGGAAATACTAGGGTTAAACTTATTACGCTTAAATAAACAAAGATAGCTGTGAAAACAGCTATCTTTGTCCATAAATCAACTTTAAAACCTTTTACTAAGGGTTTTATAAGCAACTATTTACCTTCTAGCATAGATGGTAAAGTTCCGTCTTCTACTGATTTTTGATAAGCAATCACAAAAATCATAACGCCGTAAAGAGCTTTTGCTGTTACGTCAGCAATTGTGTAACCAACTTGTACTGCAACTATAGCACCAGCTGTTTCCATACCACCCCAAGTTCCTAGTGCATAAGCTATTGGATAAAAGCCCCAAGTCGCAAGCAATAACCATCTAGTGTTTGTGAATAAAACTTTAATTTTATCACTTGATCCTTGAAGTTGTTGACCTAATTGACCCCAAAGTACAACTAAGATGTAAATAAATGGTATTGTCGATAAAACTCCCCAAATATTACGTGTCATAAAGTCATTTGAAATTTCTCCTGGATAGCCCAAGCCAATCATTAACACAGCCGCAATGATTAGATTTCTTAACATTGGACCTGTTTTGCCTTTTCCAAGATTAAGGACCAATACCAATTCAACTAATAATAATGGAACTGTAAGTAACCAATCCACGTATCTGTAAGCATCGTTGAAGGGTTTACCACTTGGTTGATAGGAGCCATCTATCAGTACATAAGCACTTTCCCAACTGCCCATAATTCTAAAATAGTGATAACCAGCTATTAGAACGACAATGGATGATACCATCATAGAAATTCTATATTTTGCTCCAACTATTTTTTGGGCCATAACAAAAAAAGCAAATGACCCAAACATTGCTGCTACTGCAAACGATAACATATTAAATACAAGAGAGTATTCTCCCATAGATAGACTAAACATTTAACCTCCGAGTTGATTAATTTTTTATTGTTTTACTTAAACTAATGTTATCTAGAGATTGCAATAAAACAACGGAATCTTAATTCTGATTTTAATAATGGAAATCATTAACTTGGTTTTTAATTTTTAAAAGTTCGATTTTAATGGAGCTGATTGGTGTCTGCGCCATTGATAATTAAATTTTATTTATTAAATAGTAATGAGTTTAGCTTTCATTAGGCTATAGTCTTTGTGCGTTATTTGGCCTCGTTCAAATCCCAGTTGTAGTCTAGGTATTTAAGTGTAGGCAACTCATCATTACCTCCAAGCGGGCGCTTATCAATGTGGAGTTGGATAACTTTTATAACTCCACCTCCCCATTTATTAAAATCCTCGGCATACCAATCAAATATTTTAGAAACATAGTAAACGTTTTTTTCAAAATCGAATTTATTTCTTGTTTTGTCTTTAAGCCACAGCTGCATTTGCTGGGTTAACTGATCGTCAAGTTTTTTTGCCACATAGGCTTCAGATCTTAAAGGTGGGCATGATAATGAAGCGCAATTCACGGCCGCATGTATCCTATAATCCCTGAAGTTTGGTCTGAGCCACTTGTGTTCAATGGAATCTAAAGTTTGAATGCGACCACCTAAAAGCTTAAAAAATTCTTGCTTCCAAGCATTTTTAAATAAGTTGCCAATTTTTTTTATACTTTTTATTGGATAATGGTCTAGTATAAGTTTTATTGTAAATGCATTGTAGGCGTTAATTAAAAAAGCCATTTGAGTTTTCGTATCTAGATTTTCGTAAGCTTCAAAAGTCAAAGACTCAAGGCTTTTTAGATAAAGATTAAAAGGATGGGATGGATCTTTTAAAGTATCCTCTTTTAGTTTTTTATACTTAACAGTTCCGTTTTGAAGCTGGTAAATTTTCAGAATTTCATTCCAAGCTTTATGGCTGTGATCAAATGCTAAAACAGAATTAGCCTGCACAAATAAAGATAAGACGGTTAGTATAACGAATATTTTCAATTCAGACTCCTTAATTTTAAAACAAAAAAAATTGGAAGTGTTGTTGATTATATGGTGTCTAAAGTTTTAGTGATTGCCAATGCTAATGTTTTGATTTTTTCGTCAAGATTTTTATTTAAATATTTTTGATTAAATTCAAAAAAAAGCCCGTTTATGTATGGGTTTTTTAAATGAAGGTCTAGGTGGGTATTTAAAAAACAATCTGTTGAGCCTCGGTATGGGAGATTAAAATGAATTTTAGTAGAAGGTTCAGTTAAGTTTTTCTTTAGTAATTGAGCCAATTTTTTTTCTTTTTGAATAGTGTTACGAAATAAAAGTCCAATTTCAGTCTTTCGTACTTTGTTTTTAAAAACTGGAACAAAGCTATGTATCGAAAAAATGTAAAGTGGTGAATCATTTATATTTCTAGCTATCCAATTTTCACATTTTTTAAAATATTTTTGATAATGAAGTTTTGTTTGTATTAATTCCTTATCCGCTAAGAAAGGAGCTAGTTTAGATTGAAATCCCGGTTTATTGGGTGTTCTGTTGGCATCCAGAATAAGACGTGTAAATGGATATGAGATAACATCAGTTTTAAATCCTTGTGACATTAGATTTAGTCTTAGTAATGTAGCAACATCTAAAGCTTTCTTATCAAAGGTTTGATGATTTTGGCTTTGCATTAGTTTTTTATAAACTGTCGGTATTTCAGATTTAATAAATGCAGGGACTTTGAAGCTTGCATGCTCACAGGTTATTAAAATTCTAGGTGTTAAAGTCCTAGGCTTCAAAATATTTTACCTGTTGTAAACAATCTGCCAATTTCTGATAAATTGTTTTAAGATTATTAGCCGTAAAGTTGTTGTTACAAGCTTTTAAAATCCTTTCAGAAAGAGTTCCGTTTTTTAAAATAAATTCGATGGGCTTTTGATATATTTTTTCTTCAATGGTAAAAACCATGGATTCAAATATTTGAGTTATAATGTCACCCGCAGAGCTTGATTCTTCAAGTTCCCACAAATTTAAAAAATCCGTGTTCTTTATTATAGCTTTGGGTCCTTCATTGACAGTAGCTACTAAAATTTCTTTAAGATCTGAAGCTAAAAATTTTTTTTGCACATCTAAAGACTGCCACTGCTCTTCGACTAAAGACTTAATAACTTTAGACCAAAAAAAGGCTATTGCTAAATCAATAAATGAGTTTTCGTTAGTGTCACAAAGACGAATTTCAAGGCTATCTCTTGCAAACTTTGGTATGGCGGCTCGAGAGTTTAACCATTCTTCTTGAAGTACAGTTTCGGTATCAAAAGGCGCAATCTCTTTGTACATAGGCTTTAGAATTAAGTTTTCGTACTCTGACTTAGACCAAGCCTGTTCTGGTATAACTGAACCAATAATGCTAGGTAGTCGCCTTTGATTGGCCATGTAAAAAGTTAATCGTGAACTTAAATCTTTACCTCTTTGATTTTCAAAAATTGGTGAGCTAGAAGATAGTGCCGGGATCAACGGCAGTATAAGTCTAACAGCCGCATGAAGTTTCTCGAACTCCTGATCATTCGCAAAAGACAAATTTATATGCATGCTTTGAAGATTAGACCAGCCATGGCCTTTGCAACCAAAAATTTTATCGTAAGCTGAATATATTTCGTTGTTTTCATGAGGCCAAAGTTTAGTCTCTTGGTCAGGTCGCATCCATGGATGCATAGCTGTAGGTAATAAACATGCATTAAAACTCTTTAGCTCTGAATTAATCTTATTTATTTCTTTTTGAAACTCTAAATCTAAAGATTTTAGGTCATGAACAGGTTTGTCGTTTTTAAGCTCAATCACGTGACAAACCAATTCATTGGACCAAGTTATATGCGAATTAATAATCTCGTTGGTCAAAGAGCCATGAAGTTTTTCAAAGAGTTCAGGTACTATGGGATTAATATTAAGAGTGGATTGATCAACAACCATATACTCTAGTTCAATGCCATAGGCCTTAAAAATTGGATATTTAATCATCGGGATTCCAAACGTTTTAAAAACGAAAGCATGATTTTACTATAAAGACTGTCACCAATAATTCGATCTTCAACACCAGAATCAATTGAGGGGTTGTCATTGATTTCTATGACTAGATAGCGTCCAAGACCAACATCTTTAATGTCAACTCCGTAAAGACCTTCGCCAATGTCTTTACATGCTTTTTTAGCTAAATTTAAAACTTCCCTCGGAACCTCTTCGATAGCAAAGGTTTCCGCATAACCATTTACAGACTTGCCATCTTCATGCTTTACAATCTGCCAATGTCCATCGGCCATAAAGTATTTACAGGCATATAGTGGTTCGCCGTCAATCAGTCCAATTCGCCAATCAAAATTTGTTTTCATATACTCTTGAAGAATTAATAAGTCAGACTCTTTGAAATATTCATCAGATATTTTTATGAGCTCTTCAAGATTTTGTACCTTTTTTACGCCCGCTGAAAAGGCACTATCTGGCTTTTTAATAACTAAAGGATATTCAAAACTTGCTTTTTCAAAATTAGTATTTTTAAAAACAATTGAAGTTTTTGGTGTAGGAATGTTTTTTTTATTTAAATAGTCATTTAAATAAACTTTGTTACAACATCTTAAAATACTGTTAGGATCATCAATAACTACGAGATCTTCACTTTGAGCAAAAAGTGAAAACTTATAAGTATGATTAGAGACTGAAGTTGTCTCTCGTATAAAAAGAGCGTCATATTTGGCAATTGCCCCAAAGTCTTTGGGGCTAATGACTTCAGCATAAATTCTTAGATCATTAGCCGCGTTAATAAACTTCTTTATGGCTTTTGCATCTGAAGGAGGCATTTCTTCCTCTTCGTTACAAAGAATAGCCAGATCATATTTGTACACTTTAGGTTTATTTTTAGAGATGGTTTTGTTTTTGATAAAAAATTCTTCAAGTGAAGCTTTTAAAAAATCTCGGTGGGATTCTGGAATGGATTTTAATGATATTGGATTTATGGATTTCACGATCCATAAATCTTCTTTTTTGATGAATGATACTTTCATAAGGGGCGCTTGAAAGTGATTAAAAATTTGTTTAGCCAAAATGCTGTATTTTTCGGATAAGTTTTTTCCAAAATAAATACTTAAGTCAAAAGTATCTGCTTTAAGACTTTTAAGCAGACGATTGGTGGATTCTTGTACATGTTCAGAAAATATTTTTAAAGACTCTTTATTTTGAATCTCTGTGATCAAACCCACCTGTGGATAAGGTCGATCCCCTCTGGCTTCAGCCAGTAAAGATACATAATAGCCTTTTTTGCAGTACGAGTAATCATTGCAAAGATTAAAAACTTTATTTCGTTCTTTGGTGTCAGGGCTTTCGGAGCTGGTTTTTAAATACTCTTCAGCAGTTAAAGTTTTATAGCTTGAGTTGGTGGTTTGATAAAAGATTTTTTCTTTTTCATTGCTCACGACAATTAAATTTTTCACTTTTAGTCTTCAATCACTACGATGTTGGCGTCGTAAGTGATCGCTCCAATTAAGATAGAATTAATAAATAATGTGGTACTTACAGTATAAGTATTTGTGTTACTGATTGGATTGTCATCTAGTGGATCGTAAATTAAGACGTGACTGCCATTTTTTTTCATGCCTGCTAAAATCACAAAATGCCCTTGAGGTGACCCATAAATATCATCAAACTCATTGTCGTCATTTCGTTCCCGCTCACACATGTACAAATATGTTGAACTCAAGCCCACAATCACAGGACCTTTATCGACCAATAGCTGGTGCAGGAATTGGGGTGTTAAGTGTTCAAACTTAACTTTCCCGCCCATTCTTAAAAAGTCTATATATAGCTTTGATGATTTTTTAATCTTCAGTGTTTTTGGAGCTTTAGCTTGTTTTTTTAATTTATTAATTAAACCAACTCGAGATAATTTAAACCATGTTGGGTCAAAAACATGTAAATTATGTGTGTAAATTATAGCATTTAATTTGTTTTCCAGGGCGTTGATTCCCAGAGCTTCACCCATAGTTCCGCCCGTGTCTAAATATCTAACTTCGGCTATAGTCTCTTTTAAAGGTATGGGTATTTTAAGAAATTTATATATGGCACTTAAACAAGTTGGACCACAGGTTGTTTCTGTGGGTTGGGATTGGATTTGAATATCGTAGCTAATGTCTTTCATGAATTCCCCAGGATGAAATTTAGTATAAGGGGCTTAAGGATTATGTCCAATTTATATTTAAATATTATTAAAGAACCTGAACTTACCTTTGGCTAGAAGATTATAAATTGTCGCAACACTAGTTAAAAAAAAGAGAATTTTTTGCAATTCAGTAGCATGAAGTAGAACTATAAATTTTTTTGCCAGGATGTATCAGGTTTGTTCGGCGTTTGAGCATTAAAGCTTTCGCCAAAAGAGAATCTACTATTTAAAGTTAGCATCATAAGTAAAGTGAAAAAGAATAATATCATTTCTTCAATAAAACTCATGACTTCTCCGTATTAATTAAATTACTATCTAGGATATTCTTTTTCATCTTAACAGACGCGGTGAATGTATTTTTTTGAAGCTGTGACTTTGCTATAGAGTCTTGGTATTTCCGTTTTGAGTCCAGATGGGGTTTTAATGTTTTATGACCCATCTTAAAGTGATGTCTGCAATTTTTTGAACAAGTCCGAATCGAAAGGTCTTGGATATGAACTTCTAGACAGGACTCACAGACATTAGTTTTAACCCCACACTGGATGCAATCAAATGGGTTGATAAATGCGGGTTGTCCACAATGGTGGCAAAGCACATACTTCTCGGATGGATTTAAGTTTTGATCTACGGCTACCCTGTGGTCAAAAACAAAACACTCGCCCTCAAAAAGATCATTGGGGAATTGTACCAGATAGTTCAAAATACCACCATCAAGTTGGTAAACCTCTTGATAGCCTTGGTTTTTCATTTCCAAAGACGCTTTTTCACAACGTATACCACCCGTGCAGTACATTAAAATAGGTTCAGATTTAGGAATATTTAAGCTCTTTACTAAATCAGGAAATTCTGTGAATTCAGTCATATCCCATTTCTTTGCAGTTTTAAATTTTCCCAATTCCATTTCGTAGGTATTTCTTACATCTAAAACCACAGGATTTTTGGATTTTATGAATTCATTCCAGTCCTTTGGACTTAAGTGGGAGCTATTTTTTTCTGCTGCTGGCAAGACGTTAGGGTCACCTAAGGTTACTATCTCTTTTTTAATTTTAACTTTCATTCGTCGAAAAGGCATAAACGAAGATGTGCTATCTTTAAATTCCAATTTGGCATTAGGTACCGTCTGTTGAATTATGGTCTGAAAATAAGTCTTTAATTCTGTCATTGAACCCAAGTTTAAAGTCGCTAATGTGCCGTTGAAGCCTTCGGGTCCAATTAAAAGTAGTCCCATAATATTTCTGTCAGCGCACCAAGCTTCAAGATAAGTAGCTGATTGATCAAAATCAGTTCCTTCGGGCCAAGGAAAGAAAAGATAAAAGGCAGTGATATGAATTTTACTCATGGTCATAAGTGGTGTATCTTATGCAGAAAAAGTTGTCTGTCAAATCGGATTGGATGTTTAAATGAATCATAATATTTCTCCTTTATATATTCAAGATCTTGAGGTCAAATATGGCTCCTTTGAAGCGGTTAAAAAATTAAACTTAGAATTAAAAGTTGGTGAAATTTACGGTCTATTGGGACCTAATGGCGCGGGCAAAACGTCCACCATTGCTTGTTTAGTTACTTTAGAAAAACCATTCTCTGGACGACTTAGTGTCTTTGGGCACGATGTCTTATCAGATACCTTAGCGGCTAAAAAATTAATTGGTTATGTACCCCAAGAAGTTATTAATCATGGTTTTTTTGATGTGCAAGAAATTATGACCTTTCATTCTGGGTACTATGGTTTAACTGCAAATCAAGAGTATATTTCATATATTTTAAATCGATTGGGACTATTTGAGCATAAAACCAAAAAAGTAAAACAATTGTCAGGAGGTATGAAACGCCGTTTGATGATTGCCAAAGCTTTGGTTCATAAGCCAAAACTTTTGCTTTTGGATGAGCCCACAGCCGGTGTTGATATCGAACTTAGATCCTCTTTATGGACCTTTGTAAAAGAACTTAAAGAGGAAGGTGTTACGATACTATTAACCACCCATTATCTGGAAGAAGCTGAAGCTTTGTGTGATCGAATAGGGGTTTTACATTTGGGTGAGTTATTAAGGTCTGGTGCCACTAAAGACTTAATTAAAGATTTAACTCAAAGATTCTTACATCTGGAATTTAGTGAAGATCTAGAAATCAACCACGAATTTTTATTGAGCTCTGAGGGATTAACAAAAGTTTTTAAAATGCCATCAAATGCCAAAGTTGGGGATATAATAAAAGACTTAGGAGATAAAGTTGCAGCCATTGCGGATTTGCACCTTGTCGAAGGGAATTTAGAAGACGCATTTAAAGCTATTGTTGCCCCTCATAATTTAATAAGTTCTAAAACCTCAAAATAACAAAAATTTTTAAAATGGAAACCAAAATGATTCTAAGCCGACCATTTTTAACATTAGTTCAACGTGAAATTCATAGATATTTAAAAGTTTTGTTTCAAACTATTTTCACACCACTCATCAATTCTATTTTATATCTTTTAATATTTGGTGTTAGTCTCGGTGAAAGTATTCAACTGAGTTCAGGGGTTTCATATCTTGCATTTATTATTCCCGGATTAGTGATGATGTCGTGCTTAAATAATGCCTTTCAAAACACTTCTAGTTCAATAGTTAGTGGCAAATTTAGTGGTGATATCGAAGACTGGCGAGTTGCTCCACTTACGACTTATGGAATAATCGGGGCTCTTTGTGTTGGAGCACTGACTCGAGGCCTATTAGTTGCTATATTAACTTTAATCGTGGGCGAAGTTTTTTATTTTATGACGAATGACCAATGGCTTGGCTTAGCTAATCCTTTGTTATTTATAGGATTTTTGATAATTGGCGGTTTAGTTTTTGCGTTGATCGGCATCGTCGTAGCTATTTGGGCCAAAAGCTTTGATGAAATGAGTGCTATTGGGTCATTAATTTTAACTCCGCTTATGTTTTTAGGTGGAGTCTTTTTTTCGATTGAAAACTTAAGTCCGTTTTGGCAAAAAGTTTCGCTCTATAATCCTTTATTGTACTTTATCAATGGCGTAAGGGGTACCGTACTTGGAAGCGCGGATGTATCTATTAATTTGTCAGTCTTTGTTTCAATAATAAGTTTAATTGTAACTTTTGCAGTTGCAAACTTTGCGGTGAGCAAGGGTAGCTTTAAAAGGTGGTAAAAAATGTTTGAGCAGTTGTCAGATAAACTTTTAAATTCATTTAAGGCTTTACGTGGTAAAGCCAAAATCACCGAAAGTAATATTGAAAGTGCGCTTAAAGATATTCGTATGAGCTTCCTTGAAGCCGACGTTAATTTTAAAGTTGTTAAAACATTTATTGAAAATGTAAAAACTAAAGCCATGGGGCAAGAGGTCGTCAAAGGGGTTAGTGCTGACCAGCAATTTATTAAGATTGTAAATGACGAACTGACCGAACTATTGGGTGGCGAAGCTGTTTTTGTAGATCTTAAAAAAACACCTTCTTATATTTTATTAGTAGGATTGCAAGGTGTAGGTAAGACCACAACAGCCGCTAAATTGGCCTTGCACATTAAATCTAAATTTGGCAAACGGGTGGGATTAGTTCCCCTTGATGTTTATCGACCGGCAGCCATAGAGCAGTTGAAAACTTTAGCTCGACAAATTGATATTCCTTGTTTTCAGTCCCAAGCGACAGAAAAGCCGAAAGCTATTTTGCAAAAAGCTGAAAGCTGGCGCATTCAAGAGCAATTAGACGTTTTGATTTTAGATACAGCCGGCCGACTGCAGATTGATGACCAACTGATGACAGAACTTGCTGAATTAAAGTTGGAAGTGAATCCTCAAGAGATTTTATTAGTGGCTGACGCCATGTTAGGACAGCAGTCGGTGCAAGTGGCTCAAGGTTTTAATGAAAAATTAGGGTTAACAGGTTTGATCTTAACTAAAATTGATGGGGATGCCAGAGGTGGAGCCGCTCTCAGTATAAGATACACTGTTGGTATCCCGATTAAATTTTTGGGTGTCGGTGAAAAAGTATCGGCTCTTGAAGTTTTTCATCCAGATCGTTTAGCATCAAGGATTTTAGACCGAGGAGATGTCGTCAGCTTAGTCGAAAAAGCCCAGGAGCTTGTCACTGAAAAAGAAGCAAAAGCTACGGCTCAAAAGATGGCAAAAAATCAATTCACCGTGGAAGATTTTTTAAAACAGATTCAAATGATGAAAAAAATGGGCGGAATGACTCAAATTTTAGGCATGCTTCCAGGCATGGGCCAAATCAAAAAACAGATGGAAGGTATGGCACCCCCTGACAAAGAGATTAAAAAAATTGAAGCCATCATCCATTCGATGACTGTTAAAGAGCGAAGCAACCACAAAATTTTAAACGGTTCTCGTCGTTTAAGAATTGCCAAAGGGTCAGGAACTCAGGTCAGTGATGTTAATAAATTTATTAAACAGTTTGAACAGTCGCAAAAAATGATGAGTTCTATGATGAAAATGGGGCTTGGTGGGCGAGGAAAGCTACCTTTTTAGTTGAATTCTTAATCTTTAGCCGCTAGAACTAAAAATTCATAATTTTTTTAGGAGATATTTCATGGTCGTTATTCGTTTAGCCAGAGTAGGTTCAAAGCACAATCCAATGTATCGTGTGACAGTTGCTGATTCAAGATCCTCTTTGGGTGGAAAATTTATTGAAGTTATTGGCAATTACAATCCAGCACCATCAGGTCAAGCTAAAGAAGTGTCTCTTGACATGGATAAAGTAAATGCCTGGATAGCAAAAGGGGCACAGCCTACTTCTCGTGTTAAATCTTTGATCAAAAAAGTGCAAACAGTTAAAGCTTAAATTTTATCTCTTTAAAATAAATCGTATTTACTTTGGGTGTCTTGACATATTTCAAAGCCCCATAGAATGTTTGGTTTAGTAGATAAATATTGTTCATAAAATAAGGGGAATTATGGATTTAAGTTTAAAAGAGCTTATTGAGTTCATGGCAAAATCACTTGTAGATTACCCAGAAAAAGTTGTAGTTACGGAAATGGTTGGTGAGCAAACTACTGTTTTTAAACTTGATGTAGCTAAAGAAGATAAAGGCAAAGTAATTGGCAAAATGGGTAAAACAGCCAAATCTATGCGAACTATTTTAACGGCGGCAAGTACTAAAATGCAGAAGCGAAGCCATTTGGATATCGTAGAATAAGATTGTTTTTGTATACAATCATAAAAAAAGCCAGTTTTAAACTGGCTTTTTTATTAAAAGAGAAGTTTCGTGGATCTTAAGTCAGTTGGTCAAATTCTTGATGCACATGGGATTAAGGGTGAACTTAAAGTTAAGCTATTCAGCCAAGAGACCGATTGGCACCAAGATTTCTTGAAAGCCTACATTGAGGACCAAGAGTATATAATTGAACATTTAAAACCAAACAAAACCTTTTGGATATTAAAACTAAAAGGTGTGGTTGATCGTAACCACGCAGAGACTTTTAAAGGTAAACCTTTGCAGGCTTTATCGGAGCTGTTCACAACAAGCGAGGATGAAGAGCCGTATTTATCAGAGCTTTTACATTTCTCAGTTATGCTTAATGGACAAAAAGTTGGAGAGATTACCTCTTTTCAAGAGACACAAGCGCATTATCTACTTGTTATAAAAAACCAAAATGGATTTTTTGAAATCCCTTACGTTGATGCTTTTATTGAAAATATTGATCGTCCAAGACGATTGATCCATATGTGTTTCCCTGAAGACTTACTTGCTCCTGAATTTAAGATTTAAAAATATGAGAATTTATGACTTTAAAGTTTAAAATATTAACTTTGTTTCCCAATGCATTTACCGATTTGATGGGGCTTATTCAAACCGCTAGGGAACACAACCTTCTAAAAGTTGAAGCTGTTAATCTTCGAGACTTTGGCGTTGGAATCCATAAAAAGGTAGATGACCAGGTTTATGGGGGATCAGATGGTATGCTATTAAGTCCCCATGTTTTAGCAACGGCAGTAAATACCATTAAGTCGATAGAAGGCTTTCAAGATGCCAAAGTCTATGCCCTTAGCCCAAAGGGAACTCTCTGGTCGCAACAACAGGCCGAAGCTTGGAGTCAAGATTTAAGCCCTAAAATTTTAATTTGCGGTCGCTATGCAGGGTTTGATCAACGATTTTTAAAGCACTATTGTGATGGTGAAATTTCTATAGGTGATTATATACTAAATGGCGGGGAAGTCCCAGCCTTAGCTATCATAGAAAGTATTGCTCGTTTAATACCTGCTGTTTTAAATAACAACTTAAGCCGCAAAGAAGATTCATTCAGTGGTGACAATCACTTGCTTGAAGCCCCACATTACACACGCCCTAGGACTTGGGAGAATTTAGAGGTCCCAGAGGTTTTGCTGAGTGGACATCATGAAAATATAAATACTTGGCAGATGGCCACACGGCTTACAGAAACACTTTTACGACGACCTTCCTTACTACTACCTGAGGATTTTCTGTCCTTAAAAAAATATCTTGGAGATCCTAAGATTAGATTAAATTTAGAAGTGATTTACACAAGTGAAGAGCTTGGACGCATTTTAACTCAAGTTGGATTGTAAGTATGCAGCTTCACATTGGGTTAATTCACTATCCAATTTATGATCGAAACAAAAGTATTGTGGCCACGACCATAACTCATTTTGATGTCCATGATATTGCTCGTGTTTGCCGAAGTTACGGGGTAGTGAAGTATCATATTGTCCACCCTTCTGAGTCCCAATTGATGTTTGTAGCCCGACTTCAGGATCATTGGGCCGCAGGCCAAGGAAAAGCCTTTAATCCACTCAGAGCTGAAGCTATGAAAATCATTAGCCTGGCTAAAAATATCGAAGACATTAAATCCCAGGAAGGCATAGATAAAGTGTATGCAACAAGTGCAAAAAATCACGTAAATTTTCCATGTTTAAGCTTTCAAGATATAAGGTCACTGAAGTCTCAGTCTGAGCAAAAGATACTGATTATATTCGGAACCGGATCTGGGCTAACGCCAGAGATTTTTTCGAAGTGTGATGGGTTGATTGAACCTATTGTAGGGTTTGAAGGTTCAGATTTTCGACATTTATCTGTCAGATCTGCAGTCGCAATAGTCCTTGACCGCATTCATAGGTCATAATATAAAAAATCCTTCGAAATTGAGGAATGATCTATGAATTTAATCGACAAAGTTATCGCCAAGCTAAGCCCAAAACGCAATCTTGCAGAGTTCTCTACAGGTGACACTGTAACTGTTTCCGTGAAAGTCAAAGAGGGCGAAAAAGAAAGAATTCAGCTTTTCAAAGGCACAGTTATAAAAGTTCAAGGATCTGGTGTAGGTAGATCTTTTACCGTTCGTAAAGTCTCTGATGGTGTTGGTGTTGAAAGAACATGGCCCTTTGCAAGTCCTGCTGTTGACAGCGTTCAAGTAAATCTTAAAGGTAAAGTTCGAAGATCACGTATCTATTACTTAAGAGATCTTAAAGGTCGTGCGGCTCGTTTAACTACCGAAATCGTACAGCAAGAAAAATCATCTGAAAGTATTGCTAAAAAAATTAAGAAAAAAGCCAAAGTCGATGCGGCTTTGGCTTCTAAATCCAAATAGTCCAATAATAATACCAATATAATGAATGATAAATCAGTTATAGGGGTTGATGAAGCCGGTAGAGGTTGTCTGTGTGGCCCTGTTTTTGCCGCTGCCGTTTGCTATAAAATTGAAGATCAAAATCAAAAATTTCTTTATAAAGACTCAAAACTTTTAACGTCTTCGAAAAGAGATTTTTTCTATGAAGAGATTATTAAAAGACATTGGGTGGGTGTTGGTTCTTCGAACTGTTTAGAAGTTGATAAAGTCAATATATTGCAAGCCACTTTTTTGGCTATGCAAAGAGCCATCGATGACTTAGTTACAGTCCTTAAGAGCGCTCATGGTTTTAGACCAAGCCTAGAGTATCTTGTGATTGTGGATGGTAATCAAAAAATTCCTAGTTTGAACTTTTTTAGTCAGTCGACTCAAATCAAAGGAGATCAACTGGTGTCCGAAATTTCGGCGGCCAGTATAGTTGCTAAGGTCCGGCGAGATAGATACGTTGACCAATTAGATTTGCAATATCCTGAGTATGAATTTGGCAAACATAAAGGTTATGGAACAGCCTTACACAAAGCAAAAATTGCAGAATTTGGACCTTGTCCGGAACATCGAATTACCTTTAAAGGAGTTCGTGAATTTATACGCAAGTAACATAGACAGTCAGATCAAGGGTCTATGGTGTGAAAATTTGGTAGCTATATATTTAAGTTCATTAAAATGGCGACTAATATCCCTTCGTAAGAAAATTAGAAATGTTGAAATTGATATGATTTTTAAAACGCCACGAAATCAAATTGTTTTTGTTGAAGTTAAATCTGTAACCTCAAAATACCGAATTTTGCATCGATGGACTTTGGCGCAACAGTTAAAATTTAAAAATGTTATCGAACAACTCAATGTAAATCTAAAACATGAAGAAATATATGGCGTCTTAGCTTTAGTGGCCTATAATGAAATAAGCTTTTTTTATATGGATGAAACTTAGTGGAACATAATATTTCATATCTTTTTTTACGAGGGCTTTCAAGAAACCAATATCATTGGAATCAACGAGACACTTATGAAAAAATATTAAACAATCAAGTTCACTTTTTAGATCTTCCTGGATTTGGCACAAATGCAAAGTTTCATTCACCTAAAACGATTGATCTAATAACAGATAATGTGAAATATCAGCTGGACAACTTATCTGGGTTTAATCCTAAGACCAAAAAAGTTATTG
Organism: Bdellovibrionales bacterium; assembly: GCA_041740515.1. GTDB lineage: Bacteria > Bdellovibrionota > Bdellovibrionia > Bdellovibrionales > UBA1609 > JAMLIO01. Next base: position 8,319 of record JBGSLV010000052.1, on the reverse strand, counting down.
TTGGTTTGTCTTTAGGCGGCTTGGTGACTTTGAATTGGGTATCTAGACATATACAAGACTGGGATGGGTTAGTGATCATCAATTCTAGCCTTGCTAATTTGTCATGGCCTTGGCAAAGATTAAAACCTAAAAATTATTTAAATCTTATTGGCTATTTTTTATCACCAGATCCAAAACATGTTGAAAGCATCATCTATAATGTCACATGTAATACAGATCATAATAAAAAGGAATTGATCGAACGCTGGACCCAAGTAAGGCTTGAGTATCCCTTCCGCCGGCGAGATGTTCTTAATCAAGTCAAAGCCGCTAGTTATTTCAGATCACCACCTAAGTTCTCACTCACTATTCCAGGATTAGTTTTAGCTGGTCCTAAAGATAGAATGGTTGATTACAAGTGCTCTAAAGCTATTGCCGACAAATATGGTTTTCAGCTTAAATTATCGCAGATCTCTGGTCATGATATGGCTGTAGATGATCTTCCGTGGATGTTGCAGCAGATAAAAGATTTTTCAGCTCAGCTATAAAATCTTTTACTAATAAATAAGAAAAATTAAATTGCATTAGAAAATGGGCTTCAGTTGGCAACTTATTTCTGAAATCGCAATGTCTTAAATCAATTCTGATAAAAATGTCCACTGACCTTCTTGTAAAAAATCAGGAAGTTGTATGTGGCCAATCCGAGTGCGTTTTAGATCTATGACCTCTAATTCCACAGCGCCGCACATTCTTCGGATTTGGCGATTTTTGCCTTCCGTTAAAATAAATTGTAAGGTTTGATCTTTTATTATTTCAACCTTCGCTTTTTTTAGAGCTTTTCCATCTAAGCTTAGCCCATGTTGAAGTTTTTTTAGCTTCTCTGCGGTTATGTTTCCTTTAACAATAACAATATATTCTTTTTCTACTTCAGCTGTATCACCAATAATAGATTTAGCAAAAGTTCCATCTTGAGAATATAGTAATAATCCTCTGGAATCCGCATCAAGTCGACCTACAACGCCGAAGCTATTAAAATCTAGAGTTGTAAAATTTTTTCCTACATAATTTTTAGCTATAGCTAAAGTTAAGGCCAGAGGATATTTGGGATCGTCAAAGCTACTCACATAGTTTTTTGGTTTATTAAGGACAATAGTTTTTTGTTGGTTTAATTCATGAATGGCTTTTTTATCAATTAATATAAAGTCTCTATAATCAATTTTGTGTTCTGGTTTTTCTAAGACTTTACCGTTTACTTTAATGAATTTCCTTTCAACCCAGCTTTCGGCTTTTTTCCGGGAGCAAATATTTTGTAAAGTAAGTAATTTAGAGATTCTAAGTTTTGGGTCATCCAAGTAAAATTCCTCCGTCGACGGGGATTATTGTGCCTGTTAGCCAAGAGGTATTAGGGTCAGCTAAAAATTGAACAGCTGCGGAAATGTCAGAGCTTTGCCCTATACGACCCAAAGGTTGTAGTGAATTTAAATTTTGACGTAAGGTTTTGTCTTGGGTCTGGTAAAAATCTTGAAGAGGAGTTTCAATAATCCCAGGGCAAATCGCATTGACTTGAATATTAAATTTAGCAAGTTCAAGTGCCAAACTTTGAGTCCAATTGTTCATAGCAGCTTTGGTTGCTGAATAAGCTGAAGTATCTGTAATAGGTTTTACACCTAGAGTTGATGAGATATTAATTATTTTTGAAGAAGTTCTTGATTTTAGAAGTTCTAATAATTTTTGTGTGAATAAAACAGGGCCAAAAAGATTTGTTTGAAATTGGTGCTTCCAGGAATCAATCGATGTGTTAACAAAGGAATTGCGTTCGACAATTCCGGCGTTGTTTATTAAAACAATATGTTCAAAATCAGAGTGTAAATAAACTTTAACAATCTCGGTCGTAGTGGTTAGAATCTGTTTTTCACTTGTTAGGTCCAACATATAACTTTCAGATTGATAGCACTTAGTTTCTGTGTTTTTAAGTTTTGTTATATTTCGACCTAAAAGCAGACATTTATAATCTTGCTTTGCTAAATCTAGGGCGATCTGTTGCCCAATTCCAGAACTTGCACCTGTAATAATGGCCAACTTTTTCATAACTGCACGTGCTCCAATTTTAGGGTTCTAGATTTAGTGATTTACTTTTTAATGTTTTATTTGATTCTAAGTTTTTTTCAAGGTTTTCTAAATCTAAGATGTTCAGCGAGTTAATAGACCAACCTTTAAAAGTGCCATTTTGTAGAAACGAGAAATACATGGGACCAAGTGGTAAATAGACATAATTTTGATGTAAAATCCTTAAAGCTTTATCGCACAAGCTTACACCTTCTAAAAGCTTATCTTCTGATAATTCTCGCATCTGTTGCAAAAGTTTATCAAAATTAGAATCTTTAAAATCACTGAGATTATTTGGATCTTTAGAAAAAAACGAACTTAAAGCTTCAAGACATGTCGGCGCATCTAAAGGAATTCCTTTTCGGATAATATCAAAATTTTTAGTTTGAATTTTTTTAAAAAACACCCCGGATTCTAAAGGTTCAACAGTTACGCTAAGTTTTAAATTTTTATTCCATTCATACGCCATCCATTCCATTCCTCTTTGAATATCATCACCGCCAAGAGTGGAATAACTGAGTTTAAATTTTCGCAAAATTTGTTGTGCTGAAAGTGCTTTGCTTTTATCAAGAGGGCGATATGTATAACAGTAATCATATAAATATAAGGATCTGGCCAAAGCAGGACAGCCGGGTTGACCGATAGAATGGTATAATTTTTTTAAATCATCAAAGTTTAAGGCATGAAACATAATTTTTTTTTGTGCTAATGAAATTTTGGCATTAAAGAATAAGCCATCCATCCTATTCATGGAGATATGAAAAAGATCACGTTTGTTTTTGTAGCTTTCAATTTCACGCACTGGTAGCATCGTTAATAGATCCAGTTGTCCCGATTTATAAAGCCTTAAGGCCGTGCTTTGGTCTTCAATAAAATATATTTTAACCCATAGATTTTTGGATATATGTTTTAAAAGCAAAGTCTGATTTTTAGAATACTCTGAAATATAAAACTTTGTGGACGACACCACGCTTTGAGATGTTTTATAAAAGATAGGTTTTTTTCTGGGGGAAATTTCAATAGCTGCGAGTTTGTGTTTTAAATCTTTCGAACCATCGAGGACTTTAAATTCAAGATTATAATCATTAATAGGTTTGAATATAATATTTCTAAAATCTAAAGTTTTTTTTGTAGGATTATTTTTCATTAAATTTAAACTATGAATGTAATGAATAGCTTTGATCGAAGATCCATCTTGAAACTTTAAGTTCTTTTTAAGAGTGCAAAGCAAAGTGTTTGAAATCTTAGCTTCAGAACCATTTTGCCACATACATTTTTCAGCACCGTAAAGCTTAAGCTCTCCGTTTTGATCCCATTTATAAAGTGTCATATACAAGTGGTTCAGCACATACCGAGCATTAGTCCCTTGTTGTAATAAAGGATCAAAGCTTTGAGGTGAAATGGGAACGTTGTAACTAAAAGTATTAGTTTCATTGTTTTTAGGATTGAATTTACTTAAGTTGGATTTATCGCATGAAGATAAAAAAGTTATTTTAATACAGAAAAATATAACGATAAGAAATTTGCGTCTAAACTTTGGTAAACCCATGAGCTGAATTCATACTGAGCCTTACGAACTAAGTCTATGGATTTCATGGACTTGCAGGTATTGGAATTAAAAGTAAATCAACTTCACGTCGAGCCGCCAGCGGATTTCTGGCCTCAATTCCAGCTAAATCTCGTCCAAGGATCTCAATACTTAAGCGTTTAGCAGTTTGAACTTGTCCTGCAGCTACACCCACTTGAAATCGGAAACGGCCACGTTTACAGATATTGCTTAAAGACGTTATCGGCAAAACATCCACTCCTGTATCAATACTATACACGCGGTACTCGATGATATTTTGCGAATAATCACCTTCATTACAAAGACCAGAAATATCAAAAACGCAAATCAAATTAAGAGCTGGAACAAAGGAGTTAGCACAGCCATTTGAGGATTTAACAACCACAGGATTAGTATTAGTGACACTTAAAGCTAAAAGATTTGAGCCATTTGGCTCAGAGCAATTGGCCCCCGATTCTAAGCACGGGTCTGATGAATTTGTGAGGTCAAAACCCTCATCATAAACCTCGCAACCTGAAAGAAAGTATAGACCAATAAAATAAAGACTAATTTTCTTAATACCCACAGTTACATATCGGTTTTAATTGGCTCAAGATTAAAAAAAATCTTATCAAAATCTGCTATTTTGAAACATAATATTTATATAGCCCATGATCTTGCTAAAATGGTTCATTTTTAAAAAATCATAGGTTTTTATCAAGTGAAGATGTATTCTAAATTTGACTTTCTTAAGTCGGAAAGGAGGTGATGCCAATGAACATATGTGACAAGACATTGGCTAACGGAGGTTTAGGTTTTTAATTAAACCTAGATTCTGATTAGCCCAAAAATAAAGTTAAAACCCTGGCCTCAAAAACCAGGGTTTTTTTATGAGCTGCATTATTGATCAAATCCAACACTGCGGCTTATTTGGTTTAGTCTTAGGTCCTGAAATATCGCATTATGCCTATTTTTCAAGAACCCCTTGCAATTATTTCATGCTCATCTTTTAATAATAAGTGGGGGGGCGATGTTTGACCAGTAGGACGTTTGAAGCATGGATGCTTCACATCGCCTTTTTTAGGTTTCTAAAAAATGCCATCAATGTCACCCATGTTTATAATTTCGACACCATCTTTAAAAGCAAGATAAGTTTTATTGTCAATTTTAACGCTCATATCTAATCTATTAGATTTAAGAAATTTTTTTAAAGATTATCTCTATGGCACAAATCCTGCCTTAATACCTTCGTAATGATTGATGACAGATTAATCACGCATGAATATTAGTCAGCTTTTGAATAATGTACATGTTTTTAAGATACCTGTTCATTAATTAAGAATACAAAACTATAAAAAAGAAATTAAATATTTATAAACTATAAAGAAAGAGGAGAATTTTTTATGAAAGTATTAATCTTATCAATGGCCTGTTTATTTTCAGCTTCAAACGCTTTTGCAAGCGCTACTGCTCTCAGTGCACTGACTAAAAGAGTTGTAGACGCTTCTGCAAAAGTAAGAGGTGTAAAGCCCAGCGACATTAAGTTAAAGTTGAATCCCGGCATTTCTGTAAGTGCTTTGACGGCAGAGACTATGAAAAGCGCAGAAACTATAGTTACACGTTTAGAGGCTGTTGCAGAAGGTAATGAAGGTGTCATCGGACTAAGCAAAAATGAAACTATTGATCTTCTAGAAATGATTTATGTCAATCAAGTAAACAATAATGGCAGCAATAAAGACTTAGGAAAACTTTTAGATGTAGATAGTCAACTCGTTCGGCAGTTATTAGTACCGGTTTCTTCACCTATAACTGGTGAACTATTCGCAAAGTTTATTACTTTCAACAGACTAATCTACAACGGAACAAATCCAGAAGATGCATCTAGACAGGCTACACAAGGTTCTTTATCTGCATTCGCAGATAACTGTGCACCTCTTATTGCTGCACAAGGAAAGAAAAGAAGATAATTTCAGAAATTTTAATATTCTATGTAAAAAACCTAAACTGTAACCAGTTTAGGTTTTTTTTTAAAAATTTCTAATACTTAATCCACAAACTTCCTTTTTTTCTAAAATAAGGTTTAGATCAATTCTTACATATTTCTATGTGTTACTTTATTAAATAATTTTTACATACAAATAGGGGCAAGCATGACCCCGGAAAGTCATGAAAGTTTAAGTCCCTGTGTAATTAGGACCGGTCAAAATCGCTGTGTAGTTACAAGTTAATGCCGTTAACTTAAGTAATAAAGTATAAAAGTTAAGCAAAAGACGAATTGTGTTTCAATTCGTCATCAAAGTGAATCGCTCCACATTCGTTACAAACTTTGTGCAAGCAACACTTTTTGAATTTTTTTTCACTTCCGCAAGGGCACAACTCATTTCTTCCAGTTTTTTGGTTTGCATGAAAAAATTTTAACATCTCATCGAAAACATTTAGATCACGTAAATCCTCAGACTTTGTTAAATCATTAGTACCTACATAGGTAACGCCCATTTCATCAAAGATCTTAAGTGTTTTATTATATAAAAAAATGTCATGAGAATTAAAAAAAATTGGGTTGTTTTCAGAGCCTAATATATCCATACTTTAAGAACCTACTTTAAATTTTATAAACAAGGAGTATTTATGACGCGTCCGCAGTGCAGCATCCAACTATAGTTTACCGAATTTTGATATTTACTTTAACAAAAAATATCTTCTTATATCTGATGTCATAAAACAAAGATCACGCAAATTTACCCCTGAAAACTTATTTAAATCCGTTATTAATCTGATTGCTGGGAGCAACTCTGAGGGCTACATACAGGCTTTACTTAAGACTTTTGACTTAAATGGACTTCCCTCAAAGGCTGCTTTAACCAAGGCAAGGAAGCGCATCTCTTGGGCTTTTTTTAAAGACTTGCTCTTTGATTTGCTTTTATCTGTGGATCAGCGCTGCACCTACAAGGGTCTTTATATTTACGCCGTAGATGGACTGCAGCTCCATCTACCTAGAACTAAAGATATTATTAAAGCGGGTTACCATGGAAGGGCGACTTCCAAGTATACGGAATCTCATACTCCAAGACTTTATCTTGTTCATTTGTATGATGTTCAATCTAAAATCACTCGCGACATCATTGAATCCTCAGAAAGTGATGAGCTAAAACCTGCTGCCAAAATGGTTGCAGGTTTGGAGAAAAATTCAGTTACAATTTACGATCGATTGTACATATCAACACGAATGATCTTGGCTCATAAAAAAGCCCAAAATTGCTTTTTATTCCGAGCACGAAAATCAAGCTTTAAACCAATCCAAGATTTTTATAAAACCAGATCACAAAAAGAAGTTGTAAGACAATTCACTATAGAGGGTGTGAAAATGTGGATGATAAAAGTTAAAAACCCAAAAACAAAGAAGAACGAAATATTTGTTACAAACTTACCTCAAAGTTTTAGTACACCCAAAGAGATTGAAAAGCTTTATAGACTGAGATGGGAAGTAGAAGAGAGTTTTAAAGACTTAACTTCTAAACTGAAAGTAGAGCAGTGGCACTCAAAAAGTATAAATGGGATCAGGCAAGAACTTTATACTGCTTTTTGGTTGCTGAATTTTACTAGAATACAAATTTTAAGAACAACAAGAAAACGTAAGCTAGAGGTGAACGAAACCTACAAAATTGGGAATTTTAAATTGGTTTTAAATTTTGTAATCGATCATCTGAAGGATTTTTTTAAAAGAAAACGAGGGCTTATAAAATGCATAAAAAAACTGTTGAATATCTCTACAGAAATAAGGACAAGGATGAAAAGGACTTATAAACGGGAACTCAAGGGACCTGCATCTCCATATCCTCGCAATAACACGGTCTGGAACGTAACTTAATGAGACACTTTTTAAAACTGAGTCCTTAAGTTAACGGCATTAACCCATAAAAGTGTATTATTTGTTTACGGGTGTCTAACATAAAATGTAAGAGCACTAGCTCTTTTCCTCTTAAGCCTAAAAAAGCCATTAATTTTGAAGGTTTAGAGCTAAATCTATTGGCCCAATAGTTGAAAGCTAAAACCTACATAACTTATTTTTTTTCTAAAATAAAAAGGCATTTTATGAATTTGGGTTTAAAGCTTACAACATATTTTATAGGCCTATGTTTGCTTTGGCCCTCGTCAAGTTTTGCTCGAAACCAAATGGAAGCCGCCCACAATCCTGCAATTACAAAAAATGAAACTTTAAAACCTTCTTCAAACTCTGCTTTAGACCCTTTTGCTATTTTTCAAACTAAGCTTTTACCTTTTATGCAAACGAACTGTAGCGAATGTCACGGCGATAATGCCTATTACCCTGTGGGACCCAAACACTCTGTGTCCAATGCTCAAAATGCTTTTACGGTCTTTAATACTCTACTAGATTTAAATGATTTTAAAAAATCTACAGAATCACTAAAGTCAAAAGATGTTAAATATGCGTCTAAGTTTATTAATTTTGCCAACAACAAGCATTACTGCCGTGACCATAACCATAATTGTGCAAACCATGACGAAGTCGATCAAGGTATAACGTCGCTTTTTAAAAGCTATGTGGAAGCTGTCACTGCTTACAATGAAGCAAAAGCTAAACGTAACGAGCAACCAACCCAAAACTCTAAGGCCATGGGTTCAAAATCTTCCCAGGGTAAACCCTCACCATTTAAAGTAAAGCCGAG
>JBGSLV010000051.1:0-19570 GCA_041740515.1 Bdellovibrionales bacterium | reverse complement strand
TCTAAATATAAAGGGGGGATTTATGTCTCTAATTAAGTTTAAATGCCGTGATATATTGGTCAAGTTAAGTTCACAAGCTAGACACCTTAAATGTCGACAAGCCAGAAAAAGGTTCTACGACTTAGAGTATGTTTGCTTCAGGTCACAAAGCGTTAAAAAGTCTCGATAGCTTTACGACACTTTGCAAACTCATTGTATTCGACACCCATAAAAACTCTTTTTTTGAAAAATTCGTATTTAGCTTTGCTAATTTTACGAAGTTTATTGGGAGCAAATCTGTACAGTGACCCACATTCAGCAAAATCTTCAAAAGGTAAAGTGGCCCCATACTCAGAACATTTAGTTTCGGTCTTTCCCATGAACCATTCTAACTCATTGTTTTGCGGGTTTGTTCGAGATCTCCAATCAGAGATTTTTAACCAATCCTTTGAAGTGGATAAAACATTTTGACCTTCTTTGGCTTGATCTAAAACGTGGATCAACTCGTGAAAAACAGTGTATAGACGACCATAAAAATCCCTTGATTGCTTCCAAGGCTCAAGAAGATAAACATCAATCCCTGTTAACAGCGAAGTTTCCACTGAAGCTCCAGACCTAGTAGAAAAAGTTACTCCTGCTGCGCTTGGAGGAGCCCTTGGAGGTATTTGACCAGTTATATATGGGGCTATGACTACATTTTGAGAGGAAAATTCTTGAAAGTTGGGGATGAAATTATCTTTATTTAAAGGAAAAGTTCCTTTAGGAAGACTTAATACCGCTTGGGCTACGCTATTCAAAAACTCTTCATCCGAAAAATCTTCTGTTTTGGTGTCCACGTGACCTGACAATACAATACCAAATTTGTCCTTAAATAAAAATCTTAAGCCCCAGCTGTCTCTAAAAATTGAATCCGCTGTACATTGAATATCACGGCAAAAACTTCGGATTTCATTGTAAATAGGTTTGTTATTAGAAACATTAAAAATGGGCGGTTTACCTTCAAAGGAGGTTTCTTTTACGTTGAACAATAGCGCTGACAAGATATCGTAAACCTCTTGATTTTGACCGATAAAGGCAAGTTCAGATTCAACAGAACCAAATTGATCTTCACCAATCACGTAATTAAAATATATATCTTGTGCAGGCTGAGCCATTGCTAGATTTGCATAAATATCATTAATCTCTCTAAAGCTTGGAAGATCCGCGAAACACACAGAGTTCTCGACCTCTTGAGAAGATAAAGCTAGCTGACCGACAGAGCGATCTTTAGGTAGGTCATCAGTATCTTTAGCCAAACCAGTACCTTTAACCGCTTCTGATGGATTCAGAGTTCCAGTTTGGTTGTCTCCACTCCCCCCGCCTCCGCCACAAGCTGTTAAAATATTTAACGAAAGTAACAAAGTGAAGAAAAATTTAATCTGCATGAATAGCCCCCTATTTCTTAGAGTGTGTATAGCCTATTCAAAAAATAGAATCACCTAATAAGTGAGGTTGAGCACCCCAAATTGGAACCATTTTCCATGATATGTTTTTATGGGATCTATAAAGAATAATAATTTTTTGTATTAAACACTAATAATCCAAAGCTTCGTTAGCCAATCGATCAGCTTCTTTATTGAATTCTCGGCGCACATGTTTAAATTGTACATTCAACTCATTATTTAAAAGTAAACTTTTGATTTCAGCATGAAGTGGCTTAATTGTGTCTGATTTTACTTTGTATTCACCTGTAAGTTGTTTGATCAAAAGCTCGCTATCAGACCTTAGCTCTGCCGCTTTTTCGGTATGTAAAGACAACCACTTTAAGGCCTCAATCACAGCAGTATATTCTGCAAAATTATTAGTTTGATGGCCAAGAGCGCCTTTAAGCTCCATGGAATATCCAGCTTCATCTGTGATAAAAACCCCGAAGGATGCTGGGCCAGGATTACCCCTAGAGGCTCCATCGGTATAAATAATCAGTTTTTTTGACATCTAAAAAAATCTCGCTTTATTAAAAGTTGATGCCCAGTCATGATAATAAAAATTTGTTCGTTGTTAGCATTAACTTTTTTTTACAGTATAGGCTTTGGAACAGGTTTGGAAGGGTTGTGCACGCCATTTTGTAATCGGGCAATTTTACGCTCAAGATATCTTGAAATTGTGATAGCACTAACAGCAATCAATGTCGTCATTATGCCATAACCGAAATGTCCGGTTCCAATTGCAGATCCTACAGCTGCAATCATCCAAATAGTGGCCGCGGAAGTGATACCTATCACCAAATCACCCTTTTGCAATATGGCGCCGGCTCCTAGAAAACCAACCCCCGTGACAACTTGCCCAACGACTCGAGTTGAGTCTGCACCAACGCTTAGAACTTCACTGCCGATAAAAACGAACAATGTTGTAGAGAGACAGATCAGTAAGCAGGCTCTGATTCCAAAAGGCTTGCCCCTAAGCTGTCGTTCTAAACCAAAAACAGTGCCACAGACACAAGCCACAATCATTCTTAAAAAATAACTAATATGTAAATCGGTCAAAAAAAGATCCATACAATGATCATAGGCTGAAATCATCACGCTTATAAAGAAGCTGTATGTTAAGAATTGGTTAACCTAATGCTTGTTTTTTGTACTCAAGATAGTTTTTAATTTCAAAAAGAATTTTTCGACAATTAGCAAAATCTTCGGCTAGGGCCGAACTTTCCAATTCAACGGCTAACTCTTCTAATTTAATAAATCCATAGGGTCGACTGAACCCTTTCCAATTATGAGCATACGATTTAAGAAGAGAAAAATTATTTACTGTAAGTGCTACTGCAATCTCTTCAATTTCAATAAACCGATTTTTTAGAAAATCTTGAAGAAATGGTTCTAGGCCAACTTCATGGCGTTCATTTAAAATTTGCATTTTACAAATTTAAACAGTTATATAATCCAAGTCACTCACAATATTTTTCTAGGACCTTTAATGAACACTATCTTACTTGTTGAAGATTCTACTGAAATTAATACACTTATTCAAAGAGCCCTATACAATGTATGCGAGATCACTTGGGCTACAACAATCAACAAAGCCAAAGATTTTTTAATAAAAGAAAGTTTTGATCTAATTATTTTGGATATCGAGTTGCCAGATGGAAACGGCTTGGACTTTTGTGCCGAAATAAATACAAAAAATTCTAATCAAGCTATTTTTATTTTAACATCTCATACAAGTTTATCTGAAAAAGTTTTAGGTTTTACGGCTGGCGCTGACGATTACATTTCAAAACCTTTTGAGATGCTTGAACTTAAAGCTCGAATTGAAGCTAAGCTAAAAAAACTGTGTGAAAGCCCTAATTTGATTTTTAAAAATAATCTGATTGAAATTAATAAAAATCGTCAAACCACAAAAGTATTTGAAGATAATAAATTTGTGGATGTAGAGTTAACTAACATTGAATTCAAATTATTAACTTATTTAGCTGATAGAAAAGAAGCTGTTGTCCACCGAGACACACTGTTGAACGAAATTTGGGGTAATAACGTTTATGTATATGCCCGATCAGTTGATACACATGTCAGTAAGCTTAGAAAAAAATTACGAACAGCTTCTGAACTTATTAAATCTATTCATGGTGTAGGTTATAAATTTACAGAAAAAAAAGACTAAAGATTTTTGATCTTTAGTCTTTTTGAGCTGTAATTTCCTTCATTAAAAATATTTTTTACATTGCTATTTTAACACCAGCAAGAGCCGTTAATTCTTCATAGTTTTCAGACTTTTCTTTCTCGAATGGACTAGAGTATCTTAATTCTACAAAAATACCTGTTTTATCTAAAACTGCTAAATTGACACCAGCGGTTAAATCATAACCTATTTCAACGTCGTCATCAGCACTTGATTCTACTGTTCCAACATCAACACCACCAATATTTAATGTGTTGTTTACGCTTCCAGTTTTAAAGGACACAAATGGACCAGCTCCAACGTAGAAATAGTTAGTGGGCCAAAACTTTGCTAATACTGGAACATGTATCCTATCGACTTGTTGAACAAGACTTGAGCTTCCAGCGCTATATTCATATTGTCTTTTGACAAAAAGAGCACCACTTTCAATCCCTAGATAGCCATTAACATTCGCTTCTACTAAGGCTCCAAAACCTAAATCAATAGATTCATTTCTGTCTTCAGTATCAACTTCATCAACATTTTCATTTAACACACCAAAAACTGACAAAATAATTGTTCCATCTTCAGGACGGGCCTGTAGCTGACTCACTAATGTTAAGCTTAAAAGTAAAGAAACCGCTTGCAGAAGTAATTTATTTTTATTTTTCATTTTTACCATCCAATTTTTTTTTTGTTTTTGTGATAAGGTCATCAATCTTTGATTTAACATCTGTAACTGCAAGACCATAACGTTCCTGAATAAGACCAACGACTTTGTCGTAATCGCCTTCGGCTTGTAGTAGTTCGTTATCTGTTATTTTGCCCCATGTGTCTTTAACAGAGCCTTTTAGCTGATTCCACTGACCTTTAAAATATTCTTTTTTCATATATCTCTCCTTTAAAATGTTTTCGACCTCGCAAATATAATTGCTTAATTTAGCCGACAAAAAATAATGTACTATGAAGTAAGAAGCTAAGATTTTAGAACTTATGAAGAATTAGTTTAGAAAACTACACATTTACAATTTAATATATTCCAACTTGATTTGTTATTACATTGGCTCGATAATTTTTAAGTTAAGAAGATTGATTAAGAAAAATAAATTCTAAATGTTTGTAAATTATAAAATGCTTATAAACTAAATATTTCTAGAGGAGTATCCTAAATGATTCTATTATTAGCGACATGGATTTGCGCGGCTCTCAGTTTATACTTAACTGCTCTAATTGTACCTTCTTTTACAATTAAATCTTTTGAATCCGCTCTCTTTGTCGTTCTTGTTATAGGGTTTTTGAATATGTTGATTCGACCCATTTTAATAATACTAACTTTTCCCATTAATTTATTAACTTTGGGATTATTTACTTTTGTCATTAATGCCATAATTCTAAAGCTTGCATCTGCATTCACCTCGGGACTTCAAATTAAGGGTTGGCTGCCAGCTATCATTGGTGCAATTGTTTTAGTTTTTATCCAAGGCTTTCTTTTTGAATTATTTATCACTCAGAATAATAAATTTAATTAATTTATATATTTGGATATCATTGCCAGTAAGTATATTTTTGAAACTGGTTTCGAAATATAACCATCAAATCCTAATTTTAAGCATTTTTCTTTTTCACCTGCCATTGAGTGAGCTGTCAGTGCAATGATTTTTTTGTCAAATCCTTCATCCTTTATAATTTTCATAGCTTCATAACCATCTAGGCCAGGCATTTGAATATCCATTAAAATTAAGTCATGTGAATTATTAAATGCCGATTTAACGGCTTCCATACCAGATTCAACAATTTCAACAGAAAGTCCTTCAGATTCCATAAAAATTTTGAATAAAATTTGATTCTCTTTAGAATCTTCTGCCAATAATATTTTTCGTCCTTTGAGTTTTTCAAAATTATATGGCTTTGTATTATTCGTTAATTCTACTTCTTCCATTTGAATACTGTCTTGACCAAAGGTAGATGTGTCTAAAGGCACTAATTTAAAACTAGCGCGGAAATGACTTCCTAAATCTATCTTACTTTCAACTAACACTAAGTTCCCATGTAGAAGATTAGATAAATTTTTTGAAATTGATAGCCCTAATCCAGCTCCGCCATATTTTCGTGTGTGATTTATGTCTACTTGCTCAAAAGCCGTAAATATTGACTCTTGTTTATCTGCAGGAATTCCTAAGCCTTGATCAATAACATCAAATATTAACTGATCCTCATAGGTACTAATTATTAATTTTACAGTATCACCTAATTTTGAAAATTTAATGGCATTACCTACAAGATTCATTAAAATTTGTTTTAGTCTTACAGGATCAGTCTCAATATGTTTTGGAATTTTATCTTTAATTATTAGATCTAAATATATTTTTGAGTTCTCGCACTGGCTTGAAAATATATTCCTTATATCTTTTATAATTTCAAGAACATCAGCTTTTTCATTAAATATTTCTAGCTTGTTAGTTCCAACTTTGGAAAGGTCAAAAAGATCCTCAACTAAATTCAAAAGATGGACCCCATTTCTTTTAACAAATAAAAGATGGCTTTTGGTTTCCGCTTGTAATTTTTGATCTTCTAAAGCCAGCTCAACAAACCCTAAGATTGAACCTAGTGGTGTTCGAATCTCGTGGCTCATATTTGCCAGAAATAAATCCTTTGCTTTAGACGCTTCTTCTGTTTTTATACGTTGTAGTTCATTCACTTGAATAAGGTTTCTATAACTAGACACTAAAGTCATAACTTGCTTTTTTAGAAGAATATAAAGAATTATAATAAATATAAAAACGATTGCGATTTCCAAATAAAAAGTAATTAAGCTAATATTAGTTGCCTTACTCTTTAAGTCATAGTTTATTTGGTCTAATAGCAGATTCATGTCTTTAAATTGGTCTCTGATTAGATCAAACTTAGCTCTTGCTTCCTGTCTAAATTGTTCAGTTATACTGCTACTTTCGGATTTCGGAACTTTTAATGCATAAAATGTGTACCAAGCTTCAGAGGCTTTAACTAGTTGACGGTATTTTTTAGAAACCTGATACTCGTGATTCGTAAGCTTCTTAAAAACAACTTCTTTATAATTATTTTTTAATTTTTCAGCTTCAACAAATGGCTCAAGGTATTTTTTATCCCCAGATAGAGTATAACCACGCAAACTAGTTTCCATATCAACGTAAAGTCTAAAATATTCAGAGATTGAAAGTTTAGTTTCAGTAATTTTTTCGCTTTCATAATATATGTCCATTAAAAATTTAGACTGATAATGAATCATTAAAATGGAAATTATAAAAAAAATCGATGGGATTCCTACTATATTTAACAGGCTATTTCTAAAAACTTTGTTATCAACAGTCATGTTATTCATTTGTACTTTAGACCCTTAATCAGTAATGATTTCAATTATAAATACTGGATAGCTATAATTATTTCTATGATTTTGTTGATAATTTTTTAGTTAATCAGAATTTTTGGATCAAAGCTGTTCCATTATGTAATTTTCGAAGTTTCTAAATCTTACATCGGATTCTTTAGAAATTTCCATTGTTTTAATATAAAAATTCAGGTTTGCTGTTGCTCCGCGGGCAAAAAACTTATTAAGTTTAGCATTAAATGAATTATACGAATTTTCAGTCATTGAGGTTGTATTAGAAAAACTCTTAATAAGATTTGAAGCAAGTACCAAAGCCTTTAAGTATCTAAAGTCTTGATTACTAGCTCTAAGAAATTCATATAAATCATAAATAATTAGTAAACTTGCATAATCTTTATATTTTAGCCCGTAAACACCAGATTGGGTTTCTTTATTAATTTCAATACCATTAATTTTGCTATGTACATTAAAGACAGCGTTAATACCATTTTCAGCAAAATTACTATGAGTGTTTAGTAGCAATTTTCTACGAATTAAATTATTTGGAACTAGTGAGACCATTTTTTCCAATACTTGGGAATTTTGGACTATTAATCCACTATTTTTTAATTCTAAATATTGATGATCAGTAAGACTAAAACTAGTTTGAAGAAAATATGGTTTCCAAGCAAGCTCACCAAATAGAATACCAATAGCCTCATTTAATTCAGGAAAATTTGAAAGCTTTTGATAAACAAATCTGTTTTGAGCAATATTCTGAGCATGAATGTAATGACCCATTTCATGAATATATGTTCCCCAAAAAAGAGGATTTTCTAACATATCCCATTTTAAGGCCCATCTTATGTCATGCGGCCAAGAAATAATATCAACAAATCCTCTAAAATTTCTGCCATCTCTAATGTTTTGTGCGCTAGGAATATTCTCTGAAGCATAGCCAAAGATTTTATAGAAACGATTTGCTGCGTTTTTAATTTTTTCTTTTGTCGGCGATATTATATCTTTCCACTTTTCTTCAGCACTTCCATCAAATTGCTGTTTTCGTTTTTGGACTGCTTTTATTAACCGAATATAACTTTCTTCTTCCTGATTGGTTGGAAGATATTTCCCATTTTCTAATCTCATCTTTTTGATAATTTGTTGTAAAATGATTTTATTTTGTGATTCGTCTAAAAAATTTAATAAGTCTTGAGTAGCTTCAGCTGCGCAGATTATTTCATTGGTTTGAGTACTTAAAAGCTCATTATACAGAATTTTTGTTATAAGAGTATGAAGCTCATAATAATTTAAATAACAAGATGAAGTCTTTTGGGATTGAAAAACAAATGATTCCATCAATCCTTGAAATTTGATCCTTAATATTTCAGAGTCATCAGGTTCAGAATCGTCATTATTTAATCCCAGGTAAGCTCTGCTTAAGTTAAGAGTTTCTTTAACTACGGGCAGTGTTAACAACCCCTCTTGCTCTGATTGTAAAACTAAAGATCGATCAATCATACTTGGAGCGAGATTTTGTAAAAACTGAATTCTTGCTTGTGTCGATAATGGAGAATTGACGTAATTTAATTGCCAAATCAAGTCTTTATCTTTAGCCTTCACATTACGAACCTGTGACTCTAATTTTAAAAATGATGTGTAAGCATCACTATGCTTATATGAGTGGGCCTTTGGAGCAAGGAAACAGATTACTAAAATTAAAAACTTTCGCACTAAATCCCCCCCCCAACTCTTTATCAGTTTTTTATTAATACTAAGCTTGCAGATTTAAAAATTTATTATTTCTTTCAAATTCAAACTCAAACTTATCTGTAAACAAATTAGACAGTTGTTCATTAAAAATAAGAAGAACTACTCCAAATGAAGCTAAACTATGTTTGAAATGAATAAACTTGTATCTAGTTTAACCCAGCAAAATATATGGAACATTCATGCCAAAATCTTGCAGACTATCGGCTTAGTTCTCTAAGTGCTTGTTATTTCTAGCGCACGGGCTGTTCTATGCTGTTGTGTGGGTTCATAACGGTTTATGGTAGGGGCTCCAGGACTCGAACCTGGGATCCTCCGGTTATGAGCCGGATGCTTTAACCAACTAAGCTAAGCCCCCAAAAGTAAACACAGAATAATGGTTTTTGAGTAAAGATCAAGACTTTCAAACTTAATTTAAGATTAAGTTTTTTGATATTAACTAGTTTGAGAACTTTTAGCCAATTCGATTAAAAATTGGCTTTAAGAATGAAATTGTAGAATTAATTACTCTTTATCAGAAGTGCCTTCTAAAAAGTTTTTAAGTTTTTCTGAACGGCTAGGGTGACGTAATTTCCTTAAAGCTTTGGCTTCAATTTGTCTAATTCGCTCACGTGTTACGTTAAAATCCTGACCCACTTCTTCTAGAGTGTGATCACTTTCTTCACCAATACCAAATCGCATTCTTAAAACTTTCTCTTCTCTTGCGGTTAAAGTTTGAAGTACTCTTCTTGTCTGCTCAGCCAAGTTAAGGCTTGCAATAGCTTCTGATGGAATAACTACTCGTTTGTCTTCAATAAAGTCACCTAAATGTGAATCATCTTCCTCACCCACTGGGGTTTCAAGACTGATAGGCTCTTTGGCAATTTTTAAAACTTTACGAACTTTTTCAACGTGAAGATCCATACGCTCAGCGATCTCTTCAGGAATTGGTTCTCGACCTAACTCTTGAACAAGTTGTCTCGATGTACGAACTAATTTGTTGATCGTTTCAATCATATGCACTGGAATACGAATGGTTCGGGCTTGGTCAGCAATAGCTCTTGTTATCGCCTGTCTGATCCACCATGTAGCATAAGTTGAAAATTTGTAACCACGACGGTATTCAAATTTATCAACGGCTTTCATCAAACCAATGTTACCTTCTTGAATCAAATCCAAAAATTGTAAGCCACGGTTTGTGTATTTTTTGGCAATCGAAACCACAAGTCGTAAGTTGGCTTCAACTAACTCAGATTTAGCTTTATCGGCTTCTCTTTCACCTTTCCAAATTTCTGTATAGGTGTCACGAACCCATTCAAAATTCATTTCTGTATCTTTTAATAATCTTTGATATCTAGATTCGGCACTGAAGGCTGATTTAGCATGTTCTTCTAATTTCCCAACTGTTAAGCCGGTACGCTTTAAGATTTTTGCCATGGCCGTATCATTCTTTTGAGCCTCTTCAAAATCTT
Organism: Bdellovibrionales bacterium; assembly: GCA_041740515.1. GTDB lineage: Bacteria > Bdellovibrionota > Bdellovibrionia > Bdellovibrionales > UBA1609 > JAMLIO01. The sequence continues at coordinate 9,397 of JBGSLV010000051.1, read as the reverse complement.
TTTTGAACTGTTCAAAGTCATCATAAAAAGAATACTGTAAAGCCACTTTTACACGTTTACGGAGCTGAGTCATACGACCCACTGTATTTTTAAATTTAATAACAATACGATTGATCGTTTTTCTATTGAAGTTAATCTTTTCAAAAATCGTCATAAGTTCTGCATTGGCTTCTAACAGCTGTACTGAGGTGGCTTGGGCCTCTTTACTGGTGTGACCAAATTTTCTCATACGTTCGAAGTCGTCAGAAACTTTGCCTTCATACTTCTTAACTTCACCAATTAACTCATTAATTTTGTCTAAATACTCTTTTTCATCGTATTGAGTTTCTTCGTCTTCAAGACCACGAAAAATTTGTTTAACTTTAATTCGACCCTCGGAGACACGTTGACCTAATTGAATTATCTCTTCTGTGCCCATAGGTGAAAATAAGATAGCCTTAACTATTTTTCGTTCACCATCTTCGATGCGTTTGGCAATATTAACTTCACCTTCACGAGTTAATAAAGAAACACTGCCCATTTTTCTTAAGTAAAGGCGAACAGGATCGTTACCTTTCGAGTCCTCTTTGACTTTTTTATCTTCATCATCATCGTCTTTTTCAGGGTCTGCTAAAAAGAACTCATCACCAGACTCTTTAGCGTCTTCGTCTGTATCACTTTCAATCGTATCTGTAATTTGTACACCATTGACGTCTAATCCCTGCATGAACAGATCAAGTGCTTCTGCAGCGATAATTTCTTGAGGCAGATTTTCATTGATCTCTTCAATAGTTAAACTGCCATTTTCTTTCTCAACAGCGGTAAACCTTTGAATTTGCTCGGCAACCAGCTTTTTTTGCTCGACTAATGAAAGCACTTTCACCTGATTTTTTTGACTTTTACTGGTTCCTAAAGTGGACTTTACAGACATTATTAAAATCTCCTACGTACAACAAACTCTGTTTTATGACTCTTTTTCGCTCAATTGTCTTTTTTTCATATTCACAATCTGTTCCAAATCCTGAATTGAAGATTCTGAACCCATTTGGATCGTAAATTGTTTAATTTTTTTTCGCTTTTGTATTTCTTTCAGCCTCTGTAAATAATCACTCATCATTTGATGTCTCTGAGCTTCGTTAAGCTCACTAAGAGGTTTGTTTAAATGTGCAGTTAGAAAATTAACAGGCTCCACAAAAGACATTAATATAGTGGTTAACTTATCAAAATCAGTAGGGTTTTGTCTATATAACTGCGTAATCTTAACATATAACGCTGCGATACCAGTGCCCTCAAGCAGTTTATCAGACTCGTTAGCTAGGGCCATTTTCAAACACTTTTCATCCATAAGGACTAAATTTATAAAATCACGTTCGAACCTATTGTCCTTTTTGAGCTTAATGGGTTCTAATTTCACCTTATAACTGTCATTTTTGGGCTCTTCAGATTTAAATTCTGGGCTTAAAGGTTGGTTGTTTGGTTTTTTGCCTTGAAAATCTACTAAATACTTTTGAAGCCAGCTTTTTTCCACATTAAGTCTAAAAGCCGTTTCTTGGACGTATAAGTCTTTTAAAGATGAACGTGATATCAGATTTAAAACCGGTGCTAATTTTTCTAATATGTTCATTTTATCTGAAATTTGAGAAGTCGACTGGCTTTTCATAAGACGATCTAAATATAAAATATATAAATCACGAGCTGTTCTAATCTGTGCCGTTAGCTTTTCAGGTCCATAGGTTTTTAAAAATGAGTCTGGGTCTTCACCTTCAGGTAAAAAGATTCCTTTTACTAGTAAACCTTCTGCCAACAAGTGTTTCATAGCTTTTTCACTAGCACCAATACCAGCTTGGTCCCCGTCAAAAAGGGTAATAACATTTTCAGTGTATCTTCGCATAATGCGAGCATGATCTTCTGTCAGTGCTGTGCCTAATGTAGCTACGATGTTTTTAAACCCAAACTGATAAAGGGCCATCAAATCTGTGTATCCTTCTACTACGATAGCATAGTCTTCTTTTCGTATCTCTTTTGCTGTTTCATGTAAGCCATAAAAAGTCTGACTTTTTTTAAACACAGAGGTTTCTGGGCTATTGAGATATTTGGGTTTGGAGTCATCAACGACCCTGCCGCCGAAACCTAAGACATCGCCGGTAATAGACAGTATGGGAAAAATAATTCGATCTCTGAAAACATCATAATAAGTTTGTCCATCTTTGGACTTAAATAATCCCAACTCTGATATGTCTTTAAACTTATAACCCTTGGCTTTTAAACTTGAACTTATAAAGTCCCATCCCTGTGGGGCATAACCGATATGAAAGGTCTCTAATAGCTCGGGGGTAAAATTGCGGGTAGCCAAATATTTTTTTGCTGGATGATCGCTACTTAAGGATTTGAGTTGTTTGACGTATTGATCTCGACAGTAGGAATTTAATTTTTTTAAATCCACGCCACTTTGATTTTTTTTAGCCACTGGTTCTGATTTTTCAGGCAATGCAATACCTGATCGTTTCGCCAAATATTCGATGGATTCAGGAAAACTTAGACCCTGATGATCTCGTAAAAAAGTAAATATATTTCCCGACTTACCACAGCCAAAGCAGTGGTAAAGCTGCTTATCCGCTGAAACAGAAAAACTTGGTGATTTTTCTTTATGGTCTGGAAAAGGACAGATGCCCATCATATTTCGACCGGTATTTTTTAGGACCGTATATTGACCTATAAGCTCGCTGATTTCCGAGCTTTGTCTAATTTTTTCAACGAAGTCCTCTTCAAAATACAAATGAATTTATCCCCAAAAAATTTTGTTAATTTACTTAAGATTAATAAATTTAAAATCATAAATTAAAATATTAAGCTTAATTAAAAGTTTATCGCTAAAAATTTAATTCAAGGCTTGTTTTACCAATTCACTCACTATTTTGTTATCAGCTTGCCCTTTGGTTTTTGCCATTACAGCTTTCATGACTTTACCCATATCTTTGGCTTCACTGGCTCCAGTTTCTTGAATGGCTTGAAGAACAAAGGCTTTAACCTGATCTTCAGACATCATTTGTGGCAGGTAAGATTCTAAGATTTTAAGCTCTGCAATTTCTATATCAGCTAAATCTTGTCGATTGGCATTTTGATACTGCTCTATGGAATCGTGCCTTTGTTTAACCGATTTTTTTATGACTGATACAATCTCTTCTTCGGTTATTGCTTCGGGACGTAGTTCGATCTCTTTATTTTTTATTTGCGAATTTAAAAAACGCAAAGTTGAGAGTTTAACTTGGTCTTTGGATTTCATTGCTTCTTTGAGCTCATCCATGATTTTTACTTTTAATGACATTATAGGTCTCCGAATAAAAAAATAGGACTTAATTTTTACAATTTAAGTCCTATTAAAATTTAAATAAAATTAATAGCTGCTTTGACGGAAATTCTCGCCGCCTTTTTTGGTTTTTTTAGTTAAACGTTTACGTGCAGAGATGGATTTTTTCTTACGCGCCACACTTGGTTTTTCAAAATATTCACGTTTTTTAATTTCAGATAAAATACTTGCTTTTTCACATGATTTTTTGAATCTTCGAAATGCGCCTTCAAAAGCCTCGTTATCTTTAATACTTACGAAAGCCAATTTAATTCACCACCTTTTTCACTGGATTTTCCGTTTAAGGAATACTTGGATGTAGCAAAGTCCAGCAAGTTTGACAACTTAACTTTATCTCTTTAGTTTTCAAATTTAATTTACATTATCTAAGTCTAAAAAGTTTATGAACAGAAAGGACTTATTTACTGTGAATGCCACTTAATTTTAAAGAATATCTGTTCTAGTTTTAATCAACCGAGGCTTGTTATTATATCTTTAGATCATGAATTTTATATGAGACAGGCCCTTAATTTAGCCCATAAAGCCGCTCAAAATCACGAGGTTCCAGTTGGAGCTTTGATCGTTAATGGCTCTGGTGAAGTTATAGCACATGGTCAAAATCAAAAAGAGTCTAAAAACTCGGCTTTGGCTCATGCGGAATTGATAGCTATTGAACAGGCCTGTCAGGCTTTAGGCACATGGCGTCTACATGGCTGCACTCTGTACGTCACGCTAGAGCCTTGCCCCATGTGCAGCGGGGCTATTTGGGCCAGTCAATTAGATATGGTGGTTTTTGGAACTCAGGACCCAAAAACAGGGTTCACACATAGTCTTTATCAATTAGGAGAGGACTCAAGACTAAACCACCGCTATAAGAGCTTAGGTGGAGTTTTACAAGAGGACTGTAAAAAACTACTTAAGGATTTTTTTACAAGCTTAAGAAATAAAACATAGATCTAGTTGCAATAGGGAAAACGCCGAGCTAACTGGGTTATTGCTCTTTCTGGTCGATTGAGTTTTTGAAAATACCCACCCGTTCTTGCTCCGACAATACGTCCTTCTTTACAGTAATGAGAAGAGAAAATGGAGGCCGCACACTCCATTTGAAAATTAATATCCCGAGTATTTACACCTCGATTCGAAGCGCAAAATCGAGCACTTCTTTGAGCGTCTGCCCTTTGAGCTTGAGAGTACTCTAGTTGAAATATTCCATCAGCAAGATCATTAGTACCTTGAACGGAAATTTCATTATTACAACTGCTCTCAAAAGCAGCGATCGATGCAAATAAAAATGCTATAAATTGCTCTTTACGGAACTGGGAAAAATTATTAAACTGGGGACAAACTCCTGAGTAATTTATTTGTTCATAAAAACAAGTTTTATTGACATCGTAAGTGGCCTTGATAAGTCTTTTCCCCCAAACACCTAATTCTCCTCTTGCATTGATAAAATTATTACAAGATCTTGGCGCCTGGTCTTCAGTATCATAGGTCAAAATACTTAGATTTTTAGTTGTCTCTTCTTGCACTTGAGCACGCGGATTGGGCTTATTTTTTTTAGGTGTTCTTTGTGTTCTAGGTTTTTTTGTTGTTCTTAGAAAAATCATATTAAATGGATTTTGTCTTTTCTTGGCTGCGGGCGCGTTTTGCTGATTGGGTGCGGTGCCCACCTCAGCCATTGAAGAGGTTGAAAACAATAGGACCATTAAAAAAAACTTTACGACTATCATGCACCCACCAAATTACATGTTAAGAAGTTATCTTTTTGCTTAGGAACCTCTCGTTTTTGAGTGTAATTAATTATGGGCTTTCTGGTTTTGGGATCTGTTAGAAAACTAATAACTGTTGTTATTTTTTTATTTAAACCTGAAGTGCAATTGGCTTCCAAAGTCGCATAAATTTTGGAGTCTATTATTTTTGTTGTGTTTATTATTTTACAATCACGCTCAGAATCATCTGACATAACTTCTTCGAGGCCAATTCCAGAAACAAGTATTTTATCACCCATTTTTAAGGTTAGAAGGCCCTCTTTAGATAACAGCAATTGAGCCTCGCCGCCCAGACAGTTCTCATTATCCTTGCTGTCATAATATTCGCCGTCGACAAATCCCGTTCGCTTTTTAAACTCTTGTTTGGTAAGAGTTTTTTGCTGGGCAATGGATCTAAGTTCTGATTGCGAATTATTATTCATAGACTGGTCAGAAATTTTAGCACAAGCCATAGCACTAATCATAAAATAACAAGTAACTAAAATACCTTTCATCATTATTACAATCCTTAAAATGAGGCTATAAAGAATTGGAGAGCCTTTACCTGATTCATTTTGAAGCTTGCAAGCCCTATTAACAAGCTAAAAATAATTTAATTTTTTGCAAGTATTCAACACTAGACTTTGTAATGAGTCCATACCAACTTTGGCCTTGGAAAGCTAATTTGTAAAAGGGGAGTTTTAAATTTTTCAATACAACCCTTACGATCGTATTATTTTATATAAAGAGCAATTTATAGGCAAAGGCTTGGCTTTTTGAAGAATTATAAGTACAGCAATTGCTTTGCTGAAATATTTAAATATATTGTTTTTCAACGGATAGGTGGCCGAGTGGCTGAAGGCGCACGCTTGGAAAGCGCAAACACCAATTTAAAGTACCCACAAAAAACAACAACAATATCAAAAACTTAAATATAAAAACCCAGAGTTCAAACTCATTCTTCATATTTTGCACTTGTAGCATTTAATTAGATTTCATGACTCTTTTGAAATCTTATAGCCACCATTTAACCACCGTTAGAAGGATAAGCGTTGCGCACGCGATATCTTTAGTCTCTGTGCTGGGGTTCAGGTTCATTGCTCCGCTTTCAATTCGTTCATAGATCGAAATCAGCTCAATTTAACTTAATAGGACGATCTAAACTGAAAAAAAGAGAAAAAAGTGACATTTTTGGGACCGATAAAAACTTCTTTTTGTCGTTTTTAATGTGTATTTATAAGTTTTATTTGAATTGAAGCATTAGGTTTTGTGCATACTTTATGCACTAGATTTGTGTTAAACGACATAAGTTTAATTTGGGAGTGTATATGAAGAAATATTTTTTTATTGCAACATTGCTGTTAAGTATTTCAAAGGCTGCTTTTGCCTTTTCAACCACGGACATTGAAACAATGTGGAGTTCAACCGACAAACAAGTAGTCAAAGTTAAATGCTCTGGCGATACACCCTTTGAACCATTTGGGGCAAATCTAGAGCTGTCGAGAGCAACACGCCCCAATACTTTTCATTATGGGTCCAGAGTTTCAGGTATTGATGGCATTGAAGCGTACAACATCAGCGTTTCCAGTGAGGAAAACGAGCTTTGGCTTGCGATTAATATCAACTTTGCTACCTATATGGCAAAGTCGAATGGTACCAAAGCAATTCTTTATGGCCCAACATTTATGATTAGCTGTGAAATTATAAAATAAAACCCCTTTTAAAAAATCTAAAAATTCATCAATTTAATATGCCTTTTGTTAGCATCTAATAGGCTTGTTACGTTCGACTGCAATTGTTGTTGATCAGCATGGTTTTAGAATATAGAAAAAATTTCTGTAAACGCAAAAAACCTTGCTTACAAAATTCTAGATTGGAACTCAATCAAAGTGATGTGGCTTTTCTATTCCAAAGACAAAATTTTTTACACTCACGATACAAAAAACTAATGTTACTAAGTCAAATCAAGCAGAAGGACCCATTTCTAATCTTTTTAGTTCATTCTTCAGTCTGATAGCGACAGTTTCATTTGTCAGTGAAGAAGAATGAACACTTCCAGGTTTTAAACCTTTTTCCTTAAGACGATAAATCAGTTCAGACAGAAAAGACTGGGAGCAAGTTTCTACTCCTTCAAAATCCAATTCGACTGCAACTGCGGCTAGATTATCGTGCACTACATTGTCGACAAGTTCTTTTGCTATAGAACGACCACTAAGATACTTGCCAGCCATTACAAGGACTATGTTAATCATCTTATTGGCACTCTCATTTGTATCCATGTACCCTCAGTTCTAAATGCGTTTGTTACAGTATAAATCCCCATTTGATTAACGTCTACTGTCACATTACCACTCATTACCTTCAGATGCCCAGTGTGTTGTGTTAAAAAATTTTGTACCTCGTACAAGCCAACACCGCGGTAGCCACGACCTGGAATTAAATTTAATGAACTTTCAAGTTCGTTAAAAATATCGGACATAACTTGCACTTCATTTCTGCCGCGTAGCTGGCCTGTTCGTTCGTAAGAACCATAAATACCTATTCCAACGTCACTTAGCCCTAATCTTATATCACCAGCTAAAGGATTTGCTTGGGCATGTATGTAACCCCAACCAGTATTTTCTGCTGTTCCTGAGTGGAAATATATATTATCAGCTAATTCTACAAAAGCATCCACGACAAGACGTAAGTAGTTTGAGGTTACATTAGACAAACCTAAAACACGCATGCAGTCTTCATAAACTTGCTGATTGCGATCGTTATTAATTTTAAGCAATGGGAAAAATGTATGAGGTTCATTTCTATTGTAAGGATAATTGTAGTCTGTTCCTTCAAATAACCCCATTCTCCCTGCGTAATCTCTATAGTCGGTTCTAACTGGGGGCGAAATTCGAACTCGCAAACCGCAGTTTACTGCTAAATCAATAATTGTTCTTAGTCTAACGAGTAGATGTGGCCTGATATAACCTATTAGTGATAAATCCAAATGAAGGGCATCATAAAGACCAGACTTAATTGAAATGGGAGATGCAGCCAAAAACTCATCATTTGCACCAATAACTAACTCCATAATACATCCTTTTAAGAACGCTAAACTACTTCTTATTATGTTATATATCTTTTAATAAAACTGAAGGCTTATCACAAAGTATGCATACGTTGGGTCTAGTTAAAGTCCTTTCCAGATATATCCTAGAACTTAATGTTTCGAAAAACGGACTCAGCTTCCATATCTGGCAATATATTCGCTTATTCTTCTGCTCATAATGCTCTTCGCTTCATTCGACCTTTTATTTGAATTCATATTTTGACTGTTGGTAGATATTGAAAGGATTTTTAGCAGGAGTTCAAGGGCCTTCAGTTTTATATTTAAAGGGTATTTTTGATCCGTTATTCCAAGCTCAATTAACTCACCAAGCGTTCTGTGTCTTAAAACATTGAGTTCAATTTTTTCGACTTCCATTTTTTGATTTATATATTTCATTACTTCAGGTTTTCTCAGGTTCTCGTGACCAATTGAGTAAGCGGTTTTTGAACTATATCCAGCAGCAATTGCAGCTTGAGTTGCGTTGAGACTTATAAGGTAAAGTTCCGCGAATTTTTTTTGTTTGTTCGTAATTTTCGACAAATTTTTTCTTCTCCTGTCAAAAAAGGATCACACCTCATGGCTGTGTTGGCTTTGGGCTTTCGAGTTCTACCTTGCAACCATGAGTATTGATGTGTGATCCAAAGGTTAATAAATTATCTTTGGGTCTAGAGTTTGGACCATGGTCCAAAGACCATTGGTGAATTGATGTATCCCACCTGGGTCAGCAGCTCCGCGTCAGTCGTCAAAGACCAACTCAATTAGGTTTGAAACGTTACTGAATTTATTGCCAAAGTTTGTTTTTGTATCTTTCACATCAACTAGGAATACTTTACCTATAAAGTCACCAACATCGAATGGAGCCTCCTCTAGTAATTCTTCGCCAGTAAGAACCTTCCACCACTTACCTAATTTGCATTCATTTGAAATAGTTTTATAATTGATATTGGTATAGCCATTCAGTTCAATTCCAAAATAGTCTTCGCTTAAGATCCTAAAAACGAAAGTTAGGGTCTTTCTTACCCCTTTGAAAGACGACTCTTTTATGTCAACAATAACTGCTTTATAGATACCCTCAGGTATATTTTCGTATTTTTTTCGTAACCCAAACTTTAAGCGGGTTGGTGGGAGCGTAAATTTGTCGCCATTTCAAAAGGCGTGAAGAGTTCTGATTTTTTAGCTGCGGATCTGACAGTTTCCAAAAGATAATCTCTAGGATCGAGCTCCACTTTTTTACAA
>JBGSLV010000050.1:0-1682 GCA_041740515.1 Bdellovibrionales bacterium | reverse complement strand
CACAACGAAAAAAATCCTGAAATTCTAAGTGCACTGCTAGACATGGCAAATGCAGAAATTCTAAGACTAAAAAAAATAGTAGATCAAACTAATTTAGAGAAAGCAAAATCAGATCAAATCGCCTTTGCAATTGAAGAAAGTCTAAAAGTTTTAAGAAAAAAGTTTTTCGGTAAATCCTCTGAAAGATTAATAAGCGACAGGAACAGATCGAATAAAGATTTTGATGCTGAAGTTTTACTTCATTCTCAAAATTTAATACCACCAATAGAGAAAAATAAAACCAATAGATTATTTGAAGAGATCGAAATCCATGAAATGTCAGAAGAAGAGTTAAAATCAGCAAGCCAAGAGTTAGGCTTGGAAAGTCCTAGTTCAAATCAGTGGGAAAAAGTAAATAATTTTTTTGAAGACTCTGTTGAGATTGAAATAGTTGAAAGGACCTATAAAAAAATTAAACATCGAAGACAAAAATATAAGTTAAAATCTGAGTTTAATAATTCACCAAAAGAAAGCGTTATCATCACGGCGGATGGTCCTTTAAAGCTTTTACCTGGAAGTAGCTATTCGATAGATTTTGCAGTCAGCACAGTCTTAGATAAGCACTTAAATCACATCCCTTTAGAAAGACAAGTTCGAATGATGAATTCCCTTGGACTAAAAAGTATGAGCACCAACACACTTTACAATTTGTCTAACGTGGTTGCTATTTATTTAGAGCCTATAGCGGAAAAAATAAAAAAAGATATTTTAAGCCTAAGTTTAGTTCATTCAGATGAAACACCATGGCCGATAAATAATGACAAAGATTCAAATGGATACATGTGGATCATTTCGAATCAAAAAGGATCTCACTATAAATTTGAACCTACACGATCTGGTCTTGTGATCAAAGAAACATTGGGTGATTACCAGGGCACTATCATGAGTGATGGTTATTCTGGTTACACACAATTTAAAAAAGAGAATTCAAAAATTAATTCAGCACTTTGTCATGCTCATGCCAGAAGATATTTTTGGGATATCTTAGAAATTTATCCACAAGTCGAGGAATACATTAAACTTTATGAAGAACTTTTTCTAATAGAAAGAAAAGCCAATTCATTTGAGGAATTAAAAAAATTAAGACGGACTAAATCCAAATCCATCATAGATAAAATGCATAAATGGCTTAGTGAAAAAATAGTTGAAGCCAGGGCGGAAACAAGTTTTTTAAAAGCCATCAATTACAGTTTAAAAAACTGGAAAGAGCTCACACTATTTTTAGAGAATGAAAATGTACCACTGACAAACAACGAAGCCGAAAGAACAATAAGACATGCAGTCATGGGCCGAAAAAACTTTTATGGATCACGATCCATAAATGGTGCTGACGTCACGGCAACAATCTACACCATCATTGAGTCTTGTAAAAAAGTGGAACTTGATCCCAGGGATTATCTTTTGGAAACTGTCAGATCCGCGGCTAAAAAAGCAGAACTCTTCACGCCTTTTGAAATGGCGACAAATTTACGCTCCCACCAACCCGCTTAAAGTTTGGGTTACAGATAATCCGTCTCACCAACCTTTAAAGTCATGTCTTGAGTCAATTGAGCAGCTGCTATCGCATTACCTTCGGTTTTCTCGGCAGGTACCAAATCTTCGACTTCTACAATCGGGCGAACACAATACTCATTTGAAGCATT
>JBGSLV010000049.1:0-3464 GCA_041740515.1 Bdellovibrionales bacterium | reverse complement strand
GCTTTTTAAAAGCTATGTGGAAGCTGTCACTGCTTACAATGAAGCAAAAGCTAAACGTAACGAGCAACCAACCCAAAACTCTAAGGCCATGGGTTCAAAATCTTCCCAGGGTAAACCCTCACCATTTAAAGTAAAGCCGAGTGAACCCACAACCCACAGAGAGCAAATCCAAGTGGATAATGTAGCCTTGACGATGACAACCAAAGTTCGTGTCTTTCAACCGGAGTTTGTCAAAGTGGTTCATATCTCGTTAAGCACAGCTCAGAAGATCGACCTTACTTTTGATGGTATTGAAATTAAAATCAATGGCCATCAACCAACCAAAGCCACAGGGTTTGAAACTATGTCCAGGGATTTATCCTTTGATGGCCTGGGGATGATGACCACCAAACTAACCCTAACCCGAGAAGTGATTTTAAAAGCTAAGCCTGGGGATGAAATCACAGTTAAATTATTAGGCTTAAGACCTAAAGATTTAGCTCCTCAAGTTAAAGCTTGTAAAGACGAAACCTATGCTCAGAAATCCTTAGAGTTAGCGAAGCCTTATTTAACCCAAATCTCTTCTATGGTTTACGGGAATGAAGTATATGGGAATTTAAACAGAAATCAAATCGAAGAAAGTTCAAACCGAAGCGCCAAACAGATCTGCGAGCAGATCCAACTTAGAATAAATCCCAACACACCAGCGCTGTCGGTTTTAGTTCAGCAGCTGCCCAAAGATTTGCAAGCCGAGGGCCTTCAAAATGTACAAAAGTTGCTAACACCGGAAGATATGGCAGACCCCAAACTTGACGAAGTTATACTGACTGCAAGTCAAATTCATGGGGATAGTTTTTGTTATGCTTTAGTCAATGATGTCTATTGTATTGGTAATTTCTATGGTTATGAAGAGCTAAGGCATATTTCTGTTCCACAAGGGGTTAAAAGACTAGTTGTGGGATATTATTTGCTTGCGATTGAAGATATGAATAACAATTGGAGTTTTATAGATGTTGATAACGTTTTACCTACTTTAATTAGAGATCGAAATTCGTATAACTTTGGCGAAGAGCTTTTAGACCTAAAGTTGTACGAACAATTAGTTTGTTATTTGAACTCTGAACATAATTTGTTCTGTGGTGGTAGACAATTGCGACAAATTATTGGTCAGCCTGATTTGGAAAATTCAAATTTCGTAAAAATGACGGATATTAAAATTAAAGAATTTTCATTGGCAGGTAATGCGATCACAGCGATTGGTTTGGATGGAAAAATTTATTTTTGGATGGCTCCATTTTTTAGCTTTGATTTAATTGAGAGTTCAAAATCTTTAGGTTCTAATTTTTATGAATTATTATTTGATAAAGAAGTAAAAAAAATAAATACCTACGAAAGTTTAATAGTTGTTACAACATCGGATCATAAAATCTATGCATTCTCTGATTTCTTAGGTGATCCGGGTGGAGGACTTGATTTTGGCAGTAACTTAACCCAAGGGCAAGAGATCTCCGAGGGTTTAAAGTTTAAAGAATTAGGAATTTTACGGCAGGCAATATGTGGCTTAACGGCTGAAAATGAATTTTATTGTCGAGGACTTTTACCATTCGGCTTAAAATATGAATCTAACTTTGACATTACCACAAAATTTACAAAGTTTAGTAATGCACCTAAAAACATTAAACAAGTATCGTTTGGTCCTTATTCAATTTGTTTTTTGCTAGATTCTAATGAAATTACATGTGCCGGTGGAATATCTATTGAAAAATCACCTAATACAGATAATCAAGGCCGATTGATTTATACTGGTAATGAAAAAGAATCCATTTATCAGGCCCCTCATGTTATTGCACCCATCCGAAATTGATTCTAGGGCTTATTAATTAAGTTTTTAACAAGAACAACAAATATTATTAAATATTAGCCAGACATTATGTTTGACATGTAAAATTTGATTTCCAAAATATTTAACTTGATTGGTTTTATAAGCTTACTTTGAATGATCAAAGTAGTTAGATTGATTTGTGCGTGGGAACAAAATAGTCTCAAAATATTGCAAGTTTGTGGGTACTTAACTTATATAATCTAATCCGGTGCTTTCCTGTCGTTTCAATTCTAAGTTAAAACTCTAGGTAGATTACAAATCCTAATCTAACCTCAAATCTATTCGAATTAAACTTTTTTTGAGTAAGACCTGACGATGTCATGAAGGTGTAGGAAACTTTAAACCCGGTGAAGAACTCCATGACATCGGCGGCACCAGCCATCCGTACTTTTTAAAATAAGTGCCCTCGCAATAATTAATGTATCGGTCTAATAGTGTTTTCTTTTTATGATTTTTTTGTACAGTTTCTATTTTTTTAGTTTTTGGTACTTGGTGCCTTAAAACACCATCTTTACTAAGCTGAAACACACCCCCTTTTTGATTTAAAACACCCATGTAAGTTAAAAAAAACACAACCCTTACGTAAGCCTTAAATATCATTTCGTTAGGTGTTAAGCGACCTCTGGCTTTTGTCTTTCTACGTTCATTCCAGTAAGTCTCATATTTCTTTGATTCAGCTTGTAAATACTTTAAATCTTTAACCGGCAATATTTGGCTGAAAAACTCCCTATCATCTTGTTTATGCGTATTCTCAACCTTACCGTTAAGCTCCTTTACTCCAACAGGAATGAGTTTATGGCGCACATCGTGAGCCTTGCACCAACGGTCCAATTCATGGTCACCACTTGGCTCTAGATCTTGTCGCAAGGCTGTAAATTTATCAGTAAAGCAGCAATCATTATCTGTCTGAATCTCCATAATTTTAAAGGGCACTTCTGATTCTAAATCATTTAAAAAATAATCAAGGGCTTCAAATCCTTTATTGTCGTAAATTCTAATAAGTCGCCAATCACTATGATGGTCTACTACACTTAACTGGTAATACTGCTTATTATTAACAAGATAAGGAACATATTTAAAATCCATCTGTAAATAACCTGGAAAAGTTCTTCGATAGCGCTTCATGTGTTTTTTGGTTTGTTTTATTCGGTACTTTTTTGTAACTAAACCTTCTCGCTTTAAAATTCTAAGCACACTACTCTGTGAAGCTAGTTTTTTATTTGGGAAGACCTCTTTTAATTTATCTAAAATTCGATCTGGCCCTAAAAATGGCTTAGATTCACGAATAACTTTAATCATCTTAATCACGTTCTTTCGTATGCGTTTGGGACTTTTTTTTGGTCTTCTGGTTAAAGATTCAAGGCTTTTAAGACTAGGATTTAAAATTAACTTTTTGGCCCACTTTCTAAAATAATCATCGCTAATACCAAGTTTTAAACAAGCACTTTTAATATCAAGTGAGCTGAAGCAAACATACTCTAAGTCGTAGAACCTTTTTCTGGCTTGTCGACATTTAAGGTGTCTAGCTTGTGAACTTAACTTGACCAATATATCACGGCATTTAAACTTAATTAGAGACATAAATCCCCCCTTTATATTTAGA
>JBGSLV010000048.1:0-49042 GCA_041740515.1 Bdellovibrionales bacterium | reverse complement strand
GGCCTAGAAACTGAGTTGATCTAAATTTGAAATTTCACCACAACGCTAAAAAATCATTGCGCTCATATTCTTAACTTGATAGGGATTTGATTAAAGAAGTGGCGATATCCGCCCATACACAAAATTTCTTACACTCTCGATGTTTCTGCCTGGGGCATGCCGGTGGGTGTAATACTGAGGCAAATCTCTACGAATTTTAAAATGATTCTTATCCCAATCACCATTGATATAAATATGCACACTGTGGGTATCTAATTCTAGCAAAAGCTCAAGCAACTCTTCGCGAGTCAAACTTAGTTTTGCAACTAAATGTTCAGCCGAGAAGCGCCCTAGATCTTGAATGAAATACAGGTTTTTTAACTGCATGACTTTTGACCGCAAATCACTATTTAACACCAATCGATTCAAAGGTGTTTGTTCAAAACTGTCATCAACAAAAAAATCATCTCCTAAGGAATCTATAATTGCCGTTAATGGCAAAGAGGGGTCAACGGTTGAAAACGAGGCCAAACTATCTCGACCCATAAGATGTGAAGGAATATTAGACTTTAGGGGTTCTTCGACGTCTTGGGTGTGTTTTCGTCCAGGGTGCAACTCTGTTTGTCCCAAAGCCCTAAATATAGTGTCGATTTCGCCTCCAATACTATTAGCTTGGGAAATTTCCTTTTGCAGTTCATCAATGATTTCTACTAGAGCTAGGTCGTCTGACAGTAAACATTTGGGCTTTAGGATTAAAAACCACTAAATCATCAGCATGAATTGAACTTATTGATAGTAATCCTGCAAAAACAGATCTTTCATAAGCCAAAGCTTGTATTCCGTGCATAGCTAACTGGTTATATTTATTTAACTCATTAAGCATTTCGGCACCAAAAATCGCATACGCATCTTTTCGATCTTTATATTTCGGCCTTAAATTTCTTAGTAATCGACGCCACTGAGCTTGGCTCTCACGAAGCTGCAACATGGTGGTCATTTCAATCTTGAATTCGCTTATAAATTGAGCTCGAAGACTAGTTCTAACATGCATCAAATCCACGGGGGTTTGAAACAACACGCTTAATGTGCGTTCTAGTTTGGGATCAGGAACAAAGTCACGTGTAGAGAAGACATCTTCATTAAAAGCCAAGTTACCAATATTGGATTGGTTATCGACAAAGAAGGGTATGTAAAAAGAAGCTCTAAAGACGAATTCTGCGGGTGAAACTTCTGGGAAGTATCTCATACCAAATGCTATTAAATCTTCTTTAGCTTGAGTGCTAGCTCTAATAGCTATAGCACTTGTTGTTTGTCGCGAAGGCATTTCTTGCAAATTCTTTTCAATCATAGCCAACTTGGCATTGATGTCTTTGTCGGACCATCGATCAAAACTAATTTTAACTTCTAAATGCTCAGAAATTTCTAAGTCCGATTTTATCGGATACCCTACGTTTGTAGCTCCAAAATGATAAGCTAGTAAGATTTCAAGAATCTTTTTTAAAGTGATAGGATTTTCATTTCGTCTGGGAATCACTGCAAATTGTAAACCCATGGGCTTTTCACTGATCACAAGTTCGTAATCACCAATTAAACTTTTTAAGAACCAATGGCGACCTAAAGTCATTTGCCGTCTAGGCTGTCGAACTCTTATGTCAAATTCTGGGAATGGGTTAAGGCGCGTGGTATTTAACGTGGTGTTTAAGTAACTAAGACAACTAGGGCTTGAAGCGTATACATTATGTGGCGTCAAATATGAGCAAAACATGAAATAAAATATCAAAAGATATTGCTTTTTTAAAATTGCTAAAGGCATAGGATTTTCAGTTAACAAGATTTAAATGTATTAACAACGGCAAGTGTAAAATCTGCCTGACTGAAAAAAGAATAAACATAAAAATGCAATTACAGACGTCTTAACTTAGAGAAATACTAAAAAATAAATACTAAATACTAAATTTTGAAAACTCTAATCAGACTCCCTTTGCCGGTCTTGACTAATACTGCTTCGAACCTAAGTATGCTTTATGTTTAAAACAAAAAAGAACCCATTCTTAAAAAATATATCTTTATTTGGGCAGAGTAGTTTAAAACTTATCGATGAAAAACGTATCAATGAAAGTGCTGCCGCTTTAGCTTTTTATCTGACCCTTGCAACCTTTCCTGCATTGATCGCTCTGCTTGCCATTTTGGCTTATTTACCTATTCAAGATATAGAAAAAAATTTAATTTTAACAATCACTCAAAATATTCCAGGCAACGCTGGTGAAGTCGTGATTAAAATCATTCAAGAGGTCTTAAATGAAAAAAAACCAACCTTATTATCCTTTGGTTTTTTGACGGCATTATGGTTGGCTTCAAGCGGTATGATAGCTCTTATCAATCAACTTAATTTTTCATTCAATACCACTAAACGTAGACACTATTTTTATAAAAGATTAGTTTCAATGGGTTTGACTTTGATCTATGTCTTGGCTTTAGTGATTCTTTCGGTTTTGATTCTGTTAAGCCAAAGGATCAATTTACTTTTTTTAGACTTTTTAGGTCTTTCTGAACACTCGAAGATCATCTTTTACTTTTTTAAGTTTGGTTTAGGTTTTGCTTTTTTACTATTTTCTTTCAGTTCCATTTACTATCTTGCTCCCAGTGAATCACAAAAATTTAGGTTTTTCTCTCTTGGTGGAGTGCTTGGTGCTATAGCCATGGTGATTGCAACCATTGGGTTTAATTATTACATCGCTAATTTTGCTAATTATAATGAAATATATGGCAGCTTAGGTGGAATAATCATTTATATGTTCTGGCTTTATATCTCTGGGTTTATTTTACTTGTAGGTGCTGAAATTAATGCCTCCTATTACGATAAAATGTAAATAGGCGTTCACAAAACTACTTTTAAAGCTTAAACTTTTTTCTATTATGAATCACGGTAAAATTCAGTTGAATTGTCATACTTGCGAAGGTCGAAAAAATGGAATTTTTTGTGATTTATCTCATCAAGGAATTGAAAATCTAAATGTCGAAAAAATTACTAATAAATATAAAAAAGATCAAAATCTTTTTGTTGAAGGCAACTCGCCATTCGGGCTTTATTGCGTTCATTCGGGCAAAGTGAAATTGACAAAAACTAATTCTGCGGTGCGAGAGACCATTATTAGGCTAGCAGGACCCGGCGAAGTATTGGGTCATAGAAGTCTTTTCTCAGAGACGTCATATTCAGCAACAGCAAAAACCCTTGAAGATTCAGTAATTTGTTTTGTAAGCAAAACCTTAATTATGAAGCTTATTCAAAGTGATCCTCATCTTTGTTGTAATATAGTCAGAAATATAAGCGAGCAAATGGGAGCTGCTGAAAATAGAATTGCAAGTTTATCCACTAAACCACAGAAAGAACGGTTTGCTGAAATGCTATTGTTACTCAAAGAAGCTTTTGGTGAAAAACAAGATCAAGAGATAAAATTAAATATAAAACTTACCAGAGAAGAGATGGGTTCAATGATTGGTGCAGCTTCTGAAAATGTTATTAGGCTTATCACTGAATTTAAAAAAAATGGCCTAATTGCAGAATCTGATAAAACGATATCCATATTAAATTTAGCAAAACTTGAAGGGTTAGCTAATCTTTCCTACTAGCTAGTACACTGTAAAGTAAATTTTTTCGCCTGCGTAAGCCCGAAGTCTTATGGTAATACGTCGAAGACGAAATAATAAAACGTTGGAAAAATCTAAACACTTCATTAAAACCTGATATTTATCAGTGCCATATATGTTATGTTCAGTTTAAATATATTAAATTAAGCTTACATTTAAATCTATGGACTCATCAATGTTACCATCCAACACTCATTGGACCTTTCACGCGGAAGGCATGAGCTGCATTAAATGCATTCGAAAAATTCAGTCTTCAACCCTGGAGTTTGAGGGTCTTAAAAAATTAAAAATAGACTTGGGTTTAAAAAGAATTCAAACAGAAACTAATGCTAATTTCAAACCTGAAGATTTTATGGCTGAACTGAAAAAACTTGGGTTCAATTTAAAAGTAGTTTCAAACACAGAAAAACATCAAGCAAGAAATTTGTCTCAAAAGCCTTTGTTACGAATAGGGGTTGCGGGTTTTGCAGCGGGCAACATTATGCTTTTTTCTGTGGCCGAGTATGTTGGAGCTGGGATTGAATCTTGGTCCAAGGTTTTTCTGATTTTAAGTGGGGCATTGTTTTTACCTGTGATTTTTTATGCTGCAGTCCCATTTTATCAGAACGCTTACGCGGCTATCTTAGCGCGAAGAATGTCCATTGATGCGCCTATTGTTTTAGCTATTTGGGGTGGAGCCTTAATCAGTTTCTATAATATACTATTAGGTTCAAACGAAGTTTATTTTGATTCAATCAGCATGTTTGTTTTTTTACTGTTAGCTAGTAGATATTTAGTTTTTAAAATTCAAAATAAATATTTAACACCTATTAAAGTTGAAGATGTTTTTTCAAATCCATGGACCCAAAAAATCACACCATCAGGGCTTGAGCGCGTACAAGTAGAAACTTTAAATGTGGGGGATGTTATAGAAGTTTTTAAAAACGAATTTGTACCCCTAGACGGAGAACTTATATCTAAAGAAGTTATAGTCAGTGACGCCTTTTTTTCGGGCGAGTTTTTACCAAAAGTTAAAACAGCACAAGACGTTATTTATGCGGGTTCAAAGAATTTATCAGCTAGCTTGGTTTTAAAAGTAAAAAAAATAACCTCACAAACTCGTTTGGCAGAAATAGTTGAAAAATTAAATATGTCGCTTGCCGCTCGTACTGAAATAACAACCCTTGCCGATCGTGGCGCCCATTATTTCGGTATTGTCACAATCTGTTTAGCTTGTTTGGTTTTAGCTTTTTTTGCATTAGGTGATTTGCATGAAGGCTTAAATCGAGTGTTAGCCCTATTAGTCGTGGCTTGTCCCTGCGGGCTTGCAATCGTAATTCCCTTAATTCAAACTCTAGCTATCAAGCAAGGGTTGAATAAATCTGTTTTAATTAAACAACCACAGATCTTAGAAAATTTAAATCAAATAAAAACTATATTTTTTGATAAAACAGGAACATTGACGAGCGGTGAGATTCAAGTTTTACAAACAATCCCAAGATCTGTAACGGCTATGGATAAAAAAATTATTTATAATTTAGAGCGCCAAAGCGAACATCCAATAGCGAAAGCATTGATGAAGTGGGTTGGAAGTCAAGATCATTTGATAATAGAAGATATATTTGAAAAGCTTGGAGTTGGCGTATCTGGGTATTATAAAAATGATTTTTATGAATTAAAGTCATCACAAGATCAATTAAGATCTTCAGTTCATTTTATGAAAAACCATGAGCTAGTTTTTTCCATTCTTTTACAAGACACTTTAGCACACGGAGCTAAAGAATTGATGGCTTTTGTTAAGTCTAAGGGGATCGAAGTTTTTATGATTAGCGGTGATCTTAAATCCCATGCTTTAAAAGTAGCTGCAGATTTAGAAATTGATGCAAAAAATGTATTAGCGGAGCTTTCTCCTGAAGCCAAACAAGACTTTGTTAAAGAATACCCTGGGCCATCCTTGTACATTGGTGACGGTGTGAATGATTCCATGGCTATGAGTAAAGCTTTGGTGTCAATTTCGATGGATAGTGCTGCCATTGTGGCTTATAAATCTTCAAATGCGCATATCCTTTCCGAAGGTCTTACAGCTGTTAAAGCTTTATTTGAGCTTTCCGAGCTTTACTTAAGAGTCATAAAAATTACTGTGTTTCTGTCATTTTTTTATAATCTAATTTTTGCAGCTTTTGCCCTTATGGGTTTTATAGGTCCATTAATCGCCGTGTTTTTAATGCCTTTAAGCTCTATAAGTCTCACTTTGTTGGCGCTAAATTTAATGCGCGTTAAAACAGACAATATAACTCATTTTAAATTTTTTGAGGGGTCACAAAACCCAATTGGGATTGGTGTTTAAGTATGAATATTTTAATCATGACCATACCTATTTCACTGACTTTGGGTTTGCTTTTCTTGCTCTTCTATTTAGCTGCGGTGAGTGATGATCAGTTTGAGGATTTAGAAACGCCAGCACAATTACCCCTATCTGACGATGAGGACGAAGAGCTAGATCCTAATCTTGGAAATGACTTTAAAAAAAATGAAACTTGAATAAATTAAGCAGGAGATAAAATCGGGTGAACGAGGATAATAAAAAATATTACGATGATGTTATTGTTAAAAATTTTATTTTAGCAACCCTTGGTTGGGGTCTTATAGCTTTTATTGTGGGTTTATGGGCCGCCTTACAACTCTATTATTGGCAGTTTAACTTAGATCTTCCTTGGTTTACTTTTGGTCGCATAAGACCACTGCACACCAACGCTGCCATTTTTGCTTTTGCGGGCAATGCGATTTTTGCAGGGATCTATCATTCAACCCAAAGACTATGTAAAACGCGCATGTTTTCCGACACTTTAAGTAAGATCCATTTTTGGGGTTGGCAGCTGATTATTGTGGGCGCCGCCATCACTTTACCTTTAGGCTTTTCACAGGGCAAAGAGTATGCTGAGCTTGAATGGCCACTAGATATTGCTATTGCTCTCATTTGGGTGATTTTTGGGTTAAATTTTTTCCTGACTTTAAAAAATCGAAAGGAGAAACATAGTTATGTGGCCATTTGGTTTTACATTTCAACAATAATTACCGTCGCTGTACTGCACATTTTTAACTCGATTGAATATCCAGTTGCTTTATTTAAAAGTTACCCCGTCTATGCTGGTATACAAGACGCTTTAGTGCAGTGGTGGTATGGTCATAATGCTGTAGCTTTCTTTTTAACGACACCATTTTTAGGACTTATGTATTACTACGTTCCTAAAGCCGCTAATCGCCCAGTGTACTCCTATCGCCTTTCAATCATACACTTTTGGGCTTTAATTTTTATTTATATATGGGCTGGCCCGCATCATCTTTTAAATACCTCTTTGCCCGAGTGGGCCCAAACCTTAGGTATGGTGTTTAGTGTTATGCTTTGGGCTCCAAGTTGGGGTGGGATGATTAATGGCCTGTTAACTTTAAGAGGGGCTTGGCATTTATTAAGAACCGACCCCATAATTAAATTTTTTGTAGCCGCGCTTACATTTTATGGAATGTCGACTTTTGAGGGTCCACTTCTATCCATTAAATCGGTAAGCTCACTGGGTCATTATACAGACTGGATTATTGGTCATGTTCATAGTGGAACTTTAGGATGGAATGGGCTATTAACTTTTGGGATTGTTTATTACATTATTCCGCGGATCTACGACACCAAATTGTATTCAATCAAGCTTGCGACGACCCATTTTTGGATAAGTTTTTCAGGCGTACTTATTTACTACATTTCAATGTTGTCTGCGGGCATAACCCAAGGGTTAATGTGGATGGCCATCGACGAACAAGGAAAACTTGTTTATCCAGATTTTGTGGAAACAGTGAATCGTATTGTACCGCTTTACGGAGTAAGAGCTCTTGGCGGTTTACTTTTTATCGTTGGATTTTGTATTATGTTATACAACATCTACAAAACCATTCGACTTGCAAAGGGTGGGGTGAAGCAGACTTTAATTCCAGCTCCTGTCGAGTCTCGCTCTGTTGCTAGCAATAATTCCCCTTCGACGGACAGCTCTGATCACAAAGTCAGTTTGCATCGTCGGCTAGAAGGTAAAGTATTTATATTTAGTATTTTAGCCTTTGTGGCGATAGCGGTTGGTTCCGTGATTGAAATAATTCCTGTTTTATCTATGAATAGTTATGTGAAATATGATGAAGCCATTGAACCTTTTACGCCTTTAGAACTTGCTGGTCGTGATATTTACATTCGCGAAGGATGTTATACGTGCCACTCGCAGCAAATCAGAATGCTGCCCTTTGATGTTTTACGTTTTGGCAAAGCATCTACCATTGCCGAGTCAATGTATGATCGACCCTTTCAGTGGGGTTCTAAACGAACGGGACCTGATCTTTCCAGAGAGGGAAAAAAATATCCTCATCTATGGCATTATCGTCATTTTAAAAACCCTAGAGATGTTATATCTCAATCCATAATGCCAAGTTACCCTTGGCTTGCGTCTGCAAACACGGACTTTTATAGTTTAAGACGAAAACTTTCAGCTTTCAAAGCTATGGGCGTACCTTACAGTTTAGAAGTTGTAGCCAATGCGGATATCATGGCAGAAAAGGAAGCTTTAATAATCGCCGATGAGCTTCGATCCCAAGGGGTCAATATGCCCCAATTAGAACGAAAAGAGATCATAGCTATGATTGCCTACATGCAAGCTTTGGGTCAGAAAAAGAAATTACGTCCAGAGGGGGCGAAGTGAAAAAAGAAGCTTTAAGTCAGTTTGGACATCCAGATTTAATCCTTATAAGTTTTCTATTGTTCTTTTTTTGTTTCCTCGGAGTTTTGTTTTGGGCTTTGTCCAAAACCAATAAAAAACATTTTGAAACCATGTCAAAAATGCCGTTGATGGATGAAACCAAAAGGGGGGAAAGATGAGTAAAGATAATAAAAACAAACCCACGGGTGAGATTATTGAGGGCCACGAATACGATGGTATTAAAGAATTAGATCATCCACTTCCAAAGTGGTGGATTAACCTTTTTTATGGAACCATAATTTTTAGTATTATATATGTCGGTTATTACGAATTTTTAGGTGGTCCTTCCCATCAAGAGCAACTTGAAACCGCCTTGCAAAAGATTGGATCTAAACAGCAAAAAGCCCAAGCCATGAACAGTCAAGAGCTTGCTGCGATTGATGTGCAGGCCCTACTTCAAGACGACAAAGCTTTAGCGGCCGGCGCTTTAGCTTACCAGCAAGTGTGTGCCGCTTGCCATGCGGCAAAAGGTGAAGGTTTAATTGGTCCCAATTTGACTGATAAATATTGGTTACATTCCAAAGGTGATTTTCAAGGAATTCTGACAGCGATTTTAAAAGGATTCCCAGAAAAAGGGATGCCCCCTTGGGAAGCGATTGTTGCTAAAAAAGATCATGCTCCACTTGCAGCTTTTGTCTTAAGTCTTCAAAGCACAAACCCTGCGAATCAAAAAGCTCCACAAGGTGAATTAGTTGAAAATTAAAATTGGCCTTAATATTGTTTAAGGCAAAACATGCGGTAGTAAATGTCAAAACACGAAATTCATGATCTAAAAAATAAAGTTTCCATCCAAGAGCGCGTTGAGAGTTTATTAGTTTCTGAAAACATTATACCTGAGCGCCCCCCAAGCTTAGACGCCAAAGGGCACAGGCTGGATATTTTTCCGGCTCAAGTCAAAGGGGTTTATCGTAAATATCGCAATTGGGTCTATCTGTTCTTGCTTTTTGTCTTTTTGATTTTACCCTGGACACGCTTTGCCGGTCAGCAAACTGTGCATTTAAATATTTCAGGAAGAAAGTTTGTGTTTTTTGGGCATACGCTTTTTGCCCACGACGGACCATTTATTTTTTTGATTTTTGGGATGATTGTTTTTTCACTGGCATTAGCTACGGCTTGGTATGGTCGAGTGTGGTGTGGTTGGGCCTGCCCACAAACTGTTTTTATTGATACTATTTATCGAAGATTAGAAGAGTGGATTGAGGGTAATCATTTATCTCGCAAAAAACTCCAAGACAGTCCTTGGACAAAAAACCATAAAATCATTAAAAAATCTTTAAAATGGTTTTTATATACCATTGTAAGTGTCCATATTGCTCACAGTTTTTTTGCATATTTTGTCGGTTCCCGCGAGTTGATTCAAATCTCTTTAAATTCACCTTTTGATAACCTAAGTTTATTTATAGCTGTATACGTAGTGAGTTTTTTAACTCTGATCAATTTTGGTTGGTTTCGGGAGCAATTTTGTTTAGTGGCATGTCCCTATGGTCGTTTGCAGGCCGCTTTGATGGATGAGAAATCGATTTCAGTTTTTTACGATCCTTTAAGAGGTGAACCTCGCCGAGAAAATGTTAAAATAGCCCAAGGTCAAACCGATTATGGGGATTGTGTGAACTGCTTTAAATGTGTGGCGGTTTGCCCAACAGGTATTGATATTAGAAATGGGCTTCAATTGGAATGCATTGCCTGCACGGCATGTATTGATGCCTGTGATGAAGTTATGGATAAAATCAAAAAACCTCGTGGACTTATCCGTTACGCCAGCGAGCGTGAAATCAAAACGGGTCAACCACAATTAAAGAAAATGGGTTTAAGAGCCAAAATTTATGCAGCTGTTGTTATTGGGCTCTTTGCTCTTTTAGTCGTTTTGCTTAGCCTTCGTGAAGATATTTCGGTCAAAGCCTTAAGAGCCATCGAGTCCCCCTATCAAGTTGTTTTATCGCCCCAAGGTCAAAGCCAAATCATCAATCATTTTCGGTTGCATATTACCAATCAAGCTAAAAACCCTATCAAAGTGCTAGATCTTCAAATCGAAAATACAAGTATCTATTCGGACCCAGACTTAGATGTTTCCAGAAATACAAATGGTTCGGACCAAAGTAAGCTTGATTTAAAAGATAACTTTGAAGTGATTGCGCCTAATCTAAAAGTAGAAATAAAAGCATCGACAGATGCATGGGTGCATTTATTTATTAAGTTTAATCCAAAAATTTTGCTTGAACAAAGTGGCAAAACTAAAGTCAAATGGAATTTAACTTATCAGCAAAATGGCAAGACCAAAAATAAAGTTGGAGTTATTAACTTGATCGGTCCAGAGTCCTAATTATATGAAACCACCTCTCGCCAGTTTATCGATGACACTTCAAGATAATCCACTGCCTTGGGCAGGATTAGTGACCTCATTACCCGATGAGCACGATTATAAGTGTGAAATTGAAGGTCAGCTTCCGTCTATCTCTGGTCGCTTGTATCGTCTAGGACCAGGGCTTTATGATCGAGGTCATGAACGAAAGCGTATGGTTTTAGATGGTGACGGTATGTTGCAAGAGTTTCATTTTCATAACTCCAAAGTGTTTTATAGAAATCGATTTGTTCGAACCAAAAAGTTTGTGGCCGAAGAGGCTGCAAATCGTTTTTTATTTCCAACTTTGTCGACTCACAGTTCTGGATCTTGGTTTGAAAACCTTGGAATAACTTTACCTCATCAAGCCAATATCACTCCCTTAGCGGTCAACGATTTTGTTTTAGCTTTTGATGAATCCCAAAAACCTTACAAATTAAATCAAGCTGAATTGCAAACCTTGTCAGAGACAGACTTAGATTCGCTACAACCTGACCTAAAATACTGGGCCCATTGGAAGTTGGACCCCAAAAATCAAGCCTTTCATTTTCTATCGATCCAACAGGGACCGATTTTAAAATTACAAATTATAAGCACAGATTTAAATTTAAAAGTTATACGTCGACAAAAATTTAGTCTGCCAAGAGCTAGTTATTTCCACGACTGGTTTTTTACCGAAAGATATTTTGGGTTTATTCTTCACCCGGCCATTGTATCTCTTAAAACTTTACTAAAAGTGAGCCTTGGTTTGGATACATTTTCTGAGGCCTTAAAGTGGCAGCCATCAAAAGGTAATATAGTGTGTTTAGTGGATCGAAGTACGGGAAAAATTCAAAACTTTGAAACTAAGTCCTGTTGGATGTGGCATTGCATAAATGCTTATGATCTTGGTAATGATGTGATGGTTGATTTTATTGGCAGTGAAGAGGGTGGGGGACTTGGTGATGCCAACTCGCCATTATTTGCCATAATGAAGAATATCAATGTGGAAATGCCCTTAAAAACCACAAGCAATTTTCAGCGCTATCTTATTCAACCCCAACAAAATAAAATCCAGTATGAAACCATAAATCAATCAGGAAATTTCGAATTACCAACTGTCAGCGTTTCAATGAGAGGGAAAGCTCATGAATTGGCGCATTTTATTCACGCCAAACCCGGTGAATTTTTTGCGCGAGGCTTAAGTGAATGGAACTGCCAAACCGAGACCTTAAGTACGTATTTCAGTGCCGCTCATGAGTACTTTAGTGAGCCTTTGGCCTTTTCGACCGTTCATGAAACATCACCTTATATTTCCTCATTGGTTTATGACGGAGATCGAAAAAAAAGTTATTTAGCAATTTTTAAAACAGGAAGCATAGAGCAAGGGCCAATAGCAAAAGTATGGCTTAGACATCACACCCCATTAGGATTTCATGGCTACTGGCAGGGGGATTAAATAAAATTTAAAGCCTTGGCTAAACTAGTGTTGCGACCATTTAAATTTTTCGCCTGCATAAGCCTGAAGTCGTATTGTAATACGTCGAAGGCGCAATAAAGGATGAAAAATTTAAATGGTCGCAACACTAGCGTCATGGCAACGGCAATCTGTCGTTATAATTACTGGGCGACTTTGTCAGGACTTTGAGCTTCAGTCAGTTTTTTTAAATTTTTTAAACTTTGATCAAGATTTTTTGCAATTATCGATTCCGTATTTATAATAAAATAGTAGAGTTTATCCATAAAACTATTATTCTTGGCTTCCACTAACCAAAATACTTCAGAACTTGTTTCTGTAAGTTCTTTAAACTTAAAGTATGAATAAACAACGCCTTTAAAAGGTTTTTGATATTCAAGTTTCAACTTAATAAACTCTACACCCACAGAATCCGTAATAGTTTGAGTTCCAGACCCTTCTTTGTCGCTCTCCCAAGTTACATAAGAACCTTTTTCAGCAAGGTTTTCACTGTAAATTAACTTAATCAAAGGGTCGTTCTGAAACCAGGCACTCCAGTCTTTCCAATTTTTTAAATTATAAACCTGTGCAAATATTTCTGATCTGTTTTTGTTGATAGTAATAGACTTTTCGACATTAAATTCTTTGGGTTGTTGTAAAACCAATACTATAAAAATAAGGATTCCTATAAATGCACCCAAAACTATAATTTTTTTCATCATATTTTGCTCCAAAAAAAAGCCTTCTTAATTCAAGAAGGCTTTTTTATAAATTATTAAAACTAGATAATAACTTAAAAAGTTAGATTATTTTACAACATAAATTGCAGCATTAGGAACTTCTCCAAATAGACCCTTCTCATATAAGGCTTCTACACGAGTTTGCGGTAATTCAAAAGTTCCCGGATTGTTAAGTTGATATTGGTAACTTAATTTGCTTTCACCAGAATCAAGGGAATTGAAATAAATTTTATAACCGCTAAAAGTTTTTTGTTCTGAGCTGTAATTACCCCAACCAGAAGTTAAGATATTTGCACCTGATGGAATTGGATCAAATAAAGCCACATGTGGAACAGTAGAAGAGCTTACAATTGTGATATCCACTTGCATTAAATCCCCAATTTTGTTTGTTACAGCACCTGGGTAAGTGATGTTTTTTACAACTTTGGTTATTTTTAATCCCTGGTAGTTAGGTGAAGTTAATTTCACAGCGGATTCAGCTAATACAGACACCCACGGTTTTCCCTCACCAACATGGCTTACATTTATTTGTGCAGCTGGGCTTAACCATTCAGTGGCAACGCCACCAACATCCGTTGGCGTTCTCCAAGAAACATTGGCTCCAATACTGGATTCAGTGCTTGTAATTGAAGTTTTTCCAGCAACTTTTTCAGCTTCAAAAGTTTTTGCAAACTCAGAAAGTCCAACTAAAACCCACGCTTTAGTTTTTAAAGTGTACCAATTTTTACCTTTGTTGGCTTGAATTAAACCGGTTACAAAATTATCCAAATAGTTTGCAGAGCTTGATAAGCCTTTCACTTTAGCAACTAAGCTTCGAGCTTTTAAAATTTTTGCAGTAGCAATAATTTCATCGTTATAACCCCACCAGTTGAAGGAAGGAGTGTCTTTAATAACAGCTGAAGTGTTTCTTACATCTGTCAAAGTCTCGTCTATATATTTAGCTAAGGCTTTTGCAAGATCATCATCTCGTCCAACATTAGCAACAAGCACGGCCATATCACTGACAGTGTCTACTGCAAAGGTTGAAAATACGCCTATATTTTTTGTACTTAATGAAAACTCAGTTTCTAACTGATCTAACACTGCCATTGAATCTGCAGAATATAGGTCTTGACCCATACTTGCCAAAGCGTTAGCGGCTTTGATTTTTGCAGCCATCAAAACCATTTGATTTGACGAAGTTGACAAATTCTCAGGAGCCATTGAGCCTTCGATCACAGCTTTGAATGAACTAACAAGCTTTGCTTTAAGATCTTTAGGCATCAAACTTAAAGCCCAAGGTTTCATACTTAAAATTTGTACTAATTCTGCTGTCATCCAAAAGTCGCCTTTTGAAGCGCCAGAATAATATTTTACAAAACCATTTTGATCCACTTGGGATATCAGTTCAGAAAACGCATTTTGTAAGGCTGATTGTGAATCAAAGTCGCTTTCTATGAGTGCTTTAAGAATTTTTCCTTCAATAGTTAAGTCAGAAAAAATATCATAAGTTAAACTCTTTCTAATCGCATATTCGGCTGATGTTACAAGACTACCAAATACTTTAGTGTCAATTGATCCTTGAGCCGGAAGCGCTTTACTGTTTTTGATAAGATCAAATTTAATTTCGCCTTTTTCAATTTGGGCTAAAAATTCATCTTGAACTGTAAGTGGTATAGAAGGACTGATTTTTTGCTGAATTGGGCCTAAAGAGTCTACTTTGACACCGTTTTTGTTATAAACAGAAATTATATAGTCAATAGCAGAAACACCTTCTTCAATTTTCAACTCTTCCAATTGTGCAGATACAGATCCACCCTTAGCTACATTAATAGTATGAGTAGAAGTTTTGATTTCAGACTTACCGTTAATAAATGTTTTTGTGTAATCCAACACTACACTAAACTGATCAGAGTCTTCCCCATTATTTTGAACAGTTATCATCGCTGGAAATTCATCTCCAGTACGACCCACTGATGAAATATTGGAATAAGTTTGTACTTCTTGGGCTGAAAGATAAGTTCCTTCGCCTGTACCAAATTTATTACCAGCATCAGAAACGACGGCAAAAACTTTAAATTTTGTAAGTTTATCATTAGGTTCAAATGTGATCTGAGCTTTACCATTGATCAAAGGTACTCTTGTCTCCCAAGATACCAATGCATCAAAAAGTTCGCGTCGAGCATCTTCAAATTCACTACCAGATCCACCTTCATCAAGACCTTTAGCCCCACCATCTAAAACCGCTTCAGAAACAACAGTGGCTTCAACTTCAGCTGCAGAGTTTAGGAAGCCATAAGAGTTAAGTGTTTGCACGCTGTGACCTCTAAGACCCATTAAGGAATCAAGGATTTTTACGGTCGTATTTTCTTTAAGTTCTAAGATTTTTTCTTCAATGGCAAAAAATGTAACGGTTGCTTCGGTAAGGCTTCCAACTAATGGAGTAACTTCCACGGTTGCCGTCGCAAGTTCACGGGGTCTGTACTCCGCTTTATCTAAACTAACTTTTACATCCAGAGCATATTTTTCCCAATCAATTTTTAAATTGGCAAAGCCAAGACGATAGGATGGTTTACCTAAATCTAGGGACTCAAAAGTTACATTGTTGTCAGATCTTCCCGCTACTAAATAGACTGAAGCAAAAATATTAGGTGCATAGTCTGAATTTACTTTCACTTTTACAAAACCATTCTTACATGCATTTTGATCTACATAAGACTCAGTGATGTTGGCTCTTTCAAGGGTAACAAGGCCAACACAGTTGTCAAAAGGTCTGTCGAAAGACAGTTTAGCTGTTTCAGATCCTTTATAAAACTCTTTATCTGAAGCGACAGTTAATCCTTTTACGCTCTCTTCAAAGAAGTAATAGTCACCATCAGCAGTTAAAATACCATCGGAATCAATTTTGAATTTCGAGTATGTTTTTTGACCGTTAGTTTTTGATTCTGCAGCAAGAAGATAATTTCCAGCAGCTAAACCAGAGGTTGAACATACAGCAATTCCATCAGCTAAATTACAATTTGCTTTCCAATTGGTGTTAACAAGTTCGCTCTCAAGAGTGTTTTTAACAAAACCTCCGAAAACCTCTTCACCAATCACATAAGTATTAATCTGTTTAACACTTAAATTTAAGTCGCTTAAATTTGTATAGGCCTTACCATCAATGCCTAAATTAACGACTTGAAAAGTGGCATCTTTTAAAGGGCCAGATGTCACTTTTGTACCTAAATATGAACTAGCGCTATAAACATTTTCACTTGTTGAAACCGTCTGCCATTGACCACCTTGGTCTTGGAATCTCATTCTAACAACAAAGTTATATGGTTTATCAGCTTTAGCTAATAAGTCTGATAATTTTTCACCAGAGGGTAAAGATTCTTGAGCAAGATCAAGAGCAAGGGTTCCTTCAGAGTTTGTGGACAGTGAGCTAATCGAAGCCACGTTGTCAGAACTTGGTAAATCAAGAGGTGTAGCATTTGTTTCGCTGCCATATTCACCTTGAACGAAATTAAAACCTTCAAATGATTCATAATTAAGACTTGTAGGTGCAAAATAATAAGCCACTTCTATGTTGCTTTGGTCGGGAGCTCCAATACCATTTGAAAAACGGATCATACCAGAAACATTAAGTTCAGTAGGTTTAACAAAAGGACCATCTTGTAGTGTAATGTTAGCGGTCATTAAAGGCACTTCAAACTCAGCAACTTCGATACTAGAGCCAATTTCTGAATACCAAGTTGAACCAAGAGTTTGAACTTGAAGACTGTAAGTTCCTAATTCAACAGCTTCTGGAACTTCCCATACGAATTCAGCAAGTCCATTGCTCCAAGATAATGGAAAAGTGTAAGAGATATCAGAATTATTTGAGCTAACTTTTATCTCTTTTGGTAGATCTTTAGAATCAACTTGTCCAAAGCCTTTTTTATTAGGCATCACGGCTGTTAATTGCACTGGAACGCTTTGTCCAGGTTTTACTAAATTTACGGCTATTAAAGAGTGAATGTAAACAGAGTTATCTTGTAAGGATGAATCAAAATATTCAAGGCCTGGAGAACTAAAAGCCCAGCTGTTATCGGCATTGTAAGACGTGTGAGTGAATGCGATATCTGATTTAGATTTTGCAGTAACAAAGAATTCATCAGTGCTTAGTAGATAAGTACCAGAGTTGTCTGAACATTTTTTCGAAATATCTAGATTCGAAAACTTAAACAGACCATTTGTATCTGTAGAACCAGATTTTGCAACCTTGGAATTACAATCGAAAACTTCGATTTTTACATCCGCTACTGGCAGACCTGTTGAATAGCTAGTAACCCAAGCTACTGATTCTTCATTTCCTTTTTTTAAGGTTACGTTAAGATCTGTTAACATTGTTAAATTATATGACGGCTGAGTTTGGCTAGAAAGTTCACTAGCAATTTCAGCTATATAAAGTCCAGACTCTTTTTGCTTTGGATAGTTTAAGTAAAGAAAGGTTTTTTTATTTCTTTGACCACTTAAACGAACTTCTTCTTGATTAAAAGGTACATTCAAATCCGCCATTGGGCTTTGATAAAATTCACCTTCAGTAAAAGTCGAATTCAACTTATTGTAAGCAACAATAACGTCAATTATATCTGAAACTTCAGTGACTGGCTGCCAAACGTTTTTATTGAGACCAGATTTGGTAACTTTTATTTTTTGGTTAAGATCCATTACAGAAACAGGGATTGCAGTATTACCTTCAACCTTTCTTTCCATGATGGTTAAACTTTTTGGAAATTCAATGATTTCAGAAAACGAACCAAAGCTTAAGTCAAAAGAGCTAGTTTCTAAACTTCGTCCATCCACATCTAAAAGCGATTGTGGAAAAACTACTTTTGCAATGGTTTCAGGAGCGACTTTAATATTGGAAAAATCTAAGGATGACACTAAAACGTCATCACTTAGAGGTAAATTTAAACCATAAGCTAAATATCCAAGCCAAGAATCAATTACATTTTCAGGATTTGGATAAGCCTTAACGGAGCGACCATCTGTAGAATTTTGTGGTACGTACTCGATATAGACTGATTTTGCTAGATTCCAGCTAGTTTTTGCATTAAGTCCCACATAAATCTGACCTTCAGGCATACAAAAAGCCGATCCAACTTCAGCACGCTCGCAGTTCACATTGGCTTTAAAGTTTTGTCTGACTTTTAAGGCAAAATCTTTAGGAATGACTTTGGCTTTTGATGAATATGAAGAAACAACACCATCAATAGATAGATTAATGTTGGCGCCAGGAATTAAGTTTCTATTTGTAGTGACTAAAGCCCAATTTTTTGAATCTTTAGTAATATCTCGGTAATCAAGGCCATAATCACTTTCAAAGTATTTGAATACATCGGCTACCTTGTCTTGAGCTAAAGCCATCAAAGGAAGTTTTTCAGAGGTTAAGTTGTCTTTAGAAGAGTACCATAAGAAACTTTTTGAAGAATTAAGAAGCGTGTTGGTATCAATGTCGCCATCAAAAACAACCATGAAGACGGGCTCAGATTCTTTAAGTCCACCATTTATACCAGGCATTAATAGAACATCAGTCACATTGGGACCATTGACTACAAATTGATGCTGTAGGGATCCAGTTTGGTAAGTCTTACCGGACACAGATTCTAAAGCTTGCACTTGAGTGATCTTGCATGTTGAACCACCAGGAAGAGGGCGAGCATCACCCCAGCGGTCTTTTTTCCCTTCTAAGTTATAAACCCAAACTGTATTGTTATCAGCCCAGTTGCCGTAACCACTTGTTTCTGGATCGCAAGTGACTTGGAATGGGTTTTCGGCCTTTTTCATGGGTTCAGGAAATTGAGCTCGAATTTGCTCAATGTCTGATGAAGCCTCATTCGCGGGGCTAAAAACAACCTGTGCGTTTGATACTGCTGTTAAAAGTAATAACGTTATATTTACTATATAATTCATAGGACCCCTCTTGGAACTTTAAATTTTATTTAATTAAAAGTGTTTAACCCTTCTTACAACAAAATGACAAGTTAATTGTTGATTTCTTTGAATTTAGAAGAATTTGCTTAATTTTTAGATTATTATTTGTTTTTTCTGTTAAATAATTTATGGTGCTTAAAATGCAAGCTTTTAAAATAACACTTTTAGTATCAGCCATTTTAATTTCAGGCTTTTTTTATAAGCTCATAAATACAACTAGTTATAGTCAGGTCAAAAAAATGGCGATTGGTTCTGACCAAATCCTGCTCGATCGAAATGGCCAGACTTTACAACGTTTAAGGACAAAATTTGAAAAACGACAGATATCATGGGTCCCCTTAACCTCGTATTCGCCAAAGCTGACTCAAGCTGTCATAAATGTTGAAGATCAAAGGTTTCGATCTCACATTGGGTTTGATCCATTTGCAATTTTGAGGGCCTTAAAAACTATTGTTCAAAAAAAAAGGATTGAAGGCGCAAGTACGATTACTATGCAGCTTTCGGATTTAATCAGCGACAAAGTCCTTATAAAAAATCAAAGGATTCGTAAAGGTTTCCTAAGTCATAAATTTAATCAAATTCTGAGTGCTATTTTTATTGAATTAAAATGGTCCAAAGATGAAATACTTGAAGCCTATCTGAATTTAATTCATTTAAAAGGGGAGTATCAAGGAGTACAAACCTTTACTTTAGCTTATCTTAATAAGTCGCCAAACTATTTAGATAATCAAGAAAGTTTAATCATAGCTAGTCTAATCAAAGAACCAAATGCCCAGTCCAAAAAACTTTATCATCGGGCTTGCGCAAATGCAGTTAGGTTAGATCCTGGTTTTGATTGCATAAGCTTCAATAAGGTGATTACCAAAATATTTGATACGCCTCCCAAGATTAGCAATAACTTTGTATTTGCACCCCATTTAGCTCGAACGCTTTTTAAAAAGTATCCGCAGGAATCATTTTTGCAAACTTATATTGATAAAAAATTGCAGCAAAAAATTTACGCTATTTTGAAGAATAATATTAAAGATTTACAAAAAAAGAATGTCAGCGATATTGCTGCAATCGTTATTGATAATAAAAGCGGAGAGGTACTTGCTTACCATGGGACTGTTGCTGAGTATTCCAAATCAAAACAAGTTGAT
Source organism: Bdellovibrionales bacterium (assembly GCA_041740515.1). Taxonomy (GTDB): domain Bacteria; phylum Bdellovibrionota; class Bdellovibrionia; order Bdellovibrionales; family UBA1609; genus JAMLIO01. Next base: position 29,051 of record JBGSLV010000048.1, on the reverse strand, counting down.
GGCGTTGATTCTCCAAGGCCTGCGGGATCCACTTTAAAACCTTTTTTATATGCACGAGCTTTAGAGAACAAAATTGTTACACCAGCAACAGTTATAAAAGATGAACCTACGGCACTTTCTTGGGCGGGTGGACTATACCGTCCCACTAATTATGACAAAAAATTCCACGGCAACGTCACTTTAAGACAGGCTTTAGCGGCTTCATTAAATGTGCCATCGGTAAAAATCATCAAAATGTTAGGCCTTGCTGAGTCATTTGAAGTTATTAAATCTTTAAAATTTAGTGATTTAAAAAATCCTGATTTTTATGGGGCTTCAATTGCATTAGGAGCCGTAGATGTGAAGCTTTTTGAACTGACAAATGCGTATCGTGCAATTGCTAATAAAGGTGTGCATTTGCCTTTGAAGTTTGTGAAGAATCAACAACTTCAAACGGACTCCTCTATGATCATGACAGAGGATGTGGCGTTTTTGATTCAAAGTATTTTATCAGATGCAAATGCACGTCATATGGGATTTGGTTGGAATAGTGCCCTAGAGACAAATTTTTGGACGGCCGTTAAAACAGGTACTAGTAAAGGCTTAAGAGATAATTGGTGTATTGGGTTTTCTGAGCATTATACTGTTGGTGTATGGGCAGGAAATTTTGCTTCACAAAGTATGGTAGATGTCAGCGGAGTAACTGGAGCTGCTCCATCCTGGAAAGAAATCATGCAGTATTTGCATAAGAACAAAAAAAGTTTTCCACCCACTCAACCTAAAAATATTATCCAAAAGAATATTACTTTTGAATGGCAGATCGGGGAAAGACCAGAGTTTTTTCTTAAAGGTACAGAACCTATAAGCTCGATTGGTTTGTTGCAGAAGGAAGAAGTACAAATTACTTTCCCAGCTAAAAATTCTGTCTTAGCTTTGCAATCGCATCTTGGTGATAAATCAAAAGTTATTTTTTTAAGATATAACGGTAATGCCCCTTCGGGCTCAATCGTTGTGGTAAATAATGTTAATATGGGACAGCTTTCAAATCCATTTAAAATTGCGAATATTGATCGTGGTAAATATAGTATTCTAGTCAAACATCAAGACAAAATTTTGGATCAAGTTTTTTTCGAAGTTAAATAGATATTTTTTATTTTTAAATAATATTATTAGCTTCACTCAAAGTCTAGAATGTTAAGTCTTGAAATTGACTTAAGGTCTAAATAAAAAATACTATATAAAGGATTAACAAACAGTTTTTTAAACGGAGATTTTAAGTATGGAAAAGAAAGAACTAAACCCTTATGGGTTATACTTTGCTGGGGAAAACCTAGACATTGAAATGGCTACTTTCGTGGAAAAAAATGAGCATGGTTTAAATGATGTTTTAATAAAAATAACAGGACACGCCGCTTTTGATGCTGGTATTGATCAGCATGTTTACAGATACACAGCTGTACCCGCAGGGACTGGCGTAGATTTTAAGTACACACAAGATGGCGAAGAGTATACTAGAATGATGACAAGACAAACTTGGGGCTCTTGGAGCTTCTTTGAGCTTTACTTAGGTAATAAAACTTTTAAAGTCTATAAAGATGAAAAAAAATCCAAAGATGTCAGACCCTTGCATTTACAAACTGAAGCTAAGAAATATCTAGCCGCTTAAGTTTAGTTTTTAAATTATAAATATTGCCGAATAAAAATTTTTTATTCGGTTTTTTTTTGCTTTGAATTCAAAATTTTTTTTATGAAATTTTACTGGGTTCCTTGAGTTCCAAAGATTCTCTGGAAAAAACTAGGTCTAGAACGTTCTCGATTCGTATTTCGATTCGGATTAGTTGGATTCGAAACGACCGACATGGCTTCGCAGATATTTCCTTTCGAATTTGGATTTCGCGCAGCTGTGAAGCCAGAACCAGACCCGCTAGGCATGCTTGCTGTTAAAATGGCTTCTTTGAAATCTCTGGGATATTTATTTCTAATATTCATTATCGAATTTCTAAGTAAAGCCGCGTTTTTTCTTATTGGATTCATGACAGCCGCAATGTTACTGGCCACGGCTCCAACGACGGGCAGGGTCATCCCTATCTCTGAAGCAAACAATAAGGCCGAATGTTCAGGTGTTAAATTGGCAACTGCATTTTGCCAGGTTTCGCCATTTAAAACTCTTTGTAAAGTCGTTAAGTCATGGCAGGACTTAATTGATTTTCTTGAAAATACATCACGCAGATTTAAGCGAAGACCATTGATCTTAGGAATTGCAGATATTAGATTTTTACCCACATTTGTAATTGAGTAAGTGTTTCTTGTGGCTCGTATTAGCCCTGCGGCTTTTAAGCGCTTGAATCTATTTTTAGCCTCAAGATTGCAGTAATTTTGTGTAGTTCCAAGATATAGAGTTTGGCAGACGAACTCAACTGACTCTTTGCTACTGCAATTTACCACAGAAAACATATTGTTTTTTTGGTTTTGCATAACTACAAGTCGGTTACTGGGACTAGTTTGAACAGCAAAAGTTTTCATACCCTCGCAGATCTGGGGTCTGAATGTAGCTCGAGTGATGGTCCTAGGAGAAATTTGGGCATTGGCCTTGTAGGTTAACGAATTTAAGGCTAGAAAAAGTCCCCCCAGCATCCAAAGTAATTTTTTATAGTTGTTAAAGTTAACTAGCCGCATACATAGGCTTTTCGTCATAAAAAGATCAAAACTTAAAATGTGACTTACTTTATTATTTATACACCTGCCAAACATGGATTAATCCAATCCAAGACTTAGGTCTGTCTTTTTTTTTTGGTGGGGTAAGTTGGGCTTTAATTAAATTTAAAGAAAACGTCACCAGCTTTTGGTGTGATTTTTTAAGACTTTGTGTTTGAAGAATCAAACACAAAGTGTTTAATCAGGTTTTTTGTATTTGGAATCGGAGTGTTTCTAAGTGTTTGGTTGGTATGTTCCAAGTCTTCAGTAGTTAGTTGATAAACTGTTCATTGATTAAACTTCTTATTAAATACTTTAAGTTTATGTCTTAAAACAAGAGTTTTTGGAGTTTATTAAGGCTATGGACACATCCCCACGCTCTCGCTAAGTGTATCAAAAGTTATCTTCTGATCCTGATGGCAACCGCAACAGTCCTGTGGAAGCATCTTGGAGTTCAAAGATAACCAGCAAGCAGCAATTGCAAAAGCGAAAAGAGCGACTTTGTATAAGGTATGAAAGGAGTATTTGTAAATTGAAAATGCCATGACGAGCGCTGACCCTAAAGATCCAGCCTGAAGACTCAAGGACGCATCGGAATACGAAAAAATTCCAGGCACAAGGTAAGCCATACCCAAGACAACATAGGCAGATAAGAGAAGTATTAAAAGCATAGCTAGAAAAGTTTTTGCGGCTATTTTCAATGAGCTGAAATAAGGGTTAAAGCAAATAGCTGTCCACAAAGTGAATCTTTGCGATTCAAAGTGATAAAAGATTCTATAAATTTCCGATCTAGCGAATAAACTGTAAATCCCACCTGAACGATTGCAACTATAAAACTTAAGACATCCAATTTTACTTCTCACTTCCGTTCTTGAACTTTAAAAGATCAGGATAAACGATAAAATAAAGTAGGGGTCCAATGGAGCCCGCCAGCGCAGTGACAATCACAAAAGGTATGAATTTAAGAAGTGATCGACCATTCTTTCGATAATCTGCAACCATGACTAGAAAAAGCAGTCCGCACGCAATCAACAAGTCAATAAATACTTGTGTTGAAGGATGTTCGCGGAGAGTAACATGGAAAACACTTAAGTATCCAAAATCGAAAACGATCCAGCCTGAATAGGCAGAGAATAAAACTAAAACAGCCCCTAGCAGAAAACGCATATTCGCCTCCTTAAAAACCATTGTGTGATGACAAGAATACTAGGAGAAGTAGGGGGGGGCAGGAAAATTCCAAATCATTTTGATTTCTTGCCACAAAACTTCAAGTGTCCATAATCTACCGAAAAGGAAAATTCGGCACCGGTGTCAGGGTTACTATATGTGGTCAAGGGCGAATAAACTTCGCCGTAATTGCGTTCTGCATCCTCAGCCCCATCTTGATACTCAAACCACAGGTCGCCACAAAACTCGCCCTTTGAAGGAAAATTCATAGAAAGGTTACCTAACAAATTTTTTGCAAAAATAAAGTAACAGGATGTGCTATTATTGATTTCACGTCGATAGCACCCCATCTCAAATGCCCCGTTGCCACTAGACAGATTCACTTGACCGTTGCCGTCTTTATCCATGCTCTCAAGTAATTTACCTGTGCGCCATTTGCCGGCTTCTTCGTAATTGATAGTAACTCGTGTTTCTTGATCGCTAAAAAGTACTTGGAGGGTACGGTTAGTTTCACCACAGAATGAAGTGGTGGGAAAAACAAACATCGACAATGAAATCAAAAAATAACAAAACGAATTTTTTAAAAAAATCATCATATTCTCCAGATGGTATCAAACTACAATTGAAATTCAAAATAGCTTGAATGATTAAATCATACTCAATATTTTCAAACTCAGTTCTAATTTTCGTCTTTTTTAAGACACGTCAAACTCTACTATGTTTTTTTTGGCTTAGACAAGCAGTCTCTTATACAATTGGATGGTCCCGGCATTGGTTGCCTTGAGTAAGGTCGTTTGATCGGGGCAAGTAGCCCATTAACTTAATTAATAGTCGTATAATATATGCTTGCTCGGAATATAATTCCGATATTTAGGCTATAATTTACTGAGCCAATTCTGATACTCTCAAGGGAAGGTAGAATTGATTTGATAACTAGCATGTAATTGCAGGTTGACCAGTTTGCTGAACATAACAAAATCTAAGTTTTTCGACGTAGACTTTGGCAATTTCATTAGATATCTAATTCACTAATTCAAGAAGCATTTCCTCGTATTCTGAATAGTCATTTTTAGTGTAAACATGAGGATGTTTACAAATTCCTGCTTGAGATAAGTTTCGTAATGTTTCTTTTGCTTTTTCTAACTGCTTTGTTGGTTTTATCCTTTGAGTTGGGTCTTTGGCTTTAACAGCGATCCAATGACGATTATCTAAACGAAATAATATTAGAGATATTGCGGGGCTGGGAGCTCTATAACCGGCAGATTCAATTGGAACCCAAGCCTGATCATTTTTTTGGAAGTTTCATTCGAGTATAGTTTTTTAAAATAGAATAATCCTGCCACCTCGATTTTCTTTTCCCCTTTGGTGCCCACGGCTCTTACCTCATTCCATGATTGCAGATGAGACTTGCCAATAAGAGCTTCTGGAGTGGCGAGACCAAATTCGTCGATTGCTTGTTGAGGAGTTATTCTGGCATTTTTTGAGCCCATATCAATAGTGGATGATGCAAATATATTTTCTGAAGGAACACGAAGGATGAAACCTGTTTCTAAACCTAAAAATGTACCTCTGTGAATTTGATCTACTAAAGACATCGAAATACTTGGGCGATGTGGAATGGCATTGATCATTTCCTGAATCTTTTGATCAATCAACCCTTCTCGAGGTACCCATACCAAATAGCGGAAGTTTTCAGGGTCATGCAGTGTGAGATCCAGGTTACCCACTTCTTCCCAGGCTTTCTGAATATCACCAATCCGAGAAAGATCATTTGTCCATGCTTTTCCAAACCACTTTTCATAATGAGCCGAACTTTTGACGGCTGAACTTTCATTTGCTAAAAGTTGTGCACAGCTCATTTGGCTATAGGTTTTATGAAAACACGCAACAATAACGAAGATTATAGTCGCTATTTTGAAAGCATGATTTAAGTGGGAAAATAGCTGTAAAAACAATTTACACTCCTCCTAGCTGTGCCCAGGCTTTTTAGTATAAATATAACAGTGCGAAAGCTGTGCCAGAAGCCGATCATCTTTGAATTGGCTTTTGATTTTTTAAGGTATTGTGTTCAAACTAAATATTCAAAAGTCTGATTTGTCAGAATTGGTGCCCGCCAAGCGATAGTCGAAGAACCACTGACGTGGAGCGAAGAGTATCCAATCGTGTGGCGGGAGCTAAAGGTTAAGTCTACGGAGCTGGCAGGTTTGCTGTAGATGAAATTAAAAAGCCCGTGGTTTTAGACACAGGCTTCGGGTATTTAATAAGGGATTTATAGGCTGTTAAATGAAGAAAGCAAATATTTAAAAGTAATTTCGTTAGATGTGGATTTAGGGTTGAGAGTTAAGATTTTGCATAAGGTATTCTTGAATCGCTGAATCGGAAAAGATGAAATCCGCAACTTGTTCAATGCGCTCGTTTGTAAAGTTCAAATCTGGAAGCAATGTTGGGTTTATCATTTCGGCTACATCAAATTCAATATAGTCTTTGTAATTGCTAGGGGAAAGTCCTCGCAATGTGAAAGCTGCGCCGACCAAAGAACGCAAGGGGTTATCCAGAAGCATATCGTAGCGCGAAGGAAGATAAGCAAAGCGGGCCTCAGGGCTCTTATTTTTAACATCCTTGGAGAACTGCCCTTTAGCCAGTCCACCGCTTTCAGTCGCAGCCTGCAAATTAAAAATAAACTCTTCATAGGTCCATAAAGATCCATCGGTTTTTGCTTCACGATAATCGCGTACGATTTCAATTTTCAGCTTAACATCAGCAGTTTTACCTAGCATTCTATAGATAATTGAAATTCCATGATGACTGTCAGTTATAAAAAATTCTCCCCGAGGAGATATCACGGCAGGTACCGGTTTTTTGTTACGAAACTTAAGCACGTAATCACGTGGTCTAACGTTAATTCCTGCGGCTTCGACAAGTAGTTCTGTAGCTCGAATTTCAACAAGCGCTCTACCAATTTCCATCTGCGTCGGTCGAAGCTTGCTAATATGCACGTTATATACGGGATAGACTTTTCTGAAATGAAAAAACTCGCGACATGAAGGTCCTGCGCGCGATACTGAGGAGATCGTTTGAATTGCAAGAATTAACAACAAGTATATAGTTTTGGTGCTAAAGAATTTGGTAATAGTTACCATTTTTTTTCCCATAAAATCCTCAACAGTGTAAAATTGTAAATACAAATCCATTAAGAGAGTTTTATACGCTATTGGATTTGTTTTCACGAGCACTTCAAATTCTTCAAAGATTAAAATACAATATTCGTGCCAAAAGCGATTTAGGGCGTAAGTGACAATGTTGATTGTCAGAAGTAAAGATCAACCTGACTGCGACTCTCAACACGCAATTGGGCTTTTTTGCCCACACCTTTAAAACTTAATCTTTACAATCTCAATTAGACTTGTAACAAGAAAACACACCCCAGTTTTGAACACCAGAAACAGTATATCTGTAAGCCATTAGTACGTAATGCTGTTTTCCAACGCTAGGCACATCAATGCTCACTTTTTTTAAGCCTGATATTTCAAAATCACTTAATGAATAATTAGGCTTGCTAATCGATTCTGCACGGATTTTCCATTCCTCAAAGTTATTAGGGTTTGTTTCGTCAGGTACTGAAGCTCTGTTGGCGTTTTTTTGATCGTAACATGTCCACTCATTAGTTATCGGCGATTCTGCAAAAACAGCATGGGTAAACATAAAAGTTATACTTAGTATAGCGATAGTTGATTTTGTCATTTTGTCCTCTTTTGATTTATAAATATTAAATAAATTATTCTTTTCGCGTGAGGCTCAAGTCTATAACCATGCCTGTAGCTGTGCAATCAACGGCAACTATGTGACTTAAGGAAGGCGCTGAGTTAGCAATACCCAGCTCAATTTCATCGCCACCAGATTGTTTGGCTTCATAGATATCACCATTTTTTATAATCAAACTATTTAAATAATTTACTTTTGCTTCTTTTCTACCCGTGGCAGAAAAAATTGTTTTTTCAAACTTTTCTCGTCCATTTTTCATAATTAACTTGCAGTCATAGGCTGCTGCTGGAGTTGCTTCTCCATTGGCCATTGCACCTGTAGAAAATGAAAATAAAATAATAAAACTTACGAAGGTCTTCATAAAAATTTCTCCTAATTTTGTTCAACTTTGAGATTATATCTTAAAAACAAATCTAAATTGAAAAAAAGAAGAAGAATGTAAATAAGGAGAGGACTGTCTAGAAAATTGTCGGTCCATGCGTTTTAAAATGCCGTTATTTCTTTATTGTAAATAGGCATCTGTATCAAAACCCAATGCTTTTGACACAACAGATGTAAACAAAGGCTTTGATTAAATAAACTGCACTAAAACCACTCGGCTGAGCCTTCAACAAAAACACTGGCTTTACTGCTGCTGAAACAGTGCATCCGAAAAAGGTAGTAGGCACTGCTTTGGGCAGGATTTATTTTTTATTATTAGCATTTCTTGTTTTAATGAGGGGCGTGGCAATTGTCTTAATTTTTTCGCGAAAACCTTTAAGGATCTCTTCATCGGAATATGAATCCTCCATATCCCGCATCAGATAGACTGCCACCCAAATTCCGTCGCCTGTTTTACTTTTGAGGAGACCAATGAACAACGTGTCTTCTCCCGGCACCATTATATGCTGATCTATAGCTAACATGGATGGCTTATTGGTTTTTGGATCAATAATATATTGCTTGCGATTTCTCGAACGATATCCGCTCAGCCAATACTCCTTCCCTTGCTCCATTTTTTGACTTTCGCTTGCGAGAACTTCGACAATTTCTATTTTGGCCTTACCGCGCTCAAGGGTTTCGGAAGGGTCTGACTTTTCTGATAAACGTTGCGGTTTTGACCACTCAATTTGTTTTAATTTAAAAACGACAATCTGAAGCTCATCCGGATAAGCTTTTATTGAATCAAACGAAAGATGTGTTTTTCGAGCATCCATTGCGAAAAAATCAGGATACGAGATCACTCTTTCTTCTGCCATGGTAAGAACTCCGCCTAAGACTATAAACAATGCAAAAACTATTTTCATCTTAGCATTAAATCAGTGTTAAATTAGTGTGTAAAGAATAGGAATCTTTAAAAATTAGATCACAATCAATTTTGCATTGGCTTTTGAAACAGAGGGCAGTCTCAAAAAACGTGGCGGTTCGAACACTGTTACGATTGGTGCCCGGGAAAGGACTTGAACCTTCACGAAGTTGCCCCCGGTGGATTTTGAATCCACTGCGTCTACCATTCCGCCACCCGGGCCTAGTTTGTTAAGCCTTTTTAAATTTTGATTCGTTTAAAGTATAGATTATGAACGAATCAAAATTATGGAAAAAAGAATCTTATGAAACAGCCTGCTTTTTGGCAAGGAAATTTAAGTTATGAGTTTGATACGAATGGGTCCCTTAAAATTTATCTCTTTTATAGGCATATCTTGTTGAGTGATGAGTATTTTTTGCTCTAAATGCAATTTTCGACAAACTTGTCTAACGGTCTCCATTTTGGGCTGCCAGTTTTCAAAAAGGTTTCGAGCGATTTCAGAGGGACACAGACTTTTAGGCTTTCGTTCTAGAGTTAATTTTAATATTTGATCTTCAATGGCTAGGTGTTCAAGAATGTTTTTTTTGATTTTACTTTCTTTCTTGCAACTATCACTACAGAATTTGACTTGGTCCCATACTAACTCCCATTTTTTTCGCCATTCAAAAGGTCTAAAACACCACTGACATGATTTGGACTCCATCGATGATTTTGTCTTCATTATCGCTCCTTAAAGTTAGGTAAACTCTGGCTTTTTAGAACTCATTTCTGTATTTTAAATGCTTTAAGATTGTATGTTTTTTTGACATGACTGTGAATTAAATCCAGACATCAATAATCAGTTTTACTTGAAATCTGTGCTTAGGACATTTTGTGTGGTAGCAAGCCTCATGTCCACTGAACTTAAAGATATCAAAGTAGGCTTAGATGAAGACCTTGAAGAAAAACTTCAATGGATGGACCCGGGCTATGAGTCCTACGTGATCTTAAAAAAAGCTGTAGATGCTAGAAAGCGAAATGAAATTCACTTTTTATATTCTGTTAAAACTTTTGCGAAAGGGGAGTCCCAAAATACTCCAGAAATTGAATTAGAAAAGGTTGCAAAATTTAACGACGAACCTGTTCTTATCATTGGGGCGGGGCCAGCGGGTTTGTTTGCTGCTTATCGATTACTGCAGCGTGGGATTAAATCTATACTTATTGAGCAAGGTGAGGCTACGGAAAAACGTGTGGTTTCTATTGCTAAATTTTGGCGCAAAGGCATTTTAAATCCAAACTCTAATGTTGGGTTTGGCGAGGGTGGGGCAGGTTTATTCTCGGACGGCAAATTAATTACCAGGATTAAATCTGCACACATACCTTATGTCATGAAAAGCTTGGTTAAATTTGGTGCGCCGTCTGAGATAGAGTATTTATCAAACCCTCATGTTGGTTCTGATAAAATACGTCGAGTGATTCCTAAGATGCGAGCCTATATGGAAGCTATGGGCTGTAAAATATTATTTAATACTAAAGTAAAACAAATTATATTTAATGACAGTTCGGGTTCGGTCAAATCGGTCAAAGGTGTCAAAGTTACAAACACGGAAAATATGCAGCATCAGGAAGATTACACTTTGTTTTCTAATCACGTCATTTTTGCCGCTGGTCATTCCACAGATTTATTTGAACATCTGCATGAAAATGGTGTTTTTATGGAAGGCAAATCTTTTGCTGTGGGTTTGAGAGTAGAACACTCGCAAGAGCTTATTAATAAAATTCAATATAAAGATCAGTGGAATCATCCAAAACTTGGTTCGGCAAATTATAAATTAGCTTATACAGATAAGGCTTTGGAGCTGGGAGTATACAGTTTTTGTATGTGCCCGGGTGGATATGTTTTGTCTTCAGGGACTGAACAGGGTCAACTGGTTTCCAATGGCATGAGCAACTACAACAGAAATTCACCCCATGCCAATGCGGCGATCGTAATAAGCATTGATCACCACAAAAACTTTAAAGACGATCTATTTGGAGGACTTAAGTATCGAACCGAGCTTGAAAAAAATGCTTTCAAACAAGTTCAAGATTTAAAAGGTACTAAAGAATTACCTACGCAAAAGTTAAAAGATTTTATGGCCCAAAAAATATCTACGCAATTAAGTAAAACCTCTTCCCCTTCAGGGGCTATAGCCGCTCCTTTACACGAGCTTTTTTCAAAACAATTTCGTTCACAGTTTATCAAATCTATGGAAATCTTTGATCGTAAAATGAAAGGTTTTGCGGCCGATGATGCTGTACTTATGGGTGTTGAATCTAGAACCTCTTGTCCTATTCGAATCACTAGGGACAAAAGTACTCTAGAGTCTATTTCGCACAAGGGGTTTTATCCTGCAGGGGAAGGGGCTGGTTATGCGGGTGGCATTACCAGTGCGGCTTGTGACGGAGTAAGTATAGCTGAACAAATCTATAGGCAATACAGTTAAAATGCTTAGACCAAAGTGGCTAAAAAATCACCCTAAAGACCAAATTTTTAGGCTTTCAAACCAAGATCTTGAGCCTTCTTTGTGGGCTTTGAATTTAAACTCCATGGCTAATCAGATCGTTAATACCAAAGCTAATCTAATCGTTCAATCTAAAGCTTTAAAAGCGAAGGCTAAAGTCGTTAATCTTGGAACCATTTGGTACCGGTCAATAGCTGTAGGTTTTGAGATTGATTACTTAGAAGTGCCTTTAAAATTTCGTGGCCAAGGGCTGGGTCATATTTTATTGAAGGGCTTTATACTATTTTGTCAAAAACAAAAACCCACCGACTCCAAGTTTGAAATATGGCTTGAGGTTTCAGTAAATAATCTGGCGGCCGCAAAGCTTTATGCGAAGCACGGATTTACCAAAGTTCATATTCGACCAAAATATTATGATGATCTCTCCGATGCTGTAGTTATGACCTTACCTTTGAACGGTGACGGTGCCATCAATTAAAAAGTGGGTGACTTTTAAAGTCCTTGAATTGATGACCTCAATATTAAGAGTTAAGCCTGATGCTATGGCTTGAAATCGGTTGTTTCTTAAGCATAACCTAACTTTGGTGTCATTTAAAACCGTAGTTTTGTATTGGCCTTTAATGTTAAATCTGTTCTGTTTGTCTAAATACAACTCGCCAACGAGGCTTTCACCTTTATAAGTTCCGCGCCATGTACCCCAAAATGGATTTAACTCTTTGATAAATTGCAAAAGTTCAGGATCTGCGGAAGTGTCATAGGTGCTTGAACAGTGTGAATTGGCCTGAGCTATAGATGCTGAAAAAAATGTCATAATTAATGGCATAAATAGGGCTAAAATTACTTTCATAGGACCCATCCTTGGTCAAAGTTGAATGTTAACGATTTAAATCCCTAAGTTGTTGTGATGCTATTGATTTAAACCCTTTTAATTAATTAAAAATGACTTAAGGGGCTTCGACCACCTTCAGGCCACAGTGTTAGGACCTAGGGCTGTTCGAATGTTTTAGCTTGCAAGAGACAACAGTTTTTGCTAATTTCAAATTTCTTAAACATATTTTTGTATGAGAGGGTCCTTTATCAGACCCTCTTTTTTTTTAAAAAGGACCTTTTTCATTGGTGAACGATTCAGAACTACAAAGCCTTACATTGGCTGAAAATTTAGAAAAGTTGACATTAAGTGTTGTCGAGGGTGAGGGATTTGTCCTTTATGATGTTGATTTTATTGAAAAACAACGAAAACTAGTAGTTACCATCGATAAGCCTGGTGGGGTTAGTATCGATGACTGTGCTTTAGTGTCTAAAGCTTTAAATTTACTCTTAGATGTAGAAAATTTGGTTCCTGGTGAAAATCCATACGATTTAGAAGTTTCAAGTCCCGGGTTAGAACGTGATCTTAAAAAACTTTGGCACTTTGAAGCAGCAATAGAAAAACCTATGAAAGTCGTGATTAAAAAAGGCGAAGAGCAAGAAAGTTTTGGGAACTTAAGGTCCTTTAAAGCCACCCTTGAAAAAGTCGAAGGGCAAAAATTATTTTTTAAAGAAGTTGAAAGCTCTAAACTTAAAAATATTGTCGTCCCATTTGAGGTTGTGCACAAAGCTCATGTGGTTTTTGAATATGGACGTCAGAAGAAACATTAAAAAAAAGATAAACTATAAGCAAATTTTAAATATTAAATATTAAATAAAATTACGAAAAATTTTTTGAAAAGTTAATAACAAGTAGCAGTTAAAATTTAAGCCCACGGGCTTAACAAAATGAGGAGAAATTATGTCTGGGTTTTCTGATATGAGCCGAATGATCGAAGCTTTGCACAAAGAGAAAGGCATTAATAAAGATATCGTTATCAATGCTGTAACCCAAGGTATGCTAGCTGCCGCGATTAAAAAGTATGGCACCTATCGTGAAATTGAAGCTCAATACAATGAAGAGTCCGGTGAAGTCGAGCTGTTTGAGTTTAAAGAAGTGGTGGAAGACGAAAAGTTTATTGATGAAGAAGTGGAAATTAAAATGTCTGAAGCTGTGGATCTAGATCCAAATGTTCAAGTCGCTGATTCTATTGGTATTCGTCTTGAAGCTTCTGATCTTGGTCGTATTGCTGCACAACTTGCTCGACAAATTATCACACAACAGGTGCGTGAAGCTGAACGAGAAATTATATTTGAAGAGTTTGAACAGCGTAAAGGTGAAATAGCTTCAGGTATTGCCAGACGTGTAGAGCGCGGGGCTATCGTGGTCGATCTGGGTCGAACAGAAGCTTATATTCCTCAGAAAGAACAGATCCCTGGTGAATCTTATCGTCCGGGCGACAGGGTGCAAGGTTATATCAAAGAAGTTAGTCAATCGACTCGTGGACCGCAAATCATTATGTCCAGAGCTGATGGCCGCTATATGATGAAACTGTTCCAAAACGAAGTTCCTGAGATTGAAGATGGCATAATTGAACTTATGGCTGCCGCTCGAGAGCCTGGTCAGCGTGCTAAAATGGCTGTTAAATCTAATGATCCTGCTGTCGACCCGGTGGGTGCTTGTGTAGGTGTTAAAGGTAGTCGAGTGCAGAATGTCATTCAAGAACTTCGTGGTGAAAAAATTGATATCGTGCCTTGGGATGAGGATACGGTGACATTTGTTTGTAACGCTCTTCAGCCAGCAGAAATATCTAAAGTGTTTATGGATGAGGACGCACGCGAAATGGAAATCGTAGTTCCAGATGACCAGTTAAGTTTAGCCATCGGTAAAAAAGGTCAAAACGTAAGATTGGCTGCTAAGCTTACTGGCTGGCGCTTAGACATTATGGGCGAGTCAGATGCTGCTGCTAGAACTGCTCAATCTGTATTTTACATCATGTTGATTCCTGGAATGAATGAAACTATGGCTCAAAATATTGTGCAATCTGGTTTTGGATCGATTAAAGCGATTGCCGAGTCAGATATTGAGATGCTGATTACTATTCCAGGATATGATGATCCAGACAAAGCCAGTGAATTAAAAACTGCAGCTGTTAAATTACTTGAAAGTTACGAAAAAGAAGGCAAAGAGATGCCTCAAGCTCCTGTCATTGAGAAGGAAAACAAATCTAAAGGTAATGCCAAAATGGCCGCAGAAGATCGTCTTCGTGAAGAGTTGGCTTTACTATCTAAATCCGATGCCGATGCAGCAGCTTCAAGTCTTGAAAATTTAGCACACGCTGACTCAAAAACTGATGAAACTTCTGTGGAAGAGGTGAAAACCAACACCGAGTCGTAGTATAGAATTAAATTCACGCACAAATGTATTTCGTTGGAATAATAAACGGCAGAAATAATAAATGATTTAGGTCCACAGACCGTTAAAAATAGGATATACAAATTTTTATGAAAGTTTTTGAATTTGCTAAAGAGATTGGATTAGAAACTATACTTTTGATGGATAAAATCAAAGAGTGGGGCTTGCCCGTTAAAAGCCACATGGCGCTTCTGTCTGACGAACAAAAATCCGATATAATGGAACGACTAGAATCTTCAAGTTCTAAGGCTTCACCAAAGAAAAAAGCGAGCAAAAAGAAAGCTGTAGCTAAGCCTTCAGATGATGAAGGACCAAAGAAAAAAGCCGTCAAGAAAACAGGAAGTAAAAAAGCTGCAACTAAAAAAGTCACTGCTAAAAAAGTTACGTCCAAAAAAGCGTCCTCAAGCCCAGAGAAAGTTGTGTCTACAGCCGTAAAAGTAAATACAACTCAAGCTAGCACTTCAGCGGCTGCAGCCGCAGTTGCTGCTGCTACAGCCGCGGCAGCAACTGCGGCTGTGCCTGACGACTCTTCGAATCGTCGAATGGTGATTCGTCGAACGGGGGACGATGCGCAAGAATTTCAAAAGGGTTTAACTGCTGAAGATTTGACGGCTCAAAGAATAAGTTTTGAATCTGCGGAACCTGCGATCCAAAGAGAGTCCTTAAAAAGCGAAGAGCCAATAACTGAAAATCCAGTTGAAGTTCAAACACCAGTGTCCACCGAAGAGACTTCAACGGACGCAGGACCTAAAAAACCAACTCTGAAAAAAACCGTTATCACTCGAAATAATATTATTGGACGCATGGATTTAAGTCGCGTTCGAAGACCCGCTCAAACGACTTCAACGGCTCCTAGACCTACCTACAATCGAACCGCGGCTAGCAATACTGCCGCAGCTAGTGGAACCGCTCGACCAGCAGCACCTCGATCCAGAAATCTACGAACTGGCTTTATAGCACCAGAGCCTATGATGCCTGTGGATGATTCGAAAAATAAGCGCGAAGAGTTTAAAAAACGTAAGCCTGCGGCCGCAACTGTTGATGACGCTGCGGGAATTAAATTAGAAAATCCAGGGGTTTTTAAATCTGCCGACTTCAGAAAACGCGAGGCCGTATTTCAACCTAAAAAGAAAAGGCTACCTACCCAAATTGGGAAAAAAACTGAAATTACCACGGCAGCAGCCCATAAACGCATTTTAAAAATCTACAATACCATGTCGGTGCAAGATTTAGCGCAAGCATTGGGAACAAAAATGCCAGCTTTAACTCGAGTTTTAATGGCTCAAGGTATTATGGCAAAACCTGGAACAGAATTGGATTTTGATACTATTGCTTTGATTGCTCCTGAATTTCAATTTGAAGCTGAAAACGTTCATCTCACATCAAAAGATTTAGAAGACCAAATGGCCTTCGGCGATCTCAATGCCGAGAGAGTTCATAAAGCTCCTGTTGTTACGGTGATGGGACATGTTGATCATGGTAAAACCACTTTATTAGACACGATTCGAAAAGCCAGAGTGGCTTCGGGAGAAGCTGGTGGCATCACCCAACATATTGGGGCTTATCGTGTCACTTTAGAAGGCGACAGAGTTATTACTTTTATTGATACTCCAGGTCACGAAGCTTTTACAGCTATGAGGGCTCGCGGGGCCAACGTTACAGATATTGCAATTATAGTTGTGGCCGCAGATGACGGGATGATGCCTCAGACACAAGAAGCCATTAATCACGCGAAAGCCGCTGGAGTTCCTATCATTGTAGCTCTAAATAAAATGGATAAACCAGGGGTCAACCCGGATCGTATCAAACAACAACTATCGGAAATGGAATTAGTTCCTGAAGAGTGGGGCGGAACTACCATATTTGCCCCTGTTTCAGCTCTAAAAGGCGACGGTGTAGAGGCCTTACTTGAAAGCATTTATTTAGTGGCAGAAATCCAAGAGCTTAAAGCTAATCCTAAGCGTTCAGGCACTGGTATTGTGATTGAAAGTAAAGTTGAAAAGGGCCGAGGCACAGTAGCTACGCTTTTGGTTCAAGATGGAACTGTAAGAGTCGGTGATTCAGTTTGCGCCGGTTTTGTTACGGGTCGTATTCGAATGATGACCAATGATAAAGGACAAAATGTCAAAGAAGCTGGTCCCGGTGAACCTATTGAAATTATGGGTCTTCCGACGACACCTCAGGCGGGTGATCGATTTGATATTTGTAAAGACGAAACCATGGCCGAGCAGCTTGCTAATTTACGAAAACAAGAACTAGAAAAAGCCACTATTTTACTTGAGTCTGAAGATAAAATGTCTTTAGACCGAATTTTTGCTAAAGCTAAAAAAGGTGACTTTAAAGAACTTCCCGTCGTGCTTAAGACAGATGTCGCCGGAAGCGTGGAAGCCATTAAAGGATTGATTGCTAAAATTCAAAGTGAAGAAGTCAGTGTTAAATTTGTCCATACTGCCGTTGGTGGTATCAATGAGTCTGATGTTCTACTAGCTAGTGCTGCTCAAGGTATTATAATCGGGTTTAATGTCAGACCGGATGGCGCTTCTAAAAACTTAGCCAAAGAGAAAAAGGTTGAAATCAAATGCTACGAAATCATTTATGAAATTGTTGATGATGTTCGTAAAGCAATGTCTGGATTATTGACTCCTGAAATTATTGAAAAAGAGCAAGGTCGAGCGGAAGTCAGAGAGGTTTTCACTATTCCAAAAATTGGTACCATTGCCGGCAGCTTTATCACTGAGGGCAAAATACAAAGAAACAACAATGTGCGCTTAGTCCGAGATGGTAAAGTGATTTACACAGGCAAACTTTCAAGTCTTAAACGCTTTAAAGATGATGCCAAAGAAGTCGCATCAGGCTTTGAGTGCGGTATTGGGATTGAAAATTTTAATGATCTTAAAGTCGGAGACGTCGTTGAAGCTTTTGTCATTGAAGAGATTGCGAGAACTTTATAATTAATGACTTCCACATTACAAAAACCGACCCGTATTCAAAAAGTTGAAAAAGAACTTCACCAATGTATTGGCCAAGCCTTAACAGAAATTTTATTTATCGATCAAGGTGTTATGGTCACAGTGGTAGAAGTCGATGTGGCTCAAGACACAAGATCTGCTAAGGTTTTTGTGAGTGTGTATCCTGATCATTACCAACAGGATGTTTTTCATGAGTTAGAAGTTATCCGTGCGGACATCCAAAAACTAATAGCCAAAAAAATAAGAATGAAGTTTCTGCCCAAGTTAAGCTGGCATAAAGATAAATCCGTGGGCGAGATCGACCGAATTGGAAAGATTTTAGCTGATTCTCAAATAAACAAGGTAAAACCTGAAAATGAGGATATGGGCGATTAAAATTTTAAATAACCAAATATAAAAATAAATATAAATATAATTTATAAAATGAATAGGAAGTTTAATAAGAAAATTAATAAGATAAAGTATAAGAAAATGAACAAGAAGAACGTATATCAAAAAAAAGATTTAAAATAAAAGATTACAAATTCTAAAAAATATTTAAACAGTATATATAAACACCTTAAAAATTGGATTTTTTATCGAAAAGATCAATGGGATACTTCTTGTCAACAAACCTCGAGGCATCACTAGTCATGATGTAGTGGCTAAAGTTAGACGCGTATTTATGACCAAAGCGGTGGGTCATGCTGGAACATTAGATCCTATGGCTGATGGTCTTTTAATTTTGCTTTTAGGGGATGCCACTAAATTTTCTAATTACATAATGGGGCAAGATAAAAAGTACTCGGCTGAAATCCAGCTGGGTCTTGAGACGGACTCCTGGGATGCTGATGGAGCTCTCATCACCGATCAAAATGAGTTTAAAAGTAAAAATTTAGATTTGACGGAAACAGTGGTTCAACAGGCCGTAAATTTTATGCAAGGGGATTTGGCTTTACAGGTACCCATACATTCAGCCGTTAAAATTCAAGGGCAAAAACTTTACGAGTATGCCAGAAAGGGTAAAGCGATCACAGCTCCTACTCGCATTATGAAGTTTTATAAATCTGAGTTAAAAACTTTTGTTTTGAACTCCTTTTTTATCGAAGGACAGGATTATAAGGTCCCAAAACTTGAAGTTGATCTGGACTGCGAAAAAGGGTCCTACATAAGGTCTTGGGTGCACCACTTAGGTAAAAATCTTGGCTGCGGCGCTCTCATGTCGGGCTTAACCCGTCATCAATCAGGGGCTTTTAACTTAGATCAGGCTGTGGATTACAAAGCTTTGCTTAAAATCGATCAGTATCGCCAGGATTTAAAAAAAGAAGCTTTGAACATCCCACTTAAAAATCTATTAGAAACCGAATTTAACCAACTTCTGAAGGAAATTATTGATTTACAAACCTGTATTAAAGGTCCGTTTTTTCGATCCTTAAGTCATGAAGTGAAGCTTTTACGAAACGGACAAATACCTAATGATTTAAATTTGCGGCTCAGACCAATATTAAAAAACTGTCAAAATACGAATACAAGTCAGCTTGTAAGGATTTTTGACGAAAGTTTAACCGATTTAATCGCAATTTTGGAGTTAAACTCAACGGGTCGACCTAAAATTATCCGAGCTCTACAAAACTAAAATAACTAATTTATTAGTCATATAGAAACTTCTATAACCCAGTGTTAGATTCCTTAATTTTTTCATCCTAAAATTTGCCTTCGATGTAGTTTAATTCGGCGGAAGGCTTATGTCGGCGGAAAATGGATGAAAATATGAAATGTCGTTACATTATTTACAAATCTTAATATATTTTTAAAAGTGGTAATTTCTCTTGTTTTTGCCCTTAATTTTAACTACAACTTGTCTGTGCTCTGATTATCGACGGTCCACGACGACAATTTAAGGGTTAACTCAACATAAAATTTCAAAGTTGGTTCTCTTTCGATCTTTTCAATAAAGGGCAGAAACATCCAGCGAAGAATTTTAATTAAGGAGAAGCTAGTGGCATTAACAGTAGAAGAAAAAAAACAAGTCGTAAACTATTTCAAAACTTCAGAATTAGATACAGGAAGCCCTCAAGTTCAAGTGGCTTTATTGACTCAAGAGATCTTAAAATTAACGGATCATATGAAAGACAACAAGCATGATTATTCATCTCGTAAAGGTCTTATGCAAAAAGTTAACAAACGTCGTAAACTGTTAGACTTTTTACAAAGAAATAGTGATGAGGCTTATCGTAAACTTGTTTTAGAGTTAAATCTTAGAAAATAGCTTCAGACCAAAATGCTATTTTATCGTAAAAGACTTTAAAAGTAGCATTAATATAATTTCTAGCAAGGATTTTATCCTTGGTTTGGGCCGAGTTTTAAGTTTTAATATCAATCAGAAGAAAAGCCATAAACTTACAATTTCAGATTAAAGTTTCGAAATTAAATGAAACTTTATGAACATAAAAAAACAGGAGAATGAATGTTTAATATAGTTCAAAAGCAAGTGATGTTTGGTGACGTTGAGATCACCTTAGAAACAGGCCGTATGGCAAGACAAGCCGACGGAGCTGTTTTAGTTTCGGCCGGTGACAACAGAGTTTTAGTCACTGTCGTTTCATCACGTCGTGAAACAGAGATGGACTTCTTTCCCCTGACAGTTGAATACTCCGAAAAAATGTATGCTTCAGGAAAAATTCCTGGGGGCTATTTCAAAAGGGAAGGTCGACCAACAACTTTTTCAACCCTAAACGCACGTCTTATTGATCGACCGATCAGACCTTGTTTTCCTGAAGGTTACAATTATGACACGCAAATTATTGCAACTATTTTAAGTGCTGATGGTTTATTTCCGCCTGAAATTTTAGCCAGTATTGGAGCTTCAACGGCTCTTCATATCAGTGATATTCCCTTCAACGGTCCAACAGCCGCAGTCCAGATCGGAATGAAAGACGGCCAATGGAAGATCAACCCAACCCCTGAATATATGCTTACCTCCGAAGCTGACTTTATTGTTGCTGGAACTAAAAATGGCTTACTAATGGTTGAGGGTGAATCCAAATTCATTACTGAAGATCAGGCTTTAGAGGCTTTAAAATTTGCTCACAAAGCTATGGAGCCCATATTTAAAGCTCAAGACGAAATGCGTGCCGAATGTGGCATCGCTAAAAGGTCTTACAAAGTATACACATTAGATAAAGAGCAAGAATCAAAATACACTGAATTTTTACAAGCCAAAGTCGAAGCGGGTTTGAAAATTCGTAGCAAAGCCGAGCGCTATGCAACGTTGTCAGAGGCTCGAAAAGAAGCCGTCACTAAATTTAAAGAAAGTGCCAAAGACAAAGATGATGCTAAAAAAATCGAAAAAGATGTTGGGATTGTTTTTGAAAGTTTAAAGTTTAATATTTCAAGACAGATGGTGATAAAAGGTGGCGAGCGCATAGATGGTCGAAGTGTTACCCAAGTAAGACCTATTGTTTGCGATACTGGTCTTTTACCAAGAGCCCATGGATCAGGATTTTTTACTCGAGGCGAAACTCAAGTGTTAGCTGCGGTCACATTGGGGACCTCAGAGGATGCCTTATCTATGGAAACTTTAAACGGAAAAGTTTCTGCCCCATTTATGCTTCATTATAATTTTCCACCTTTTTCGGTGGGTGAAACGGGACGTTATGGGGCACAGTCTCGACGTGAAATTGGGCATGGATTTTTAGCCGAGCGTTCTATCAAGGCCATTTTGCCAGACTTCGATAAATTCCCATACACCATTCGTATCGTAGGAGAGGTTCTTGAATCTAACGGTTCCAGTTCTATGGGAACGGTTTGCTCAGGATTACTTGCACTTCTAGATGCTGGTGTGCCTGTGAAAGGAAATGTGGCCGGTATTGCCATGGGTCTGATCAAAGAGGGTAACGATACGGCGGTATTGACTGATATTTTAGGGGATGAAGATCACTTAGGCGATATGGACTTTAAAGTGGCAGGAACCCGTGATGGAATCACCGCCCTTCAAATGGATATCAAAATTGATTCAATAAGTTTTGATGTTATGAAAACAGCATTGAACCAAGCTAAAGAAGGTCGAATTCATATTTTAGGTGAGATGGAAAAAGTTATGAGTGTACCTCGTGGCGAAATTTCGGACTATGCTCCAAGAATTCAAACAATTATGATCAAACCCGACAAAGTTCGAGAAGTGATTGGGCCGGGCGGGAAAGTCATCAAAGCCATTGTTGAGGCCACTGGAGTTAAGTTAAATATTGAAGATGGTGGAAAAGTAAACATTGCATCGACAGATCCTGAAATGGCTAAAAAAGCCATTCAGATGATTATGGATATTTGTGCTGAAGCGGAAGTTGGTAAAGTATATAATGGAAAAGTCGTTAAAATCATGGACTTCGGAGCTTTAGTTGAAGTTCTTCCTAATACCAGTGGACTGCTTCATATTTCAGAACTGGCTCATGAACGTGTTCGAAATGTAACTGACGTTCTTAATGAAGGTGACATGGTCAGTGTTAAAGTTTTAGATATCGATAGAGCCGGGCGCATAAAATTAAGTCGCAAAGTGTTGCTGGATCATTGAATAGCTTAAAATATAAAAGGCTTAAGTTTTGAAGAGATGAGAGTAGCTAGAAAAATATTACTTTTTATTTATTAAAATCTGCTTTAAATTAATGAAACTTTATAGTTTAAATACTGTTATATAAGAATTATTAGATTTTTTAACCCTATTAACGAAACGATAAAAAGATATAAGGATAAATATGAATTTGTGGATTAAAATACCAGTGATAGCTCTTACCCTAACTTCATTTGCGGCTTGTACCAGCACAACAATGATTAGATCTACTGACAGTGATGCTAAAATCTTTGTTGATGGTGAATACAAAGGAAAAGGTCAGTTTTTACACGCAGATACTAAAATTGTGGGTAGTACAACTTTGGTGCGTATGGAAAAAGATGGTTGTGAGCCACAAACCTATCATTTTTCAAGAACTGAAGAGTTTGATGTAGGAGCTTGTATTGGCGGCGTTTTAGTTTATGTCCCGTTCTTATGGATCATGAAATATAAGCCTGAGCGTACTTATGAGTACACATGTAGTAAAAGAAGATAGTATTTAGATGTATTATTTGTTTAAAAACCAAAGAGCATTTTGTTCTTTGGTTTTTTTTATTTTAATGTCATTTAAGAGTGTTTTTGCATCCAGTAATATTGATGCGCATTTCAAAATTAAAGCTAAAAGTCGAAGACATCAACAGCGAGTCCTTCGAAGTCAAGATAGCGATATTTTAATTTTGTACCAACAATTTTTTGCCAAATCTATGTATTCGAAGTGTCGATGGTTTCCATCTGATTCAGGGTATTTAAAATTAAAATCTCTAAATTGTGGTTCCGGTGTAGCAACTTTGAAGTCCATTGGAAGATTTTTAGATGAATTTGATGCGGACAAACTGACCCTTGATACTATTGTGGATCAAGGACATAGAAAGTTTTTTGATTTTGATGAGGGTTGTGATGTGTTCTGAACTAACTGTAGTATTTAAAAACAAATGCTTACAAATCCTATGTGCTTGCCTTTTTTGTCTACTGAGTTTTGTAAAAGTTCATAGCAAGTGTTTAGAGCAAGCCGACCTATTTTATCATCAAGGCCAAGAGTATATGAGCCGCAAGCAGTTTTTGCTAGCTACTCAACAATTTTCTATCGCAAGTTTACTGGCTTGTAGCAAGCAAACCCAAGACCAGAGTCGGTTCAATTGGGGCCGATCCCTTTTCGAGTTGGGCGAAACCGAAGAGGCTTTAGAGGTCCTAAAAAAAATCCCTAAAGTTTCAGAAGTTCATTTAAAATCCAATCTGCTCAAAGTATGGTACCAACCAGAGCTTATGACTGTGTTAAGCCCTAAAGACCGAAGTCGCTACACCACTTTACAATCATCTATCGCAAAATTGCCCAATGTGAGTTCGCCGGTAATGTCAGCCCTATTTAGTGCTGTTCTGCCGGGGTCTGGTCAAATTTATAACGGGCATTTGCAATCTGGGGTTTTAAGTTTTCTAATTAACGCCATGTTTTTATCAGCAGCTATAGAATTGAGTAAAAACGATTTACACAGTTCGGCGGTAGCTGCCGGAGCCGTGTTCTCGGTGGTATATTTTGGCAATATAGCCAGTGCAGTAAAAGCGGCTAAAGCTAAAAATTTACGAGCCAAAACTACAGAGATAGAACGTTTAAAAGGGACACATTTTCCAGAGCTTTTTTCATACCAATAAACCATCCAAATTCATTGGGGAAACCATTAGCGATGAGTGAAAAATTTCAAAAGACAGTGCTAAAAAATGGAATTCGAGTTGTGACCGAGACTCACACTTGGGCCAAGTCCGTGCATATGGGTTTTTTTATTGAGTGCGGGACCAAACATGAGATTGAAGGCCAAACAGGCATGGCCCATTTGACAGAGCATATGGTTTTTAAAGGCACAGCTAAAAAAAACGCCCTAGACATCGTGCTCGATATTGAAAAAGCAGGGGCGGACATTAATGCTCATACGTCAAGAGAGTACACGTGTTTTACCACTACAGGTCTTAAAGAGTCTTTGCCTTTATGCCTTCAGACATTGATCGATTTGGTGTTCCATGCTGACTTTAAGCCGGATGAGTTTGAGCGCGAAAAAAATGTCGTTTTGCAAGAGATCGATATGTCTAAAGATAATCTTGAGGACCATATCTTTGATCTGTTTTTTGAAAAATCTTTGCATCCTCATCCCGTCGCTCGAAACATACTGGGCAGTCAGGCTTCGCTAAAAAAAATCACCCGCCAAGATTTGGTGGATTATTATGAGCAGTGTTATCAGACCCCCAAAATGGTTTTAGCTTTAGCGGGACCTGTGACTCATGATGAATTTCTGGCTTTGATTAAAACTTTAGAATTAGATCAAATTCTTAAATCCGAGCCAAAGGT
Organism: Bdellovibrionales bacterium; assembly: GCA_041740515.1. Classification (GTDB taxonomy): domain Bacteria; phylum Bdellovibrionota; class Bdellovibrionia; order Bdellovibrionales; family UBA1609; genus JAMLIO01. The sequence continues at coordinate 4,533 of JBGSLV010000048.1, read as the reverse complement.
GTATCCACAGATCTTAGAACTTCCCATACTCGAACATAAACCATTTATTGAGTGGGTTAAGCGTCCATCGGAGCAAGCCCATCTTACCGTAGGACTACCTTCGGTTAGCTTTTTGGACCCTCAGCGCTTTGAAGCTTATGTTTTAGCTTCGTATTTAGGTGGTGGTATGACATCTCGTTTATATCAAGTCATCAGAGAGCAAAAAGGTTGGGCCTATAATGTTTATACGTATTTACAGTCCTTTTTAGAGGGTGGTAGTCTTGCGATCTATTTGGGTTCGTCCCCTGAAAATGTAAATTCCATTTTAAAACTTTTAAATGATGAGTTTAAATTACTACTCGATAAAGGTATCTCGTCCGAAGAGTTAAATCTTTATAAAACGCAAGTGAAAGCCAATATTGTCATGGGTATGGATGATCTTGAAAGTCGAATGAATTCTATTGGTGTCAATGAAATGGTGTTTAAAAAATACCGCAGTGCTGAAGATGTCATTGAAGATTTGGATAAAATAAGTCTTGAGTCTTTTAACAAGATGCTTCCTCGTAGCCTAATACCTGTAAAAATGGCAACTTTATGTATGGGTGAGAGTTCGGGGTTAAAAGAGTTTAATAATTTTAAATGGAGTTTTTAAATGATCGATGTTGAAAAGATGAGTCAACGAGTAAAGTTAGTGGCTGAAAATGCTGAATTGTTATTTCAGATGGCTAAAGTGAAATTTCAAGAGAATTTTGAAGCCGCAAATACTTCGGAGGAGCCATCGGCTGATCCTATGAACGAAAGTTCATCAGTGACTTTTAAAGATCGAGTAAGCTCTACATTCCAAAAAACAGTTAATAATCGATTCAAAGATACTGAACAGCTTTTACAAATGGCTGACCAATTTGTTACTCAGTTTGTCGACCCCTTAATTGCAGATTATTTAAAACGCCATATCTCTTTTCAAGGTAATGTTGAAGTGAAGCTTAAAACTCTAGAAAATTTTAAAGGGGCCATTCCGCAGTATGAGTCCCTTGGGGCCAGTGGTTTAGATGTGCGTGCACAGCTAGATGCACCTATTGTAATTAAACCTTTTGAGCGGGTATTAGTTCCTACGGGTTTATCTATGGAAGTTCCTAAAGCCTATGAAATTCAAGCGCGTCCCAGAAGTGGCTTGTCTTTGAAAAAGGGATTAACTTTAGTAAATACGCCGGGAACAATTGATGCTGACTATCGTGGTGAGATAAAAATGATCATGATTAACTTAGGTCAAACAGATGTGATCATTGAAGACCAAGAGCGTATTGCACAGCTTGTAATTTGTCCGGTGGTTAAAGCCGATATCGTTTTGGTTGACGATTTATCAAATACCGACCGTGGAGAATCAGGATTTGGTAGTACTGGATCTAAATAGATTTTATATATAAAGATCTATGAACTCTACGCAGATTTTATCCCTTATGTTAGGATTGTGTTTTTAATCAAATACTAATCAATTCATTTTTTAAAAAAAAACCATGAGCCATAAATAAGAATTGGTAATTTTGAATATCATCTTTAATTAAAGCAAATTAAATCTTAACTGTGATTTTAAAGAACCATATTGGTATTGATTCCGATTTTAAATTACTAAAGTTTTGCTGGATTTTAGAATAAATTTTTTGGCTTTAAAAATTGCATAAAGACGATGCGCGTTTAAAAACTTAGTTTTCATTGACGGAAGTTTTGTTGCCAACTTACCATTTATTCATACAAGGAAAAAAAATCAAAATAGCTAACAAGATTTAAAACATTTAAAACAATTAGATATTAAACAAATTATAAAACAACAATTAAAACAACATAGTTAATCAGCAAAAAAGTTTACAACAACAATAAACAACTAAGTTTTTAAACAACATAAAAGGAGAACATTATGTTAAAGAGTATAGTAGGATTATTAATGACAGTATCTTTTGTAGCTACAGCTAATGCAGCTATCGAAATTCAAATCAGTGATTCATTTGTTGGAACATCTGGTGGAATTGAAATGTTAGATGATGGAACAAACGATGTAATGAATTATGGCTTTAACGTTGAAGCTTACTACGGTTTGTCTGAAACTTTACAAGTTGGTGGCGTATTAGGATATTCAGATTCTGATGCTACAGGTTCAGAAGCTACAATTTTGTTTGGTGTATTAGGTCGTTTCAACTTAGATGCTGACTTAAGAAATGCCGTATTTATAACTGGTGGCGTAACTTATGCTGATCTTGGAGCTTTAGACAACATTGCGGCACACGTTGGTGTTGGTAAAAGATATCCAATCTCTGAAACTTTAACTTGGACACCAAACCTTTCTGTATCATTGAATGTTGCCGGTGATATTGACGAAGGTCATAAAATCGCTCTTAACTTGCTTTCATTCTCTGGATTCATGGATTAATTTTAATAATTGGACATAAATTTATTTTATGTCCAACACATATTTTAAAAGCGAATCTTTAAAAAAGATTCGCTTTTTTTTATTTTTCTGACATGTAAACAGTTCGATTTTTAAAAACCAAGACTCGATCTGAAAAGGTTAAAAAAATAGATTTTTTTCACTTACTCATTTCCCTATAAGCAAATACAAAAAGATTTCTAATCTAGAATAAACGGCAATAAACGTACGAGGTCCTCTGGCGAAACGCGGTAAGGAGATCTTAATCCTTGGTAGAAACCATATTGGCGGATCATAATAATATTTAAGCCTGCTATCCTCATAGAAACCCCAGTGGAGGTGTTTCTTATATTAATCTCCTGGTTCGAAGAGGTTCCATCGCGAAACGGACTCTCTTGGGAACCCCTGTAAGAATTAATGTTGTATTCGTACTCTATCCCATTAATTATTATTGTGCCCTGATCGAATAAGAAGCCATCCTCTAAAATTTTATCAATTGCGTCTGCAATTTTTTGGTGTGTTGTTCCCAGTTCTTTCACTTTAAGATCGTCTCTTGCTAAAACTTCAATTAAGGATTCATCGGTTCCTAAAAAGCCTGAGACTGAATCACGGTAGGGTCGCATCCTTAGTTCAAGTTCTTCTATTTGTGGAGCCGTCAAAATTTGCCCGCCTAGCAATATTTCTGAAACCTTTAGAAGGCTAGGTGAGTTCTTTAAGAAAGCGAGACAGCTTGAAGAATTAGCTATACTAGGTGCAACGAATAAATAGCAAAAGAGTAAATAAAAACGCATAAAAACTCCATAAAATCGCATAAAAATCCTAGATTTTATTTAATATGCAAAGGCCATTCCTACTAGCCAATCAAATTAAACAGAAAATACTGTAATCTAAGACAATTTTTGTTGTCACGCGTACGAGGCACTCAGACGTCTCCCTGAAAAGTGACAACCCTTTGAGTTAACGCCAGATGCAAGGTAAAAATTGCTCAAGCGGTGCTTTTAAATTTGGGCGCTGTAAATATTCTTTTTTGACGGATTAAAATATGGAGGGAACAGAACTTAAATTAAATCTTAAACTGACAGACAAAATTTATACCTACAATCAGGGCAACTGTGTGATCAAGTCTAAGACTTATTTTTACCCTTTTTAGATCGAGTTTTGGATTTTACATCAATAAAGATCAAACCCATAACGAAAAGTTCGAGACAAAAATTTGATTTACAAAATTCAAATTCTTACTGCGAGCAAAGTCGATAGAATTAGAAATAATGCATTAACAAGTGTAGTTGTGGCAGCGCAACTTGCGAATGTTTCTCGGTTTACTCATTTTGTTTAATCAAAATATCTTTCTGTCATATATCTAACTAATTTCTTATGATCTTTACTAGGATCCGGACTAGATGTTAAAGAAATATAGTCACCATGATTAAACTCAAAAAGATGAAAATCATATACAAATGTAGTCTCCATAACGCTCATACTTTTTAATGATACATTCTTTGACGCGAATTGAGAGTTTCTGTAGCAAAATTGTATAGGAAGATGTGCGATAGAAATAGTTCGCATTTTGCTGGGATTTGTAAAATCAATATTTACTCTAGCTCTGCAGGCAAGAATTTTGAATTTTCTTGTTGTACTTTGATCCTCTACCGAAGAAATAGATTTCAAATAAAAATCTCCAACTGCTAATATCCTAAAAGGTGTTTTACCTGGAACTCCTTCGTTAAATATCTTGTTGGTTTCACAGAAGTTGCGTGGCATTTGTGTAACTGTAAAAAGTGAGTCTGATAATGTTTGAATGTAGGCATTACAAACTTCGGCTCCTTCTTGAAGTTCTCCTAATTCGTCACTCATATTAAATCCATTCGCTAAACCTAATGAAGTGTAAAATAAAATCAACAATTTGATAAATAACAATTGTAGTATTTGCTTTTTCATTTCTTTTTCCTTTAAAGCTCTCTGAAGCTTCATTTATTTTATAAAAAGGTATGGAATTCCCCAAAAAAAGTGGACAGTTTTCTCTAAGAAATTAATTGTTTAAACTGCCTTGGACTTTTGTAGTCCAGCGAACTGTGTCTTCTTTTAGTGTTATACCAAGTTTCAATATATTCAAAGACCATTTGTCTAAGTTGATC
>JBGSLV010000047.1:0-103084 GCA_041740515.1 Bdellovibrionales bacterium | reverse complement strand
GCGTCCATGCCTGATGCTCCTTTTTGATGTTTTGGTTCTACAAAAATCAAATCAGAATTTCAGGCGGTTGTCTGGGGCTTTTTTTTTAAAGGTCTAGCTAACTTATCCACATTTTTCCCACAAATTCTAGAAAAAACCCGAAAAGTAGAAAGCCATCGAATTAGCCGGCTCCTACAAAAGTGTCTTTAATGCCCAATATATTTTTTCCAGAATCCATTGGTTGCTCTATAAATTTACTCCACTCTTCCATCATAACTCTGCGTTTAAGTATAAGGTCGCCTCGCCTGTAGGCTGCCTCTACTTTATCTTTGATTGTATGAGCCAAGGCGGCTTCAGCAGTTTCCCTAGAAAAGTTTGTATGCTCTGCTGCCCAATCCCTGAAGGTTGATCTGAACCCATGCACGGTAATCGAGTAACCCAGTCGCTTCGTTAGCTTTAACATGGCCATATTTGACAAGGGTCTACCCTCTCGAAATCCTGGGAATACATATTCATCGCATTTAAAGGTTTGCATAAAATTTAATATCTCTAAAGCTGACTTAGATAGCGGAACTGTGTGATCTTTACCGCCTTTCATTCGTAAAGCGGGGACAGTCCATAAACTCGCATCCAGCGAAAGCTCATTCCATTTCATGTTTAAAACTTCACTTGTTCTGCTTGCAGTTAGAATTAAGAACTCAAGGGCTTTGGATGAAAAACAAGTTTGACGTCTAAGCTCAAGAATAAGCCTGTGGATTTCATGTAATTTTAAAGCTTTGTGATGTTTAACGGTGGAAACCTTAGAGGGCTTCGGTAATAGTTTGTCGAGGTGTCCTCGCCACCTTGCTGGATTTTCACCTGATCGATACCCTCGAACAGTCGCCCAGCCCATTATTAATTCAAGTCGGCTCCTAATTCGCGTTGCAGTTTCTGTCTTTGTTATCCAAATAGGCTTCAATACATTTACTACCAAAGTGGTATCAATATCTTGAACTGAAAGTTCACCAATCATTGGAAATACATAGGTTGCTAGTGTGGATCGCCATTGTTGAATATGCTTTTTATTTTTCCATTCTGGCTCAAGGGATGAAATATATGCCTCAGCACATTTAGAAAATGTTATCTCTTTAGATTTCTTGATTTTCTCATTTCTTTCTTTGAGGCGTTTGTTAGAAATTGGGTCTTGCCCTTCTAAAACTTGCTTTCTAAACTCAAGGACTTTTTGTCTGGCATCGGATAATGAAACTAGGTTTATCGAGCCAAGGCCCAACTGCTTTTCTTCTCCTTGAAATTTGTATCTAAAAATCCATGACTTGGTTTTTGTTTTTGAAATTTGTAAATAAAGCCCATTCCCATCAGAGTACCGCCCCCTCTGAGATAAGTTCTTTATTTTCAAAATACTTAATTTGTTAATTCCACTCATAGTCTACCTACACCTCTACCCACACAAAATCGATGGATTGTTGTGGATTAATTGATACGAGAGTGGAAGCCAATTCGTCAAATCCTCAGTGATTACAATATTTTATATTTCGGATATGGAGGTTTACGGAATGCCGTGGAGGTGACGCATTCGGACCCTTCTTCCGCCAATTTTGTGGTAAAGGATTAGTAATTTTAGATAGTTAGAAAAAATAGAAGTTTCGTACCCACACCTTGCACACTCAAAATAATATAGATCAGTACGAAAAACGGCTTTGAATCTTGGGCGTTCATTATACTTGGTAGGCCAATTATCAAAGTGGTAGCTAAATAGATTTGAATTTTAACAGGAGAGAACATGAAATGTTTTTTTGCACTTACATTTAGTATTGGGTTGTTAAGTTGCTCCACACCAAAAGGTTTACCCGCACAACAAGGTGTTGATGTTAGCTATGAAGAATTCCAAAAAATGCTTGTCCCAAGCAGTGCGGTGTTATTGGAAGGTCAAAACACATTACTTATGACAATTGCGATGGGAGAAGATCGCTACCCGAGTATTTACCGCTATGATGTTACTAGCAAAAAATTTACTAAAGAATACGACCACGGTCAGACAATCAATGGGATTGGCCAAGATAGAACCAATAAAACTATTTATGTGGGAATTGATAACAAGGGTGACGAAAACACGGGTATCTATGTTTACAATCCAAATCAAAAAAACATATCACCCTTATTTGTAAAGCCTGGATTTAAATCCTATATGCTCAACACGGATGAAAGTGGTCGCTATCTCTTTATCGGATCGAACTATGAAAATAAATCTGTATACTCAATATACCGAATGGATACTACAACTCAGAAGGTAGAGCGACTCACTGATGGCAAGATGAATCTCATGGGCGGCCTTGTTTCAAAGTCAGGGAATAAAGTCGTCACAATGCGTATGCAGAGCAACAATGAAGTGCACGTTTACTTGATTGATACAAAATCAAAGAAAGTCACAAATCTTTTTAAACATAAGAACTCTGTTTTTAATCCTTCATTTTTTTCTGCCGATGAAAAAACACTTTATGGTGATTCAGACTTTAATCAGGACCGCATGGGATGTGCGCAAATCTCTTTAACACAACCTAATAATGTAAAATTTGTGGCGAGCGATAGTCAGAAGGACATCAGCTGTGCCTATGGGGAGCGTTCTAATATATATATTAAAGAAGAAACTAGCCGAGGAAAATCTTCTCTTAAACTGTTTAAAGCAATGTACAAAGACGAAATTAATGTGCCCGAGTTATTTAATAATCAATCAGTGAGCGTTATGGATTTCGACAAGGTAACAAATAAACTTTTATTAAAATACGAAGCGGCCAATAATCCTGGCGCTCTTTATTTTATGGATTTGGCAACCTCCAGGACCAAGTTGGTATTAAACTATAACATCTCGCCGATTCCAAACGAACAGTTGGCGACGTCATACGATTTAGATTACAAAAGTTTTGATGGTGTAGACATACACGCGATTGTTTATGCAAAGCCTGAGTGGATATCATCGGGCAAAAAATTTCCAGTTATTGTTTGGCCACATGGCGGCCCTGACTCCAGCGAAACACATAACTATCGTGGGGTTTTTCAATTTTTAGCATTAAACGGTTTTGTAGTAGTGGCACCAAACTTTCGCGGCTCTACGGGTTATGGCAAGAAATTTGAAACGCTCAATGACGGCGACTGGGGTGGTGGGCACATCAAAGATGTTCTTGCCGCAAAGAACGAAGCTTTAAAGCTTTCGTATGTTGATCCTAAAAATGTTTTTTTGTTAGGCGGAAGCTTTGGCGGCTATTCAACTCTTTCAATGGTGACGACGTATCCAGATGCTTTTAAGGCAGCAGTTGGTGTCGTCGCTATTGGCAATTTATTTACATTTATGAAATCCATTCCTCCTGACGAGGCTTGGCAGGCAGAGTTTAAGAAAGAAATTGGCGATCCAGTTAAAAACAAAAAATTCTATGAAGAACGCTCGCCATTTTATAACGTCAGCAAAATTCAGATTCCGCTACAAATTTACCAAGCCGAAAACGATATTCGTACTGTTAAGGCAGAGATGGACACCTTTGTTGCAGAACTAAGGAAGCAAGGGAAGCCTGTAGAGTACACAGTTCTAAAAGACGTAGGACATGGTTTGGAGACCCCGTTATCCCGCAAACAAGTTTATGAGGGTACGGTTAAGTTCTTTAAAACAAAAATATTATAGTACACGGAGCCAAGAATTAAGAGGTTCAAAAGGTATTATGGCAATTCGCAAAATGAATGAGGGCAACCTCGAACAAGTCAATGAGATTTTGAATTGGCATTTAGCAAACGGCACTGCCACATTTTTAGAGACCACCTCAATAAATGAGCGACGGGAATGGTTTAAGAAGTTTACCCTAAACGGCAAAGAGATCGCTTTGGTTTCTAGTTTAGCAGCAATCTCGATGTTAGATTGTTTGGATGAATATGAGAACTGCAGATTGATAAAATTGCTTTGTACTCTATTTGCGTGCCTATTTTTATTAATAGGCTGTTTTGATAAGAGACAATGTATCTTCTATTAAGCCCGTTCTTTTTCAAACTCTTGTATTCCCTTTTTGATTTCCTTCAACTTTTTATCAAGAAAATCATCAAGGGTTTCGCTAAGACACTCATTCAGAAGAGTCTGATATTTACTGTCAGTAAGTGCCGCGAAATTTTTAATCTTTTTTAAAATAGGATCATCTAAGAACATTGTGATACGAACCTTTGTGTTTTGTGCATCTAGTTCTTCATGTCCGAGATCTACATAGCCTTCTTTAAATTCACCGATTTTTAACTTTTTATTCTTCTTCATTGAGAAGCCTCCATATGTCTAAAAACTCATCCTTATGATCTTGGATAATTTCTGCTATTTGCGACAAAGCTTTCTTACGAAAGCCTTTATTGGCAAGACAACTAAAGTCAGTCAGATCAAAAATGGCTTCAGCATCTAGCAAATAGACGTGGCAGTGGGGAGCGTGGTGTTTTCCGCTGGATTCCCTGTAAATTGCTATTTTAAGCCGGCCACGCCGTAATACAGTTGTCATCTTAAATGCATATTATATGCATATATACATATTGTCAAGTTCGTGGTTTAGAAGCTCTTTAAATGAATTTAAAGACTCAAATCAAATATAACCACATAGCTAAGTTCGCCTACTATCAAGCCCTCTCCGCCACTAAAATAAAGTATTCTGATTACAGTTATTAAGTATTCTGAATTCAGAACTGTATACAAATAATCTAGACTTCTATCTTCAACGTCATCAAACCTGTTAACTTAATATCCTAACTCATAATGAGATAAGATCTAAATGAGTAAAAATTTTTAAATTTAGCTTAAAAAGTGAAGCTTAATTTAGAGGGATTTTAAAAAAGCGTAGATAGATTAATTGCTTAAAGAATACCAATAATTTTACATTGTAAAAATCTAAATTATCTAAACCATTGTAATTAATGAATTATTTGTTAGAAATTAATCATGCAGAATAAAATCATTAATCGTCCATCTATAACTGACTTTAAAGAGCCTGAGCTTTTTTTAAAAGAAATGCTCAGATATCGAAAGCAAACTGATAAGAAGTTTTCAATAGTTAATGAGACAAAAAATTTAAGAAAGATATCACCGACATTGGTGTCATTGATTTTAAGTTCACAAAGAAAAATCACTTTAGATCGAGTAGATGAATTTGCTAAGTTACTAAATTTAAACTTTTCAGAAAAGTCTTATTTAAAGAATTGGCTAGATAGCAAAAGCGCTCCAAAAATCTTAAACAAGCAGAACCACCCAAGTGTTAGAAATAAAACGTCAACTCATATACTTAATGATTGGATCAATTTGTATGTAAAGGATCAGTTTGAAATTAGCGAAGTTCAAAGAGATCCAAGCATTATTTATAAACTTTTAGCAAACATCGCCCCCCCTTCAAGGATTAAAAAATCCTTAGAGTTTTTACTTAAATATGGTTATTTAAGAAAAAAAATAGATGGTTCCATCGTATTAGACACACCTTTAACTGTGACTGAACCATTAGTTTCAAATCAAAAAATAAGGAAGTTTCACAAAAAAGCTTTAAAGTTAGCGCAACAAAATATGGATATATATCCAACCACAGAGCGATTCGCTAATACGGCAACGATTGCGCTGACCGCTGAAAAATATCAAGAATTATTGAATTTAATTACTGATTTTACAGAAAAATTTAAAGATTTTTCAGAAGCGGCTTCGAATGAACTCACTTCAAAGTCAAAATTAAAAAACCAAACTGGCGAAGTTAATAAATACTCTGCTGAAGAAGAAAAAGCCATTTCCAAAGAAATCCAAGTTTATCAATTAATAATCAATTTAAGTCCTGCGGGGGGAAAAGCGAATGATTGAAATTAAACAATTTTTAACCATAAAGAGAATATTTATATATATATTTTTGGGTATCCTCTTCAGTAATTTATTTACACCTTACAAAAGTTTTGCAAATTCATTTGTCGGTAATGGAGGGAGCACGGCCGATGTTGAAATGCTTGTAACTAAAAAACAAATTTATGAGAGTCTGAAAAAAGTTAATGAATCGGAAGTATTCAAAGATTATTGTGAATGTATCCCCGTATATAATAACAGAAATATTTGTGCTCCATTAGAAAATTTAGATTCAGAGCAAAGAAACTTTTGCACCTTACAGCTTAAGAATGTTAGTGGTTTGATTGTGAATCTCTTAGAGGATCCGAATTTGGTTTTTAACTGGACAAACAAGGTCATTAATTTGCAAGAAGGTTCTAATAATGTCACTGCCGATGCGGTTGCAAATCCAGAGACCAAAATCGTAACAGTAAACAAAAAAAACTTTTTAATGATGACTCAATATCGAAGAGTGTTTTTGATCGCGCATGAACTTTTACACTTAGTACCTATCGAGGGTGAATATATAGGCGATGTTGGTGATATCGGTCCTTTCAAATCTCAACAAGGTCGTCGTGAACTCATCAATTCAATGGCCTCGGAAACAGTTTTACAAGTTTATAGATATGGCTTATTTCAACTATATAAACCCACATTACTGAGAGGACAAAGTAATAAACACTATTGGTTAGACCTAAACTTTGTACAACAAAATGACTTAATTAGTAATTCAAACACCTATAGTTCTGATAAGCACTATGGCTTCGAAGTAAATTATAAACATTTTATCAAAAAATGGGGGTTTAATTTCGGCTATAAATCCCTTCTAAGTTCAGAGAAAATATTAACTAGCATTGAAGTGGAACATAATTTGTCGACACTCGGTCTAGGTTTATCCTATAGATTTTTTATGGATGATGATCCACTAACTGCTTTTGGGCAATCTTTTATGGTTATTAATGCCAATGTGGATTTAGTAGTCTCTGAGTACGATGTTAAAGACCCTTTCGTGTCTTCAAATTCTAAAGACAATACTATCGGATATTCTGTTCAAGCCAATTATTACTATCCTTTAGATTATGTTTGGGTAAAGGCAGGAATTGGTTTAAGTAGCTTCAGTTTTGCACACGAAGAGTTGAATTTGGATAAAGAGTCATTAAACATTGTTGGTCAATTAGGGGTGAGTTATGGATTTTAAGAGCAATAAATTAGGTGGAATTTTAAAGATTAAAATAATTCTGTTATTTCTTGGATACGGCTTTTCAAATCTTATCATCGGTTGTGAATCAAGCAGTATAAAGGATCAAGAGTATATTGTGGGAACAAGGCTAGACAATATTTCCTCACAAAGTGATGTGGATAATGGCGACACAGTTAGCCTATTTGATAAGTTCTCTAGTCGAATTCATATTTTTAACATTAATACGATGGAATTATCTGAAAGTTATGAAGTTGCTAATCCCAAAGATGAGCATTTTTTAATAGCTAGTGAGCCCGGAGAGTTTGTTATTGATTTAAGCCGGTCGCAAATTACAATCTTCAGTCGTGTTCACGGTATAAATCGAAATCCAATACATTTTTTAGGAACACCAGTATCCTCTGCCTTTAACCAAACCAACAGAATATTAATTATTTATGACGATCTAAATTCAGTAGGAATTTTAAAATTAAATGAACAAGGTTTAGTTCTTAAATCATGGGTGGGAGGACCAATTATTGCGGGAGATAGTTCAATCTTAGCCGGAGATATTACATCATCGGGAAATTTAATAGTTAGTCGAAGCGATAATTCGCTAGCGATTGTTGATTTAGAACAAAGTTTAGACCAGCAAGATTGGGTATACACCGAGCAAACCTTATCTAGGAACAACATTAAGTGGTTAGCACCTATCGGCGTCGATAAAGTACTATTTCAGAGTGACGAAGCCCTTGTGCTTTACGACTATGTTGCAGAAGTTGAAATAGATATATTAGACACCGTAGATTTAGATACAAAGTTATATTCTAAAATAACTGACGCTCATGTTTTATATAAAGATCTAAATGATAATTATACTTTAGCATTTTCTGATGGCCTTTCTATTAGAACCCGGTTGCTTACCAATATAGGTCCAAATAATATTCTGCAATCCACTTTGAATATCAGCCAAGATCAATGGTCTATAGTAAAATCAAACTTTCAAAATAGATTAAATTATAATCATGAAATGTTTTTTATTAACTCGGTCTCTTATCAAAGAGTTGTGAATAGTTTTAGGTTCAGCGATATGCTCAGTTTATCAATTCAAGATTTGCCAGATAAAGCTCAACTTAAACAGTCGGGGAATGCTATCTTAGCACTTTTTCCATCAGAGCTGGGCTATGTAAAAAGAATTGATATAAATTCTGGTGAGTATACTGAACTTAAATTATTTAATATGCGATTTCTTTAAGCTTTAGTTGATCTTTTGTTTGAATTTAAAAACTAAATGGTTATATACATTTGAGTAACAAATTTTAGTTTTGAGGGAAGATTATGAGCATAACACAAGAGTTTAGAGACTTTGCAGTTAAGGGCAATGTAGTTGATATGGCTGTTGGAATTATTATTGGTGCAGCTTTTGGCGCCATTGTTAAAATCTTAGTAGATGGTGTACTTATGCCTCCTTTAGGTTTGCTTGTTGGTAACGTTAACTTTAGTCAGCTTTTTCTAGATTTATCAGGTCAAGGTTATACGACTTTAAATGAGGCTATAGCTGCAGGCGCTCCTGTGATAAAATATGGCGAGTTTCTTCAAGCTGTAATTGACTTTACAATAGTAGCCTTTGCGGTATTTATTTTAGTAAAAGGTATTAATACAGCCCGAAGAAAGCAGGCTTTGAAACCTTCAGCTCCAGCACTAATCTCAGAGGATATTTTATTACTCAGAGAGATTCGTGACGCTTTAAAAAAATAGTTTTCATCATAAATTGTCTTTTTGAATAGATATCACTTAAACTAGGGTTTCAATTAATATTTTTTTGTTTTTTTTGGAGCCTTCTATGAGAGTTGGAATTTTAACCAGTGGTGGCGATGCCCCTGGAATGAATGCAGCTATTCGATCATGTGTAAGATCTTTAATTCATTTTGGTCATCGGCCTATAGGAATTAAACGTGGTTTTCAAGGTCTTGTAGATCAAGACATGTTTGAAATGAATTTAAGATCTGTCGCTAATATCATTCATCGTGGGGGAACGATATTAAAAACCTCAAGATATGAAGATTTTAAACAAAAAAAAATCCGTGAAAAAGCCATTAAAACTTTACAAGATAAATCCATAGATCGATTAATAGTGATTGGTGGAAACGGTAGCTATAAAGGTGCCAAAGCCTTGTTTCAAGAATTTGGCTATGTATCGATAGGTATTCCTGGGACCATAGACAACGATGTTGAAGGAACAGAAGAGACCATTGGCTTTGATACAGCTTTAAACACGGCCTGTGAGGCCATTGATAGAATTAGGGATACAGCAAATTCCCACGATCGGCTATTTATCGTCGAGGTCATGGGAAGAGACAATCCTGATTTACCACTTGCGATCTCAGTGGCTTGTGGTGCCGAGTATCCTCTCATTTATAAATCCCAAGGTGATATTGCCAAAGCCCATAAAAAAATTAAAGACGGCTTAAAAAAAGGAAAAAAATCCAGCATCATAATTGTAGCTGAAAACGATCATGACGTGCTTGAAAAACTACAGAGATCTTTAAAAGATGAAGACTTAGACTACCGGACATCAGTGTTGGGGCATATGCAAAGGGGTGGCGCACCAAGCGCCAAAGATCGAATTTTAGCTTCGCAGATGGGTTATCTGGCTGCTGCCAAGATTGATGAAATAAAAAAATTCAGCTCCATTTGTAAAATCAAAGGTGAACTTAAAGTCTTTTCCTTCGAAAATATGATCAAACACAATAGTCTTAAAAATAAAGAATTTTTAAAACTCAATGACATCCTATCTAAGTAGGAAGCTTAAAGAAATCTAGGCAGAGGGTTTACGAAAAGAGATCAGAGCGGCACTTGTTTCTACATTATCACCCTCTTTGATGTAAATCTGGTCGATGATGCAGTCATTGGCGGCGCGCATTTCATTTTCCATTTTCATAGCTTCCATAATAAGTAGGGGTTCTTCGGCTTTGACCGATTGTCCTTCTTTGACAAAAACTTTTACAATTTTACCGGGCATTCCAGCTTTAAGATTATTGTGTCCACCTAAAGCACCTCCACCACGAATAGATTCACGAAGTAGAATTTCATCATTTAATATTGAAACATTTCGATACGACCCTCGAGAATAAACTTCGTAGTCTGTTCCATACTTTACAATGTCAACCAAGTAGGAAGAGTCTTTAAATATCAAACTGATATTGCCATCTTTGGCTACTGTGAAATTCTTTTTTGGAATCATATATTCTTTCCATGATTCATTAGCAGATACAGGGTCGATCATTTGGATTTTGATAAGCCAATCAGATCTTAATTCTTCAACAATAACTTTGTAGGGACTTTGATTCACTTTAGCTTCAAAATACATTTAATACCTCATCATACTTTTTTGACGTGCACCAATTCGCCATTTTTTGCCTTGCTTGAAGTCAATCACTCGACGTCCTTGGCTCTCTTTATAAGCGTTAATGGCAGCGGAAATTAAAAAGATTTCGTCGTCTACATATTTAAAAAAGGTTTTTGTGTCTGAAATTGCAAGTTCTTTGTCTACAAATTGAGTCGTATAGGAACCATTTAAAAACTTCTCATGATCTAAAATATTTTTTAGCAAAATAACATTTGTTTTTATGCCAGCCACGGCAAATTCAGCTAATGCACGTTTTAGTCTGGCGATACACACTTCACGGGTTGGTCCCCAAACAATTAGTTTTCCGATCATAGGGTCATAGTAGATAGGAATATTGCATCCCCCATAAATATAAGAATCAAAACGAACAAATGGTCCTTGGGGAATACGACATCTTAAAATTTTACCTGCACTAGGTAAAAAAGTTACTGGGTCTTCGGCACAAATTCGAAGTTCAATCGCGTGACCAGTTTGGCTGATTTCATCTTGTTTAAAAGAAAAAGGCAGTCCGGCAGCCACTCGAATTTGTTCTTTGACAAGATCAATACCGGTCACAGCTTCGGTGACGGGGTGCTCGACTTGAAGGCGAGTGTTCATTTCCATGAAAAAAAACTCCTTAGTGGTGTTATCAAAAATAAATTCGATTGTTCCAGCACCTAAGTATCGTATCGATTTGCCAGCAGCAACTGCGACTTGGCCCATTTTTTTTCGAACGGCATCCGGTACAGAAATACTAGGGGATTCTTCAATTACTTTTTGGTGGCGGCGTTGCACCGAGCACTCTCGGTCATATAAATGCACTACATTCCCATGGGTATCACCAAAAATTTGAATTTCTATGTGCTTAGGATTTTGAATAAAACGCTCAATAAAAACGGTGTCATCGTTAAAATAATTTTTACCTTCATTTTGGCAAGCCTTAAAAGCACTTTTTATATTTTTCGGTTCAAGCACAACACGAATGCCTTTACCACCACCACCGGCAGAGGCTTTGATCATCACCGGGTAACCGATCTCTTTGGCGATAATTTCTGCATCTTCGACAGATTTAACAGCCCCAGGGCTTCCAGGCACGATAGGAACTCCGACACCTTTCATTAAATCCCTAGAAGCGATTTTGTCTCCCATCGCTCGAATATTCTCGACCGTTGCTCCAATAAAAACGAGTCCACTATCTTGCAAAGCTTGGGCAAAATCGGAAGATTCACTTAAAAAACCATACCCAGGATGAATAGCTTGAACCTTTGCTTTTTTTGCAACCTCAATAATTTTGTCAATTCTTAAATACGATTGCGACGAAGGCGCAGGACCAATCTCGTAAGCTTCATCTGCAAGTAAGACATGCTGACTGTCACGATCTGCTTCACTATAAACGGCTACAGTTTCAATTCCCATTTCGCGACACGCTCGTATCACGCGGATGGCAATTTCCCCGCGGTTAGCAATTAGAATTTTTTTAAACATATGTGCCCCCCCCACATTTTATCGAAATTATCTCTCAAGAAAACTTTCTAAAAACAATTATAAAATTAAATAAATTAAAGAGGTATACTCCCGTGTTTTTTACTAGGATTGATCATGGTTTTGTTAGTTAACATTTCAAGAGAATCAATCAATCTAACTCTAGTTTGCGAAGGCATAATAACTTCATCAATATACCCTAGCTCTGCAGCTACATATGGATTACTAAACTTCTCTTCGTAGTTTTGAATGATTTCTTTTTTGGTGGCCTCAGGGTTTTTCGATGAGGCGATTTCTTTTCTAAAGATAATATTCACAGCGCCTTCAGCGCCCATCACAGCAATTTCAGCATTGGGATAAGCTAAATTAATGTCTGCACCAATATGCTTAGAAGCCATTACAATATAAGCGCCCCCGTAAGCTTTTCGGGTAATAAGGGTAATTTTAGGTACAGTGGCTTCGGAATAAGCATAAACAAGTTTTGCGCCGTGACTAATAATCCCTGCCCACTCCTGGTCAGTCCCAGGTAAAAATCCTGGAACATCTACCAAAGAAATAATTGGAATATTAAAAGAGTCACAGAAACGAATAAATCTAGCAGCCTTACGGCTGGCTTCAATATTTAAACACCCTGCTAGAAAATTTGGTTGGTTGGCAACTATTCCTACGCTTCGACCGTTGAGGCGTCCAAAACCAACAATGATATTTTCAGCATAGTGAGGTTGTACTTCGAAAAAATAATTGTCATCTAAGACCTTACGAATCAGTTCTTTCATATCGTATGGTTTTTTAGAGTTTTCTGGAACTAAGGTGTCTAAAGATAAATCAATTCGGTCGGCCCGATCTTGTGTTAATGCCCTTGGCGCATCATCCATATTATTGCTTGGAATAAAACTAATTAGTTCCCGAATCAATAAAAGTAAATGTTTATCATTTTCTGCGGCAAAGTGGGCTACACCTGATTTAACATTATGAGTTTGAGCGCCGCCTAGATCCTCTTTGGTAACTTCTTCGTGTGTTACGGTTTTAATAACGTCGGGACCTGTGACAAACATATAACTGGAATCTTTAACCATAAAGATAAAATCAGTGAGGGCCGGACTATATACGGCACCACCTGCACACGGTCCCATGATGGCTGAAATTTGTGGAACCACACCTGAATATCGAGTGTTTCTTAAAAAGATATCCCCATATCCTCCTAGAGCTTCTACGCCTTCTTGAATTCGCGCCCCACCAGAATCATTGATGCCAATGACCGGAGCTCCATTCTGCGCAGCAAGATCCATAATTTTACAAATTTTATTTGCAGTTGTTCGACTCATACTGCCGCCATAGACAGTAAAATCTTGCGAATACACATAAACCAAACGACCACTGATTCGTCCATAACCAGTTATGACTCCATCTCCGGGTGTATGATTGGCATCCATACCAAAATTTGTACATTTATGGGTGACAAAACGATCCAGTTCTACAAAAGACGCCGGATCAAGTAAAACATCTAAACGCTCGCGCGCAGTTAGTCGTCCACCCTGTTTGTGTTTAGCCAACTTATCTTGGCCACCACCACTAAAAGCTTTCGAATTACGGTCATCTAAATTTTTAAATAAATCTTGTGTTTCCATTTTATAACTCCTAAATCTTAAATAATAATCTTAATGTTTTAAATTATGGATATTTGCGACCGTAAAGTCTTGGAAAAGGGATGCTTTCTCGAACATGCTGAATCCCACAAATCCAAGCGACGCATCTTTCAATACCCATTCCAAAACCAGAATGGGGCACCGAACCATATTTTCTTAGATCCAAATACCACGCAAAATCTTCAGGATTTAAATTGTGGTCATTTATTTTTTTAAGCAAAGTCTCATAACTATCTTCCCTTTGACCGCCACCGATCAACTCACCATATCCCTCTGTAGCAAGTAAATCACAACTTAAAGACTCGGTTGGATTTTTTGGGTCTTCTTTCATATAGAAGGCTTTCACAGCTTTAGGATAATTATGAACAAATACAGGCTGTTCAAATTTAGAGCTTACTATCGTTTCATCGGTGGCTCCGAAGTCATCGCCAATAATGAATTCAGGATTTTCTTTTTTAATCATGATTGCGGCATCATTGTAATGTATTTTAGGAAAGGGGGCTTTAATCACTTCAAGTTTACTTACGTCACGTTCCAGTATAGCTAATTCGTCTTTACGATTTTTTATAGTTCGCTGCACGACATATTCGACAAAATCTTCAGCCAGTTCCATGTTGTCAGCTAAGTTAGCAAAAGCAACTTCAGGTTCAACCATCCAAAATTCAATCAAATGTCTTCTTGTCTTAGATTTTTCAGCCCTAAAAGTTGGTCCAAAACAATAAACTTTACCTAAAGCCATAGCTGTTGCTTCGGAATAAAGTTGGCCACTTTGGGATAGAAAAACTTTGTCATCAAAATAATTTGTTTCAAATAAAGTAGAAGTCCCTTCGCACGCGTTGGGTGTGAATATTGGTGCATCTGCTAATGTAAACCCACGATCATCGAAAAAACTTCGAACGGCACTAATGATTTCCGATCGAACTCTAAGGATGGCTACTTGTTTTCTGGATCGGAGCCATAAATGGCGATTATTCATTAAGAAATCAGGACCATGTTCTTTGGGAGTAATTGGGAAATCTACGGAAGTGGAAAGAACTTTATAGTGCTCGCCTGAGAGCTCATAACCCCCTGGGCTTCGAGGTTCAGCTTTAACTACTCCAGTGACTTCTATGGCGCACTCTTGTGTCAATACTTTAAAATTTTCAAAACCCTCATTGTCACATTCATCTTTAACAAAAATACATTGGCAAAGACCTGTGCCATCACGCAAAACTAAAAACTTAACTTTGCCGGAAGGGCGGGTGCGAGTAACCCAACCTTTAAGTGTGACCTTTTCACCAACCCGATCTTTTAAACTTTCAATATACAAAAAGTTTTTCATAACTTCCTTTGAATTTAAAATTAGTAGTATTAATTAAAAATTTTATTAGTTGATTTGCGAGAAGTTTTAAGAACCAAACAGTAATAATTTAAATACTCAAAACCTTTTAACATCACTTATAACGCAAAGCGCTTTTAAAGAGCAAAAAACCAATCCAAAAGATATACAACACAATCTTAACTTTGGCCTGAATTATTGATGGAAAATGACAGAAAAGGTCATGATATGAAGGTTTCGCTTTAGGTTAATTAACTTGTTGTAATAATAGGTTCAATCCAAGGATTTAATAAAGTGAATTAAAAAATTTGAAAATTGCTTTTCTACTTTTCCAGCAACGTCTTGAACCTCTTTATGATTCAGCTTTTCACCAGTAATTCCTGCGGCGAGATTAGTAATGCAGCTTATTCCGGCGACTTTTAGACCAAAGTGATTAGCCGCAATACACTCTGGAACCGTCGACATACCTACGGCAGAACCACCAATAATTTTTAAATATTTTATTTCAGCCGGTGTTTCATAAGTAGGACCGGTGACACCGCAGTAAACGCCTTCATGAAAGCGAATATCTAGGGCCTCGAACTGCGTCCGCATTTTAGCAATTAAATTTGGATCATAGGCATAAGTCATGTCTGGAAATCGAGGTCCAAATTTTTCAATATTTGGACCTTTCAAGGGATGATCACCAAATAAATTAATATGATCAGTAATAATCATAAAGTCCCCAGGCTGCATATCTGTTTGAATTCCGCCGGCAGAATTGGTTAAAATTAAATTTTGGATGCCAAGCATTGCCAGTACTCGAGTTGGAAAAACCACTTCGTCCATTCGATAACCTTCATAAAAATGAATTCGACCTTGAAGAGCGGCAACCTTAGTATCAGCAATACGTCCAAGGATTAATTGACCTGAGTGTCCTTCGACTGTGGTCTGGGGAAACCCAGGAATATCGGCAAAGGGTATGGTTGTTTCTATATCAATGGTATTGATCATTGAGCTTAAACCAGAGCCTAGAGTTAATCCTACAGTTGGCTTAATATCAGATTTAGAACGAATAAAATCTGCTGCTTTCGAAATTTTTGCTATCATAAATTAAACCTCAAAATATTTAGTTTTCAGATGAATATTTTTATAACTTTGACCATCAAAAGACAGTATTTCAGAGACAAGACTTTCTTTAGTAAGCAAAGAAGTTGATTGTACTTCAAAGGAGGCTTTTAGCTGTTCCAAAGCAGAGCTCAATTTTATTTCGTTATTATAGTAGATATCAAACAAAGCTTCAGATTTACTTACTGAATCATTTTGTTTTTTGTAACAATAGAAGCCAACTTCAGAATCAATTTGGTCGGTTTTAGTAAGTCGGCCAGCACCTAAAGAAACAGCTGCCAAACCCAAAGTTTTAATATTTACATAATTCATATAGCCATCTTGTTCTGAAGTGACAGTAATTTTTTTTGCATGCATTCGTGGTTTTAAGGGAGATAAAAATGAGGTTTCTCCATTTTCATAAAAATCTAATAGATGTCCATCTTGAGCATGGACCATATCTAAAAACTTGGTAAAAGCACGCCCAGACATAAGCTGATCATAAACAATTGTAAAATTTTTTTCTAATTTAGTCTGTGGATTTAAGGATTGTAGCATTAAAGCAGCAAGCAAAAGTGATAATAAAATATTATCTTCGTAAATTGCAAACACCTCTTCTGGCGATTTTAAAATTTCTAAGCATTCTATAATTTCTAATTTGTTGCCGATATAACGACCTAAAGGTTGATTCATCGAACTTAAAACCGCAAATGTTTTGATATGATTGGCTTCACCGATACGAATTAACTTTTCAGCTAATAATTTAGAATCTGCAATCGTTGGCATAAAGGCTCCTGTGCCAAACTTAACATCAAGCACAAGTCCGTTTAAACCCTCAGCAATTTTTTTGCTCATAATACTCGAGCAGATTAATGGAATATTGGCGACTGTATGTGTGGCATCTCTTAAAGCGTATAAGCGTTTATCCGCAGGACAAAAATCTTCACTTTGACCCATAATGCAAATGCCATTGGTTTCAACTAAATTTTTAAAATGTGCAGCCTCTAAATCTGTTTTAAACTTCAAGCTTTCAAGCTTGTCTACAGTCCCGCCTGTATGACCAAGACCTCGCCCTGCCATCATAGGAACTTTAATCCCAAGGGAGGCCACAATGGGCGCAAGGATTAAACTCGTTTTATCACCTACGCCGCCCGTACTATGTTTATCAACTGTCGCGGCAGACCACTTAAGTTGTTGTCCCGATTCACTTAACGCTTGCGTTAGCCAGGATGTTTCTTCCTCTGAAAGGTGATTAATAAAAACTGAAGCCAACCAAGCTGACATTTGATAATCTGGAATTTCATCTTTTGTAAACTTATCCACAAGCCAAAAAATTTCATTTTTATTTAAACGACTTTTGGTTTGAACTTTGTGAATCAATTCAAAAATATGCATGAAAAATATTCCTTAAAATAAACTTCAAGCTTTAATAAAAGCTATGGAAGAACAATTTTGTTATTCGGTCTGCGAGCTTATAAGTATATTCACGCTTGCCGAACAGCCAAGTCGATCCGCACCTGCATTGATAAATTGTTTAGCTGTTTGGAAATCTTTTATACCACCACTAGCTTTTATAAGGAGGGCTTGACCGACATGACGTCTCATTAATTGGACATCACTCAGCCTAGCTCCGATTTCATAAAAACCAGTTGAAGTTTTTATGAAATCTAATTTTGCTTTAATCGCCAAATCACACAGTTTTTTGATTTCGGATTCAGTTAAGGCCCCAGTTTCTAATATAGCTTTTGTGGTTTTTCCATCACAAGCATCTTTGATGGCTTTATACTCTTCAAGTATTAAATCAAATTTTGAAGACTTAACCCAACCAATATTAGTTACAAAATCAATCTCGTCAGCCCCTAATTGAATTAAATTTTTTGATTCTTCAACCTTAGTCGAAGTTAAGCTATACCCCGAAGGAAAGCCAACAACACTCGCTATTAGTACATCCGATGAATCAAGTCTTTCTTTGCAATATTTTACCATTATGGGAGGAACACATACTGCTTTAAATTGAAACTCTAAAGCGTCATCAACCAATTTTGAATATTCGGGCTCGGTTGCTGTGACTTTTAATAAAGTGTGATCAATCATTTGATTCAATTTCATAAATAGTCCCTAGCTTACAATTAAAACTAATCTTAAAAAGACTATTATGTTTTCCATTCTTTAGGCATGGCTCACCGCAGGTGCGGATGTGAAACTCGACGACGAAGAGCAGGCACAGTGTGCGTCAGCCGTCTAAGACTGTGCCGTTGCTCACCGCAGGCAAAGTGTTCGTTAGCCCACTTTGGCAAACATGGTAGGTTTTTTACCCATAGAGTAAAGCACTTCCGAAGCATCTTCCGCTTTAATCAAACGAGCATCAACTAACTGCTTCAAATGCATCTCTAAGGGTAACATGCCTTGCTTTACGCTTGTTTGCATGACTGAGGGGATTTGAAAGGTTTTTCCCTCACGAATTAAATTGGCTACGGCAGAATTATTCATAAGTACTTCGATGGCAGCAACGCGCCCATTACCTTGGGCATTTTTTATCAGAT
Source organism: Bdellovibrionales bacterium (assembly GCA_041740515.1). Taxonomy (GTDB): domain Bacteria; phylum Bdellovibrionota; class Bdellovibrionia; order Bdellovibrionales; family UBA1609; genus JAMLIO01. The sequence goes on along the minus strand of JBGSLV010000047.1, from coordinate 84,602 downwards.
GCTGTGATACCACTCCTCTAAGGCTTTCCCCTAACATGGATTGAATTTGTTTTTGCTGAGTAGCAGGGAACATATCAATGATTCGATCTAAGGTTTTTGAAGCTCCATTGGTGTGCAGAGTGCCAAAAACAACGTGGCCTGTTTCAGCGGCACTGATCGCAAGCTGTGTTGTTTCTAAATCCCGCAACTCGCCTACCAGAATTACATCTGGATCTTCTCTAAGAGCCGCTTTTAAAGCGTTAGCAAAACTTTTGGTATGAGTGTGTACTTCTCGTTGATTAACCAATGACATTTTGTTGGCATGAACAAATTCAATAGGGTCTTCAATTGTTAAAATATGTTTTTTTTCATTCTGATTAATATAATTAATCAATGCGGCCAGGGTTGTGGATTTTCCAGAACCTGTCGGACCAGTTACTAAAATTAAGCCACGTTCACAACTAACTAAGTCATAAAGCGAAGGAGGTAAATTCAAATCTTCTAGACGTAAAATTTTGGTAGGAATTTGTCTGAACACTGCACCTAAGCCATTTTTTTGCATGTAGATGTTACATCTAAAGCGTCCAATAGATTTGGCTTCATAAGCACAGTCTAATTCCCATTTTTCAACAAAATCGCGTTTTTGCTTTTCAGTTAAAATTTCAAACAGTAAGGATTTTAAATCATCATGGGTTAACGGAGCACTTTTAGATTGGATCATGTCGCCGTGGACTCGAAAGTAAGGAGCTGTCCCCGCGGATAAGTGTAAGTCCGATGCTGATTCGTTCATCATTATTTTTAAGAGTCCGTCGATTTGAGCCATTAGAATTCTCCTTAAAAAAGGTATCGGATTTATATTTAAATATATCAGGTCTAGTTTTTAATAATTTCAATAATATCAAGGATCTAGGCTTCCAACGTGGACTAAGCTCAGAACATCTGGCTTTTACATTTTTAGCATGTTAAGTACTTTTAATGAGCTCAAAAATACTAATAAGTGTAAGACCAAATCAAACAAGAGTTGCTTATACTGAAAATGACAAATTGATTGATTTTCAAATTGAAAAAAGCGCATCCCCAACTTTAGTCGGCTCGATATTTAAAGGCAAAGTCATGCGAGTATTGCCCGGAATGCAAGCAGCTTTTGTAGATATAGGTTTAGATAAATCTGCGTTTTTATATGTGGGGGACATTAGGGTTGATAATCACACTGTTAATCAACTAAATTTAGATGAAATAACTACCACTGAACCCGCGTCGGACTTATCGGCTGAGGTCAATGAACCTGCTACGACCGCAAGTATGTCAGCTGATTCGCAGTCCGACGAAAGTCGGATACCAATTCAGGATTTGATTCGGGAGGGCCAATATATTCTTTGCCAAGTGGCCAAAGACCCTTTGGGCACTAAAGGCGCTAGAATTACAACCCACATTTCATTGCCTGGCAGAAATCTCGTTTATATGCCTACAGTTCCACATTTTGGAGTGTCGAAAAAAATTGAAGATGAGACGGAAAAATCACGCCTTAGATCAATTGTTGAAAAGATTAAACCCAAAGGCGGCGTGATCATCCGAACGGCAGGCGAGGGTGCTACTGCAGACTCGTTAAGGTTTGATTTAGAGTACTTAAGTCGAGTTTGGAAAGAGGTTCAGAAAAGTTACGAAAAAAGGAAAAATCCTGGGCATGTTCACAGAGAGCCAGATCTTGAACTACGAGCTTTAAGGGACTTTTTAAATTCCGAAGTCGATGAAGTTATTGTTGATAATCGACGGTCTTATCGGAAAATCCAAGCCTTTTTATCGCAATTTATCCCCAAGTATAAAAATAAAATTAAGTTACATAACGACAATATACCTTTATTTGACGAATATAATATTGACCTTGAAATTTCAAGGTCCTTAGACCGAAAAATTTGGCTTAAATCTGGTGGTTATTTAGTTTTTGATGAAGCCGAGGCTTTAACTGTCGTTGATGTTAATACCGGTAAATTCGTTGGCAAAAAGGACATCGAAGACACTATTTTACAGACCAATCTGGAAGCTGTTAAAGAGATTGCACATCAGCTTAGGATTCGAAATTGTGGCGGAATTATCATTTTAGATTTGATTGATATGGTCAATGAAATCCATAGAGAACAAGTTATGAAGTCTTTTTTGGAAGAGTTAAAATTGGATAAAGCCAAAACTAATGTTTCGCCAATTTCAACATTAGGCTTAGTAGAAATGACCCGAAAACGTATCCGGCCCAGTTTAGTATCGGTACTTTGTGAACCTTGCAGTTATTGTGAAGGAACGGGATATGTTAAACGGCCGATGACTGTTTCAAATGAAATCTTTAGATCTTTAGAGCGACTTAAAGACTCTATGGATCAAACCAAAATGGCAGTGATTCGTTGCCATTCGGATGTTGCCGACTGGGTCTATGAAGAGGAGTCTGAAAGCTTAGATTTCATCGAAACAAGAATCAATTCTTCGGTAGTTTTCAAGGTCGAGCCTAAATTTCATATTGAAGAGTACGCGATTGATGTTGTCTCAAAAGATGTCATTTAAGTTGATTTTGGTCGAGCTAGGTCTTCATTTCTAAGACAGAGCCTGTATTATATCCTCGATCTTACAAAAAACCTTTAAATCTTAAGTCTTTAGGTCGATAAAAGAGTAGTGATTTTGCATTTTTTTTTAGTTTTATTTAGCCTGATTGTGTTGGTCGTACCGATCACATCTTGGAGCTATAATACTCTCGACCAGGGTTATGTCTCGGATAGGCTTGTCATTTTAAATTGTGGCAGTGCTTGTATCGGTGCACCTGAAATTCAAAATTTTATTGACTCAGGGATCGAAATTGAAAAACGGGGTTTGTATGTGGATCAAGGGGAACAAGATCCAGATCAAATCGTGGCACCATGGTCAACTTCAAGGACCAAGTGGCTGCGTCGTTTGGGTCGAAATATGCAAAGAGAAAATACGCGCTACATTTCTTCAGCTTTTAGAATAGGTGTAGGTATTCAAGATCAAAATCAAAGCACAGTTTCAGCCATATGGCGTGAGATAAGAAAACCTATCCTTTATGACCTAAGAAACAAGATTGTATACAATTACAAACAAAGGCGAAAAAGTAAAATTGGGGCCTGGGCCTTAGAGCAAACGATTGACATTGGGGCCTCGGCCTTTGGTTTAGAAAGTTATGGGTATATCAGTGACGTTTTGGATTCTGATGATGTTATTCATAGTCGAAGCTCAATAGTTACTAAATTTAAACCCAGGTTAGATCCCTATAAAGGTCGTTATGGGGCTGCTTTGCAAACGAAATTTTTTCAAGGGGCGAGGGATCCATTTTATTTTGAAGTTTCGTATTTTTATTGCAATACAAGTTGGGGTATAGGGGACCGAACATGTGCTTATTTGCACCAAGTCCAAACGACATACGGCTATCGATTTAGAGCTAATCAGCGCAATATCTCCTTCCAGCTTTCAGTCTTTTGGGAAGGCAAAAGCCTGGACCCAGAGGCTTATTTTATAGGCACAGAATCCTTTGACTTCAAACCTTTAGGTTTTCAATCACGAATTCTTATTTCTATTTAATTGACAAGCAAGTCCAGTGCATGGCACTTCTACAACTTTATTGGAGGTTATTTTATGTACGCAATCGTCCGTACCGGTGGTAAGCAATACAAAGTCGAAGCTGGGCGATCATTTAAAGTTGAAAAAATTGACCAACCTGTTGGTACTGAATTTGAACTTACCGATGTTTTATTTATTGGTGGCGAAAAAGTCTTAGTTGGTGTTCCAAGCGTCGAAAATGCAGCTGTTACTGTTGTAATTTCCAAACAAGCAAAAGCTCCGAAAATTATTGTTTTAAAGAAAAAACGCCGTCAAGGTTATCGTAAACTTCAAGGTCATAGACAGTCTTTTACTGAACTTTTCGTAATGTCTATTCAGGCCCCTGGTGTTTCTGCAAAAGCTGATAAAGAACCTAAGTTATATACAGAAGAGTTCAAGGCTCAAATGAAAGAGTCAAAGCTTGCTGTTGCTGTTGAAAAGTCAGAGGGTGTTAAAACTTCAGCCAAGAAAGCAGCCAAAAAGAAGGTTACCAAAAAGTCTGCGACTAAAAAAGTTGAAGCTTCAAAACCCTTAGCTAAAAAGAAAGCGGCTAAGAAAAAAGTAGTTAAAAAGAAAGTGACCAAAGCGGTGGCAAAAAAGAAAGCTACTAAAAAGAAGAAGTAGTTTTAAATTTATTGAATATTTTTTAAGAGGTATAAGTCATGGCATCGAAAAAAGCAGCTGGTAGTACAAAAAACGGTAGAGATTCTCAGAGTAAAAGACTTGGAGTAAAGCGTTTTGGTGGTGAAACTGTAAAACCTGGAATGATTATTGTTCGTCAAAGAGGTACACAGTTTCATGTGGGAAGAAATGTGAAAATGGGACGTGACCATACGATTTTTTCTTTAATCGATGGCCAAGTTAAATTTGAAAGATTGGATAAGAAAAGATTAAAAATCAGTGTTTATCCTTCAACAGCAGCTTAAATAATAATCTAAAAAACAAAAAATAAACGAAAGCTCTCAATTTAATTTGAGAGCTTTTTTTGTAACTAAAAGAGTGTATGTCAAAAATAAAATTTATTGATCAAGTTAAGCTCGAATTAACCTCCGGATCTGGTGGACCAGGTTGTGTAAGTTTTCGTAAAGAATCCAAAGTTCCAAGAGGCGGCCCTAATGGTGGTGATGGTGGTCGTGGTGGTCATGTCATTTTCAGAGTCAATGAACAGAAGAAATCACTGCTTGATTTAAAGTTTAATAAAAAATTAAGAGCACAAAATGGCAATCCAGGGGAAGCTAATAATTGCTCTGGTAAAAATGGTGAAGATTTAATTATTGAAGTGCCTCCAGGTACTTTGGTTATTGATGAGCATTCTGATGAAGTTATTTTGGATTGTAAGATGGGAGAGGATTATCAAATTCTTACAGGTGGCATTGGTGGCAAAGGGAATACCTTTTATAAATCCAGTGTGCACCAAGCTCCAGAAATTGCTCAGAAAGGTATGGCCGGTGAACAGACTAGTGTAAGGCTAGAGCTTAAATTAATTGCTGACGTCGGTCTTGTAGGATTTCCTAATGCTGGTAAGTCCACATTAATATCTGTTGTTTCAGCCGCAAAGCCAGAAATTGCAAACTATCCTTTTACAACTTTAAATCCTCACTTAGGTGTTGTTAAAGTTGGTGAGTCAGATTCTTATGTAATTGCAGATATTCCTGGTTTGATACCTGGGGCGCACACAGGTGCTGGTCTTGGGCTAGAGTTTCTAAGACATATTGAAAGAACGAGATTTTTTGTTCATCTTTTGGATGGTGATCCCAACAACGGTCGAGATCTTTATGAAGACTTTAGACAAATCAACGAAGAGTTAAGCAAATACGACGAGCTTTATGGTGGTAAATACGGACTTGAAACCTTATCCTCTAAACCACAAATCATTGTTGTTAATAAATGGGATCTTATTCCTGAAGACGAAAGAGATATGTTTTTACAAACAGTAAGAGAAAAAATGGGGCAAGAAATTATTCCCATATCAGGCTATACAGGATATGGTTTAGAAAACCTTAAAAGCATAATGTCTAAGCTTGTTTTTAAAAAAGGAGAAAACTAAGTGGCTCATGTTGGTTTATATGGCGGGGCATTTAACCCGATTCACATGGGGCACATTAACAGTTTAACTCAAGTTCAGAAAAAATTTAATTTAGACGAAATTAAAGTAATCCCCGCATATCAAAGTCCTGGTAAAGATTTAGTTGCAAATCCATCCCCAGAACAGCGATGTCAGATGGCTGAACTGTGTTTGACCGATCTGGGTGAGAGTTTCAGTCTAGATGCTCGTGAAATTCTAAGAAAAGGTACAAGTTACACCATTGATACCCTAAAAGAATTAAAATCTGAAAACCCTGATTCGGAATTCTATTTAATTATTGGTTTGGACCAGTTTAATACTTTTGATGCTTGGAAAGAGTATAAAGATATATTAAAAATGGCACACTTAATTGTTACTTCTAGACCCGGATTTACATTTCCATTAAATAAGATTTCATTTCCCGCAGGTTTACAAGAATTCATTGAAGATTTTGATGGTTATCAAAGCTTAATGAAATCAGGTAAATTAATTCACTTCATAAGACTGAAAGACACTGATATTTCATCTTCAGAAATCCGAAAAAAATTAAAAATTGGCCAAGCTGTTGATAAATTTTTAAGTCTACAAGTCGAAAAATATATTAAAGAGCAAAAGCTTTATGAGTCTGATGGCCCCAAAGTTGAAGATTATAAAAAACTGACCCTTGAAGCGGCTGAATTTCTTGATTCAAAAAAAGCTATCAATACCTTAGCTTTTGATTTTGAAACTATGAAAGATTATATCGTAGATTATTCTATTGTATGTTCGGCGACGAATAAAAGACAGACAGTATCTTTGGCTGAAGCTTTAATTGAAAAGATTAAAATGACTTATTCTGTTCGACCCATCGCAATCGATGGTATTGAAGATGGCAGGTGGGTTGTTTTAGATTATGGCAGCTTAATAGTTCATATTTTTTATGATTTTGTTCGCCAAGAATATCATTTAGAACAGCTCTGGAAAAAAGCTAGTAAATTAGATTTAAAAAAATCAATGAGCTAATTTATTAATCTGATATAATGAAAAGTGCTATTCAAATAATTAGTGTAAAGTCTAAAAAATCTGCAGAGTTTGAAAGCCTATTTAACTTATATGAATCTAAGATAACTAATTTTTGTGATGTTAAATTTGATGACATAAAATCCTACGAAATTGACAGAGATCAAAAAGAAATAAAAATCCTTAAAGAGTCATCGGCCATAGAAGCTAAAATTGAGAAAGGAAGTTATATTATTCTTTGTGATGAACGAGGCAAAAACCTTAAAAGTTTAGAATTTGCTAAAACTTTAGAAGAGCAGCTTGTAGTTAGAAAGAAAGTATCATTTATAATTGGAGGAGCCTTTGGAGTTAGTGACCAACTCATCAATAAAGCTGATCTCAAGATCTGTCTAAGCCCTTTTGTGCTAAATCATTTAATGGCCAAAGCCGTATTGCTAGAGCAAATATATCGGACATTTACCATAATAAAGAACATACCTTACCATAATGATTAAATGTTATTTGCAAATCAGTTTGCAATGATATTTATACCTTTCAGCTCAATATTTCATTTTTTAATATTACAATTTAATAAAATTTTAAATCATAAAGAACAAAAAACTATTAGAAAATTTTATAAAAAAGTTTCTCGAACACCAAAAAATTGTATCTTATGCGAATCGTGGATTTTATTTAAAGCACCACTTTGTAAGCCATGTCGAAAATTTTTATATAAAAAATATTTAATAACTGAGTTTCAAATACAAAATATTAAAAATTATCCATGCTATTATTTGTGGAACTGGAAAGATTCTAACGATTTTTGGATTAGCAAACTTATTGTTGGTATGAAGGATGGAGATAATCCGGCTTTGTATGATGTTTTTATGCCCTGGTTAATAAAAAAAATTTCAGTTCATACGGACATTGCCTGGGTTGCAGCTGTACCAAGCCTAGACCGAAATCACCCAGACACCCTTGTTGAAGCTTATAAAAAGCAAAATAATAATATTAAATCATTTAAATTAATGAAACTGAATTCACAGTCTCAAAAATTAAAATCTAAGTTTGAGCGGGGAGATACAAATTTTAAAGTTGAAGCAAACTCTAATTTTAATCAAAAAACCAATCGAGCCGGCATTTTAATTCTCGATGATGTTTTGGCAACGGGAGGTTCTTTTAAAGGGGTTTTGGATGCTCTTAATAATAAAAATATACGTGCAATTGGTGTTTGGGCCTATCGATCGTAGTATAATATTAAGTGTTGAGGAAAAGCAGTCATTCCATATTTATTTGATTTAGCCTAAAAAAACTTAAAAATTTGAAACAAATTAGGGTTAATAATGTTACACTTTATTCAGTATAAATATTCATTTATCTGACAGTTTATATTAAAGATAAAATAGATAGAAGCTAATAATAGCTTAGTATATCAAATTAATGATTTGATATCAAAAATAAATAATGAGAATTTTTTAGTTAAAGTTAAAGTTAAAGTTAAAGTTAAAGTTAAAGTTAAAGTTAAAGTTAAAGTTAAAGTTAAAGTTAAAGTTAACAAAACAAAAATGAAATTAGATAAACAAAAGTCGTAAAAGAATTTTAACTAATACTAAATTGAGAGAGAAAAAATATGTTAAAGGTCAATTTGTTTGTTGCAGTTGTTTTTAAAAATATAACAAATTTTTTTATACTATTTTTTGTTTGTTTTGCGTTTACGAATTCCATTTCAGCCGAGGAGCAAGATTCGGCGTCTATTCTTGAACTAAAAAAAATGACAAGAATGTATTCATCAACTCCATACTTACAAGCCAAGTTTAAACAAAAACAAATTATGGAACTGCTTGGGGATTCTAAATCAACAAGAGGCGAGTTGTATTATTCAAGCCAAAAATTACGAATTGAGTTGGAAGGTGATCAAAATACTGTAACACTTTTCACGCCTGGAGTAATTACTAGTATAAGTTATGATGCTAAAAATAAGCCAACACAGGTTTTAAAATCAAAGCCCTACCCACATCCTTTATTAAGTCTGATGTTTGGTCTTGAAAGTACTTGGGATGATTTTGAAATTACGGAAACTTTTAAAAATTCGAAAACCTTATTAGAAGTCCAAGTTAAAGCAAAAGATCCAAAAAAACTTCCGGGGATTGATAGAATAGAAATAGCATTAAATAAGAAAAAAAGTGAGATCATAAAAATTGTATATTGGGATGAGATTGGCAACCAGACTATCAATACTTTTGTCTCGCAAAAAAAGAAAGACAAAGTTGATGGCAGTAAATTTATACTAATTCCACCACCAGGTGTTGAAGTTCGAAATTTATAAAAGTATTTTAACCGTTAGAGTTTACTGCATGAAATTATAAATTTCAGCGTAATTTCTACCCAGCTCATCGGAATCCATGCCATAACCAATAATGTAACGGTCATCGATAGTTTTTCCTATATATTCTGGTTTTAATGGAATTTCTCGACGTGAAGGTTTGTCGATCAAAGCACAAATCCGAATGCTTGCGGGCATCGATAGCATAAGGTGTTTTCTTAAAAAACTTAAAGTTTTCCCGGCATCAATGATCTCTTCACATATGATCACATGTTTATTGTAAATATCGATACCAATGTCCTTAACTACAGCAACAGATCGACCAATAGATTTTACCTGTACGAATTCTATTTCAAGATTAGGGTTTTTAATCTTTCGACAGAGATCGGCCACAAACATAAACGAACCCTTAAGCGGGCAGATTAGAACCACCGGCTCATCACGGTACTGCTGATCGATTGTGTCAGCAAGAACTGTGATCATCTGTTGAATCTCATCAGCTTTAATAAACGGAACCATGCCTTCTTTGAGTGAAGCCATTATAACTCCTTAGCGTAAGGGTTGTTTTGCGATTTTAAAATGTTAAGTCTTTGGCTTGCGCCTAAATGATTTCGATCCAGTAAAAGTGTTTTTTCAAAAGCATTTATGGCCAAATCTTTTTGGCCTGTAAGACCGTAAACCTGACCTAAGCGCATAAGTGCAGGGATATTATCAGGCTCTTTAGCAACTATGTCCTTAAGTTCGTACACAGCTTTTTCGTACTGTTTAAGATTAAGTAAACACTCAGAGATCAAGATCTGAATTTTGCTGGTTTCAATGCTGAATAATTTTGCTTTTACTAATTGTTGCAAAGCTTCGCCGTAGTTTTTATCGTCGTTATATAGTTTGGCTAGTTCAAGATGTTTAGTCATAAAAAGCTTAGATTTTGAACTTTGTTCTTTTATTTGATGTGGAGATTTTAATTGTTTTTGCGTAGCCAAAAAAACTTTTTGGCCCTCTTCATACTGACCCAGATCGTTGAAAATAACACTTAAACCTATTCCAGCATCCGTAAATGCAGGATCAATTTCAAGAGAGCGTTTAAAACTTCGAAGCGCTTTTCGAATATCATTTTTTTGATACTGGATTGCTCCAAGCATATAAAAAAGACTAGCATTTTTATAATTTTTTAAAACTAACTGATGAAGAATGGGCTCAGCTTTTTTATAATCCCCATTTACAAAGTGATCAGAGGCTGTCTGAAAAATAATTTTTAAAGACTCGTCCATACAAACCTTTTTGTATAAAGTTTTGGAATATCATAATTGGGGTACTTAGATTTCAACTGACTTATATAACTAACAAATACATCCTCTTCATTGATACGTTTAGCGGAGTAAGCAGCGCCTGCCAGAGCTTCAGCCATAAGTTTTGAGTCAGGATATTTTTTAATAAAAGCTTTAAATCTTCGAAGTGCGGCTAAGGGCTGTCGATATTTAAAATAAAATTTTGCAATATATAATTCTTTTTGCAGAAGTTTATTTTCGATAGTGGTTCGATACTTAATAGCCTCTTTAATATAGATGGAAGAAGGAAACTCTTGCTCCAATTTTTTAAAAACATCAATAGCATCTTGGGCTGAGGATAGGTCCCGATCATGACCGCTAGGAAGTTGTTTAAAAAGGGATTCGCCCATTTTAAAAAGCACATAGTCTTTTTTGTCGTCGTTAGGATATAATTCAAGATAGGCCTGATAAGTGTATTGCGCTTGAATGTAATTTTTAGCTTCGAAATGTATGTCAGCAATTTTTAAACGAGCCATTTTAGCAAAATTGCTATATGGATGTTTCGTTTTTACTTGCTCCAAAGTGGCAATAGCTTCGTCGAATCTGTAGGCTTTTTGAAATTTAATAGCTTCGTCATACAGATTTTCTGCGGGATTAGTGCTTTTTGCTGTAGAAAAAGTGACAAGTCCAAAAAGCATAAATAAAAAGACCAAAAATTTCATGAATTGAAGTCTAATTCCTGGAGTCTTTAGGGTCAATCTTGCCTCGGTAAAGTATATAAGAACCTGTCCGGATCCAGCCAAAAGGAATATCAGGGGTTGTGATCGCCAACCAATTTTGTTTCGAGTTTACTTCGGTTTGAAGAATCTTAAAAGCGTCACCGACTTTAAGTTGACCTAATTCTGGAGCTTTTGTGGATTTGGAAGTGAATAATGGGATTGATTTGGTCCCAGTTAGCGTAGCAAAGGATTCAGATTGAATTTTTATCTGCAAATAAAGTAGTCCCAATGGAATTAAAGCTAGGGCTAAAAAGTAAATGTAGGATTTAAAGTAATCCCAAAATTTAATGCCCTCGGAGCGCTGACGAGATGCGACAAGGGTCCCGGCCCCCAAACATAAAACGAATAACAGCAAAAAAAAGAATTTGGGCAGCCATTGTAAGAAAGTTTTAAAATAAGGTTCAGAACTGACCTGATAATAATCTTTAGTTTCGATGGCTTTTTTCACGTAGCCAATGGTTTTATGAATTTTAAAGGATATAGGATTTAAGGCTTGGGCCTGCCTTAAATGGGCTAAGGACGAGCCGTAATCTTTAAGGTGATACTCAGTAAGTGCTAAATTATAAAGTACTTCTTCGGAATTAGCATAAATGGGGTCCTGTAGAAGTTGATACCAAGCTATTAAAGCTAAAGAGTATTCACCAGATTCAAAATGTGCAATGCCTGATTCCAACGTATAGGTTGTATTCGCTTTAGCGTAAGCAAAAGGTGTCGAGCCCACTAGACTCTTAAAAAATATAAAAGTTAAAGTCCAAAAAATAATTCTTAACACTTTTTATCATTGCTCCTTTGCTTTATATTAACAATAAAACCAATGAAAACGCACGAATGACTCGATGAGCTTACTTTGGAAAGGAAAACTAATGTCATCAATAGATATAATCACTCAATCAAACTCTCAAGCTGCATTTGAAACTCTGATAACTAACACCTTAAAAGCTAGTGAACACATTAATGGAGTTAAGCCCCCCGATCCCGCCAAGGCTAGTTCCAGCCAAGAAATGTTTGCAAAATTTGGTAAAGTTCGGGGACGAGATTTGTTTTTTAATTATATTGGAACGGGTCGAGGTCATGGACCCTATGTAGAACTTGTCGATGGCAGTGTAAAATTGGATTTAATTAATGGAATTGGGGTGAATGTCTTAGGTCACTCTCATCCTGAAATCTTAAAAGCTAGTGTTTGTGGTGCGCTTTCAGATGTTGTGATGCAAGGGAATTTACAACCTAACTATGAATACGGCGAAGTATTAGAAAAGTTAGTCGAGATAGGGGCAAGGCAAAGTCGTTTGAAGTATGCTTGGCTAACAACTTGTGGTGCAATGGCGGGCGAAAATGCTTTAAAGATGGCTCGACAAAAAACCAAGGGTGCTCGAAAAATAATTGCAATGGAAAATGCATTTGCAGGCCGAAGTACCATGATGGCTGAAATCACTGACAATCCCGCATTTAGAGAGGGTTTGCCTACCTATAGTGAAATCCTTCGAATTCCATTTTTTAATAAACACGATCCAGAAAGTATTACAAAAGCTGTCGCTCAACTAGAAAAACACATTGCCGAAAATAAAAATGATATTTGTGTTTTTTGTTTTGAGCCAATGCAGGGCGAAGGTGGATATAACGTCGCTCCACGTGAATACTTTGTACCTTTATTTGAAGCCTGTCGAAAAGCCGGAATACCAATTTGGTTTGATGAAGTTCAAACTTTTTGCCGAACCGGCGAGTTTTTTACGTTTCAGACTTTGAATTTAGGTGAATACGTAGATATTGCTACAGTTGCAAAGAGCTTGCAGGGCGCAGCTACACTTTACACAGAAGAATTAAATCCTAGAGCAGGTTTGATCTCTGGAACCTTCGCTGGAGCTTCTGCCGCTTTAGCAAGTTCTAAAGTTGTTATGAATATATTGGATAACGATGGGTATATGGGTCCCAATGGTAAAATTCAAAAAATCCATCATGAGTTTATAGCTATGCTAAATTCTATAAATACCTCTGGACCATGCCAAGGTTTGCTTCGTGAGGCCGATGGAATGGGGCTTATGATCGGAGTTATACCTTTGGATGGTAGTAAAGAAAAAATGATGCTTTTGAATAAAAAACTTTTTAATAATGGTTTGATTTGTTTTGGCTGCGGACGTGGGCCTTTTAAATTACGATTTTTGCTACCAGCAATTCTTGAAAGTAAGCACATCAAAGAGGCTAAACAGATTTTAGAAAAATCCATCCTAGAGTGCTTATGATTCATAATTCTATGATAGAGCTTTGTCGAAAAGCTCTATCCATTGATAGCTCGATTGTTAATGGAACTAGTGATTTCACTGAATATCTAGTTCAGTTATCAAAGAGTATGAGTTTACAAAGTGCAGTTAAAAACTATTTATTTCGAGATTTAGATTTTCAAAATATTTTAATTTCCAATACAAACAATTACAGCGAGATTAAATATCTTTTCGTAAATCCATTGGATACGGAAGCTCCGGGTCCTTTTCGGTCTTGGACCTTAACGGACCAAGACCCTTTTGATATTACAATTAAAGATGGTCGAATATACGGCCTAGGTGCCAACTGTGGTAAACTTCATAATGTTTTACTGCTTAAAGCCTTATCTGAAATCTCTGATGCCAAAAAAAATAAGTTTGCATTACTTGGGACTTACGGTCGAGAAGTAAGAGCTCATGGCGCACTTAGATTTTTAAAAGAAAAAGGCATTGCACCAATGAATTTAATAGTTGGATTTCCAACTTCGAATCAAGTTGTGCATGCACAGGCTGGTCGCATAAGAATGCGTATCAATTTTCCATTTACTGACGAAGAGAAAGAATTAAAATCCAACCATGACGAACAAGAACACAGTAGCTCCGAGAGTCAGTATTTCCACTCTAAACCAGAGGAAAACGATTTAGAGGAAGCAAGAGATTTTGGGACTAATAATGCGATTGTTGAAGCTTTACACTTTATTGTAAATTTACCAGATCAACTTTTGGTATTGGATTTTGCAGGTGGTAAAGATTTATACTCTGATCCACGAAGTTGCTTATTTGAATTTGATTTAGCAAATGGCCAAAATATTCAAATGGGCACCAAGCTGAAATATTTTTTTAAGTTTATGTCAGAACTAACCAGTGAATTTAAAAAATATACCAATGTGGAATTTTCTCCTATTCATCCTATGCTACACCTTGGTCGAGTTGTTTGTGATTTAGAAGGCATTGAATTTTGGGGCGAATGCATTTTCCCTCCAGGAATTCCAGAAGTTGTATCAGAGGCATGGATTAATAAGCTTCGAGAAGAAATCAATTCGATAGGTGGCTCATCAAAACTTTTGTCACAACGTTGGCCCTATGTGTACAATGGCTCAAAGTTTTTTATAAATGAATTATTACAATTTAATGAAACGGCAATGGCGCAATCCTTGTCCTATACTTCTGAAGCAGATTTGTTTCATTTAGTTGGGTTTAAATCCCTAATCTATGGACCGGGCGATTTTACCCAGATGTTTAAACCTAACGAGTCGGTGAGTCTTAAAAGTTTAGAACAGGCTTTAAATTTTTATAAAATGGCTTTAGATCGACTTGAATAAAATTTAAGTATAGAAATTCTATAGAGTTGGTTTTAGTCGAGACCCAAGAGCAAAAGAAAACATAACAGGTGACTTAAAACTACATAGAGGAGTATTATAGCCAATAGTTGCATCAGCAGGTGCAGCCGCTTTCTGGTATTTTAGTGGAGAATTTGGATTTATTTTCCTCAATACAATTTTAATTTTGAGTTTATTTTATGAAAATTATCAACTGCGAAAAAAACTTAAAAATTCGCCGATTTTGGCTTCAACAGAATCTGATTTAAAAATCTCTAAAAAATAAGCTTTATAATTTTAATTAACTTTGTATTTGTGAATATCGGGCGGTTTTTTAAGCTTAGGTTAAAAAAATATAATATTAACAAATAATTAAAGGGGTTAATTTTTTGTCGAGGGAAAATGATGCAGCTTGACCTGAACTCGGAACCTGGCACCCTAATTGTTACGAGGTTGATGTGGAAAATATGATTTATAAAGGAAGTTTTATCAATGGGGGCTTTCAAATACCACAACAGATTGATGAAGCCTGGAATTTAAAAAGCCCGGCCGATTTTCAAGATGAACTGATGCAAGTAAAAGCCAGTTTCAGTGATGTAGATAGAGCTTGCGAAGCGGCCCAAGCAGCTTTTAAAAAATGGTCATCCCTTAGTATTGAAGAAAGAATTGTTCATCTCAGAAAGCTTGAAGTTGTATTTGCCGATAATAAATCCTTAATAGCCGAAGTGATAAGCCGTGAAACAGGCAAACCCACATGGGAAGCCTTAACTGAAGCCTCGGCTCTGTCAGCAAAAATTAAAATTACTGTTGAGCACTCCATAGACCTAATTCGTGAAAGTCGAGTTGAAAATGCTTTACCTCAGATTGCAGGAATAATTCGCTATAAACCAAAAGGAGTGCTTGCGGTTTTGGGTCCCTTTAATTTCCCGGCCCATTTACCTAATGGACACTTTATTCCAGCCTTGCTTGCGGGCAATACGGTTGTGTTTAAACCTTCTGATAAAACTCCGGCGGTTGGACAGATTTTAGCGGAGATGTTTAATAAAGCCGAATTTCCAAAAGGAGTATTTAATCTTATTCAAGGCCAAGCCGAAATTGGTAAACGTTTAGCAAAGCACAATTTAATTGACGGGGTTTTGTTCACTGGGTCTTACGATGTAGGTTTAAAAATTAAAAAAGACACAATAGAACACTATTGGAAAAGTTTGGCTTTAGAAATGGGCGGCAAAAATGCTTCGATTATTTGGGAAGATGCTGATCTTGATAAAGCTGTTTATGAAAGTGTTCTGGGTTCCTATTTAACAGCGGGCCAAAGGTGTTCATGCACTAGTCGTTTATTTTTACACAAAAATATTTTTGATCCATTCATAGCAAAGTTTAAAAAAGTTACGGCAAGCCTTAAGATAGGCTATTGGAATGAAAATAACTTTATGGGTCCCTTGATCACTGAAGACTCAATGCAAAGATTTTTACGATTTCAAGATATTGCCCAAAGAGAAGGTGCCGAGCCCATCATTAAAGGTAAACTGCTTGAGCTTGCTAAAAAAGGTTACTACGTCAGTCCTAGCGCGCACATTATCAACAAATTTGATACCGAAAGTGTTTATCAAAAATCTGAAATTTTTGGACCTGATGTTGCAATTTACCGAGTAGAAGATCTTGAAGATACATTTAATAAAGTTAATAGTTCAAATTATGGACTAGTGGCTTCGATTTTTACTAAAAATCCAGAACTTTATAATCAAGCACTAAATAAATTAGATGTAGGACTTTTAAATTGGAATCGAACCACCAATGGAGCAAGTTCAAAGCTTCCCTTTGGGGGAACCAAAAAATCAGGTAACGGTATGCCTTCGGCTCACTTTGCACTTTATTACTGTACTACGCCGATAGCCTCACTCGAAGACAAAACACCTTTTGATAAAAATCAACTGATGCCAGGATTAACTTGGGAGTAAAATGAAATTTATTACAAGCCTTGTTATTATAGGCGTCGCTATAGTATTAATGGCCGCATTTACGATTACTGTTCAATTGAATTCACCCCTTGAATATCAAAATGAGTTGGTCTTTGAAGTTAAACCTGGTGAAGGATTTAATGTCGTCCTTCTTCGTTTAAAAAATATGGTCCCTGAATTTCCATTGAATGCCGCAAAGATATATTTAAAACTAACCAAAAAGGATCAAAATTTAAAATTAAGTGAATATGAAATACCCTTAGGTCAATCTGCCTTTCAAATCATTGACTATTTAGTTAAAGGTCAAGTTGTCGAAAAACTTGTTACTATTCAAGAAGGTTTTAATACTTTCCAAATCGCCCAATTAATGGAAAGTAAAGGTCTTGTTAAGGCTGAAGATTTTATTGCCAAAACTAGAGACACTGAATTTATAAGCCAATTATTGGGATACCAAGCTCCTTCCCTAGAAGGGTATTTATTTCCAGATACTTATAAGCTTCCCAAAAAGTGGTCAGTAGATCAGTACATATCACTATTTGTGAAGAAGCACTTAAGCGTTTGGTCAGAAATTGAAAAAAAATATTCACCAACAATGGATCACCATCAAGTGGTGATTTTAGCAAGTATGGTTGAAAAAGAAACCGGCGCCGGTTTTGAGCGTCCTATGATTAGTTCAGTATTTCACAATAGATTGAAAAAATCGATGCGACTTCAAAGTGATCCTACAACTATTTATGGCGTATGGGTTCAAACAGGTACAATGCTAAAAAACATAACCCGTAACGACCTAAATACGCCTACACCGTACAATACATATACAACAAGTGGACTTCCTTTTGGTCCAATTTCAAATCCTGGCAAAGAGGCTATGATTGCTGCCATTGAACCTGCATTAAGTAATAATTATTATTTTGTAAGTAAAAACGATGGAACCCATCAGTTTTCAAGAACTTACGATCAACATCTTGCAGCTGTTAGAAAATTTCAATTAGATCCCAAAGCCAGAGAAGGTAAATCCTGGCGGGATTTGAAAAAAAATTAATCCTATTTAAGCACAATTAGATCATGGGTTATGAATACTAGAACCGACTAAGATTTCATGAAGGCATAGAATAAAATAACGATAATTTCTAAAAATTATAGATTTGGCTGTCCATAAGATCGACACCATTACTATTTTTAAACCCATTAATTAGGTCATTAAAATTGGCACAACTAATGCTTTTTATGACCTATGTAAAAAACTTATTTTTGATCAAAGTTGCTAGCTGTTAAGTTTTCTAAAATTCAACAGCAAAAAACTTTTAATAAAAAAACTATGGGATTAAGGACTATTTATGAAGGTGCCATTTTTAATAGTATCAACATTAATGAGCGTATTAATGATTGTCAGTAAAGCTTTTGGTGAAATTCAACTTGAACTACCTAGTCAAGGATTACCTAAAGTAAGTATTAATAATGAAGGATTGCTAGAAATTGAATTACCTAATTCAAATAAATTTACCATATTATATAAATCTCAACTTGATCCAAATATTTTAAATATGGACGCAGAAATTGTTAACAATAGTTGTGAAGAGCAATTTGTACCTGTTAAATGTAAGTTTAAAACCAACACCTTTGTTGATAGGTTCGCTTTAGGATGGTTAAGCCATGAAGAAAAGGGTTTAATCAATAAACCATTTAACAACGATATGGACTCAGGGACCTTTTCTGAAACTAACATATGGTTTTGGGAAAATAAATTTGGCGCCGGAGATGATTTTGTAACCGTCCGTGTCCCCAATAAATCAAAACCAGAAATAATAATTAATCCAGAACTTCAATGTGAAAACATATCATGGATTAAGCCATTTTTAATAAATTCAGAGCTAAAAATTTTGGAATGGACTTCAGAGATTAACACTCAAAATCTTGAAACAAGAGTTAGTGAAAATCGCGCATCATCAGCTTTTTTTGATGTAATAGGAGAACTAAAATCCGACACTATAACATTTAAAAGTTTAAGCCACGGGGTTAGCATGGATGTGTCTAGTCTATTACTTGGGGATATTCTGGGATGGACAATTAAAAGTGGTAATAAATTATGCGAATTATCCATTAAAGCTGATTTTAATCTTATTTTTAATAATCTTATAAATCAACTCGGTAATTTGGAAAGTCCAGATGGATTTACACCTTTAAAGCTCAGCTCTTCCAATATTGAGGACATAGATCAAAGTTTTAGAATAAATGGAAACCAATCAATTATTGAGGAAAATAAAGATGAAATTATTCTGAAATTCGGCCCTAAAATGTATGCAGAATTATACATATTAGATGTCCTTGGAGTTATTCAAATGGGGACATCTCTAAGTACAGGAGTTACCAAATTAAGTATCGAATTATCACAAGAGGTACAGCAATGAAAAAGATACTATATATAGGTGTTTGGGTGTTACTTTTGCAAGTTAATGCTTTTGCAGCAGAGGAAAGTGTTTTCAATGAGGGCAACGTATATAATACAAGACTAAGAAAAATTTCCTTACTATTGCAAGGAACTATGCCTGCCAATTCTGATTTAGAAAACCTTGCTATGATTCATGATATAAATGAGAAAGAAAATTTTATTGAAACTAAAATTAATGAATATCTTATGTCAGAAAACTATGTTGCGAAGATGACCAATCGATTAGAGGAGCTATACAGAGTCCGATTGACAGATCCTGAGGGTCGAGCCTTTGAAGCTTTTGAAGATGAGTATTTGCAATCCACAAATAGCAGTTTAAACATTTTATTTAGTGATTTATTTTCAAAGAATCAACCTTGGGATAATTTATTAACATTAACAAATTATAGTTTACCACTTAGTTACAATGTAGCTAATGAAGAGATGAACGCTTATCAATTTCTGGTTTATAACCATCAGTTTAGGGACCAAGCGCGATCAGAAATTGAAAATTTTTTAGATAGTTTAACATATGAGGATGAGGATGGGACGGCTTCAATACCTTTGATATCAAATAATGCCATGGGTGTTAAAAATTTAGCTGGATCAATCACAACCGAAAGATTTTTTTCTAGATATCCAACAACTAAACTAAATGCAAATCGTAAAAGAGCCGCGGCGATATTCCGAATATTTTTGTGTGATTCAATGGAAGCCGTTGTGCTGCCATCTGAAAGTGATGACAAAATGTTATTTGATCTGTCTTTAAATGCAAATCAAGAACCCAGTCACCAAGACTCAGTTATGACTAGTATGGCGAAAAAACATGGGGAAGATCCACAGTGTCAGTCCTGTCATCATAAGTTAGATCCAATGGCTAAGACTTTTTTAGGATCAAGTGTAGTTCCCAATAAAGAACCAAGTCCGGGAGAATTGGTTTTTTATGAACAAAAAAAAGATGGTTCCAAGGAAAAAATATCTATACCTGTTTCAGGATTAAATGATCTTGGTCATAAAATTACTAACCAACAGCAATATTTAACTTGCCAGGTCACACACTTTTGGAATTGGTTTGTGGGTGAAAATGTACCCTTATCGATTGAAAAAAAATATGAATTGGCAGAAGTTTTTGATGGTTTAGAGCGAAAACCCAATGATTTTATTAAATTTTTACTGCAGTCCGAGGATTTTATTCATCCTGTAAATTTACAATTGGATGACTTACGGTATGCAAATTTAAAAACGTTATTCACGAGGTGCGATTCGTGTCACACTAATGAAATCTTAGCCCCTGTGCTATCCCAAGGATATCCCTTTTCTAAGGATGCAAGTGTAAATATTAATATTCTTAATAAAATCATTTCATCTACGGATTTGCATGAGCAAAAATCTGTGGATTATATGCCGCCACAAAACGCTGGTTGGACGATGTCTTCCTTTGAAAGAAATTTGTTAAAAGCTTGGATTACAACGGGAGCTAAAGACAACGATGGTATTGAGATCGAACAAGAATTAAATACTTCTGGGATTACATATGATGAAAATTTTATCACTTCAAGCAACTTTAAATTTCACGATACCAGTCTTCGATATTTAAATAATTATGATTTATTAAAAGTTTTTAAAGAGATCTATAATAGCGGTACTTGCAGCGAGCTTAGCAATGTGAATGAATTGATAACCTTAGGTTTTAAAGATCCAAGAGATGGAAAATCTTTGATAGAGTCACCGAATTTTTTACTCTTAGACTGGATTAAAAACTGTGTTGAAAAATCAATAAGTATTAATACTGGATACTCAAGCTTTCTTCCTTATCCATTCGAACCAAAAGTAGCCCAAAATACTGAAATGAAACTAGATGACATTTTGTGGGGTGAGTTAGATGAGACGGAAAAACAAACAATCATACAATGGAATACCGATTTGTTATTGGGGTATAAGGTTTTATCCGCTGAGAGCTACGATTCATATGTGTATCGTTTGCTAATGGCCTTAGAAACATCCAAGGATAGTTCTTTAAAGGAAGCCATCAAAAAAATCCACGTAACCATATTAACAAGTTCCGAGTTTTTAATCTATTAAGGAGAAAGTATGAAAGTTTCTAGACGAAAATTTATTCAAGGATCTGCATGTGCAAGTCTACTGTATTCTTTACCCTCAAAAGCTAACTTACTAAATTATAATCCAAATACAAATCAATTTGTTTTTCAAATTTTAGTACCCGATGGCATGGATGTTACATTATCCCTTGATCCCTTAACTCATGCCAAATTTAATACCGATCAGGCCGATGTTTTTATTGAATATCGTCCAGATCAAATTTTTGGCAATGGCAAATTACTTTTAGGGCCAGCGTGTGAAGCTTTACGCCCCTATTTAAATGAAATAGCCGTCGTAAATGGTATTGTGATGAGAAGAGACACGGGTCATGAGGCCCTACTGTCTTATATAGCTTCAGGAAGTGGTTCTGCTGCTTTGCCATATATAGCCGTAGAGTCTAATCACATCTTACAGGAGCCCACATTAGGGGTTTTAATTGCAGGATCTGTAAAAATGGGACAAAGACTTGCAACTTTAACACAAATTGAAAACTTAAAACAATTAGGCACTGGTAATAATCAGGTCAGCTACCTAAATCCATTTTATAATAACGTTTCAAACTTGCTATCTACGGAGATTCAAAATTTAGTAGATTTTAATTTTAGAAAATCGGAATTAGCATCAGAAATTGATAAAGTGAAATCATTGCTAAATTCAGATTATGAGGAAATTCCGGTCATCATTGGATCATTTCTAAAGGGTATGTCTAAAACAGCTGTATTAGACATTTCAAGGCTTGAAAATATGGAACTCGAACTAGATACCCATTCCAATCATGAGTCAGAGCATTTAAGTAGCCAAATGGCGGTATGGAATTTTATAGCTCACGTTTTTGATTGTTTTAAAAAGATTGAATACAACAAAGGAAGTCTTTTTGATAATACGACATTTATTGTAATGTCTGAATTTAGTCGTACCCCATTTCTAAATGGGGCTAGAGGTAAAGATCATAATGTTTATACCAACTCAGTTTTGTTAGCTGGTGGCAGAGTGCAAGGTGGTAAGTCAGTGGGTGAAAGTAAAATGCTTAAAAGGTCTCAACGCCCAGACGGTATAGCTATCCACATTGGTAAACCTTTTGATTTTTCTTTAGGACAATCTGTTAATACAAATGGCGAAAATGTTAATTTAATCTATCCAGAAAATTTGGCAAAGTCTTTCCGTGGATTATATAATCAAAGTGAAAATTTTTATCCGCAGCTGACTGGCATCAAAGAAATAAAAGGGTTATTTAAATCATAAAACTTTAATCCAAATACTAAAATTAAACTTATAATTTTAGTATATTCATGATCAGTGTATATCAATATTTTATTGACAGTTTTGAATTTGAAAATCTTGAATATCCAATGAATAACTTGTTAAAAAATTTGTGTTTAGACTCAATTCAACTAAGCCTAAAAGCTTTTGTCCTGGTGTATCGTGATATCTATACAATTTATAAGTTTCAGTTGTTCCATTAAATACTTTTATTGCTGGAAAGTAATTTTTGTAAGATCCATCATTAAGTGTAACTAAGACAGTGTAAGAATCTAAGATTCTTTCATATAAAAACTGAATTTCACCGGACTCATCGAAAGTCGGATCAATCGAAAACAATTCACAAGTCTTCATTATTTCAAAATTGACAGGCTCACCACTTATAACTCCGCCTCCAGCTTTTAAAAGATCCATTTTGCCAGAAGAATTATTAATGTTTGAATTGCTATTACAAGCTGTAAATAACAAAACAAAAAGTGTTAAACATAAAAATTTAAATTTGTTTCTCATAAGTTTAACTCCTTAGCTTTTTTGACATGAATGTTACAATATTAGTATCGTTCATTTACAAATTATCTTAAAGAGTATTTATATAAATTTTGAGGAATAATAATGTAGTAAAGGTCAATTTTGTGGCAAAGAAATTAAAATGATCAATTATTTCCAATAGATTTTAGGGATGTAATGGTTCTTAAAACACCATTTTTATAACTAATTGTGTTCGGCCATAAAAATTTTCATAAAGTGGGCATTGCTTTTATTGTTTATCGGAACCGGAGAGGGAACAAATGTAACTATCCCACTGACACTTAAATCAATAGTTGGGGCGTAGGCGTTTTTTTGACCAGAGACACGATTTAACATGTTAGACTCAATTATATTGGCTCCGAAGTATCCTATGTTTTCTGCGGTCACTCTTAATCCTGCGGGCATATCGCGGTCGGACCGAATTTTTATATGACTATTATAAAAAATAATATTTTTAGCCTCTAATTTTACAGTTCTGTTTAAAAGAATTATTTCACCACAAACCACTAATGTTTCAGCGGCAAATAAATCATTATTTTCGTTAAACATGCCAGTGCCTTGAGGCCAAGTGTACTTTGTGCTTGGTAAAATTTGTGAATGATCGTATTTTGGCCAAGGCGGCAAACTATTTTTTTCGAAATTCTCTGCGGCTAAAATATTACAAAGTCCAGGATCTCCGGGCTCGCGATCTTTTAAACCTAATTTTTCTTGTGTTAAAGTGACAGGTTTGATGGGTTGATCAAGATTCATATTTATTCCACTAACAAGCTGAAAGTACGGCTGAAGTTCTGAAGTGAATTTATGAATTTCGCTCTCTTGTTGGGATAATAAAGTTTCATTCTTTACGGCAGAGCTTATAACCTCCAATTGCGAATCAATCATCCATTGGTTGGTCTGTGTATTTAGTTTTACTAAATTCCCTCTGAGAATTAATTTACCGCTTTTAAAGGTAAAATCATCAGCCAAGCGATCTACATCAGACATTGAGCAATCTATATTACCAATACATTCTGATTTTCTTAATCGCTCTAATGCGGTCAGTTCAAAGTTTGGATCTAATGGAAACCCAAAATCACTATTTAGAAAGTCTGGATCATAAATATTTATTCCCTGCTGCTCAGGGTCTGTTAATGGTGTGTTTTTAGAAGTTTGTGGGTCAATTTCATCTTCAAAGCATGAAGTCAGTACACCCAATATAACCAGTAAACTAAATATATTTTTTAATAGCATATTGGGTCGTCTCCTACATAATGAAAGCGCTGTTTTCTATATTAATAATTCAGATTTTAGAGTTGTACTGATTGTTGTTTGTCGCAATCTGATCCGCCGTCTAGAGTTAAAGGCTCGTAACTAATGACGTTAAGTTTGTCATTGTAGGGGTCATATAAATTGTTATCAAAAATTACGTCTTTTGTTTGCGAATCATATGTAAATCCATTGCCATTACTTATTAGTCGTGACCAGCGTTGCGATTTTATAATCATCTGTTGATTTCGTACTGGTTTTTCTGAAATTAACTTCCATTGATGGGCTTCAGAAGTCTGACTGTTCTCAAACTTCATTCGATCAATAACTGATTTAGCCTGATCGACGTCAGAAATTTGTCTTACTATTTTTATTTGTAATGCTTGTGGATATTTAGGCTGACGGGGAAGACAAAATCTTTTGACTTCAACTTCATTTTGAACGTTAACATTGATCTCTTGAAGAACATTTCCAAGGTTTTCACACAATGAATACGAAGTATTACCAGTTCCTTGACCCACTTGAAAGTAGCGCATTCCATAAGACATAACCACTCGACCTGTGGCTGATTTTTGTTTCATTTCATCGGCACACTGTTTGGCTTCAGCTTTTGCGGCAGCATCCGTTCCAAAAGCCGCAGGAGGTTGCATAATCACGGGCGCAAATATATGCCCACGCTGTCTTAATAGTTCGTCCACAGAATCTTTTTTACCTTTGGCCACAAAGGTCAATTCATTTTTAAAGAAATTTATGTATTTTTCGGTTGGAAATAGCTCAATAGGTTCTGGACTGAGTGTTCTAATCTTTTCAGGGTAAAGACCCTCTAGATCGGCATAACCATTATCGGTCATAGGGAAGGCCCCTAAGCCTTTAAGCCCATCGACGGGGGAGTTAGCAACATTCTGGTCGATACATCTGTTGAATACATTATCATCCGATGGGTACTTACCAAGATCTCTTGAACAATCATCTTCATTAGTAACAATCATAGTTAACTTAACTGCGTTTGGGTCTAAACGTTTGTTTTCAATGATCTTGCTCCAAGTTAATTTAGCAGCTTCAAGGCCACGCTCATCACCCTTTTCAAGATCGGTTAATTTGGTATTGATACAAGCAGCTAAGGCATCTAATAGCTCTTTGGACGATGTCATGGTTTCAGAGTTGATGGGAACGATTTCGCCAAAACTTGCACCGGTATAACTAGTTGTTGAACAAAAAATTTCAAATTGAAATTTAGTGTTAATTAATTCTTGGGTGAAACCTGGAAAATATTGAACCATAGCTTTTTGAGCTTCAACCATTGATCCCGTAGGGTCAGCGATAATAACCATTTGAAGTTTTTTTGGATCTTGTTTGGATAAAGTAATAGTTTTATCGGCAGGCAGAAGTGCAAGAGAAGCTGTATGGTCGCCAGCGATTCCTCCGCTACAACCAGATATAAGTATCCCAAAAGATACTATATATATATAAGTTAAAAACAAACGTTCCACAAAAACCTCCACGTAAATTAATACAATTTACTAGCGATACATTATCAATGTTTATGCCAACAATATTGAAAGGTCTTGTGGTCATCTAAAGGTCCTAAGCTCATAAAGTGGTTTAAAGATGACAAAAATTGTCCTTGTGTGAAGCCTTATTTACATATTTTAGATCAGATGTAAGACAGCCATAGAAGACCTTAAAAATAGGGCCCAAAATTGTCGGTCTACTTAGGGAATTATTTGTTTTTTGTGAATTCTATCCTGGGATTGATAGTTGTTTTAAAATTAAGAGCTTAAAATCATTAGCATTTTTATAAACTCCTTTGAAAAACAATTTGGCACAAGGGTTGCTGATACCACTTCGACTTAGAAGGATTTTAAAAGGAGAAAACTTATGTCCACATTGATGATGTTATTAGAAGCTGTAAAAACAAGTGGTATCCCTGGATTAGTTATATTTGGGCTTGGTGCTATATCGGTATTTATAATTGTTGAAAGATATAAAAAGTTACATATCAGTTCCAAAGAAGATCGTGGCGATTTTATGGAAACCATACAAGGGTATATTTTAAATGATCAAATCGGCAAAGCCGTTACATACTGTGATGCTCATAAAAATATTCCGGCTTCAAAAGTTGTTAAAGCGATATTAGAGCGATCGAACAGAGATGAAGCTTCAATGATCAACGCTGCAGGATTAGCTGTATCTCAAGTTGAAGCCGACCTTAGTAAAAGATTAGACTATATGCCAGCTTTAGCCAACGTTGCTACGCTTGTGGGACTTTTTGGAACTATTGTTGGTCTAATTATGTCATTTGCTTCATTAGGTGAAGCTCAGGCAGCAGGAAAACAAGAAGCCTTGTCTGCAGGTATTTCCATGGCCATGAGTACAACGGCTATGGGTTTAGCGTGCGCAATTCCAGTTCTTGTGGCTTTCGCATACTTAAATAATCGTATGAACAAATTATTAGATCAGTGTGATCAGTATGGTTCAGAAACTTTAGATACTATAAAAAGTAGACTTTTTAAATAAAAGCTACTTTTTAAGATTAAAATTATCTGTTCGTTAAAGGAAGTTATATGAAAACATTAAAAGGTTTAAACAGAAAAAGAAAGCAGATTGAAAATAAGGACCTTGATTTAGCACCTATGCTTTCTTTGATGATCGCTATCATTCCAGTTATTTTAGCTTCAGCCGTTCTTTTTAAAATACGTATTTTTGACTCTTCAGTTTTTCCGGCCTCTGACAAAGTGATACAAAGTGATGGGGCTCAAGAATTCCCAATTACATATTTAGAAATTACGGATAGTAATCAAATTAAAATTGAAGTTAAAAAAAATGACAAATCTATATTTGAAACGTCCACAAGTTTAGCGCAGTTACAGCCGCTACTAAAAAATTTAAAACTAAAATATCCGGATATGAAATCATTAAAAATTGAATCAAAGGGCGATGTTTCTTACAAAGATATAATTAAAGTTTTTGATATGGCAAAATCCCCTTTGCAAAGTGGAAGTGAATCTAAAGAAACTTTAATAGAAACGCTTTTTGACGATGTAACTCTAGAAGATATTTTCAAAGGATAACGTATGTTTAAGCGTAGAAAGAAAAAAAATTCAGAAGTTGTTATTCAGCTCACGGCACTTGTAGATGCCTTTACAATTCTAGTGGTATTCTTTCTTTTACAATACTCTACTAGTCCTGAAAATATTGAACTTAAAGATAAAGTAAATTTACCTTTGGCTGAAAATGCCTATGCAACCGAAAGCCAAGACAACATTAGTGTGATTATTAGCTCAAATTTTATTCAAGTTGGAGACGAAAAATTATTGTTACTACAAGATGGAAAAATTGCTTCAAATTTAATGCATGAAGATGATTCCGAATTTATTTCGGGATTACACGATAAAATTACTAAAGATGAAGAGCTTAGTGAAAAAAAGGAGTTCCAATGGGTGCTATTAGCAGACGAAAAAGTTCCCTATGAAACTATTAAAAAAACTATTTATACTTTAGCTATTTCTGGCTTTACTAAAATAAAATTAGCATCAACAACGGAAGGGAATTAATGACCATGTATTCCTTTAAGATCTTAATTGTTATTTTAAGTTTTCAATGGCAGGTTTATGCCAAAGATGTTGTTGATGATCTTATTAAAGATAATAAAGTTACTGAGACAGAGTATTTAACTCATTACAATGAAACCCAAGCCATTAGCAGCGCACAAAATCTTATTAAAAAACACAAAGGTACAAGACTCGAGCCAGATCTTAGACATCGTTTAGCAGATCTGTATGTTAGAAAGTCAAAAACTAGAAATTTTTTAGATCAGGTATTAAAGAAAAAAGGCAAAAATTTAAACAGCGAATTTGAATCCTTGCCTGAAAAACAAAAGTTACTAAAAAATGCAATTTTTGAACTTCAAACCATTGAAAAAACGTTTCCTAGATATCCGAAGATGGATGAAGTTTTCTATACTATGGGTATGTCGTATTTAAAAATTGGTGAAGTAGATCTTGCAGAAAGTCCATTTTTAAAACTTATTAAAAATTTTAAAAATTCGATGTTAGTTCAGGATGCAAACTTATCCTTGGCTGAAATCTACTATCATCAGAAAAATTATAAATATTCAGGACTGTACTTTTCTAAACTTGTGGAAGATAAAATCCACAATGCCCAGTCTTATGCTATGTATAAAAGAGCTTGGACCAAATATTATCAGCAACAATTTGCTTCAGCTTTTCAAGATATGAAATTTGCATATTTAAATTCATTAAGCCGAAAAAATGGCTTCGATGTTTCTACGGAAGTTTTATCAGATTTACCTTTATTCGGCACGGAAGTCTTTAAAGGGGATCAGCTGTTTGGACAACTGTCTACAATAATTAAGGACCAAACTAAGCTTAATGAATCATTAGATGCTCATGCAAAGACTTATGCGGATCGCTCAAGTTATAAAGATGAAATTGCAGTTTTGAACGTTTTATATAAGCGAGCAAATAACCCAAGTCAAAAATTTGAATTTTTATCACGATTAACCATAGCCCATGAAAACATTGATAATTTAGTGGCTACAGCAAATTACTATGAACTAGCTAATAAACTTATATCTCAAAAGGTTGATGAAACAGTTAAAGAAGAGTTTTTAGTCTTTGGAAGAAACCTAGTCAAAAATACTTATAAATTGTGGACAACAGCCGATGACAAAGCCAAAAAACGCATTGTTTTAAGACCTATTCTAAAAATTGGTGATATTGCATATACAACCATAGAAGATTCAGATGTTCAAAAACCAAAGTTCATAAATATACTGGCTGAGCTTAACTTCGATATTTCTAATTTTGTAAAAGCCAGTCAGTACTATGAAATGGCCAGCGACATTTCAAAAGATAAAAAAGAATCTCATGAGCTTTTATACTCAGCCATAGTTGCCAACGAAAAAGCTGTAAAAAATGATAAGTGGACAAACGATAAAGTTTTACGCCAAAGGCATTTAGTTTTAAAATACGATCAAAAATATCCATCTGGTCATTATGGTCTTGAGGTTCTGTACAAATTTGCTCGAGTGGAAGAGAAATTTGGTAAACAGCCTTTGGCATTAACTACTTTTAGACGTTTAGGAGCACAATATCCTGACACTGTAAAAGGTAAAGACTCGCAGGATTTCGTAATTAAAATTTATGAAAAAAATAAAGATTATGCTTCTGTGAACAAATACCTAGGTGAAATTATTCCTAATTCCAAAGATAATTCTCGATTATCTGTATTAAAGCCAATTTTTGATAATTCATTCTTTTTAATGGCAGAAGTTAACGAGAAAAAAGGCAGATACAGAAATGCCATTACCAATTACAAAGATTATTTAAAATTTTCTTATATAAAAGCTAAGCTTCCTGAAGCTTCATGGAATATAGCCATAAATTATAAGAAAGCTGGATTAGTAAAAAATGCAGCTCAGGCTTACTTAGATTTTTACAATTCCAATAAATCACACTCAAATGCCAAAGTTGCTTTGCAAGAATCTTTAAGTCTTTTCGAGAAAGTTAAAAATTATTCCATGATTGAAAATGTGGCATGGATTTTAGAAAGCTTAATATCTGGAGATGAAAAACTTAAGTGGTCCTTTTCGTTAGCAAGAGTAAATATTGAAAACAAAAAATTTAAAGATGCAGAGCTTAGATTTGCTAAATTAGTTCAAGTTCCCGACAAAAGACTTAATACCGAAGTACACCAGTTTCTTTTTGATCATGTTGAGAAAAATAAAGTGGGGTTTAAGGATTCAGCTTTAAGAGTATTACAGAACGGTCAAGAGCCATTTAAATCTGAAGCCTACCTTAGAGTCGCAATGGAGCTTTTAGAAAAAAACAAAATCCAAGAGGCTAAAGCTAAATTTAAATCTGTTCTTCAATCAAACGGATCCTTAGCTGAAACCAAAGCCAAAGCCGCAATCTTTATCGCTGAACTTGATGTTAAAAATCTAGCATTAGCAAGACCTACACAGGCTATGAACTTTGATACGTCTCTTAAGTTTATTGAGAGAACGATGGCTAAAGCTCAACCCATAACAGCTGATTTTCAGAATGTTCTAACTTTTGGTCATGATGAAAGTTCACTGCGAGCACTAATTATGCTTTCAAGATTGTATTTAGACTTGGGCATAGTCATGAATGCTATTGTTATCCAAGATAAACCAGATTTAAAACTTGGCATCGAAAGAGAATTAAGAAATTTAAAATCGACTTTAAGAAATTCATTTTATCAATCCTATGAAAGTGCCTTAAACATTATGGCAAAAAATGCAAAGATAAAATCAAAATATAATTCGAAATTACGAAAAATTAAACAAGAGTTCGAAGCATTCTATACACAAAACAGTGTAGCTCTTAGAGGTGATTTATGAAATTGAGATTAATCCTATTAGTTATTTTATATGTGTTTTCGGTTCAGCCTTCGATGGCTGCAAAAAAAATATATAAATATCGAAAATCGCAATCCCATAAATTTGGTGGAGCTGATGTTATGGGTGATGGTTTTGATCCTTCAGGTTCGATTCTTAACGAAGAGCATCCTCAGTCATTTAACTATATATTTGATAACAAGACTAAAGTTATAAAAAAAATTAACGAATTGTCTAAATACGCTGGGAGGTCCTTATGAGTAAGAACGGGGTCCTAATTGTTAAATATTATAAGAAAGGTGAACTTTATTCTTCACAAGTTATGGCACCATCAGACTATCTTGTAGAAAAACAAGTGGTGGGACTTAAAGCTTTACCTACTACTGGATTTTGGGGCTTAAATTTAAATTTCGATGCTAAAACCGGTTGGATCATTGCAGTTAACGGTAGAAAGCGTGCTCTAAGTTTAGGAACTAAAATAACTTTAGCTGATAAAGTTACAGCTATTATTGAGCTTAAACCTGAAACAACGATCAAACTTGGAAGTATTGAAGCTGAAAAGATTCAAAAAATTCAGGTGGTGGTTTTAAATTCTAAGAATCAATATGTATTTTCGGATATTTTACCCAACAAGAAAATACAAAAATTTTCCTATGCAGGCATCAAGCTTAAAATATCAAGACCGGCCAATGAGAACTGGGAAGAGCTACACAAAGATAAAGCAGGATATAAAATTTCGGTTCGTCAGATATTTGTTCCTGCAGAATCTGATGTAAAAACACCAGTTCCATTTACTAGTGAAGATAAACAATTAATCCGACAAATTGCTTATGGTTATGTGGGTGCTGTTGCTTTCTTCCTAATGGCTTATGCCATTATATTTTTGGCGCAAGAATTTTTTAAAGATAAAACTAAATACGATGTTGTTAAAATCGATGAGACCTTGTTAGAAGAAAAACGAGAGAAATTATTTAAAGAAAAACCTAAAGTAGTGCCTCCAACTCCACAGAAAAAAATAGTTAAACCCAAGGTTGTAAAGGCCTTCGAAAAATCCAAAAAAATCGAGAAAGGCGCTGCCAAAAAAGCTATTGCTAAAAAAACGAATAAAAAAAGCAGTGGTGGAGGTCCTAAAAATAAACAGGTAGCTGTTGAGGGTGTAAAATCTAACAAAATGAAAATCACTCAAGGTCGACAAGGACAAAAAGGTAATTTTGGTCAAGCCGATCAGACAAGATCTAAATTGTCAAAATTATCAGGACTTTCACAAGGCATTGGTTTTAACGCCAATGCTGCTAAGTCGGCCTCAAACCTTAATGAAAGAGGAGCTGGTGGGGATTTTTCATCACTACGAAAAGGATCACCTACGGGCTCGAAGGGCTTTGGTTTAGGTGGCAGCGGCAACGGAACACAAGGTTTAGGGTCTTATAAAGTGGGTGGTTTAGGAACTATGTCTTTAGGTGGATCAGAGCGAGGCGGTGGTACCGGTGCTTCCTTGTCGAAAAATAAAACAGGAAAAGGTTTTATTGATGGAATTGAAGAAGAAGTCGTAGTGGTTGGTGGTTTAGATGAAGCTGTTATTAAGCGAATCATTAAGCGTAACACTGGTGATATAAAGTTCTGTTTTGAAAGACGCTTAAATGCGCGCCCAAATTTGTCAGGGGTTTTTGAAGCTGAGTTCTATATTGGCGCTAATGGTAGTGTGCAAAGATCAGGTTCTAGTCGTAACACTTTAGGCGATGATAGGCTTAATAATTGCATTAACAATTCAATTAAATCATGGAAGTTTCCAAAACCTGTGGGTGGCACAGTTGTAAAAGTAAACTACCCCTTCATTTTGAAATCTTCATAAGTTAAAAAGGAGCACGTTTCATGAATGCGTTAGGAATATTAGGTGTGTTGATCTTAAGCCTTGTGATGTCGGTGCCGTCTTTTGCCCAATATCAAAGTCGAGATAAAAAGATAAATACAAGAAAGTTGGTCGACGACTATTGGACCCCTAGCGACAAAAAATATTCGCTTATTCAGCAAAGATATTTTGTTAAATCAGGACGAATCATGTTCAGCGCAACAGCCGGTGTACACATCAATAATCCTCAGCATGAAGGTTATGTGGCTCAAGTTGCCGCTGGCTATTTTTTATCTGAGACTTTGGGTTTTGAAGTGCAATATTCAAACTCGTCTTTGAAAGATAATGACGTCATAGACCAGTTAGCGAATTTGGGTGGTGGTGCCTCGACATTAAATAGAACTAAGACATTAAATTATATTGGTGGTGCCCTAAATTATTCACCGATCTATGCAAAAATGAGTTTACTAGGTTATAAAATTCTATACTACGACTTAATTTTATCAGCCCAATTGGGTCAAACGGAATACCAACAGACACTTCTTGGGTCTAGTCCCACAGAATCTGCTTTAACTGTTGGGCTTGGAATAACGCAATTATTTTATTTGAACAGATACTTTTCTTTACGAGTTGATTTTAATAATCGCTTTTACCGAGCTGAAGTTTTAGAGTTTAATTCGCCTCATGATAAAGTTAAAAACAGACTTATTAATGATACCCAGCTATCCGTAGGCTTCTCTTTCATGTTGTAAAGGAAAATTGTTATATGAAATTTAACATACTATTTTTATCACTATTATTTTTTTCACAAGCCCACGGGGATTGTATTGATGAAATAGTTAAATTTCGTGCAACTGGCCAAGGTGATTTAAAAACAGCAGACTGTTTTCATAAAAATAATCTGTATTCAGAATCCTTACCTTTACTTACAAAACTTTCAGAAAATGATGAGGAGTCTTTAGAATATCTTTTGCAAAAACTACCTTCGGGCTACGAATCTATTGTCGAAAGTTTTTTGTCTCGAATAAAACCTAAAAAATTAAGTAAAAAAACATTTGGTGACTATGTCTATTGGCGGGCCCAAGGTTTAAATCGCAAAGGCAGCTACAAAAGCGTCTTAGCTATTACAAATAATTTTGATAGAAATCACCCAAAATTCCCTTTTATTCTGTTTTATAGGGCTGTAGCCTATATAAATTTTGGCCAAATTAATGCAGCTGAAGGTGCATTTCTTGAAGCTAAAAAACTATTAACTAAAATTAAAACACCTTCAGCAAAAGAGACTTTTTTGCAAGATTTAATTGCTTCCTCATTAGGTAAAATATATTTAACACAAAAAAAGTTTGCTCAAGCAGAGTTGCAATATAAGGACATAAGCTCTACGAGCGTTATTTGGTATGATAATTTAACGGAGTTAGGTTGGAATCAACTCAGTAGTAAAAACTATTCTCAGGCTTTAGGAAACATGTATTTTGTCGATAAAAACACATCTCCTACGGCATGGAAGCCAGACTCCTATTTAATTCGAGCTATGGCATTTTTAAGTCTATGTCATTTTGCAGATGCTGATGATGCTTTAAAAGTCGTGGAAAAATTTTATCTGGCTTTATATCAAGCTTCAGTCGAAGCTAGAAAACAAAAAGTAAATTATTATGATCTTTTGGTTCAAAGTTTAAATATGGATCCAAAATCTTTTGTTCAAGGGTTTCCAGTCCCATTGATAAGATACGCTTCCATTGATATTGATTTCATTCAAGTTCAGGAATCCATTAATAATTTAATTGATGAACTTGATGCGCAACGAAAACTTGAAGATAAAATTGCAAGAAGAGTAGGTCATTACGAAAAAGATAAAATTAAGAATATCGAAGCTGTAGCTTCTCTTAAAGAAGAGATTTATAAATTGAAAGAAAAAAAAGCTAAAGCTGAAAAAATAGCAGATAAAGAATTGCAATTGAAACAAGCTCAAAATGAGTTGGCATCTATTGATGTCGGTATTTCCACTTTAAATAGTGGGGTAGACTTTCACATCAATAAGCTCAATGAAAAAATCAAAAGCCTTGAAAGGCTCAAGATAAAAGCGGAAGCAAGTGCTGAAAAAGTACTTGCAAATAAAGTGGCCATATCTTTAAAGCAACTCAAAGAAAAGCTTGATCAAGCAGAGCTTATTAGATTTGAGATCTTTTCAAGATCGGGCAATAATATAAGATACCGTTTAGAAGGCGGTAAAATTAGCAAGAAAGATAGTGAGACAGCTTTTAAAGCTTTTGGTTCCAAAGAACTTAAATGGGACTTTAAAGGTGAAATCTGGCGAGATGAATATGGCTCTTTAGACACTTCTATAAAAAATATGTGTAAGGTCAACTAAAGTAAGCACTTGATGGAATGGTTTAATTTAGTTGAATATTCGGGCATTTTCTGGGATTAATAACATATGAAAATTTCTAACTTAAAATACGTATTACCTTTGTTAATTTTAACAACAGGTTGTACTCGAAATTTAGGCAACCAAATTCCTCCAGGTCGTTATTGTGGATCAAGTAACCAGGAATTTCCAAATCCATTTGCAAATGAAAATTTAAATGAATCTGAGTTTACCATTCTAACATCGAATTCATTTAAAGAACTCGCCCCTTTGGCGGATATGCCAAAAACTTATCGGGCTCAGTCTGTAAGACTCTATTATAAAAATAACAACTTTACACCTTTAAGCACTGATGGGACTTTTAAACCTGATCAAGTTGTGATGTTAACTCATGGCCCTGTGTTTACTAATTCAGAAATTTCTCTAAACAATTTTACTATGTCCTGTGCACGTGGAGTTGAGCTAGATTCTAGCTCTAGTTTTGAAGCCATTATTCCCATTGAAATCCAAGTTAAGTCAGATTTGTCCTGGTCCTCGATGCAGGCTTTAAACTACCGAGTTGAATATGGACCAGATCCAAATTCAGAAGAATTTTTAAATGTAAGAACAGTTGAAGAGCTTACATCACCCGCACCAGCGGATGCTGCAGATTTTGCTTTTGAAGAGTATGTTTTTTTAGAGCAAATTGGCAAACTTAGCAAAGTTCAGAAAGCTATGAAAGAAGATCCTGTTAAGGCTTTAAATGAAATATTTATGCAAATTAAAGTATCTACAGATCCTGAAGTCTACGCTCGAATAGCTTTTGTTAAGTTTGAACTGCCAGCTGATACGGCTAAGGCCCCAGAAGTTGAAGAGACTGTTAAAGAATAGGTTTCGAATATTTTGAATTCACTTTTCTAAATTCTTCCAAATTTGAGTTGTATTTAAATACATTTAGTATGGGCTTCATTTTATAATTGTATGTAGGCACTATTATTTCAAGATCTGAGTCTCGGTCGATATTGCTTATGAGTAAATTAGAAGTTCTTTCTTTTAACATTAAAAAAGCATCAAATTCCCCATCTAGATTTAATTTTTCAATCAATTCAAGTCCATGATTCATTTGAGCATATACTTCTAAAAATAATTTTTGATTCTGTTTAATTTTAATTAAAGTAAGATTGAGTTGCGGATGAAGTTCTTTGGTTTCGATTTTAGCTAAAATCTCTCTTGAGTTAGTGTTTAAACTAGTATTTATAAATCTTTTAAATTTTGGATTAAAAAAAAGTACTAAACTAAGTATTAAAAGTAAAATTGAGCTTAGAAAATAATAATTAAATTTAAATTTCATAGTTCCTCGATGTAGGCAAAACTTAAGTTTCTTGCAGGAGCCATTTTGTCAGAGCGGTAGCTCCAATAGGTGGGGTCAAGCAAGGTGTTAATGTGGGTTTCATAAAGGTTGAATTTTTTAAAATTGGAAGCAATAAATTTTTTCGTAAAATCAGCTAACGAAAAGTAGTATTTACCTTCAATAACCGTTAAACCAAAAATTTTATCAGCATTTAAAATATTATAAAGCTCTAGCCCAATTTCATAAGTTTCAATGTGTGGACCAATAAAAAATGAAAAAAAATGATTTGGATCGCAAGTCTTTAAAAAACTATTTAAAATTCCATTAACTAGACCTTTTCGGCCACAGTGTAAGTTGGTAAATTGCTGAGCATCATGGTCATAAGCTATCAGAGGAAGGCAATCGGCTGTTCTAATCACTGCACTGTATTTGGGTTCAATCCAAGTTAGTCCATCACATATGTCGGGAATGTTTTTGGGATCTCCTAAAATTGTCGAATGCTGTTGATTTAAAAACTGTAAGTTTAAATTTTTATATTTTGAATAAAGCAGCTGAGGAGTTAAATTTTTATTCCCAAAAATTACATTAACAGTAAATTTTTGAAGATGAGAACTTGGGTTTGATTCCAACTTGTGGTTTAAGCAAAATTGAATTCCAAGGTTCGAATTAATAGTCTGAAATTCGTACATCTAAATAATCTAACAAATCCGTAAAGGACTTGGGAAGATTTACTTTGAAGCTCATGGATTTTAAAGTTATGGGGTGAGTGAAAGACAGTCTACGGGCGAAAAGTAACATTGTGGAATCACTTTTGATCAGTGACTTTAGTCTGGAATCAATCAGTCCATTGACTCTTTTGGGTGATCCATAAATTGGATCATTCACAATGGGGCAACCGTATTCTGATAAATGAACTCTAATTTGATGGGTTCGACCTGTATCTAATCTTAACTCAAAAACGCTAATTGGTCCTTGATGAAGTACTTTAAAATGAGTACGAGCCATCTTTCCTGATTTTGAATTTGAACTTGAGGTAAATTTCTTTCGGTCACCAGGGGCTCGTCCTAAATAATTTTCGATAGTACCACTTAAGGTTTTAGGGCGACCAAAACAAATGGCATTATAAATTCGGCCTGCAGATTTGGCTTTGAATTGTTCTGATAAGTCCGCTAATGCTTTTTGCGTTTTAGCAATTACCATTAAACCACCAGTGTCTTTATCTAGCCGGTGCACAATTCCTGGTCTATGTTCATGAAAGCCAACGTTTAAATTTTTACAGTGATATAGGAGAGCATTTACTAAAGTTCCTGTGTCATGACCATAACTTGGGTGCACAACCATACCAAAGGCTTTATTTAAAACAATAATTTCGTCATCTTCATAAACTATATCTAAGGGAATCTCTTCTGCTTTTAGGTCAAAGACTTTAGGTTCGGGAATATCAATATGAATAATATCATTAAAATTTAATTTATAAGCGGGCTTTTTAATATTACCGTTTACTGAACATAAACCAAGATCAATGAGCTTCATAATTTGAGTTCTTGATGTGGCGAGTTGTTCCGCTAAATAGTTATCAAGCCTTTGTTTAGAATCTAAAAGGTAGATGAATTCGGCAGCTTTATTCATTTATTCTTTTAGTTTTCATCAAATAACTTCATATAGGATGCGGCTACCTTTGTGGAGTCTAAATTCATCAGTTTAGAAAGTTGAATTATAAAACCTCGAACAAAAACTTTGGCTGGCAAAGATTCAAAGTCATGAGATTCGATAGCCAAAATATAAGATTTACTTATTTTTGATTTTTCACTAAGCTGTTCAAGATTAATATTTTTATAATGGCGAATCTTTTGTAAGAACTCGCCATCAAATACTTCATTAGTTTTGATTTTTTCTTCAAAGCTTAAATCTAATTTGTAAGGCCCAAAAGATGTTTTACCCATATTCACCATATCTTGCGAGTTGTGTGCTTTTCTTTCACTTGGTTTTGCTAAAACATCATTAATATTATTTTTAATGTTAAGTTCTTTCTGAAGGGTTCGGTCGTATTCGGCTCTACGGTTAGGATGGCTTAAAACAGAGTAAGCAGAATCGATCAAAACATTAAGTTGAAGAGCCTCTTCAGAAGTAAAAATTGTATATAAGGCAGGACTAGAGGGGCTATATGCTTCTTTGGTTTTTTCATAGGCTTTTTGGATTTCATTAGAACCCGCGTTCACGGGGATTTCCAAAATATCGTAATACGTTTTTCCGTCAAAAACTTCTTTCATAATATACTATACAGCATAACCTGAAAGACTACGTAAAGTCTTTTCATCGGCCAATTTTTCAAAAACTCTGGCAAGTTCAGTGCTTGTATTTGATTTTGTCTGTTCAATCTGAAATGGTCTAAGAGCCCTTAAGGATTGCCAAACAGCACTATCATAATTGATATAACCTAAAGCTTCACATTTCATACTGAAATACTGTGTACAAATTTTTCCAATCGAATTTGCAAGCATTTGATCTTGATGGGATCTGGCTTGGTTAATGAGAATTCTAGGCATAATATTTTGAATTCGCTTTCGCAATATTTGCCCTAATTCAGGCTCTTTCTCTTCTAAAAAAGTAATAAGTTGTGCTGGTGTTTTGATATTGAAGCGTTCTTTATGATTTAGAAGTTTTGTGATTTCATCTAAACATTTTAGCTCTTTACTAGTTTCCATGACCGTCTTGTGAAAAGCTTTCTTTAAAAATTGGTAGGAATTTTCAATGCTTGTGGGTTCGGGGGTAGTTACGATCACTTGTTTGTCACAAGCCAGAAAAAAATCAATAGTTTCATTATGGGTTCCGGCTGCTAAATCAAATATTACACTATCAAACTCGCAGGCTTTAATTGCGTTTATCATGGCATCAGTTTTTTCTTCCGAAATTCTTAAATCAGAACTCCAGTCGTCTAGCCCTTTGATAAAATATAAATTTGAATTATTTGTGCCAGATATAACGTCTTCGATACTAGAAACTTTGGAGTTAAGATAATCTTTAAGGTTGGGACCAGTAGGTTGCACACCCAAATAAGTGTGAACATTTGCGCCACCTAAATCAAGGTCAACGATTAAAGTTTTTTTGCCTTTTTTTGCAATGTGAATACCAAAATTAGAACTCAAAAAGGTTTTACCAATTCCACCTTTCCCACCACCAAAAGCATAAAAAATGGTTTTTGAGTCGGCAGATCTGTCTTTGGACTTTCTGAATGGAAGAAGAATGCTCATATTTTCCTTTGGGTATGTTTTTTCAACTGACCACGATTCAAGTTCTCTTCGGCTTCAGATATCTTTATATAAAGGGGCTGGGCCGCCAGGGGGTCGATTTTTTGCAATTTAAGACAATGGTCATAGTTGAAATAGAATTGAGCCTGGCGAATAGATGGATTTTGTGGAGCTACACTCGGAAACTTGATCTTAGAATTAAAGGTATCACTGAAGCTTTCTCGGTAAATGCTAAAACCGTCGCCGTAACCAAAAATTAGTTTTTCATTTGTAAAATGATCCTCAATCAATTCCGGGGTTTTAGTTTTTGGAAAGATAATTTCTTTGGAACTGAATGAGGAATTTAAAGAGGTATCTGTGAATTCATATTGGCCGCAAAAAACCTGATTTTTGAAGGCATTGATCAATACAATATGTTTAGAGTCACCATGAATAGATTTATCTTTAATATCAAAATAGGACCTAAAACTAGGCGATAGGGTTAGTTTGATGTTATTGACGTAGCAAATAGATTTAGCAAAATTTAAACCTACTCTTAGTCCAGTAAAGCTGCCTGGACCATAGGAACACAAAACTTCAGTGATTAAATTTGAGTGCAAATTGGCTTTTTGCAAAATGTTTTCAAAGGCTTCAGTTAAAATTTCACTATGGGCTTCTTCTGGTCCCCACATGGTTTCGATAATAAGAGACTGATCGTTGAAAATACTAAGTCCACCTGTTGATGAACTTGTTTCTATACTAAGTAGCACTTTACCAGCCTGATAAGAAAACTCTTTGAATATCATTGAATAAGGTCAGACCCACAAGAGACAGCATAAGGACTAAGCCGAACATAAAAGCAATTTCCATTTTTTGTGGGCTGACAGGTTTTCCGCGTAAAGCCTCGATAGTGTAAAAAACAAGATGGCCACCATCTAATACTGGGATAGGTAGTAAATTT
This sequence comes from Bdellovibrionales bacterium, assembly GCA_041740515.1. Taxonomy (GTDB): domain Bacteria; phylum Bdellovibrionota; class Bdellovibrionia; order Bdellovibrionales; family UBA1609; genus JAMLIO01. Next base: position 44,412 of record JBGSLV010000047.1, on the reverse strand, counting down.
AGTAAAAATAAATTTATTGAAATAATACCCATCATTTGAAAGAAATAGGACCAACCGACTTTAAAACTTTCCTTGGCAACTTGGCCTATAGTGATAAATCCACCCAAGTTTTTATGTGAAACCTCCCCTTGGACCACACGCTTGATGCTGTTGATTGTCCAAACAGTCCACTTCCAAGTCTGTTGTCCTGAATATTTTAAAGAGGCCATAAGACCACCGGCAGGGACATAAATTTGAGTAGGTACGTGGAAATAGAATCCAGGCTCAATACCCACTATAGGTCTTTGGATCTCTTGGCCCTTTTCATTCATCATCGACTTCATCTGAGGAATTATTGTAATCTCTTGCTCTTTAAAATCTCGCAAGATTTTAAAGACTATGGCTTTGCCTTCTGAGCCTTGAGCTTTAACAGCCTCAATAAGGTTTTCCCATTTCAAAATTTCTGTTGGTCCAATAAATAAAATTTTATCACCACGGACTAAACCAGCTTTGGCTGCAGGTGATCCAGGTTGAACTCGACCAATATACTTTTCTGAAGACTCAAAAGCTAAGTTTTTGGCCAAGGCTTTAAAGCTTAAAGTTTTTTCGGTTTTTTCTTTTTCATATCGCTTTACTGTAATACTGAATTCACTGTCCTTAGGAATTTCTAATAGAATTTTTTTTAAGTCCCGTGCAGTTTCAATTTTTGTTTCATTAATTTTTTGCACTTCGTCTAAATTTCTTACACCAGCAACAAAGAGATCAGAGTTAGGGTCAGCAAATGCAATTGTTGGATCGGCAGACAGCATGGACCAACCTTCAATTTGTGGGATGGTTCGATCAGAACTTAAGATATTTGGGTTAGGTTTTAATGCCGTAGGAACTTTAAATTCTAAAAATTGCCCGTCTCTTGCAACCTTAATATCTGCAAACGTTTCAGATTTAGCAATTAGATCTAAAGTGTCATCAAAGGATTTTACTATCTGTGAATTTATTTTTAAAACTTTGTCTCCAGATCTAAGTCCAGCTTGATAAGCAACTGTAGTCTCTGGGATATCTCCTAATTGGGCTTCAGTCTGAGGTTCACCATAAAGGCCAATACCTAAAAACACAAACAGAGCCAAGATTAAATTCATAATAGGACCTGCAACTACAATTGCAATCCTAGGTAGGACTGGTTTATGAATAAAAGAATAAGGCTGTTCTTCTAGGGGAACTACGGCTGTAGGATTGTCTCCAAACATCTTAACAAAACCACCCAGCGGAATAATTGATAAGCGATATTCTGTGTCGCCTCGTTTGAACTTAAAAATAGTTTTACCAAAGCCAATGGAAAAAATTTCGACACGAACGCCAAAAAAACGTGCGACTGCAAAATGACCCAGTTCGTGAATAAATATTAATAAACCAAGTAGTAAAAAGAAAGGACCAAAATTTTGTAACTGCTCATATATAAATGTCATGTGAAAACGATAACACAGGCAACAACTTAGAGGTAGATAGTCTTTAGGCTAAACTATTTGAAAATAAGGCACGGACATCAAAAATAAAGGTGCGCTCAAAAGTAAGCTGTCCAATCTGTCAAAAAACCCACCATGACCTAAAAACAATTGGCCAGAATCTTTTTTTAAGGATTTTCTTTTAATCAGCGAGGCTATTAAATCTCCACTTATAGCTGCAAAAGCGGTTAAGTAAAGTAGCAATATACTTAGCCAGCTAAAGGAAAATATAGATAAATAATGGCAACTTAGGATCAAAACCAAAGGCCATAGTAAAGATCCTAAAAAGCCTTCAAAAGTTTTCGAAGGACTGATTTGAGCTTGAAAACGTCCTTTGAAAAATCGTTTCCCAAAAGCTTTTCCACAGAAATAGGCTAATGTGTCAATACCAAAAACCAATAGAGCAAAAAATCCGAAATATAAAAATTTTGGATCCAAATTAAAAATTAAATGAATTTGAAAAGGTAAGTATAAACAATAAAATACGGCAACCAAATACAAAACCATGCGATCATAAGACTCCGAGATCGGATTATTTCTGTATAACCATGGCAGTAAAATCAAACCTAAAAATGCAGGTAATAAACTTAGCGAACTGTTAGGGTAGTTAAGCATCAGGCCCAGACTTAAAGTAATTAAAAGGGGGACGCAGTATTTAAAATAAATCTCAGAGCTAAAAAAGAGCATACAAAGTTCGATACAAACAATGGCGCTTAAAATTAAAATTAAGAAAATGGCTCCAAGGGATTTAAAAAAGAATAATGTGGAAGCTAATATTAGGAGTGCTACCAATGCACTTAAAAATCTAACTGTAAAATTATTAAATTTGGGTTTGTTTTTTTCTGATGTCATGAATATTCGTAAAGCCTTCAGGGTTAGAGTTTTTTTCTAAAACTGGTTTGCTCTCTTCGATGCAACCGAATTTTCGATGACGATCATAGTAATTTTTAAGGGCAACATAAAAATCTTGAGCATTAAAATCAGGCCATAATCGATCAGTGAAATAAAATTCGCTATAAGCTGCTTGCCAGAGTAAAAAATTTGAAATTCTTTGTTCACCACTTGTTCGAATAATTAAGTCAGGGTCGGGCCATTCAGAAGTTTCTAAGTATTTATTAAAATCTTCGCTGGTAAAGTTGAACTTTGAAACTCGGTTCTGTTCGATATCAGCAGCAAGCTTCAAAGCGGCATTTTTGATTTCGTCTCTTCCCCCATAGTTTAGGGCAAAGATAACCGTTAGTTTTGAATTAGCTTTAGTTTTAAGTTTGATCTCATTGAGTTTAGCTTGCAGAGACATTGGTAATTTTGACAGGTCTCCAATAGTTTCAAGTCGAATATTTTCAGCAATAAATTTCTCAGCTTTTGAAATTAAATGCTCTTCAAGAAGTTCCATTAAAAAATTCACTTCTTTTACAGGTCTTCCCCAATTTTCAGTGCTGAAAGCGAACAGGGTTAAATAGGAAATTTGGTACTTTAAACATTGCTCAATAATCATTTCTGCGGTTTTTGAACCTTGGAGATGTCCCTCAAGTCTTGATAGGCCTTTTTTTTCAGCCCATCTGCCATTGCCATCCATAATAATGGCTAGATGATTAAGAGGTAATGCAGCAATCATAAAATAGCCCTAGGATTAGACTTTTAAAATATCACTTTCTTTTTGAGCTGTAATTTCATCGACTTTTTTTATAAAATTGTCGGTAACTTTTTGAATGTCATCGGAAGATTTTTTTTGATCATCCTCACTGATCTCTTTATCTTTTAAGGCTTTTTTAAGAATATCATTAGCATCTTTTCGAGCCATACGGATGGCGACTCTGGCATCCTCAGCAATTTTTTTTACATTTTTGGCTAAATCTTTACGTCGATCTTCAGTCAATTCAGGCACTTTAAGACGGATCACTTTACCGTCATTTTGTGGAGTCATACCTAAATTTCCTTTAATGATAGCCGATTCAATCTCTTTCAAAATTGAGACTTCCCAAGGAGAAATAACAAAAGATTTCGCATCAGGAGTAGAGACACTTGCAACTTGATTCAGCGGACTTGGGTTGCCATAGTAATTGACCATAATACTGTCCAGCATGCTCACGTTGGCACGACCAGTGCGAATCTTTTTTAAATCTTCAATAAAAGCATCAATAGCTTTTTGCATAGACTTTTCGGTGTCTTTTTTTAGGGAATCTTGCATTAACAATCTCCAAAACTTAATACTTAGAATCAGTGTGATCTAAGTATGATATAAATTAATGAATGAGTGTACCAATCTTTTCTCCACATACGACCTTAGCAATATTGCCTTTTTTGTGAAGATTGAAAGTTATAATAGGTAAATTATTATCCATCGACAAGCTGATCGCGGTAGCGTCCATGACCTGAAGTTTTTGGTTAAGAACATCAATGTAAGAAATGTGAGTGTACATTTTAGCATCCGCATGAAGCACTGGATCTTTATCATAAATGCCATCAACCTTGGTCGCTTTTAAAATAACTTCAGCCCCAATCTCCATAGCTCGTAATGAAGCGGCAGTATCCGTTGTAAAGTAGGGATTGCCTGTACCCGCCGAGAAAATGACGATGCGGTTTTTTTCTAAATGCCTGATAGCTCGTCGTCGAATGTAGCTTTCCGCAATTTCATCCATTTGAATCGCTGACTGAACACGAGTGTCTGCACCTAATTTTTCTAAAGCATCTTGTAGAGCTAGTGAATTGATGCAAGTTGCGAGCATGCCCATATAGTCTGAACTAGCCCGGTCCATGCCTTTCGCTGAAGCAGCAACACCTCTAAAAATATTACCACCACCAATAACAATACCAACTTGTACGCCCATTTGTTGAATGGCAACAACATCACTGGCAATGCTTCCTAAAATGTCGGTATTGATCCCATATTTTTGGTCGCCAGCTAGAGCCTCACCAGACAGTTTAAGCAATATTCTTTGATAGACTGGATTGGCCGCCATGTAGATGTTTCCTTATGAATTTAAGTTAGATGCTGCAGCAACCTCTTCAGCGAAGTTGTTTACTTTTTTCTCTAGACCTTCGCCTAGTTCAAATCTTGTGAATCTTCTTACAACAAGGTTTTCACCTATTTTGGCAATAGTGTTGGCTAAATATTCAGAAACACTGATATCTGGGTTTTTTACATACTGTTGGTCTAATAAACAAATTTCAGCGGCCCATTTCTTGATTTGTCCTTCAAGGATCTTTTCAAGGAACTCAGGCTTTTTACCTTCTTCAATGGCTTTACCTTTTAAAACATTTTTTTCTTTTTCAATCACTTCTGGTGGGATTTCATTTTGACTAACAAACTTTGGATTTGTCGCCGCAATATGCATACATAAATCATTTACAAAGGTTTTAAACTCGGCATTACGTGCGACGAAATCAGTCTCTGAGTTAACTTCAATAAGTACCCCAATGCGTCCTTCACCATGAATGTAAGACTGGACTAATCCCTCGGTAGCTGATCGGTCTGACTTTTTAGCAGCTTTGGATAAGCCCTTTTTTCTAAGCCATTCAACAGCCTCTTCTTGATTGCCAGAGCTTTCTTCTAAAGCTTTTTTGCAATCCAACATACCGGCGCCTGTCATTTCTCTTAAGTTTTTGATTTCAGATGCACTTACCATGATTTCCTCGCTTAAATTGTAAAAAATTATTTATTTGAATTAATTTACTAAAGATTATGGGCAGATTATTTGGTCCAAAGTTGTTAGCAAAAATGGACCAAAGATGTTTTTTTAAGATTCAGTTTCTTCTTCAACAGGTTTGTTGAATTCAGTCGTTTCACCACGTTCAACTTCATCAGCTATTTCAACTTCTTCAGCAGTTCCTGCTGCAACCAATTTACGTTTACTAACCATAACAACAGCAGGACCGCTTGAAACAGGTTTAGAAGCTGGTTGCTCTTTAACTTTAGGTTTAACTTCAACAGCTTGAACGTCTTCTTTAGATCTAATTTCACGAAGTTTGTCTTCCCAACGAGCTGCACCCGCCATAAAAGAATCACTGATCATATCGCAAAATAACTTGATCGAGCGTATAGCATCATCATTTCCTGGGATCGGATAATCAATAGTTTCAGGATCTGTATTGGTGTCTGCAATGGCGACTACAGGAATGCCTAAGGTTTTTGCTTCAGCAACAGCAATATGTTCTTTGTTAATATCGATGACAAACATACAGACAGGAGCTTCTTTCATTTCGCGGATACCTTCTAAGTAATCCACTAAACGGATATATTCTTTTTCAATTTTAGATTGCTCTTTTTTCGAAAAATAAGTGATATCGCCAGTTTCTTTAAGTTTTTCAATCTTGCGCATGCGATCAATACTGTTTTTGATGGTCTGAAAATTTGTAAGCATTCCGCCCAACCAACGTTTAGTCACATAAAATTGACCTGCACGTGTAGCGGCTTCTTTGATAGGTTCCATGGCTTGTTTTTTGGTACCGACAAAAATCATTTTGCCACCTTGTGCGGCAATACTTTCTACAGCTTTTGCTGCTTTTTTAGCCATTTCAAGGGATTTTTGTAAGTCTATGATATGTATTCCACCTCGTGCGGTAAATACATAAGGTTTCATTTTTGGATTCCATCTTTGGGTCTGGTGACCGAAGTGAACTCCTGCGTCTAACATATTTTTCAAATTCACACTGGGTGTGGTTGCTTGTGTTTCCATTATCTCTCCTGGTTGGCCTCCCTTTAGAAAATGAACAAAACTAAAACTTGGGTTTTAATTTTCACCAGGTTTCTAAAGGTGCGTATTTAAATTTAGAAGATTTTTGTACCAAAGACTTAACTCTTAAGCAACAAGGCTTTTTCGAGATTAGATCGAATCCTCAAGGGTTTGAGCTCGATCAAGGGTCCCAATCAAGCCGTAATCCAAAGGTGAACATAGGCTAGAAGTGCAAAAAAGATTAGGTATGGACTTTAAAAATCCCGAATCGGTTTCTTTTAAAGTTAACTGGCCATAAGAGCTTTCACTCACAATAATTTTTTCTTTAATGTCGGTCGTGTCTAAAAGTTCAGGAAAAGCACGCTTAATTTGTTTTTTCATATTTTTGATCGCTTTACTTACGAATTCATGGTCCAAAGTTTTTTCGGTATCCATCAAAGTCATCCAACAGGAATGATCTTTTGATACGGTGCCTATGATGGGTTCAAACTCTTGCTGCGAACCATATAGGCAGTGAACGGAATCAAGCAATTTGGTTTCAAAAGCAAAATCTTTATGAGCTAAATTTAAAATAACAGCGTCAAAAACGCCGGTTTGGCGCTTAAGCTTTTTGGCCTCAGTAGCGCCTATGATTTCGCCTGAAATTGTGTCTAACATCTTTTGTGGTGCAACCGCCCAAATTAAATATTTGAACTCTACTGTTGTTTTACCATTTATCTCTGCAGAGATAGCACGAACTTCTGATTCGGTGTCGGCAAAATTAATTTTGGTAATCTCAGAGTGTAAAGAATAATCGTCGTCGTTTAAATCTGAAACTAATTGTGAAATCCAATTTTGAGGATAAGATTTCACTTTGATTTTTTCATGTTCAAAACAAAATTTATTGAGCTGATTTAAAGCCTCTGGGGAGCGTTCACCAAAACCGTTAAAGCTTTTGAAATCGCCATCTTGGAAATGAAGAGCTGAAGTTTGAAAAATGCCATCTAAAATTTCTTGCGATAAAGTGTCTTCAAGCCAAGTGAAGTGTGCAAGATTTGCTTCGGAATGAGTGTACAAATTTAAGTTTGAGGGCAGTAATGTATCATCAACTGACCAGCCCGTTAACCGACCACCAAGGCGTTCCGAGGGCTCCACAATAAGAAAACTTTTGTTTTTTTTGGCTAAAACTTTGGCGGCGAGTAAACCTGATAATCCACCCCCAAAAATTAAAGCGTCATAGGATTTTTTTATTTTAGCCATTTGTTAAAAGTCCTTGCTTAAGTTGATTTAAAAAATATTATTTCTTATTTCTTATTTCTTATTTCTTATTTCTTATTTCTTATTTCTTATTTCTTATTTCTTATTTCTTATTTCTTATTTCTTATTTCTTATTTCTTATTTCTTATTTCTTATTTCTTATTTCTTAATGCCGTAAGAATTTTTATTAAAGCATATTAATCGGGTCAACGTCTAAAGATATCTTGGTTTTGGGCGGTAAACCATCAAGACTATGAGTTATTTGAGTATAAAATTTTTGAATCATATGTGGATTTGTGGTTTTAAAAAGAAATAAATTTCTGAATTGATTTTTAATTTTTTGAATGGGTGCGGGCATAGGACCAAGGATCTCTAAGTCTTGATACTCAGTGACATTGTTTTTAAGTTGCTGAGCTTTCTGCATAACCCACTGGCATGCAAAATCAACATGGGATTTATCAGGAGATTGCACTCGTAAACTAGCTAAACGAGAAAAGGGCGGATAACCAAAGACTTTTCGTTCTTCAAGCTCTTCATCCGCAAAGGCGCTATAGTCATGACTCAAAGCGTGTTTAAAAACGGGGTGGCCAGGGTTGTAGGTTTGAATTAACACTTCACCTTTTAGATCTTTGCGCCGACCAGCGCGGCCGCTGACTTGGGCTAACAGCTGAAAAACTCGTTCATTGGATCTGAAATCTGGAATGTTTAAACCCACGTCAGCAAGCAGGATTCCAACAAAAGATAATTTAGGAAAATCTAAACCCTTAGCGATCATTTGTGTTCCAATTAATATTTGGGCGCGTTCGCTTTCAACCATATCTATGAACTCTTGCATTTCGGCACGATTGTCGATGGTGTCTCGATCAGCTCTTACAATAGTTTTGTCGGGGAAATTAAATTGCACCACTTCTTCAACTTTTTCTGTACCAAGACCTAAAGTGACTAGCTTCTCAGAGTTGCAATCGGGACATTTTGCCTTAAGCTTTTCATGATAACCGCAATAATGACAAACGCAGTCCGTGTGGTAATGCAAAGTAAGTGTGATGTCACAATTTGGACATTTGATCTGATGAGCGCAATCAATACATTGAATAGTTTGGGCCATGCCTCTGCGGTTTAAAAATAAAGCCACTTGTTGGTTTTTATCTAAATGCTCTTTAATTTTTTTATGTAAATCCTCGGTGTACCAAAAGGGCTGGTCTTTATATGGCTTCGCGTCTTTCAAATTTAAAATTTGAACATCCGGAGGATTCTGATCGAAGACGCGACTTTTCAATTCATGGAAGGAAAATTTTTTTTGAATTTTTGCTCTGGTCCAAGTTTCTAAAGATGGAGTTGCTGACCCAAGAACAATAGGACAGTTCCAGATTTGGGCCAGAACAGTTGCAGAGTCACGGCCATGATATTTAAATTTTTCATCCTGTTTAAAACTAGAGTCGTGCTCTTCGTCCAGCACCACGATGCCAAGGTTTTGAAAATTGCTAAACAAGGCTGAGCGCGCACCGATTAAAATAGGTTTTTTTTGTAAAGAAATATCATACCAAGACTCTGTCCGCTTTCGAGGGCTGACTTGGGAATGTATAACCGCAATTTTGTCTTCACCAAACCTTTTCTTAAATCGATCTTCAAGTTGCGGAGTCAATGAAATCTCTGGAACAAGAACCAAAGCTTGTTTGCCCTGGGCGATGACATTTTTGATAAGTTGTAAATAAATTTCAGTTTTACCTGATCCAGTTACACCATGAATTAAGTGAATTTTAAAATGCTCAAGGTCGTTATATATAGACTGAAAAACTTGGGTTTGCTCCAGGGAAAGCGTTAAGTCAGGCTGCAGTTTTTGTTCTTTATGTTTTGGTTTTTTTTCTTTGTATTTTAATGGGGGAAAAAATAAATTTAAAACTTGTCCTAAGGGATGGCAGTAGTACTCACTGAGCCATTTGGCCCATTTTAAATTTTTAGGATTCAAGTGACTTTCAAAAGGATCAAAATTATCCATAGATTTTGTTTTAAATTCTTCAGGCTTTGCGGTTTCTTTTAAGACCACACCATTAAGTTTTCGACCAGAAAAAGGAGCTTGGATCAAAGCTCCTTCTTGCAAAATTATTTCCGAGTGATAGGTAAAAGTTTTGTTTAGTGGCGCATTTATGCTGATTTCATAGTATTTAAGTTCAGCCTTAGAGTGTTCCATTTTGAGATTTTCTAGCAAGCGATCCTCTGCATTTTAGCTGCATTTAGGACAAAAGGTTGATTTTCATAAATATTGCATAATTTTGCCAACACTTTAACTCTAATGAATCGATTGAAGTGCCGATAATTTCATATGATTTTTGGATTTAAGTTCAATCATAGAATAAAAGCAATCATTAGTGCTTTTATTGGGCTATGCATGCTTTTAAGTTATCAAAACTGTTCCGATTTGGACAATACCAATGTGATAACTTTGACGGATGTTGAGCGTAATATCTTTGAAGATTTACCCTTTGCCTTTAATCTTAAAATTGACCAGATGTCCTATATGTCCTGCTCTGGGCTTGGAGCAAGCCAAGATGCAAGAAGTTATACTTTAAAAGCCGGTGGTTATTTTCCTGGATCGGGTGTGGGCATAAGATCCAATTTCACAGCTTCCATTGATGGTTTTAATGCCGATGCCAAAGTTAGATCCTTAGCTACAAGTACTAGAAATGATCAAGCGGGCGTTGTTATGAGCATTCGTCCACGAGGTGATCTGCAAAATTATGTGGATCCTCAGGGTCAAACTGGGGAGATTCCGTTGGCTAAAATGATGTTTCAAGAGGCTCAAGGGCTGTTACTTAGCAATGAAAGAGTGGCTAAACAGTTATTGGCTTTAGGTCCAGATAGTTATTTAAATTATGCGGCGGGCTTACCCGGTTTATTCACTAAATCATTTGATGGTGTGCTTCGAATATCTAACAATTTAGCCACCGAAGATTTTGTTCGTAATATTTTAAGAAATAGTCATTACTTGGCTTTAAATTTTGCGGAACCCATAGGTGTTCAGCCCCAAGATCGTCCTTATCTTTTTGTGCGCTCCCCGTATGACACTTTGAGTGGGGATTCAAGATCCAGAACTTCGGTTTTTGGTTTGGGTTATACCCTTAACTTCCAACAGTTAGATCCTTTAGTTACAACTACTCCTCCCCGAGTCATGACTGTTGGTGGTGTGGTCAATTTAGAGAATAGCGGTTTTGAAAATGAAAATTGGGACTGCAGTGAAAGATTTATTATTGTTCGACCCGAAGATGCAACTAGAAAATTGTTTAAATTAGATAACATTGCTGACCCTACACAAACGGCTACACAGTATCAGCAAGTTTGTGACACCCGTCCAGATAGCGTTCCCACTTCAATCACAGAGCAACAGCGATGGGCGCGAATTCGAAACATACTTCCGATCGAAGATTGGTATGTCAACTTACCATGTCCTGGGGGCACAGGTCCTCAGCCGCAAGGTTGTGTTGCTAATGTGCCAAAACCTGGCTGTATAGTTCCAAAAAGTAATGATTTTTGTTATGATTTAAATGAACTAAATCCAGACAGTAATCCTAATATTAAAATAGCTTACTACCGCAATGAATATTTAAGCACAGCAAATCCACTCATTACTTATAATGGGCTTTGTGGGCCAGGCACCTTTTTCATTTGTCCTCATGCTGTTACAATTTGTTATAAAACCAACTAATTTTTTTTTAAATTTCACTTTGATGTCAAAGCTGCTCATAATTAGCTTATTGCTGTTAAAGTTTTCCAATGATTTTTAAAGTGACCTCAAAAAAAATACTACTGCTCCTTAGTTGCTTCTTTGCCATGATGAATTCGACATGGGCCTTTGATTCCTATTTAAATTCCTCCCGTTACAAAGCCTTGGCAGGTAGTGGTATAGCTGCAACTTCAAAATTGGGGATGGAAGACTTTGGACTTATAAATCCAGCAATTTTGGCTACCAATTCGGATTTAGTTTTTGCAACAGGGTATGCCAAGGGTAGATCCCAAGACCAAGAGGTGTCTGGATTTTCACTGTCAGTTTTAGACAGTGTGAATGGCGCATGGGATACAAAAAGGTCGGACTATATGCCATCAGGGGGCTTTCCGGTGGCTTCCATTCTTTATTATAGTAACTTAGATCTGGATAGTTTTAAGGATCAATTTTTTCAACTTGGGTTGGCTCAACCTTTAAGTTCCAACATGTCCTTGGGGCTCTCTGTAAACTATTCCATTTTGAAGTCTGATAGCTTAAATGTCAGTGAAAGTGTTTTTGATTTCGGAGCCGGTTTTTTATGGAAAATTCTAGACCGATTATCATTGGGAGTGTCAGCCTTGCACCTTATGGATCGAAGAGACGAGCAGATTTCAGGCTATTTACGCCGTAGCCTCGGTCTTGGATTGGAATTTAAGGCCAGTTCCACGGTAAAGCTTCGAGGGGACTTTTGGCGGACGCGAGACCCAATGGATGAAACACAAAATGTATTTCGCTTAGGTGTTATGAACTTTATTACCGAAAGCTTTGTTCTGCAATTTGGATATGCTGATGATCAAAGCATAGATTCTAAAATTTTAGCCCTGGGCTTTGTACTGATTGGACCTAAGTTTACAATAAGTTACTCTTTAAACCGCGAGACCTCATATAACGACCTCTTGCATAGCGTTGACATACGAGTGCCTGTTTGGTAGCTAACAAGATAAATTAAAAATCATAAACCTTGAGGATTTCATGGCTTCACCGACAAAAAAAACCAAAGCAATTCGTAGAAACAAAAAAACCAATCAAGGTAAAGTTCGTAAGGCCAAAAGTCGTAACCAAGGCAATACCGTGAGCCGAGATAAACTTTTTGGCGACGATACTAAATAGAAGCTGAAGCCAAAAATATAATTTTTGTATTTTATTTTCAAAAAAAAGTTGCACTGCAATTTAAGCTGCCATATCAGTTTTCTAATTTCTAATTTCTAATTTCTAATTTCTAATTTCTAATTTCTAATTTCTAATTTCTAATTTCTAATTTCTAATTTCTAATTTCTAATTTCTAATTTCTAATTTCTAATTTTCATAAGTTGCTGCGATATTAAATAACAAGATTAGGCAGAAAATAGAGACATAAGTGCCAGGTTATCTGTAGATAAAATTTTGTATTTGAGCTAAGCAAAAAAAATTAAGAAAGGGTTTAAAGATATTATCGTTTAATTAGGATCAACCAACATATTTGACAATTATGGAATACGACTCCATAATTGCCAAATATGTGGATTGAAAGAGATATTTCCAATATTATTAGCGCCAATCAAGACCTTATTCAAGTAGTACGCGGACCTAGACAATGCGGTAAATCAAGTCTGATCTTAAAATTAGATCCAAATTTTAGAGAGCTTTCCTTAGATGATCCGTCACTCAGGGAGCTAGCTCAAAACGATCCAGAACTGTTTTTAAAGCAGTTTAAAGATGAAAAACTATTCATTGATGAGGCCCAATACGCTCCTAACCTTTTTCCATCTTTGAAACGTAAAGCGGACTTGTACAAGAGGGATAGCAAAAAGAAAAATCAAACTATTTTACGACTTTCAGGATCGAATCAAATCCTAATGGATAAAAACATCAAAGAGAGTTTAACGGGAAGAGCTAGTTTTTTTGATATGAACACTCTTAGCGTCTCGGAAATATTGTCATCATCGTCTAAAAAGCTAAGCATTCAAGATATTCTTTTTAATGGTGGCTGGCCTGAACTTTATGCAGATCCAAATAAAGACCCCAAAAAGTTTTTAGATGACTATATCAATAGTTATATTGAAAAAGATGTTGTCCTAGCTGCTGGCATTCATAAGAGTCTAGAGTTTCTTAAATTTATAAAATTGTTAGCGGGAAGAGTTGGTGAGATACTAGATATTTCTGGATTGGCTAATGAAACAGGGGTAGACGCTAAAACAGCTAAAGAATGGCTTTCGATTTTAGCTAAAATGCATATTATCTTCCTTGTTCCACCTTACGCTACGAATCTAACTAAACGGTTAATAAAATCACCGAAAATTTACTTCATCGATACTGGCCTTGCATGTCGTTTACAAGGTTGGACATCCGCACATCCAATTTTGACCTCCCCTCAACAGGGTCATCTTTTTGAAAACCTTGTTTTTTCGGAAATATATAAAATGGAAATAAACTATCAAAAGGGTTGGAGTATCTATCACTGGCGTTCGAGAGATGGCGAAGAAATCGATTTTTTGTTACAGATGAATCCAAATGAGTTTGTATTTATTGAATCAAAAGTAAGTCCATTTAAATCTAAGGATCATTCAGATTTTCCAGAAGTTAAAAAAATTTTTAAAAATAAAATTCCTACTTTACTTATCTGTCATCAAGAAGGCGAAAATATTTTGGCTAACAAAGTTCCCATATCACATCTAAAAAACGTTTTATTAACGAAATAAATTCATTTTTTGATATTTTTCAGGAAAACATACCAATTGAGAAACTAATCAACTGATTTATTTAATGACGTTAACATAAGTAAAAAAACGAATGGGACTTTTTATGTTTAGTCATCGCGGATAAAACTTGAACGTTCAAAGTAACCAGTATTAAAGAAGGGTTTTTTGAAAAGTATTACCTTTAACTTCAGGTTTTTCATGAATATTTTTACAATTAGTTTAATGAGATAATTATTTTATCCTAGACTAGGTCAACTAGACCCGACGATGTCATGAAGGTGTAGAAAAATAACCAATTAATTTTTTGTAAAACTGTTAGACAGACGCTAGCTATCTATCCACCTTTATTATTTAGAAAAGCAAAGGAATAGCCGTATATTTTCCAATTTAACTTGTATCACCTCCGTATTAAATCATAAGCAAATGAGAGTTATAAATTAATTTTGGCACAAAGGATGCAGATACATTTCGTAAAGAAAAAAATTTTAATGATAAATTTCTAATCTAAACTCTTTCTGAATTAAGAGAGATTTATAAGGGAGTATACAATGAACAACAATTTTTTAAGTTTAAGTTTAGGCTTAATGCTTATCATCCAGCCCACTTTTAGATCTTTTGCCGAAGACACAAGCAATACTTATAAGCAAAAGGTATGTCGAAATAATCCAGAAAATGAAAGACACCACAGATTACTTGAAGGTGATACACTTAGATTAATAAACAAGGGCGAAGATAAAATTCTGCCAAATCCTGGAGCTCTATCTAGTAATTTTTTTATGTCAATCTTCATGGGTCAGCCATTCACTATGCCTGAATCAAGCAATAAAATGTTTATTGATAAATCTTGGATGAATAGGCCAAAAATTGAATTGCCGCTGTTACCAGAAATTGACACCTCATTACGTCCAAAAATTTTAGGAAATGAAGTTTTTTATGATACATTTGCTAAAAGTATTAAAAAAACAGATATTGGTAGAGACTGCAGTATTAGTCGATTAACAGGTAGTAAACCTGTAGTTTTAGAAACGGAACTCCCTTACGATTTTAGTGTTATAGAAAAGGATATAACATTGGGTCAACCAACAATGGATCCTGAAAAATCTGAATTAATGGGGGACAAAGCCGAATTTATCTTAAAATCTAAAAATTCTGAAAATTTATATTATCTGGTGTGCGATAATCTTAATTTTAATTTGGGTGAAGAGCACACTGACCTTCCCGTATCTCTTTATTCACTTAGCACAATAAGTTTTAACAATAATTTAGTCCTAAATAAAATCCTTCCTGATGGCACAACAGCTCTTTATAACAATGGGCCAGATCGTTTAATATGTGAAGATGAAACTATTGAAGTTGAACCCGTCAACTTTGAATTAAATGAAAATAGATCAGATAGTTCAGATAGAGAAGACGGTATTGCTTTATAAGCGAAAATAAATATTTAGGCTTAATAATAGCATTAAGCCTAAAACAAAAGACCATTGCTTTTAAAACAAGTCCTTTAAATTAAATAAAGTCAGTTTGTTCTTTTTTTTAAAAATTATTTAAAATTTGATAGCTAGTTTAACGGAGCCTCTTTCGATCCCATCAAAAGTAGCAACTTCAGCACCAATTCGTAACAGTGGCAGTTTAAATAATACGCCGGCGTAGGCTCTGACGCCAGAAGCTTCGGCAGACTCGTTCACATCGGGTAAAGCTCCGGCGGTGGACGATGTTCCTGAAGCGACAATACTGCCGCTGGATTGTAGGTCAGAAGCACCAATATAAGGTTCAATGATTCTAAAATTTAGACCAACAACAGCCCCAATTTCAAAAACTTTAATATCAAATTCAGCGGTTTCATTGACCGTGCCCAGTGGTAGACCGCCGGTGTCTTCTTCATAATTAAATGTTGCATTAGAATTGATTAATGAGGACCTTACTGTGATTTTAAATAGTCCTAAAGGAAATAGGTCGGTGATAGTCCAACGAGCCCCTAAATTTAAACTTTCAAAACTTCCTTCTTCACCAATATCGATTTGAGGAATGAATGTGCCTTCAATGCCAATACCGTAGGGAAGTGTAAATATTCCGCTGATACCAGCCATAGGAATGCCAGGGATTTCAAAGTCCGAGCCGTAGCTTTCAAGAACCTCTTGGGTATTGGGCGCGCGTGAAGCCGATACAACTAAACCAACTTCAGCTCCAAAGATTTTACCTAGTGAACTAGCGCCAGAAACAGTAGTAGGCGCAAAAGCCGATGTTAAATCTTTAAAAACTTTGTCGGCATCTTGTTGATCAAAGCAAGTAAAGGCCTGACCGTTCAAACACTGGGCAAAAGCCATGTGGGGTAAAAGCAAGAAAGAAAAATTAGTAATAAAAATAGTTAAAACTATACCAATATAAGCAGAATATGTTTTCATGATGGGCTCCTAAAAATCATCCTAAAGCTATAACAGTAAAGCCGTCATTTGGTACTTTAAAGTTTAAAATATTCTGGTCTTTTGAAGGACCTTATTTATATTTAAGTAAACTTTCGGCTAATTCTTGGTGCTCGTCGCAACCAATGACAGAGGGGTCTGGTGGATTCCAGTTGGCCATCATTAATTCTTTCATGCTTAAAATTTTCTGCATGGAATGGTCTATGCGGTCAGGGTCTAGTTGCCCCATGCGATCTTGCATGGATAGCAGGGCTTCGGTATGGGATTTAGGTTCATTACAAAATAAAAACAGATCTGCACCGGCTTCATAAGCCATAAAGGTAAGATCAGCCGGTGACTTTGATTTACTTAAAGCTTTCATATCTAGATCATCGGTCATAATTAGATTTTTAAAACCTAATTCATTTCTCAGATAGTGTTGTAAAAATTTTTTGGACAGTGTGACGGGATACTCGGGATCAATATTTTTAAACATTAAATGTCCCGTCATTAAAAATTCAACTTTGGATTTAAAAACATTTTTATATGCGCTGGCTTCGGTGGCCAAAAGTTGATCCCAAGATCGATCATCTATAGGTAAGTCTTCGTGACTGTCGATTGAGGTGTAACCGTGGCCGGGAAAATGTTTAACGCAAGTCATGACTCCGACTTTTTTAAAACCACGAATAAGGCCGGAGGCCATTTTGGCGACATGGTCAGGGGTGTCGCCAAAGGATCTATCGCCGATAATTTCATTCTTGGGATTAAGTAAAACATCCAAACATGGCGTATAATCTAAATTAATCCCTACAGCCGCTAGTTCGCTGGCTAAAGCTTTACCCACTTCGAAAGCCAATTGGGGCGAGCCACTAACACCTAAGTGCTTCATGGCTGGCCAAATTGTAAATGGGGATTTTAAACGGTGAACTCGGCCGCCTTCCATATCGATACTAATGACAAAAGGTAATTTTGAGTCTGTGTGTTTGGCTAGATCCTGTATCTGTGTTGTTAAGCGCGAAATCTGTTCAGGATCTTTGACATTTCTTGAAAATAAAATCAAACCACCAATGTCGTTTTCCATAATGAAGTCAGACTCTTCTGACGTTAGAGAATGACCACTGATTCCTATAAAAAACATTTGTCCCAATTGAGATTTAAGTGTCATAGATGAAATCCTTATTTTAAGTTTCTACTTTTAGGATCTAGAATTTCCCGAAGTCCGTCACCCAACAAATTAAAGCCAAGCACCAAAAGCAAAATCGCTAGACCTGGAAAAATACTAATATGTGGGGCTTCCACTAAATAATATCGACCAGAGTTTAGTAACATCCCCCAAGTCGGAGTTGTGGGTGGGGCTCCAAGGCCTAAAAAACTAAGACCTGATTCTACAATTAAAGTTCCTGCCATCGCAAAAGTGCACTGCACCGTCATGACCCCAATTAAATTGGGCCAAATATGAATGGTGATGATTCTAAAAGCAGAATTACCAACAGCTTGCGCGGATTGAATATATTCTTTTTCTTTTAAGTGTAAGATTTCGCCTCGAACCAAACGTGCTACACCAGCCCATCCTGTTATGGACATCGCTAAAATTAAATTTCTAACGGAAGGTCCTAAGGCGGCCACTAAAGCTAAGGCTAATAAAAATCCCGGAAAGGCGTAAATCATATCGATAAAACGCATCGTAAAAAAATCAAATCGACCGCCAAAATATCCAGCCAACGAACCCATAATTAAACCAATGCAAGTGGTGATACTAACCACACAAAATGCTACGGTTAAGCTAACTCTTGAACCCCAAAAGACCAAAGTCATCACATCGGCTCCGTTTTCATCCCGACCGAATGGGGAACTTAAACTTGGCGGTTCATAGCGTAGTTCAAAATTATAATCTTTATAGGATGGCAGCGGTAAAAAAGGCGTTAGCAGAGCAATAATAAAATTTAACAGTATCAAGGTAACGCCAAGACCTAAAAAGAAATTCATTTTTTTCATGACATCCTCATTTTGGGATGAGCTAAGATATAGGCGATATCAGTGATAAAATTCACCGTGACATAAATTAAAGATACAATCAAAACACACCCTTGAACGACAGGATAATCCCGTCTTTGGATGGCATCAAAAAGTAAAGTTCCAAGACCGGGCCAATCAAAAATGGTTTCGGTGATGACCGTTCCTGTTAAAACAGCGCCAAACTGTAGCCCCACAATAGTGATTACGGGTATCAAAGCATTTCTTAGCGCATGCACATAAAAAACTTTAAACGAATTTAGACCCTTAGCTTTGGCCACCCGAATATAATCTTCAAAAAGCACATCTAACATAGAAGCCCTGGTCATTCGTAAAAGGACAGCCCCTAAGGGTAAAGCTAAACTTGTGGCCGGAAGAATAAGATGTTCAAGTCCTCCCTTTTCACCCACAGGCAACCAACCTAAAATTATGGCGAAAAGATAAATCAAAAGTGGCCCTAAAAAAAATCCAGGAAATGACATGCCGATCAGACTAAAACTGACAAGGGCCCGATCAAAAAAAGTATAGCGTTTGACAGCGGCAAGCACACCAAGAGGAATGCCAAAAAGCAAAGCTAAGAACATGGCTCCCGTTGCCAACTGAAAAGTGGCTCCGATACGATTTAAAACAAGTTCTCCAACTGGTTTTTTGGAAAAAAGGGATTCCCCAAATTCTCCTTGCACAGCATGAAGTAGAAAATTTAAGTATTGCACATGAAGCTTTTGATCTAAACCAAGCTTAGTTCGCATTTCAATTTTATCTAGGGGATTGGCTAAATCACCTAAGATCAAATCCACGGGATCGCCAGGAATAAGATGAAGCATAAAGAAAGTGAGAGTTAAAACTCCGAAGGCTACGGGTAAAGTAAGTAGCGCCCGTTTTAAAAATGCTGACAACATGTTTTTATTTTTTCCCTATCCTCGGAAGAAAACAAGGCTTGAAATGGTTTATGACTGAGAGCTGAATTTAAATGGGAAGTCACTGCGGCGTGAGAGCAAGGTTTTAGTTTAATGTTTTTGGTCAAATCATGACTTGAAAGTAAGCGACCATTGGAGGCATGTACGGTTTTAAAAATCTGACCTTCGAACTGATGTTGTAAAACTAAGTGATCGGATTCAGGTTGAAGCTCTGTTGTGACTTGGACGGGTTTGGTTTCAATTTCTGAAAAAGTTTGAAAGATTAATTTCTCTTTCAGTTGAATGTCGGTAATCTTTCGCCGAGCAAATAACAGATCTGACATTTGCTCGCTTAAAACAAGTCCTTGGGGTTGTTCACTGATAACAGGTTTTTTTAATTTGGAATCCTTAACTGTGATTTTAAGTGTCTCACCAAGGGCTTCAAAAACACTAAGTTTGGAATGAAGTAATTTTTTATCAGTGTAAGCTTCATAGCTTGAATTTAAGGGAGTGAAATGCTCATCGCTTTCGGATTTGGTGATAAAGAAATAATTTTTTGGATCTTGGTTTGAAGACTTCGATATATGAGTGAAAGAAGCGTTGGTATGAACTTCGTTGGAAAATTTTTTGACTTCAAACACATAACCTAAATTTTCTGATCCTGTTATGATTTCAAAACAAACACCAGAACTTGTTGTCGGCGTTAGGGTCGAAGGTGCCAATGATGGCATATCAGTTGGAACCGACGCCAAAGTTGCATGGGTGATTAGAGAAATTAGAAATGCTGCTATCAGTTTAGTGATCAGAAGACCCATGGAAATATATGTTCGTAAAAAAGACAGGCCGCTCTTAATAAACATCAGGATTAATCCTTTGGTCGAGCCCAAAATATAAGAGTTTAATCATAAACTGTGCTTTAGCCTTATATCAGAGAGCTAAACAACCGATTTATAATTTTAAGGTGAGCCCTATCAGAGTCAACACATCTAAAGATTTAAAAAAAAACCTAGGGCAGAAAGGCCAGATTTCGGTTTTTTTAGCATTAGGATTTTTAGTTCTGTTCACTATGTTCGGCATGACCATCAATGTTGGAATGGTGGTGCATGATAAAATCAACATTCAAAACGCCACTGATTTTGCCGCCATTTACGTAGCCCAACGGCAAGCCGAAATGTTAAATGCCATCGCCCACTTTAATTATCAGATCCGACAAGCCCACAAACTATTATCTTACCGCTATATGGTTTTAGGAACCGCGGGTATCGATAACGCCCGAACTTTAAACTTTCAAGAAGTTCTTGACCCTTATGCTGACAAAACAAAATATCCAGCCTGTGTTGCAGATGAAAATATACTTACTTATAAGGGTGGCGAGAACGATAATTGGTGTAGCAAAGATAAATTTAATACTTCATTTCCTGGGATTCCCATACTAAATGTTGTCAACCCAGGACTTGGTGGAAACAATAGTTTAAGAGCAGTAACTCAACAAGTCGCAGTAGGAATTATGCAAGCTGCTGGACGGGCTTCAGCTGTAAACTGGTGGTTTACAGCTAACATCATGGCTAGTTTTAAAAACCAAGTGGCCTATCGAAAAGCTATGATCAAAGCTTTAGCAAGAAATTTAACCCGTCCTATTGAAGCAGGACCTAATGGGATGAAGGATCTTTACGGGGATTCGGTATTTGAAGGGGCCGAGAAAACTTTTAGCTATAATTTATCTGAATCTTCGCGAAGATCTGGTGGTTTTTCAGTTCAAGTTCGAAACTCGATAGGTGGTCTACCTATAGAACAATGGTTGCCAGAAATTGCTACTTTTATTATTCCTGTTTTTGCACAATTCCCAAATGCAACTACCACTGGTCAAGTTGATAAGTTACAGCCCCAAGTATATTATGAATATCCTCTTTTGTATTTAAATAATCCTACGATCAAGGCTGAAATAGACGCAAATATATTTAATTTTGTAAATCCTGATGAATATTTAAGGGATATTGTTAGTCTTTTTCCCAGCCCACAGGGTGACGACCTAGAAGATATTTTAGGCTTTGAAAAAAATCCCTGGCATATGATCTATGCCGAAGTGCAAGCGGAAGTAAATTCCGGGGCTTTATTTTCACCCTTACCAAATGTAAAACTTCAAGCAGCGGCTTTTGCCAAACCCTTTGGGGGCCGAATTGGGCCTTGGTTTGGACGGGATTGGCCGGCAGGATCAAGTACATCATCTAGCGATAAAGTCGAGCCCTTATGGCCCAATCGCAGAACCAGTGCAGCCGTCCCAACGAGAACTTTAGATCCAACCATGTTACCCAATGCTCCTAAATATCCAGGGGATACCATTGGATATAGATCCTATTTGGCGCAGTCTTCAACAGGCCAACTTGGTGGTGGAGGCAATCCTAAAATAAATAGATTTGATATAAACGAATATATCAATATCACTTTAAATTTGTTTCCATTAGGGGATGGGCAAGCTCTTTCGACTGGGACTATGTTGCGTCCCAAAGAACTATCCGCTATTGCCCCGGATCTTTTTGATATTACCTATTATTCCATTGAATCCAATTTTCACGAAAATTATTTAGAGGGTAAATTAGATAATTGGCTTCTTGATGATGCAAATTCCCTTTTTAGTAGAGGGTTACAATATCAAAGACCAATTTGGCGCGATATCGGGTATTCAACCGCTCCAACACTGCAGACTTTCAACGTCAGAAATCAACTTAATAGTCAAAGTCGAAAAGACTTTTCATCACAAGTGTTTTATTTTTTGGATGCCACCGCAGAAGGTTTAGCTAATGTTCTGACCTCTTGGGTGGGTGGGACTGATGTGATGGATTACAGGACCCCAGCTTCAGGCACAGTAAAGGACCGGTTTGGTCGATGTGGTAGACCCTTTACAGGGGCGGGTGGCAAACCCAATATTCCAGGGGAATGTTTGGCCGATGGTGGACGAACCGGATATTCGGTGAAACTTGTCTCTAAAGAGTATTTAAAATCTAATCAGCACCGAATGAGTAAAAACTCTGTCGGAGCTATCTTAAATCCTCCAACGGATTGAATTAAACAAAGTGCAGTTAAAGTGTTTCATTTCTTAGATAAATTTATTGAAATGTCTCAATTTGAAATGGTCTGAAATGCGGGGACTTATTAAATCAAGCTTAAAGTCCGAAATAATCATATGGATATTTTTCTGAAAAATTCATGTTTATTGTTAATTATATTTTGTTTAAGTATGAACGCTCATGCTGACCCAGTAGATGCAGCGGCAGCCATCACGCAAGCTGAGGCCGTCAAACAAAATCCTCCCAAGCCAAGATCAGCCGAAGCTATGATGAAACGGGACGGTAGTCCCGAACAAAATTGCTCGCGCACGTCATCAGTTGCGGTCCAAGAGTGTTTACAGCCTACAGGCCAAGGATTCAAACAAGTCGCTATGATGCTGACAACTTTACCCTCTATTGCGACGGCTTTTATGGCTGGTGGGGATCCTGAAAAAATGGCTCGAATGTGTAAGCTTTCCCAAGCCATGCTTATTGCGGGTGGCTTATTAAATGGGGGCCAAGATAAAACCTGTCAAAATGCGACTGTAGCCTGTCAGACGGTCTGTGGGGAATCTGTGGAACAACTAAAGGAAATCTATGAGCAAGCACCAGATGACTTAGCTTTGAAAAAAATCCAAATGCAAATTGATGGAATTCGAGAGACCGAGGAAAAATGTTTAACCAAAGTCACAGAGCAGATGCAATTAGCCCAGCAGCAACAGCAGGCCAATCAATCTCCAATAGCTGGAGCCGAAAATTGCGAACAGGTTCTAAATGAAGATCCTGACGGAGAAGACAGTAACGTAGATTGTAGTTTAGCCGAGTATGCCAACACTACACAATGTACCACTATAGCCGAAACCTTAGATAAAACCGGTGATGGTGGCGTTATTCCTTTTGAATCAGGTGCAACAATATCAAAAGATGACTCACTTGATGATCTACCTGAGGCTCAAGATGATAGAGAAGATTTTTGGAATGATTTAAAAAATAAAGCTGCTAATGGTGGTGGCAATGGTTCCCGGGGCGGTGCTGGTGCTGGGGCTTTTGGTGGTGGTTCCGGTGGTGGTAGTGGTAATGGCAGTGGCAACCGGGCCGGTGGAGGGGCTGCTCGAAAAGCAGGTTCAACTATGGTTTCCGGAGGCAATGAAAGCTCTAGTGGTGCTGGAGGCTGGGGGAAAGGGTCTGACGACGACTTTAATAAAAAATTTGCAAAGCTTGATGCCAAGAAAAAAGGTTTAAATATGTTAACCAAGAAAAAAATTGGTGGACGGGGCATTGCAAGTTCAGAATTTGGCTTAGCCTCGGATGATATTTGGACTCGGGTTTACTTACGAACCAATACCCGATGTACTAAGCAGTTAGCCGAGTGCGCGGCCAATAAATCCCAAAACCCTTATGGTGTGGTTAATAAATCGAGGTAATTGCTATGAAATCCCGAATGCTAATTTTGGCCGTGATGGCACCTATGTTTTTGATCAACCAAGTTTTCGCCATACAGTCGGCTTCTGTTATGACCAATGGAACAGTCATAGCTGAAGGAGTGAACTCTGCCGCTAATGCTAGTTATGGTTCCCAGAACGCTGCACATTGTGGATCAAGAAATTTTCCAGCCTGTATTCGTGCTATGCTAGGTTTTGCTCAAATGTACATGAGCTTAAAACAAATGTTTCAGACTGCGGGATCAAGAGATTTATTATCTACAGATACGGATTGGTCGAACCCTGGTTTTGGAACTGAATTTGGGTCGGTGGCTGCCGTCGATCAGACCTATTTTAAACCTATAATAGAAGCTATTGAAAGTGGCGACATGGCAGCTTACGAAAAAGCCAAGGAATCCCTTTTTGGGTTAACCCAACCGGATATTGATAGACTAAAAGCCCTAGGGTTTTCAGCAGATATTGAAAACGGGATTATTAATACTCCCGATGGACCTAAAAAAATTGAAGACTTAAAGTCGATGGCTACGGGTGGAAATTTTGCAGACTACGAAGCTCGTACAGCTAAAGCTTTAGCCGCAAATGGGTCCGGCGGCAATGGCAGCGGTAATGACAAAAATGCACGTAATAAAGCCGGCGGTAAGGGTTCAGGTTTTGGAGATGGTAGTTCGGGTGATGGAAGAGGGCTTGCTTCGTCTTTGGATTTAGGTGGTAAAGATGGATCATCGGTTGATAGTTTTTTAAATAAATTAAACAAAGGCGAAACCGACGCCAATAAATTAGTGGGAATGTCAAAGTTAACTAAAGATGGTGACTCCATTGGCGTCGCGATGGGAAATTTATTTAAAACCATTCATGTGAAATATAAAAATTTAGATACAAAAAAAGAATTTAAATAGAACTAAACTAAAATATACTATACTAAAAAAAAAGTAGCCTGACTAGAAATAAAATATAAGTTAAGTTTAAGTAAAATAAAGTTAGCTAATTCTAGGATAAGCAAGTTAAAGTTAAACGAAATAAAATAATTCATATCAATTTAAATCAAATCAAAGTTAAGAAATTCAAAGCAAGGTAAATTAAAGTTGAGTTAATTGGGATAGAAGTTAGATTCCTAACTGGTCTTTTAAACCTAGGGTTGTTATCCTTTTATAAAATGTTTTTTATAGGATACACATAAAAATGAAAATTTTAGGGATCATGAGTGGCACCAGCGTTGATGGTGTCGATTATACATTATGTAAATTCAATGAAAAAAAGCAAAAACTTGAATTTTTGGACCAGGCCTTTGTCGCTTTTCCAAAACCTATGCAGACAAAAATATTACATGCTACAGCTAACGAACTTGATTTTTGGTCAGTGGCTCAATTGCACTATGATTTGGGCGAGTTTTATTCAGAATCTTTAAAAAAAATAAAACTAAAAAAAAAATGGACCTTTGATGGGATAGGTCTTCATGGCCAGACGGTGTTTCATAAACCTCAGAAATGCACAATGCAAATTGGTGAAGCTAGTTTTTTAAAAAAAGATTTTAAAGTTCCTGTGGTGGCTCAATTTAGAAATATGGATATTGCTTTAAAAGGACAAGGGGCACCGTTTGCACCATTTTTTCATAAACAACTGATGCAAAAAGAAAAACGGGTTTGGGCCTTTCAAAATTTAGGTGGTATTGGAAACGTGACAAGTTTGCAAAAAGGAAAGCTTATGGCTTTTGATACCGGTCCAGCTAACTTGCTACTCGATCAGTTTATGAAAGATTTATTTCAAAAAGAATATGATCAAAATGGGGCCACAGCCGCAACGGGCTTACCTCACGAAAGTATTGTGCAAGATCTATTAAATTCGATCGCGTATTTTAAATTGAAACCACCAAAAAGTTGTGGCCGCGAAAATTTTTCGGCGAAAGCTTTAAAAAACCAGCTAGGTCCATTGGCCAAACTTTCTAAAGAGGATCAGATGGCCACTTTGACCGAATTCACGGCTCAGTCCATTGCCGATCAGTACCAAAGATTTTTAAAAAACCAACCAGAGGTTATTATTTTAGCTGGTGGTGGAGCAAAAAACTTGTATTTAAAAAATCGCTTGCAGCTGCTCATGCACCAAAGCCAAATTCTTACTAGCGAGGAGTACTGTGATTGGCCCGTTGATGCCATTGAAGGCGGCGCTTTTGCATGGCTAGCTCACCAGCGACTTAACAATTACAAAATCGTCGACCTTCCTTCTGTCACCGGCGCCAAGATCCCCAGCCTTCTCGGCTCCATCACTTAGGTGCCAGGTTCCGCGCTCCACTTAGGTGCCAGGTTCCGAATTCAGGTCGCGCCTTGTTACAAACCTCACTATTAACAATTGCCTCATTTAGTTTTCACCTTAATAAAGTTCAAAACATATCAAACTCAAGTCTAGAAACTTTATTTGATTCTTTAAGTCTGGCTAATCTAAATTTAGAGCGGCCCATAGCATCTCCAACTTTTTTCCAGTCTTCGGCTTTAGGTTCTGTATTTAACCATTTTATGGTGGCTTCAATATTTGAAAATAAAACTGAGTCATATTTAACTGGGAAAAGTGCTTTTGAATGGCCCAATAAAAAAGATAAAGAGCTGTAGGGGTAAGTCTGGCAATTTATAATCAAACCAGCTTCAACCGGATTTCTATAAACGTATTTATAAGCATGCAAAAAATAATGCTCGGATTGAATTAGGCCCCGAAAGTGTCTTGCACCATAAGCTTGATTGATTCTTCCGCTGAGTTCATTGATGGATCTTGAAACCTCTTTCATAAAACTTGCCATAATAAGATCCAGATTCGAATTGGGAGTGCGGATTAGCATATGAAAATGATTGGGCATTAAAACAAAAGCCAAAATTTCTGCTTTAAAAGCGAAACTGACATAGTGAAGTTGGCTCGACATAATTTCCCAAACCGTGGAAAGTGGAATTTTAAACCACTCTTTATTTATACATCTTGCGGTAACATGATAAGGAAATTCCGGTTGTAGAATAGATCTGGGTCTTGGCATTTTTATAAAAGTGCAAATGAAAAATAAAGTTAAAAATACTTTAAATGTATATTGTTATGTAAAATGACCAAATTTCGGACGTATATAAAATATAATTTAATAATTTAATAATTTAATAATTTTTTATTTCTTTAAAAATAAGATTCTTAAGATAATTAACTTGCTATTGGATTGTTTGGATATTAACTAAATTTTTAGATTTAGATTTAGATTTAGATTTAGATTTAGATTTAGATTTAGATTTAGATTTAGATTTAGATTTAGATTTGAAAATCTAAGTTCATATTAAAAGATTTCGTTTTCATTATATGATGATAAAAAACGTTGTAACGTGAGAATGAAAACTGGCGCCTTAGAATAACACGGTGTGACCTGAGCGCGGAACCTGGCACCCTAGAGGGAGCGGAGAATCTGTTGCTCAAGTTTACTTCTGTAGGGGTAATGATTTGGATTGTGTTGTTTAAAATAATTGTGAGTGCGTGTGAAGGAATTTTCAATGTTATCATCTAATCGTTTCGATAAAATTAGATGATTGGTTTTATAGTCTTTAATGGTTCCCAACTCGTACCAAGAGACATCATGCAATTTACAAGTTTTAACACTATTTTTTTCTGCTTCTGATCTTTTAAGTAGAATATCGTATATTAAATTGTCGGGTCTATTTTTTACGTACTCAAAAATTCGATGGGATAAAATATAGCAACCGATAAAATGTTGAAATTCCAATAATCCTTCCTGTTTTTGTTCAGGAGTTATATCTTTTAATAAGCCTGCCGTTCGAAGAATACCCGAGGCATCACTTACAAGGCCAGGGAAGTCTACGCCGCAGCCGTCCTTAGGTATTGTGAATAGAGTTGCTAGTCGATTTTCTTTGATGTGGGCAGACAGTTCGGTTTGGAATAAATCTAAATCTTTATAAACAAATAAAGAGTCGGCGTTCAGAAGTAAAAAATTGTCTTCGTTGATTAAGCTTTCACGTGCGTGACTTAAGCCGCCTGCACTATTAAGAATTTCAGTTTCATGGTGACTAACAGCTTTGATTTCAAAACTTGTAAAAACTTTCTGAATAGATTCAGGGTTGTGATGGGTATTGTAAACAAAATCTTTTACGCCCATCTCTTTGCAAAAAAAATACGGGTATAAAATTTGTGGCAATCCTAAAAAAGGAATTGCGGGTTTGGCATCAGTTTCGGTGAAAGGCCTAAGTCGAGTACCGAAACCGGCGGCCAAAAAGAAAGCTTTCATAATTTCACACTCTCGATGGCTTCAATTCGAAATTCATTAAAAAGTAATTTTATGGTTTCAAACCCATCAAGCTCAAATAGGATTTTTTTAGTTTTTAAAAGTGTGGGCTGGATATGTTTAATATAGCGAGTATCTTTCTTTTGATTGTAAAAACTTGAAAAACTTCCACAGGCTTTTAAGGTTCTTTGAAGAATTTGAACTTTATAATTGGCTAGAAAAGTTTCCCATCCTAAGGTCACAGATTCAGGTATTTTATCAAAATAGTATTTTAAAAGTAAGTCCTCTTGTTCGGAAGTGAGATCAACATAAGAATCCCTTAACAGACTTACCAGATCATATTGGCAAGGTCCTAAGCGAGCATCTTGAAAATCAATAATATATGTTTGATCACGATGTAGCATAATATTTCTAGAATGATAATCTCGATGACAGACAACTTGGGGCAACTGACTTAAAAGCTCACAGATTTGCATAAAATCTTTATCCAAATTTGTTTTAAACTCGTCGGTCATCTCTAGGCTAAAAAAATCTTGTAGCAGATTTTTTTTCATATAGTTGAGCTCCCAAAGCAACTTTTCGGTGTCAAAGGCCATGTGAAAGAAAGGAGCTTTGGAAGTTTTATCAATTTTTAAATGATGGATCTTTAAAATTTCATCCAGTGCTTTAAAATAATAAGGCAAAGTTTGGGTAAACTCTTGGTTTTCATAAAAACGACGTTCAAGAGTTAAATCCCCAAGATCTTGCAAAAGAATATAGCCCAAATTCATGTCAAAACCTAAAATTTCAGGAACTAAAACATGATGTTTTAAAAACTCGTTTTGGATTTCTAAAAAGTTAGAACCCATTTTTTGCTCAGAGGTTGGGAAAATCATTAAAATATAACTGTCGATGGCGTTATAAATTCTAACATATCGTCTGGCACTGGCGTCTCCTGCCAGATTTTGAAATTTGATTTGATGGATAGAAATATATTTTTTTAAAAAATCTAATGTATAGGGGTCATCTCTAAACTCAGGACTCATGATAAAAGCTTAAGCCTTGTTGGTTCAAGAAACAAGATACAATTTAATACAATTATCTTTCATAATAAGCAGTCTTAGGAACGACAATAAAAGTAGCCTTTATAATACTATTAGATCAGGTTGCTAAACGCTGTTTCTGGCTTGATTGAATTTATAATAGTTCCAATAATTCGATCTTTTTGGCTGCAGTCGTAGCGAGTTTCAATGTCGACACGATGTTTTTGTAAGGCTTCAAGAAATAAACCCTCGCCATGAAGTAATTTTTTTAAATCGGCAAAAGCACTAGAGCTGGTAAAAACCACTTGAGCTCCGCGAAGTTTTTTGGGCAAGTTCAAGTAAAGTGCAAATAAATTTCTTTGAGTGGGGGATAAGGACAAGATCTCTTTGACATAAATCAAGGTATCCTGAAGATCAAAAAGATCACCGATTTTAGAAGGAGAAGGATTTAAAGCTTCCCAGTAAATCATACAGGTTTTTTTACTCATATCCAAAACATCCAAAGCGATTTTTATACCATCGTCGCCTTGGACACAATTTAAGTAAATATTGATCTTATCACAGGGGTTAGCCAGATAATTCGTTTTTGGCTGTGCCAATGCAGGCTGAAGGATATCTTTGATGGCGTTTCTAACTTTATCCATAGTCAATTTATCAATATTTTTGAAGGACTGAATTTGTAAAATACCCCAAAGTTCATCAGCATTGTAAACGGGAACCACAGCCGTCTTACCACCTTTTAGAACTCGGTAAGGAGGCTTCTTATCTTCAAAATACTTAAACAGAGCGGAGTCGGTTGTCGTCATTAATGCTTTAGTTCGATATTCAAAAGTATTTTTAAAAACCCGCATTAAAGATTGTAAAGCCTTCTGTTCTTTCGACAGATGTGATTTTGCTGAGTCAGTGGCTATGTGCAGAATACGTCCCATAAATTTGAACATGTTAAAGCAAAGGTTAAGCCAAATTCATAGTCCAGTTTTTTGGATTTGAGGGTTTAGAGATCTAAAATCGACTGATCTCTAAACAGAAATGATGAAATTATTTCGCTATGGTGCGTTTTTCCAGCGAGTACTTTTCGACCTTCATGATGAGGCCGGCTCGACTAATACCCAGCTCTTTTGCCAGTCGGGATTTATTCCAACCCGTGCGTCTTAAACCTTCACGAATCATCTCGCGCTCTAGGTCCTCTAAAGCGTCTTTAAGCTTACCAGAAACTCGAGTCCCTTGAATTTTTGTGGTTTCATTGGCTTCAGTGATTTTGGGTGACAACATGTCGGCTGTAATTTTTGACTCGTTTGAGCTTAAAACCAAAATTCGTTGCATTTCGTTTTGAAGTTCACGAACGTTACCTGGCCAATGATAGTCATAAAGTTTTTCTAAAGCTCTTTTTGTTATAATTTTTTTATTCGCATCATTAGCATCTTTGTTTAAAAACGCTTCAGCTAATAATGGAATATCTTCTTTGCGATCTTTTAAATTAGGCACTGTTAAGTTAATAACATTTAAACGGTAGTACAAATCTTCTCTGAACTCACCGTTCTCTACCATTTCCTTTAAATTTCGATTCGTAGCTGCGATAATTCGAACATCTACTTTGCGCATTTCGGTGGAGCCCACAGGTGTAAAAGTACCTTCTTGTAAAACACGAAGAAGTTTTACTTGCATTTGAGGTGAGGTGTCACCAATTTCATCTAAGAAGAAAGTTCCACGGTGAGCGGTTTCAAAAAGACCTTTTTTATCTTTGATAGCGCCGGTAAAAGACCCTTTAGTGTGACCGAAAAGTTCACTTTCGAGTAAATTGTCATTGAAGGCGGAGCAGTTCTGAATGACAAAGGCTTTGTCTTTTCGGGGTGAATTGTAATGTATAGATTTGGCGATTAGCTCTTTACCTGTACCATTTTCACCTTGGATTAAAACGGTTGTTTCAGAGGCCTTAATTTTATCTAATAAAGAGTAGACGTTTTGCATGGCTTTGGATTTACCAATCATATTGTCGTATTTAAAACGACTACCTAATTCTTTATTAAGCTCTTTAATTCGATCTTCACGAGTTGTTATTTCTAAATGAAGTGTAATGACTTCTTGGCTAACGAGTTCCATAAGGTCCACGAAGTGTTCACGATCTTGCTCGTGCACGATATTGATTTTAGAAACAGCATCTTCAACCTCACTTGGATTCATACCAAAAACGGCAAGTCGCTCTTTAATGTCAGCTAAACGATGGGGCTCAGAATTATCTTTGATAAATCCAACAGCAACAACGCTACCCATGAAATCATTTTCAATGATAATTGGGAACACGGCGATATCATATCCTATGGCGTCCCATTTTTTTAAAGTGAATCGATTGTCAGTAAGTTTTAAATCCTGAATAGACTTATTTACACAGTCACTTAGACTTTCGATAACGCTGTCTTTTTTAAACAGCACTGAAGAGGAAGGATTAAAAAATGTTCCATTGTTGATGGAATTCAGTTTTAATTTACCGCGATCATCGGTAAAAACCACATCAATGTTCCACCACGAACCAACGATCTGTTTTAATTTTCTGATCACATGTATATGTTCAAACTCGTCCCAGTTAATCATGTCTTATCTCCCATTTATGACAAAATAATGTACATAAATGCTTATCGACTAATTTTTTGACAGCTTGAGGATCGAAAATTAAAAAACAGAAAAGTTAGACTAGACCCATTAGGTGCCAGGTTCTTTTTTTCCTATCCTTTCCTTTAGGTGCCAGGTTCTTATTTTTCTATTTCAAAAGGAGATCCATCAGGTGACAGACTCCTTTTTCTTATTTCGAAGGGAAATAGGCCAGGTTTTCATAAAAAAATAAGAGATACACCAAAAAAGCCAGGAGTTTTTTTATCTTAAAGTATTTAGAATCGAGAACTTTTTCTCTTTGTCTCAAATTAAAAAGTAACGACTTGTTTATTAAGCAATCTGAAATTTGGGTATAGTAAAGAATCGGGCACTTTTTGGCTTTCTTTCAGGTAGGGTAAAGGTACTTTACACCCTCTTACTTTTAGTTAGGAAAAAGGAACCTGGCACCTTAGGCTTTTAGTTAGGAAAAAGGAACCTGGCACCTTAGGCTGGGGGGGTTATGTAGGCGTTGAGGTATTTGCCCGTATAAGACTTTTGGCGAGCTAATTCTTCGGGGGGTCCTGTAAACAAAATCTGTCCTCCACCTTCGCCAGCTTCTGGCCCTACGTCTATAACCCAATCTGAATTTTTAATAATTTCAAGATTATGTTCTATCAAAACAACCGTGGAACCACCCTCCACTAACTTGTGAAGAACTTTAAGAAGCATTTCAATCTCGCGAAAATGAAGACCTGTGCTGGGTTCATCTAAAATATAAAGAGCATTTTTAAACTCGTGACTTAAAAATTGTTTTGAAAGTTTTAAGCGTTGATTTTCACCACCACTTAAAGTGGATAAAGACTGACCAATTTTTAAATGTTCAAGTCCCACTTCTTTCAAAACACTTAGTGGCTTTCGAATATTAGGGTAAGCTACAAAAAATTTAAAAGCCTCTTCAACGGTCATCTCTAAAACATCGTGAATATTTTTACCGTTAAAAGTTACTTTAAGAACATTATCGCGGAAGCGCTTGCCTTTACACTCTTCACATAAAATTAGGATGTCATCCATAAAAATCATATCTACGGATTCATAACCTATTCCCCGACATATAGGACATCTTCCACCATCGACATTCAAGCTAAAAGTACCAGGAGAAAAACCAAAAAATTTTGCTTCCCGTGTAGCCGAAAATAAATTTCGAATTAAATCATAAATTTTTAAATAAGTAGCTGGACTAGATCGTAAAGTTTTACCAGCAGGGGCCTGATCCATCAAAACAACATTCTTAAGACTTTCAAAACCTTTAAGAGTTTTAAATTCTAAGGCGGGTTCCGCGGGAATATTAAGTTTATATGCAATCGCGGGATATAATGTTTGTGTAATCAGACTAGATTTGCCAGAGCCACTTACACCTGTGACCGTTGTAAATCTTTTAATAGGAATTTTTAAAGATACATTTTTTAAATTGTGACCATTAGCTCCTGTGATTTCAAGCATAGGTTCTTTTTTAGCAATGGCTCTTACGTCCCTGGGGGGAAGCCAGGTGGCTAAGGTTCGTAAGTAATTGGCGGTTAGACTATCAGATTTTAAAAAATCTTTAGTAGTTCCGTCATACACAATTTCGCCACCTTTGTGTCCCGATCCTGGACCTAGTTCCAAAACACGTTGGCTATTTTTTATGACATCATGGTCGTGCTCTACAACTACCAAAGTATTTCCAAGCTCGTGCAGATCTTTTAAAATTTCGATCAGGCGGTCGTTGTCCCTAGGGTGAAGACCAATCGTAGGTTCGTCCAAAACAAATAAGGTCTGTGACAGACCCATACCTAATTGGTGGGCCAGATTCATTCGTTGAAATTCACCACCAGATAATGTTCTTGTCTGCCGATTCAAGGACAAATACCCTAGGCCAACTTTATTTAAATACTCAAGTCGAAAGCGAATTTGTTCTAGGACTTCTTTACACAATAAATTTTCATAGTCGGTAAATTTAGTTGTCGCGAAGAAAGTTTGCAATTCTGCTAAAGAGTGTGTGCTCATTTGTGAAATGTGGATATCTTTAACTTTAATTTTCTTTATATCAGGTTTCAGCCTATCGCCGTTGCAGGTGTTACAAGTAAAAGAACTTTTATAACGAGATAAAAAGACTCGCACATGCATTTTATATTTTTTGGTTTCAAGGTAGTCAAAAAGGCCTAGAACACCAAACCATTTTTTAGAACCTCGCCAAATCATCTCCCGATGTTTCAAGGGCAACTTTTCCCACGGACAATGTAAATCTATGTTTTCACTTTCACAAAATTTTATAAGTTTTCTGAAGTCGGAACGCCCTGATGGCATAGCAAAAGGGGTGATAGCTCCTTCCATTAAGGATTTATTCGGGAATGGTATAACTTTTTTTTCATCAATTTCAAGTTTGTTACCGAAACCATTACATTCTGCACAAGCCCCTAGGGGACTGTTATAACTAAAGAGCTGGGGCGTAAAAGTTGGAAATTTATAATCGCAGATGGAGCAAGAATTTTCTTCGCTGAATCGATAAAGTTGTTTTGATGTCGACCAAAAAAAACTATCACCGAAAGTATCTTGATGATGAATTTTTAAATAAGAATTAAAACATAAGTGCAAAGAATCATAGATTCGACCAAGTTCTGAATCATCGACCACACATCGATCAACAACGACATAAAAATCATTATCGACAAAACTTAAAGCTTCAAAACTTTGTAAGTCAAAAACTTCAATCTCATCAGTTAAATAAAATGCATTTGGGCTTTGCCATTGTTCGGATTGAAAAACAGCTCCACGTAAAAACCCCTCTTGCAAAAGAATTTTTAGTAACTCTTTGCCTTTGTAGGATACCAGCTTCGAGTACACAGGAAGTAAGATATAGCCTTTAGAGTTATTTAAATTTTCAACAATGAATTCAGCAGCGCTAATCGGAGTATAACTTTGTAGTTTTAGGTTGTGCTCAGGACATTGGGCTGTACCAATTTTAGCATATAAGATTCGTAAATGATCTAAAATTTCAGTATTGGTTCCCACAGTAGATCTTGAATTTTTTATGCTATTTTTTTGTTGCAAAGCTATAGCTGGGGGAATGTTCTCAACATCATCCAAATCTGGTTTCGGAGCTTTATTAATGAATTGTTTCGAATAATTGGAAAGAGACTCAATGTAGCGTCTTTGGCCTTCTGCAAATAAAGTTTGAAACGCCAACGAGCTTTTGCCAGACCCACTGGGTCCGCAAATAACAGTAAATGATCCTAAAGGAATTGAGACATCGATATTTTTTAAGTTGTTTTGTTTAACACCTTTTAAAATTATATTTGTCATCCAGAAAGGTCTTCCTTGAGAAACTCTTTTTCATCAATGTTTTCACCAGCGTCGCTTGTCTCGCTAGGCTGATTCTGCTCTTCAAAGGCTTGGTTAAAAGTACGTTTAGAATACTCGGTGGCAAGCTTACCATTGGTTGCATCAATCTTTGCAAACACAATACCACTGGGAATAGGAAAGTCCACCACGGGAAGGTCTTTGTGAGCGGCTTTCATGTATTCCGACCAAATTGGTAAAGCCGCGCGCCCCCCAACTTCCCCGCGCCCTAAGGTTCGCTCTTGCTCGTAGCCGACCCACACACCGGTTGCAATCAATGGAGAATAGCCGATAAACCAAGCGTCATAATAGTTATCAGTTGTCCCTGTTTTGCCTGCAAGGGGATGAGGGGTAATGCCTCGGGCTGAACCACCTGTGCCCCCTTCATCTTCAATAACCCCTTTTAAAATGTTGGTCATAATGTAAGCCGTTTGGGGTTTAATCAATTGATCTTCTTCTGAAAAAACAAAAAGTTCATTCACATCCCCAAAAATTTGTTTTTCTAAAACTCGCTCCCGCCAATTTTGTTCATTGGTAACTATCTCTTCGGTGAAACGTTTATCTAGAGTGTATTCCTCTAAAATAATTTCACCTTTTTCATCTTCAACTTTTTTGATAAGTATCGGTCTGATTTTTTTCCCCAAACGACCAAACTGCGAATAAACTTTAGTCATTTCATATAAAGTGACACTACTTGAGCCCAAAGATAGCGTGATGTCTTGATTTAAGGGTGAGAAAATTCCTAAACGTCGGGCATAATTTAAAACCCAATTGACACTGATACTGTCAGTGATTCGAATCGTAGGGATATTTAAAGATTTAATCAAAGCTTCACGAAATAAAATATCCCCACTAAAATTTTTCGAATGATTCGACGGTGAATATTTATTGTAAATGATCTCGTTTTTGGTCGATTTTTCTTTATCTTCTTCTTTATAAACAATCGGAATATCTAAAATCTCTGAGTTGGGTTGAAACCCTTTATCTAAAGCTGAAGCATAAACGATGGGTTTAAAGCTTGAGCCCGTTTGTCGAGCGGCCTGAATGGCTTTATTAAATTCGGACTTTTTAAAATCGTAACCCCCAACCATGGCAATTATCTCTTGGGTTTTTTGATCAACAGATATAAGCGATCCGTCAGCTAGAGGCTCTTGCTCGAGCTGAAGTTCGATGTAACTTGAGCCGGAGTAGTATTGATCTTTAATTTTTTTATCTAAATTTTTAAATTTTTCGTAGGAAACTTTTTTGTTGATCAATTTTACTAATATAACATCACCTTTTTTTAAAGCTTGCGAGGGTCGTTCAAGCTCGTCAAATTTTGAGCCAGTGGATGGATCTGGCTCACGGGCCCATTTCATAGTTTCGAAATCAATTAAGCCAACGCCATCAGGAATTAGGACTTCTACAAAACCATTTTTATCATCAACTCTTGAAACAGCTCCTTTAATTTTTTCACCCAAATCTAAATAACTGGGAAGTTCGTCGCTAGAGATATCTTGAACAACTAAATTTTGAGACTCATCAAACTTTATGTCACCTTTTTGAATAATTTTTCCAAATTTATCAATAATTATAAAAGGTGCTTTTTTATTTAAAAGTTCATTTCTTTGTTCAGCTAAAAAATTTAATACATCTGTTTCAGTTTGCAGTTTATCCAGGGCCCCACGATAGCCTTGTCGTTTATCTAAATCCTCTACACCTTTTCGTAGGGAAGTTTGGGCGTCTTTGTGTTTCGGTAAATCTAATGAAGTGTAAACTTTAAGACCTTTATCTAATACTAACTCTTCACCAAGTTCTTTCACCAACTGTAGTCTTACGGTTTCTAAAAAGAAGGGCGCATAGTCTTCATAATCTTGTTTAAAATACACTTTAAGCTCTTTGTCAGAACTTACGGCTTCCTCATCGCTAGTGATAAATCCTTCGTCTTTCATTCGAGATAAAACATACTTTTGACGTATTTTGGCTCGATCAGGATTTGTCACCGGTGAAAACGCCGTGGGGGCTTTGGGAAGTCCTGCCAGCATGGCCGCTTCATGAAGTTCTAACTCTTCCGCGGGTTTTTTAAAATAAACTTGGGCCGCCATTTCAATACCATGAGCTCCTTGCCCAAAATAAATTTCATTTAAGTAAAGATACATAATGTCGTCTTTGCTTAAATCCTTTTCCATTCTTCGGGCTAAAATAGCCTCTTTAATTTTACGATCAAGGCTTCGCTCAGAAGTTAACAAAATTTGTTTGGCAACTTGTTGAGTGATTGTAGAGCCTCCTTGAACCGTACGACCGGCTTTTAAGTTGGCAATAAAGGCGCGAAAAATAGCTTGAAGATTGATACCGTTATGACGATAAAAGTCAGAATCCTCTGCAGCTATAAAAGCATCACTGACATATTTAGGTAAATTCTTAGTATCAATCACCATACGCTTTTGCCGAAACAGCTCGCCAATTTTTTCACCATGGCGGTCAAACACTTCAGTGACTTTAAGGGGTTTATAATCGGCTACTGTGATAATCTGAGGCAGCTTGGATGAAATACGAGCAATCATGATCCAAAAAACAAATAGCAGCGATAAAACAAAAAAAACGGCGCCGCCCAAGAAATATTTCCACATTTTAGTGCTCCTTGAAATAGGTCCTAAATATTCAAAACAATTTATTAAATTATCATTTTAAATACCTAGGGAGCAATCCAATCAGCGGTAATGACAGGGTAGGGCAATAGCGACCTGTCATTATTATTTTTAAATGTTTTTATTCTAAAGCGGCATCAATCAGATCAACGTCTTCCTCTGTCGCTTCTGCTTCGTTTGACTGTCTTGATGGTCGAGGGGTGCAAAAGTCTGATCCGCTTAATTCA
Source organism: Bdellovibrionales bacterium (assembly GCA_041740515.1). Classification (GTDB taxonomy): domain Bacteria; phylum Bdellovibrionota; class Bdellovibrionia; order Bdellovibrionales; family UBA1609; genus JAMLIO01. The sequence goes on along the minus strand of JBGSLV010000047.1, from coordinate 6,704 downwards.
GAGATATTTTGAATGGCGCCACTGCACTCACAACTATTACTTTGAGCGTCTTCGGCTTCATTTAAAAGTCCTGAGGCTAACAACTGAGCTTCACGAAACTTGTTCAAACTGCCAGAGCTTAAGCTTGTAGCGATATCTCGTCTTATATTTGCTACTTTTTCAGTTTGAGCTTCAATTTTAGTCTGCAGAACTTTGGCATCATTTTGGAGTTGAAGCGCCAGCGCTGCTTTTGCTTTTCGTTGAGCTTCAATTCGGCCGAGCTCTGCTGACAAAGCAGCGGTTTTTTGGGCTTGTTTTAAACTAGCCTCACTGTTAGCGATTTGTCCTTCAGCCTCTGCCACTCGCAGTTGACCCACTAAGATTTCACGCTGTCTTACAAGGGAAGCTCGTTGGGCTGCAATTTGGTCATTTTGATTTTTCATCAAAGCATTCATGGCACGATATTGCACAGCAAAGTCATCTTGCCCATCTGTTCGTAAACACTGGCGGCGTTTTATGATCCCATAAGCCTGAGCCATTTCAGCTAAGCTTCGTCGGCCATTTCTTATTAGGGTATTTAGTGAAAGGGTGCAATTGCCTCGACCTGTGGTGCAGGATCGAACCTGAGTGTAAAACTTCTGAGCTTCATCTTTGGATTTAGCATTACACTTTAGCTTTTCTGCGGTCATGAATTGAATCATTTGTTTTTGCTGTTCGGCTATATTTAAGCTTAAAGCGTTGTGTCTTTCTTCAGCTTCTTGAATGCCGGCTTGGGTTGTGGCCAGTTTTGCGGCGGTTTCACCTTTAATATTTTTTAACTCAAACTTTAACTCTTCGTCTGCGGCCGTAAGTTCGTCTTTTTTGTCCTCAAATTCTTTGATATAGTCATTGACGGCCTCTTGAGCGGTTTCTTGTTTTTCTAAAATTTCTTTCTTTTCTTCTTTTAAAGCTTCAAGCTCATCTCGTTCGTCCTCTAATCTTTGCTTTTCAATTTCAGTGGCTGAAGCCGAATTTAATTCTTTTATCCCCTCGCACTCTTCACTGGATGAAGCTTCATCGCATAGAAATAAACCGCTAAGACAGCTTCGGCCCAAATTAGTTACAGCACATGCCGAGGCCATGTCTTTTAAGCGTTTATTTAAATCATCTTCAATCTTTTCACACTCTTGAGTAATCGATGCTTCAGAGTCTTCACTAGAAGTTATAGCAGATTCGATTTCAACAGTGGTGCCATCGGGCCGAGTGATTTTAATGCCTCCATTTGTCGTAGAGCCTGCAGCCTCTTCGGTTGAAGGCTCAGCCGCCGCATTGGCTTCATCACCCTTTTGATCAGCAGCATCTGCTGGAGTCTCTTGGGCCCAAACTTTGGGTGTGAAGTTTATGGTTACACTTAGGTTTAAAATCAAAACTAAAGCCATTATTTTTTGGCCTAGTGTCAACTCTTTGTACAATTTAAAGTGTCTCATTTCTATATCCCCTTAAAAACCGTGGTTTTCATGGATGATATAGCAATCAAAGTGCCAATATTTGGCAACAGTGTTCAAATTGAAACAAAGGGACCTCAATAGATTGATTCTAGGCTTATGCCAGCGAAAAATTTAAATTGTCGCAACACTATACTAGGATAAATCTACACCACAGATAATCAAAATATTAATAACAAACCTGAAGTTAACGGCACTACTTTGGAAAAGTTTTTTTTTAAAACCGGCTGCTTTGAACGTTCAAGATTGATCCGAAATGACTAAACATAATTAAGTCCAATTCTTTTTTAATTATAGTTCTTAAGTTAACGGCATAAACTACATCATGAAGAAGGTTATTCATAAAAGTGAAAAAAAAATGGCCATAACCTGAAGAAAAAAAACTGTAAGGACTCTGACCAGAGTAGTAAACCCGATATATTAAAGTGGGCACCATAATAACCGCTTTAGGCTTCTTGATTTAAACAAGCTTGCACACCACGATCAGGGACAGCTCCCGTATTATAATCTTGTAGGGTTTACTTATTCTGCGAGTCCTACAGATGCTATTATTATATCAAAGCTTAAAAATTTAACCATAGGTGAATGCAATTGATGTCTATTATTGAAACATAACTCTGATAAAACTGGCCTCTGGTCGCTTAATTGACCGCTTTATGGAGACTTTACAGATTGAAGGCTTTACTCATTGAAGTTTTATACATCCAATCTAGCATCAAGCGGCATGATGATAATTAGGGATTCATCTAAGGTTTGAAAGCATGTCCCAAGACCAATCCGAATTTAGTTTTTCTTTTGAAACCGGTGAAGTAAAAAACGAAGATGTTAAAGTTTTAACTGTTTCTGGCTTAAATGCGATTATTAAAAATAATTTAGAATCACAGTTTCCTCTTTTGTGGCTTAGAGGTGAAATTTCTAATTTTAAACCACATACTTCGGGCCATCTTTATTTTTCATTAAAAGATTCAAGCAGTCAGATCTCAGCAGTGATGTTTAGAGGTTACACTAAGCAGCTGCAGTTTCGACCTAAGGATGGCACAGAAGTACTTATTCGGGGTCGAGTCTCTGTCTATGAACCTCGGGGAAGCTATCAAGTCTATGTGGAAACCATGGAACCAATGGGAGCCGGAGCCTTACAAAAAGCTTTTGAAGATTTAAAAATTAAACTTCACAAAGAAGGACTATTTGCCACTGATCACAAAAAAGCCCTTCCTTTTTTACCAAAAAAAATCGCTTTAATTACTAGTCCAACGGGTGCTGCCGTCAGAGATATGATTCAAGTGTTGGGACGTCGATTTAAAGCGGCCGAAATCGTTATTATTCCAGTCTTAACTCAAGGCCAAGGCTCTGCCGAGAGTTTAACCATAGCTGTTCAAAATTTAGATACGATGAACTTTGATGTGGCCATAATTGGCCGCGGTGGTGGCTCAATTGAAGATTTATGGAGCTTTAATGACGAGGCTTTGGCCCGAGCTATTTATAATTGTGCCACGCCCATTGTGTCGGCGGTGGGACATGAGATTGATTTCACCATTTGTGATTTTGTGTGTGATATGAGGGCTCCCACACCTTCGGCAGCCGCTGAAATGGTGACTAAAAATATGGATGTCATCACAGAAAATCTGGCTAACTATCAACAAAAACTTCGGCAGCTATTAAGCTTTAAGTTAAAAGCTTTGGGGACCCAGGTTTTAATGCTTAAGCGTGCATTGGTTGACCCTAAAACACGTTTGGCGGATTTGCGGATGAAATGTGATGATTTAATCTTAAGATTGATCCATCAACAAAACGCAGTCGTAAAGAGCAAAACTAAAGACTTAAATGCAAGATTCGATCGCTTACATCGAAACAAAGACTTTGTGCAGATCAATCGTCAAAAAGCGTTTAGACTACTTGACCGATTAAAGCCGACTTTTTTAAATACTTTCGAACGGAAAAAAAATAAGTTTATAAGTTTAGTAGAATTGTTAGATAGTCTAAGCCCGCTCAGTGTTATGCATCGGGGCTATGCCATAGTCCGTCGGTCTAACGAATCGGGCACTATACTTACGGACGCAAAAACTTTAAAAGTGCAAGACCAAGTATGGGTAAAGCTTTTACATTCAAGTTTTACGGCTGAAGTGCAAGATATTGAAAAAGTGAATCTTTAAAAGTTGAAAGGAAATTTATATGACCGAAAAAAAAGAAAAAACCATAAACCCTTTTGAAACCAAACTTGCTAGGCTGGAAGAGATCGTAAAAAGTATGGAGTCTGGTCAGCTGGGCTTAGAAGACTCATTAAAACTTTTTGAAGAAGGTATAAAAATCTCCAGAGACTGCCAAACCGAATTGGACGCCGCTGAACAGAAAGTCGAAATATTGGTGAACGCTTCTACTGGGGAAAAGACTAAATTTATTCCTGCTGATTAGGTTTAATGGTATTCAAGAAACACTAATGGACCTGAAATCAAAGGTTCGGGTTTTCTATCTAAGGAAAAAAATAATATGACTAAAGCAGACCAGTCAGTTCTTAAGTTATGGTCTACCAAAGCGCCTTCTTTTGAAGTTGACCTTGGACAATTGTTTGAAGTCAGTTGTTTTGATAATTCATTATTTGCAAAGCCAAATTCAGAATTTATTCAAGGCTCAAAACTTTTGGGTGAAGCTATTAGATATGCCCTTTTTTCTGGAGGCAAAAGATTTCGACCTCTTTTGACTTTTGCCTCATGCCAAATTTTAAATGAGGATTTTAAACAAGCTTCAGCTTGGGCAATGGCGGTCGAGTGCATTCATACCTATTCGTTAATTCATGATGATTTACCTTGTATGGACAATGATGATTTTCGTAGAGGGCAGCCAACAGTTCACAAAAAATTTGATGAAGCTACTGCTCTGCTAGCAGGGGATGCCCTTTTAACAGAAGCCTTTGGGCTTGTGGCGAAAAGCTACAGTGGGCATAAAAATTTAAGTTCTCTAATTCAACTTTTATGTCAGCGCGCGGGCTATAGTGGTATGGTATCGGGGCAAGCCAATGATTTAATGCCTAATGCATCCTTACTTACAAAAGAACAATTATTGTTTATTCATTTACAAAAGACAGCGGCTTTAATTAGCGCCGCTAGTCTTGGGCCGTTTTTAATTTTTGATCAAGAGCCTGAATATACTGAAAAATTTAACACTTTAAGTTTGATATTAGGTCTGTTGTTTCAACTTAAAGATGATGTTTTGGATGCCAATGATAAAATAGAAAACAATAGTGTGCAGTCTTTGGGAGCTGATCAAACCCAATGGATTTATCAAGAGTATAAAAAACAAGCGATAGCTATTATGCAAAACTTGCCGCTTAATTTAAAGCCCTATGAAGAGTTAATGGCTTATAACGACACTCGGAAAAATTAAGTTTTTATGCGCTTAGATCATTGGTTGGTTCATCATCAGAAAGTAAGATCTCGTAGCCAAGCCGAAGAGCTCATCAAGCGAGGGGACGTAGCCATCTTAGATAGCAAATCCTTCGAATGGAAAAAGATTTTAAAACCTTCATACTTGGTGGCCGATAATTTTAATCCAGAGCATTTAAAAATTGAGTCAACGCTTGCGGGCTATGTTGCAAGATCCGGTTATAAACTTGAAAGAGCTTTATCGACTCTGAATTTAAACGTAAAGGGCTTAAAATGTTTAGATGTCGGCCAATCTACGGGGGGATTTTCTCAAACTCTTTTAGAAGCCGGTGCCCAAATTGTAGTTGGACTTGACGTCGGCAAAGGGCAATTAAACCCTGATCTTCTAAAGTATCCAAATCTTATAAGTTTCGAAAACTTAGATATAAGACGAGCCAATGAAAGCAATGATTTTTTAAGCTACTGCCCTTTTGATCTGGCCGTCATAGATGTTTCATTTATTTCGCTGACGCACATTTTTGATAGCCTTTTGAAATTCTTAAAACCTAAAGCTCAAATTCTTGCTTTAGTTAAACCCCAATTTGAACTGGAAGCTAAAGACTTAGATAAGAAGGGACGAGTCAGAAATGCAAAGGATTTTCTTAAAGTTGAAAATAAAATTAAGGATCATATATTAAAATTAGGTCTTAGTTTAGAATCTTATTTTGTCTCTGAACTTGAAGGTAAAGATGGCAATGTTGAATTTTTTATTTTTATGACTAACTAAATCTATCTTGCTGCAAACCATGACTCAATAACTTGTTTCGAAGAGGCTCGGGTAACATATTTTTGGAGCAGTCTTTTAAGTTCGGCATAGTAAAGGTCCTGAGTCTCTTGGGACCTAAAGCGGATGCTGGATTTATCCTTGAATTTTAAGTGTTTGGAATTAAAAAGTCCTTTTAAGGAATCTATAATTTGATCTTCCGTTGTCTCTAGATCATTAAAAAAATGAGCGATATGTCGAATTGTGTTTTCATTCAGCGTATCGGAGGATCTTACTTGATAAATAGCTATAGTAGCTTTGCTTAAGGCATCGTCAGTGTTTAAAAAAATGAGTTTAAGAAAAATATTAAAATTTTTACGATGACCTCGAAGTTCAGTCAGTGCCATAAGCTCTTCGGGACGTAGGACTTCGACAGCTCGAATAAAATCTAAGGCTAAAATTCTAAGGCCACGAACAAATTCAATTCCATGCCAAAAATGAATATAGGTTGAAGTTAAATCTATGCCTTCATCTCGTAAGCGTTGAACAAGTAAAAACATATGCAAAGGAAGTGGCATATAGTGACCCGAGCCATCATTGATTTCAGTGATATAGCCATAGTCAGTGGTCATGTTCCAGGCGGCCATAACAGCCTGGTTGCCATTAAATGATGAGTGCTTGATCGCAAGCTGTGAGGTTTTGGGTAACTCTTCAGCGACGTATAAAGAGCCAGGAGTATTATTTTCGATATCCCAAATACCAATTAAAGTTCCACCATTCATAGGCTCCACGAGTCCTTGGCTTTCATCGTACACAATCTGACCTCTAGCATTTGCAGTTATCTTTAACTGTTGTCGAATTTCGGGACTAAAATGCAAAACATGAGATCCTCTACACCTTCATGACATCGTCGGGTCTAGTTGACCTAGTCTAGGATAAAATAAGTGAGACACCCCTCATAATATAAAGGCTCGTCCAAAATCTAAATATAAAGGGGGGATTTATGTCTCTAATTAAGTTTAAATGCCGTGATATATTGGTCAAGTTAAGTTCACAAGCTAGACACCTTAAATGTCGACAAGCCAGAAAAAGGTTCTACGACTTAGAGTATGTTTGCTTCAG
>JBGSLV010000046.1:0-3960 GCA_041740515.1 Bdellovibrionales bacterium | reverse complement strand
TTTCAAATGCACTTCCCGGGTTGAGCCCGGGGCTTTCACATCTGACTTGGTTGTCCGCCTACATCCGCTTTACGCCCAATGATTCCGAGCAACGCTAGGACCCCTCGTATTACCGCGGCTGCTGGCACGAAGTTAGCCGGTCCTTTCTTGTAAGGTACCTTCATTTTTTTATTCCCTTACGACAGAGCTTTACAACCCGAAGGCCTTCATCACTCACGCGGCGTCGCTGCGTCAGGGTTGCCCCCATTGCGCAATATTCCCTACTGCTGCCTCCCGTAGGAGTCTGGACCGTGTCTCAGTTCCAGTGTGACTGGTCATCCTCTCAGACCAGTTAGAGATCGTAGTCTTGGTAGGCCATTACCCTACCAACAAACTAATCTCACGCGGACTCATCCTTTAGTGATAAATCTTTAACCCCTGCTTCCTCAGAAACTGTGGTCTTATGCGGTATTAGCCTACCTTTCGGTAGGTTATTCCCCGCTAAAGGGCAGATTATCCACGCGTTACTCACCCGTGCGCCACTAGTGTTGTACCGAAGTACAACACCCGTTCGACTTGCATGTATTAGGCACGCCGCCAGCGTTAGCTCTGAGCCAGAATCAAACTCTTCAGTTTTTATTGAAAAATTTGATCTAATTCAAATCATTAATTATTAAAATTTAACCCAAAATTAATTTGGGTTGGCACAAAAATTATTAGCTATTCAGTTTTCAAAGAACGCAGTTTGTATCAGTTTGTTTATCTGGTACGTTGCTGAGAAGAATGGTTGTAGGTCTGATTGATGCCTTGGTCAACCCCCGTTTATCATTTTTTTTAAAAATATTTTTAAATTCGAAAAATCACCTTATTCAGCTTGAAGTATGAGCAATTTTAAGTATTTGCAGTTATCGATAGCTCTTAATTTTGGCAATATACTATACCTTTTCTCACTATTTTGAGTTTCTAGATTGTATTTTAAACTTTCGAAAAACTAAAAACTCCTTCCGAAGAAGTGAAGCTAAATTTAAATCTGATTCGGTTTACTTGACTGAAATGAGCGAGAACTTCATTTAGTCGCATTATTTAGTTTTTAATTTTTGGCCCCAAGAACCTTCACTTGGCAAAACAATCTTGAAAGTTTTGATTCGACCCATTCGAATTCCAGTGAGTATCCGATTTCACAACTGAACTGAGAATAGAAGGTGTCAAATTGCATGATTCGTCAGTTGCTGGCAATGCAGACCGGATTTGTTTACAGGCTTTTTAAAATTTTAAGCAGCTAGTAATAAAAAGTATGGCCAGATTATGAAGTGATGATCTTGAGTAGCAGTCAATTTCACCAACATGCGGTTACCATGATGGAAGATCTTTTCCAAAATGAATATCAACGAATTATTAAACTAGCTATGAGAACTTAATAACAAAAGCCTGTTATCTATGGGGAGAAAAGTTAGAACTGATTTAAAAAATTTAGTTAAAGAATTTAAAAATAATTTTTTTAATGCTAAACACTTGGTTTGTTTGAGGTTTAGAGCGAACGAATTTTATTTATTGTTTGTCTGCCTGTCTGGGACAGAACTTAAATTCTAAATCGGCATTACTTTAAGATTGGGATAAGTTCTAATTTGCAAAAAAAAAGATCAGGAATCTGTCTATTTGGATGCCAAGACGAGTTTTATGAGGATGATTTAAATTTGTTCTGTGATTAGATGATATTTAAAGGGAGAGAGTATCAAAATTAAAATAAAATTTGTCTAAACTTGTTTTGACAAAAAAAACCCACCCTAAAGGTGGTATTTATCCAGTAACACGGACTTTAATTTCAAATGTGGGTTTTAATGTGGTATAAAGTAAATGACACAGAACATCTTTCATATACTGGTTACAAACTAAAAACTTATGTGAAGTGAATAAAGGAAATTATTGTTCTTAACGAACTAGTGAGTGTCCCTGTTTATGTGGGTAGAACCAGTGGGTAGAATCAATTTTAATTTACTTGTTTTTGGTGGGCGAAACTAAAAGAAAATTTGAACTTCTTTGGATGTCTTAGGATTTATGTTTGGGGCGACAGGGATCGAAAAACCTATTTAAACTATTGATTTTAAATATATTTTACTTCTGATACAATTTTAGTTGCCCCCATTGTTGCCCCAGGATGGATTTGATTTTAGGGATTTGGCATTAATTCTAAGTTCACTATGCAAAATATGTGGCCACAGACTGAGACTATCAGGAGTTGATCTATGGAAAATGAGTTAAAAAAGGTAAAATTTGTTCAACTTCGTACAGATGGCTTCACCTATACCGAAATAAGCAATGAACTGAAAGTTTCTAAACCGACCCTTATCAAGTGGTCCAAGGAACTGAAAGACGAACTTCACAATGAATTCGTTATTAAGGCAGATGACCTCAAGAAAAAATATAACCTCACCCAGGAAAGGCAATTTAGTTTGAAATCTAAAATTTTAGATAAAATTGAGGCCGCACTAGAAAAAAGTGAACTTAAAGAATTACCTGATGTTAAACTTATCGATCTATGTCTTTCGGTTTCAGAAAACTTAACTTCGAAAGATAAGTTCATCAAAAGCAGTTGGGATGATTTTTTACAGTACCAGGAGTGGGAGGCTTAAACTAAATCAGAAGGATTTTAAAAGAGCTTTCTGGTAGATACCAAAAAGCTCTCATGGGATTAAGAAATTTCTTTATTTTCAAAAAATTTTAATACAATTGCGTAGGTGATGATAATATCCTTGCCATTCCACAGCCTGAACCATAACCACTAACGTCTCTGAACTGACAAACTAAATATACATTTGCTTTCATCAAATCCGACTTCAAAGCTGATGCATCAGCATAATTAAATTCTACCGGCTTAGAATTTTCAGGAACATTGGTTGAAATCACATGCCGATTAGGCGTTCCACTTTTATGAATTAAGACATCAAATTTTCCATTTCTTAATGGCATTATTTCAACACCAGTGATTGGCGTATAATCTTGTTGGCTTCTTGCGTTGACATCACCAATCGATCCAGCAATAGCAACTGTCGAGAACAAAGACGCTAGAATGTACATCGTTAATTTTTTCATAATTCCTCCAAATAATTTTTTTAAATTAACACATAATTTACCAATAATTTTTATTCCGAATGTCTTTTGTAAAAAATCTACTTTTATCTAAAAACCAGACACTCATTAAATAACGGAAGCAAAACTTTTAATCAAAAATTGAATTCTTCAGATCGGACTAACTCGCAAAAGCAAATTAGAACCAACGAACTAAAATTTACAGACGCTTAACAGTCTATCTTCCATTTCTACGGCAAGTGATTTAATTACCTAATACAAAGAATGTCGTTGTCTCCAATCAAAATATCTCTGTCTGATTCAGGAAAAACGACCATCTCATACTCATCAGTTGTTGGGGTTCTTACAACGCTCGAACTTCGTGGGCACTCAAGTCTTCCTTTGTAGCCGTTACCTCTGACCATTAAGTCAGCCGAGAAGCAATTGCTCGTTCTAATACTAACGATAAAAGCGGCTCTTCTCGCTTCAAAAGTCACATTAGCGACAGCTGTATTGCCGCAACCAAGCGCTTCTAGGGATGATTTAACGAGAAGGCCAATATCTGCCAAGGTTTCGGCATTATTTGCGTTTTCCCTGATTTCAACTTTAGCCGCCTCATCTATTCCATTAGCAGTATAAACTAACGTCGGTTGAACATAGATCCCCACGTTATTCGCATGAGACAAACTCCCAATCAAACATAATGTAAAAGCACTCAAAAAAAACTTCATTGCATTTCTCCTTTAAGAAAATTGAACTAACTCTGCAGCAAAATTTGTGTAACCAAGAAATAAAACAGGTCCTATAAATCCCAAAGTATATTTGATAAGTGAACCTCAATCAGAGGTGACCAAATGACAAATAATAATGAATTAATGGAACTTGCAGTTCAAGTGTTTGAATTTCGAAAACAAA
>JBGSLV010000045.1:0-1962 GCA_041740515.1 Bdellovibrionales bacterium | reverse complement strand
AGGGCCTAGAAACTGAGTTGATCTAAATTTGAAATTTCACCACAACGCTAAAAAATCATTGCGCTCATATTCTTAACTTGATAGGGATTTGATTAAAGAAGTGGCGATATCCGCCCATACACAAAATTTCTTACACTCTCTCTACTTTTGTTGACGGTGTATTCACAATTAAGCACAAAATATGCAATCAAGATAATGGCCACGAAAGAATCAAAGTTTGGACTAAACTGATTGAATCTAAACTCTAATCCTATAAGTATAAAATTTTAAATAATATATTAAAAGCTTATAAATCCTGTATTTATAAGCTTTTTTTTATTTTTAAAATTGTAAACTTAAAATTTATAGGTTTAAAAAACAACTCTATGGAATATCAAAGTAATTCTTCATACAGGAATCTACTAAACTGAACATGACCATTTTTGGGTCAACGATTATCAAACAAGATCGTTCCTGGTCGCTTAATTAAAAAAATGAATCTTTAAAATCTTGCAACAGATCAAAAATATTAAATGCTTAAAAAGCAAAACCTGCTATAAAATAGCGTTTATGATGAAACATTTTGGATTGACGTTTTTTTTGACATTTATTGGTCTAATATTATCGATTTACTTAGGTTACAGCCAGTCTGGTTCCCTAATAATGGGACTACAGTTTTTGTTCACCACTTCGATATTGGCGCTACTAGAGACAACAATTTCTTTTGACAATGCCATCGTCAACGCCTCGGTGCTAAAAAAAATGACCCCACTTTGGCAAAGACGATTTTTAACTTGGGGTATGTTGATTGCCGTATTTGGTATGCGCCTAGTTTTTCCAATTTTAATAGTTTGTTTAGCTGCCTCCTTAGGTCCAATCGCTGCCGTGCAATTGGCATTACAGGATCAAGAAAAATACGCTGAAATCATGCTTTCAGTTCATCCCCAAGTGGCTTCCTTTGGAGGAGCCTTTCTGGCTTTGGTCGCTTTAAACTATTTTTTTGACTCCGAGAAAGAAGTTTATTGGATTGGTTTTATTGAAAAACGATTAGCAGCTCTTGGCGCTCTTAAATCCACTGAAGTTGGAATTACTTTGTTGGGATTAGTTGTTTTTTCGCGAATGGTAAGTCCCGAAATAAGTAGTACCGTTTTGTTCTCTGGCGTGGCTGGTGTCTTAACTTTCATTGGCGTAAAACTGATTGGTGAAATCTTAAGCATTAAGAGCGATGGAGCCACTGTTGATATTGGTAAACAGAGTTTAGGCTTATTTTTATATCTAGAAATATTAGACGCTTCATTTAGTTTTGATGGTGTTATTGCAGCTTTTGCTATCACTTCTAATCCACTAATAATTGCTTTGGGTTTAGGAATTGGGGCTCTATTCGTCCGTAGCTTTACTATCATGATGGTGAACAAGGGCTCTTTGGATGCTTACGTTTTCTTGGAACACGGTGCGTTTTGGGCCATAGGTTTATTAGCGGTCATCATGTTTGTTAGTATCACATTTCACGTCCCAGAGGTTGTGTCTGGGGGGCTTGGTTTATTGATAATCGCATCTGCATTTGTTCACAGTTTGATTTACCAAAAAGGACAAAAACAACGCAATTCAGTCAGTCATTAAATTGTGTCTAGTTGTAACCCACACCCTAGACACAAGTCTTTGATTGATTATTTAGAATTATACAGATCTAAAACAAGACTATATTTCTCTAAAGTTTGGTCAAATTTTTCAACCTGAAACTTCAGTTCCATTAAAAATTCTTCAGAAAGTAACTCTTTATCACTAAGATTTTTTGATAAATATATCCAATGCAATAGTGTTTTAGTTTCGTCGATAACTTGTTGTTCGTAACCAAGAAATAAAACAGGTCCTATAAATCCCAAAGTATATTTGATAAGTGAACCTCAATCAGAGGTGACCAAATGACAAATAATAATGAATTAATGGAACTTGCAGTTCAAGTGTTTGAATTTCGAAAACAAA
>JBGSLV010000044.1:0-9551 GCA_041740515.1 Bdellovibrionales bacterium | reverse complement strand
GCGTCCATGCCTGATGCTCCTTTTTGATGTTTTGGTTCTACAAAAATCAAATCAGAATTTCAGGCGGTTGTCTGGGGCTTTTTTTTTAAAGGTCTAGCTAACTTATCCACATTTTTCCCACAAATTCTAGAAAAAACCCAGTTAAAAACCCTTTCGAAATTCGCCTTGAAGCGCTCAGACATAAACCGAGATGTTTGGTGGATTTAAATCGAAAAAAAATGGCGGAAGAGGGGGGATTCGAACCCCCGGTACGGTGTTACCCGTACGACAGATTAGCAATCTGCTGGTTTAAGCCACTCACCCACTCTTCCGCAGTGTGAAAAAATAAAATTTGGCTTGATTATTATGTCCCAGATTCCTAATCCAAAATCAAGTATGGATAAATTCCTAACATGTATGTAAAAACTGATTTTCACCTATTTTTTACATAACACAGACCCTAAATGCTAAACAGCAGGGCTAAATCTTAAGAGTTTCTTGCATTTTGTCTTGGTTTTGATAAACCAAGCACTTAACTAAAAGCGCTCGTAGCTCAGCTGGATAGAGTACTTGACTACGAATCAAGTGGTCGGAGGTTCGAATCCTTCCGAGCGCGCCATTAAACTTTTAACCAAATCTCTTATGTAGATAAGCAACTTAGACATTCATAAAAAACCTAAGAGTCAAAGCACAAAGTTTATGAAAGCTATTTTATCTTTTTTAATCTTATTTTGTATTCATTTTTCCATTCAAGCTCAACAAGTCTTCGATTTTGACGAATCATTATTCGATAATGTGCTAATAACTCATGCTTCAGGAAAACTTCACATCCAGAATCTGGAAGCACCAGGCTTTGCTCAACTTAAAACCTTAAATGCTGTTTCAAATAAAGACTGTGACTCTTATTACGAGATTAAAAACCGAACTCTTACAATCACTACAGAGAAAAAGCTTTTTGTTCTTAAGTCCGATTGCACTCAAGCTTTTATTTTTAGAATTTCGCATAATAAAAAAATTGCGATCAGCCTAGGAGTAGGTGACATCCATTTCCATGGTTTGTTTAGTACCATAGCTGCTGATCTTGGGTCTGGGCATATTTCAGTACAAGGTAAAGTTGCAAATTTGGATCTGAATGTTGCCACAGGTTCTGTAGCTGTGTCAGGTTTAGATGGATATGGTAAGATCACCTTACTAAGCGGTGATTTAGATATTAAATATAAAGCGCCAAAGAAAAAATTTAACCAATTGTTTGTGTCAAAATCTAAAGGCAATACTTCAATTCAAATTCCAAAAGGCTCAAAAGCAGAATCAAAATTAAAAACACTATTCGGAGAAATCTCAAATTCTGTAAGTCCTAGTCGAAAGGGTCAATTCTACTTTTCGGTTCAAACCAAGGTGGGCGACATTCAGATGAATAACTACTAATGTTAAATCGGATCTGAATAAATGTTTAAGAGGGTTAAATGAACTAACCTCTAGGGCTGGGTCTAAAAGCTAGGTTATTTTCTTCTTGGCTCAAAGGACAAGGTCTTTTAAACTTAGATTGTGAAAATTAAAATGCACCACATTCTACTTTTGATATGTTCTGTTTTCATTATTGGAATGATTGTGTCTACACTTATCAAAGATAGTCTTAACGAGAAGTTAAAATTAAAAACCGAAGTAAGTTCAGAAGTTTTAAAACAAATGGTAGCAGCAGATGCTTTAGCCTTTGCGAATTCGTTAAATTCTGAAATTGATTTAGCAAAAATTAATGCAGCTAAATTTTATTTTTTTAAAAACAAAAGGGAACTTGAAATTGTTTTAAATGATGGTGAAAAAGCATATGTACTTAAAACGACGTTTGTAAATTTAAGTCCCGGTTATGGTCTTAGAGAAAAGGTAATTGACCTTACACCTTCTGAAGGAATCTATTTTGTAGATCAACCTGGTTTTCAAAAAACTTCAGGCTTTTTTGTTAAAGTTCAATATCCTCCTGAATCTTATAAAAAGTATCAAAAACTTGAATATGAAGCCTTGAAAAATGAAACTTACATGATTGCCGAAAAAGCAATTGGAGCAAGTTTTATTCAAGTAGAAAGTGCGTTTATGAAGTTTTTTATACATCTTGTTTTAAAATTAGAAAAAGATAAACTAAAGTTACTTGTTTATCCAGACAGACCACCATTGACGATGGAATTGGGGGGAACTGAGTTCACTTCCGAAATTTATAAAAATTTGGATATTGAATACAAAAAGCTTACAGAAATTTACGAATCTTTAAAGCCAAAATATTAGGAATCTATGAGTTACATTGAAAGACAGTTAAAAAAACATCAGACAGAGTTTAATTCTAAAGTTTGGATTTTAAGAATCATATCACTAACTATTGCATTAGGTGCGGTTCTTTATTATCTAGATCAACATCACAAGGGGAATAATCTTCTAGTTGAAACAGCACCCCAAAAAATTAAAGAAAAAGTTCCCTATATGCAAATGCAAATACCTGTTGGCCGAGGCCAAGATACTACAGTAAAACCAAACAAATAATTTTAAGATTGGTGCAGATTTGTAAATTACAAATAAATAGTCGACAAAGAAAAAACTATGACCCTCGCTTCGAAAATTTTAAAAATAATACGAAGCAGATTACCAAGAGCGACTTATTTGGAATAGTTAACCGAAGTTTAGAACTGGATTAACCTTTACAACAATCTTTAGTTTTTTCTTGCTTATCACAGCAAGCTTCTTTTTTTGAGTCGTCACAAGTTTGACCATCAGCACAGGGCTTGTCGGCTTTCTTGGAGTGGTGATGTTCGGCATGATTAGAATGTGAGCAAGATGCTAAAAGTAAAGTTGCTAAAAGGTTGAAAGCGATAATTTTAAACATTGGATCTCCTAAAGGAAATAGTTATAAGATTTAAAAGTGCTAATATATAGTATATTTCAGTTGTTTAGTCTGTCCACTAAAGTTGACTTAATTCTAGCCTTGGCCTAATAATTAGAGCTCAGTTCAGATGTAGCTCAGTCGGTAGAGCAGGTGACTGTTAATCACCCTGTCGGGGGTTCGAATCCCTCCATCTGAGCCATTTATTCTTTATTATTTCTGAAGAAGATAATCAAATTTTTCTTACGGTTAGCCCTAATCTTTAAGTTCAAGTTTGCACTAAGAATCATTATGAACCAAATTAAATTCTAAAAAAACTTTGAAAAGAAAAGGTTTTTTTCAAACAATTTAAGCGGGTAATTCCCCATACTTTTTGTATAATAGTGGTGTCAGCATGGTTGTGACCACACCCATAAGAACTAGTGTTGAAAACAAACCCTGTTCAATAAAACCTCTCTGGAATGCGATACTTGCTATAACCAGCTCCATAACGCCGCGACCATTAAGCATGATACCAATACTTAGCGAAGTTTTATGGTTTAATCCAATTAAACGACCGCCCAGCCAACCTGAAATAATTTTAGAAACAATAGATACAATTATGACGGCACTGATAAATCCAAGAGATTGAATCTCTGACATATTAAATTCTAAACCTAAATAAGCAAAAAAGACTGGTCCAAGAAAACCATTAGTGATTGAACCAATTGTTCTTTCTAGCTCTGAATATCGAGAGACAAAAAAGAACTCTTTATCGATCAATAATGCCCCAAAGAAAGCTCCGATTACAAAATGAAAACCTAAGGATTCACTGATGGAACCAAAAACTAAAACAAATAAAATTACAATACCAAACAAGGCTTCACTGCCAAAAAACTCAACCAATAATTCAGGAATTTTTTTAAACTGTATTCCACGTTTTTGGCCATATTCCAATAAAGTGTTCATCAGTAAAATTATGCCAGCTAAAATTAAAAGCTTTCCTCCTGTTATCCCTACAGAGAAGGCGATAGCAGAAAACGATTTCTCTTGAGGAAGATCTAAGATAACACCTAAGATTAGAAGAGCGACAACATCATTAACTATTGCAGTCGCAACAGAGTATTTTGCAATATCCGTTTTTAGTAAATTAAAGCTTTCAAGCATTTTAACGGCAACAGGCAAAGCTGTGATCGAAACACATAGGCCTAGGAAAATTGTTCGGGTCGCATCAAAGCCAAAGGCCATTCCAACGGCAATCCCAGACACCAATGGAATAACAAAACCAGTTAAAGCAATGATTAGGCCTTTACCTTTCATGACATTGAAGACGTCTTTAAAATTCATCTCAAGACCTGCAGAAAGAACCACTAAAAAAATAGCTAGCTCTGAAATCCCGGACAAAGCTTCGGTGCTTTGAATTAAATTTAATAAAGAAGGGCCTAATATAACGCCTGCTAGCATCTCACCGACAATCGCTGGTTGGTTGTATTTTACAAAAAGACGACCTAGAAGACGGGCAAGGACAATTAAAATTAGCAAACTTGTCAATAATGGCATGTTCC
Organism: Bdellovibrionales bacterium; assembly: GCA_041740515.1. Lineage (GTDB taxonomy): Bacteria > Bdellovibrionota > Bdellovibrionia > Bdellovibrionales > UBA1609 > JAMLIO01. Next base: position 5,162 of record JBGSLV010000044.1, on the reverse strand, counting down.
GTCCTTGGCTTAGCTTAAATTGAATCTTATGTTAAAAAAACGAATCATAATAACAACTGAATACTATAATAATTTGTTAAGTAAAAAAAGTCTTGTCTCTTAAAGTTTGGCACCATTAGAGTTTATACATAATTTAAGAGAATATTTTCATAAAAAAGTTTTAAGTAGTTTAATTCTTTCGGAGATTTTATGATGTTGATGTGGATTGGCCTAAGCCTTTTATTGGGTGGAATTGTTGGGTTTTATGGCCACTACTTTTGGGTTAAAACTAAAATTATTGACCTTGAGGCTAACTATCAAAATGGGAATTTAGAAAAACAAAACTTAACTTATAAGGTTGAATTTTTAACCCAAGAACTCGACGCTAGAAAAACCTTGGCCCAAGATTTAAGTCGTGAACTTGAAGAGCTGTTTCGAATCAAGTCTGCCGAAGTTCTAGAAGAAAAAACCCAACAGTTACTAAAATTAGCGGATGATAATTTTAAAAGAGAGTCGCTTTCGCAGACTGAAATCTTAAAAAAACGTGATGATGTCTTTCGCCATGAACTGAAATTTTTATTCGATCAGATCCAAGCCTATCAAGTCACATTAGGTGGTTTTGAAAAAGATCGTGAAAAAACCTTAGGTTCCGTCGAAAGCCAGATTAAAAATATCATTGAATCTAATAACCTATTAGGACAACAGACAATGTCCTTAAAGGATGCTCTAGCGCGACCAAACGTCAGAGGCCGCTGGGGCGAGCTTCAGCTAAAAAATTGCATCGAACTTGCGGGAATGTCGGATTTTTGCGATGTGGATTTTCAACAAGAGTTCAAAGACGAAAAAACTTTTCGCCCCGATATGATTGTGCGATTACCCAGTGGAAAAAGAATAATCGTAGATGCAAAAACACCAATGGAATTTTATTTAAAATATATCGATGAATCTAGTGAACAGTTAAAATCTCAATATTTAGATCAACATGCTAAAAGATTAAAGACCCATATACGCGAACTAGGCTCAAAAGCATATAACGAAGCTGTTGGTGCTGAAAGTTTAGATTATGTTGTAATGTTCTTACCGAATGAATCCTTTTTATTTGCCGCCATTGAAGCCCAAAAAGATATAATAGAGTACGCTTTGGCCAATAAAGTTTTAATTACAACCCCTCCTTCGCTTGTGGCGCTACTTCGAGCTGCTTATATGGGTTGGGGTGAGTATAAAGTGACTGAAAACGCTAAGCTGATTTATGACTATTCCAAGGAATTACAAAAAAGATTGATGACCTTTGCCAAAGGGTTTCTTTCTGTTGAACAGCAACTAGAAAAAAGTCTGGAAACATTTAGAACTGCTAAAAACTCATTTCAAACACGAGTTCTATCGCAAGCTAAACGAATCGAATCTTTAGAGGATTTGGGGTCAATGTCTACTAACATTTCAGAAGAGAATTTAATTTTGGGAACAAATGAAGATAGTCCTGACCTATAAATCGAATTGACTTGCTTAATAAATAACCAAATTTAGACTTCTTAAAAAATATTTCCATAGTCGCGCTTGACGCTTCAACTTAAGGCTCCATATTGAACCATGTAAGTCAAAAAACAATAATTTTTATATAGGAGGTTCTATGAACACAGTAAATGTACGTCCGTTAAACGATCGTATTTTAGTAAAAAGAATGGAAGAAGATACAACAACCCCTGGTGGCATCATCATCCCCGATTCAGCCAAAGAAAAGCCTTCTCGTGGTCAAGTTGTAGCAGCTGGTCAAGGCAAAACAGCCGATGACGGTAAACGAATTCCATTAGATGTAAAAGTCGGCGATACCATTCTTTTTGGGAAGTGGTCAGGCACTGAAATCAAATTAGGTAGCGAAGACTATTTAATGATGAAAGAAGAAGACGTTTTGGGCGTAATTAATTAATTATTTTTTAAGGAGAATTTTAGTATGAGTAAAGAATTACAATTTAGTGAAGAAGCAAGAAAATCAATTTTAAACGGCGTAAACATCCTTGCTAACGCTGTAAAAGTAACATTAGGTCCTAAAGGGCGTAACGTTGTTATTGATAAGTCTTTTGGCTCGCCATTAATTACTAAAGACGGTGTAACAGTCGCCAGAGAGATCGAATTAGAAAACAAATTCGAAAATATGGGAGCTCAGATGGTTAAAGAAGTTGCTTCTAAAACTAATGATGATGCCGGTGATGGGACTACTACTGCAACTGTATTAGCTCAAGCTCTTTTCAGAGAAGGTAGCAAAATCGTATCCGCAGGACATAATCCTATGGACGTTAAACGTGGTATGGATAAGGCTGTTGAAGCTGTTATCGCCGAATTAAAGAAAAATGCAAAACCAGTTAAAGATTCCAAAGAAATCGCTCAAGTGGGAACCATCTCTGCGAACAATGACTCCGAGATTGGAGCTATGATTGCTCAAGCTATGGATAAAGTGGGTAAAGAGGGTGTAATCACCATTGAAGAGTCAAAAACTGCTACTACTGAGCTTGAAGTCGTTGAAGGTATGCAATTTGATCGTGGTTACTTGTCTCCTTACTTCATTACTAATCCTGAAAGAATGGAAGCAGAGTTAGATAATCCTGCAATTCTTTTGTATGACAAAAAAATCAGTTCTATGAAAGATTTGATTGGTGTTCTTGAAGGAATCGCTAAACAAGGTCGCCCATTATTAATCATAGCAGAGGATATTGAAGGCGAAGCTCTTGCCACTTTAGTTGTAAACAAGCTTCGTGGAACTATTCAAGTATGTGCTGTTAAGGCGCCTGGATTTGGTGACAGAAGAAAGTCAATGTTAGAAGATATCGCAGTTTTAACTGGCGCAACTTTGATCAGCGAAGATATGGGTCGTAAGCTAGAACAAGCAACATTGCAGGATCTTGGTACTGCAAAACGTATTGTTATTGATAAAGACAATACAACTGTGATTGATGGTGCTGGAGCGAAAAAAGATATTGATGCTCGTTGTATCCAAATACGTTCACAAGTTGAAGAGACCACTTCCGAATATGATAAAGAAAAATTAAAAGAAAGATTAGCTAAACTTTCTGGTGGAGTAGCAGTAATTCACGTGGGTGCCCCTTCTGAAATCGAAATGAAAGAAAAGAAAGCTCGTGTTGAAGATGCTCTTAATGCAACTCGTGCAGCTGTTGAAGAAGGTATTGTTCCTGGTGGTGGATCGGCTTTACTTAAGGCGGGTGCTGTCATTGAAAAACTAAAACTTAGTGATGAAGAAGCTGTAGGTGCAAAAATTGTATGGCAAGCTTGTCAGTCTCCAATCAAACAGATTGCATTTAATGCTGGTTTAGATGGATCAATAGTTTTAGATAGAGTCTTAAATGCCAAAGACCCAAGCCATGGTTTTAATGCTTTTACTGAAGTCTATGAGGATTTAATCAAAGCTGGGGTTATTGACCCGGTTAAGGTTGTAAGATGTGCATTACAAAATGCAGCATCAGTCGCTTCATTAATGCTTACTACAGAGACTATGATCGCTGAGAAGCCTAAGTCTGACGATAATTCTGGCGGCGGCGGCGGAATGCCTGGCGGTATGGGTGGCATGGGCGGAATGCCAATGATGTAACCAATTTTATGTGAAGATATTTTTTTGTTCCAAAGTATAGTTTTACAAAAACAAAAAAGTTAAATCACTTAAAATCTTTATCTATAAAACAAAAAAGGCCTAAGTCATAAGACTCAGGCCTTTTTTGTATGTTCTTAACCTTAAGGCTAGTATGTGGAAGTAAAATCTTGGGTATAATTATGGTTATGAAACAGATTAAAGTTTTAGTCGTAGATGATGCTCCTTTTATAAGAGAAATTGTAAAACAGATTTTAGAAGCTGAAGATAAATATATTTTACTGGGTGAAGCAAGTAATGGATTAGAGGCTATCGAGAAAGCTAAAGATCTTAACCCAGATATTATTTTAATGGATATTGTTATGCCAGAAATGTCCGGTATAAAAGCTACAGAAGAAATACTGAAGTTTGATCCCAATGTGAAAATTATTGCATTCACAACGATGGATAATTCGAGTTTGCAAAAACAAGCAACGGCTGCTGGTTGTAAAGGTTTTATGAAAAAACCATTTAGTAAAAGCGATTTTATATCATATTTAAATAATTTGGAGTAATAGATGAGCCCAACTTGGTTTATGATTAAGTGTCTGATGATAACATTTGCGATAGTTTCTGTTCTTCAGATTCGTGTAGGTTCCGAAGCAAAAACTTTAGAAATATATTTTACGGATTGGATGAAAAATTTATCAGCATCTCGTAGAATTCAAGATGTAGCCTTTGGTGGCAAAGAGCTTACTTCAGATTTTATTCGTGAATTTACAACTCCTGATGGACGAAAAATTTCTATTCAAGAAAGTCCAAATCCTAAATCCAGAAACCCAGCTTCTAAATCAATTGAAAGTACGGCTATAAATTCAAATTTGGTTCAAAGACTGATGAGTGGTTTAAAGCTAGACATAAGTGATTTAAACAGTAGTTCGCAAGAAGGACTCAAAACTAAGTTAAAAAAAGATATCGAACGTGAAATTCGTAAAGATTATGACGCGAAATTAAAGGGTGCGGGAATCGACCCAAAAACTTTAGAGCCTGTAAAATGATGCAAGTCTATTGGTTTTAGTATTTACTTTTTAAGTCAAAATATTAATTACCATCATCAACAGTTTGTGATTTTTTTCCCTTTTGTTTCACTTGAGATGCACAATTCAAAGAAATTTTATTGGCATCAGATAACAAACTAGAGTTGCATAAAGAATTGTGTCTATCTTGATTGGCCATGGCAGAGCAGTTAAAATTAGAACCTTCAGCAGAAGCACTTATTGTAACTAGACTGATTGTGAGTATTAAAAGTGTTTTCATATTCTCCCCTTTTTTCGCTAATTAATGCGAGAGATATGCCACTTTATCGGACCTTTTAAACTAATCTAAAAGCAATAAGCCCATTCAAGCCACAAAAAGCTGCTAAAAAACTATTTCACTGTCAAAACATTCAACACCAAAAGGCCTCTTTCTTTTTTCTACACCTTCATGACATCGTCGGGTCTAGTTGACCTAGTCTAGGATAAAATAAGTGAGACACCCCTCATAATATAAAGGCTCGTCCAAAATCTAAATATAAAGGGGGGATTTATGTCTCTAATTAAGTTTAAAT
>JBGSLV010000043.1:0-117329 GCA_041740515.1 Bdellovibrionales bacterium | reverse complement strand
CCAAAAACTAAAAAAATAGAAACTGTACAAAAAAATCATAAAAAGAAAACACTATTAGACCGATACATTAATTATTGCGAGGGCACTTATTTTAAAAAGTACGGATGGCTGGTGCCGCCGATGTCATGGAGTTCTTCACAAAACATGAGATCCGTCATCGAGTTTACTGACTAAGGCATTGTTTGGAAGAACCTGCTGCCCTTGAGGATGCGCAGGTTCAATGTTGTCTGGGCCATGAAGTAAATAATCACCACACGAGTAAGCTTGAAGAATAGTAGGGTTTAGGCTGCTCAAAAGCCAAGATACTAAAAATACAATTTTGGCAGATCTTAAAGACATAAATTTAAATCCAAAAAAAGTTTAACAAATACTGGCACTAAAACGATTCCACTTAAGTTCATTTAGTCTTAAGTTATGCAATACATATACCACTTCAATCATAAATAGGCTTAAACTCTCGATGTCACATGAACAAGTTAAAAGAAATTTTCTAAGGCGGTCTTATCATGAAAATGCAGTTACTAGTTCTTATTATGTTATTTTTAACAGGCTGCCAAACTTCAGATTTTGGGTTTATAAATGGTGAAACTGTAAAAGATCAGCCGCCTAAAGAGCAAATTCCGACGGAAGAAACCATCCCACAAGAGACTTTAGATCAAAAGAAAGTAAATCGAAACAAGCTTTTTAATACAGATGAAAGTGAAGAAAATGTTCGTCCAAAAATTGGTTTGATTTTAGGGCCTGGCTTATCCTACACCATGGCTCATTTGGGGGCTTTAAAAGCAATAAATGATCAAAAAATTCCTGTACACGCTATTGCTGGGATGGGTTGGTCTAGTCTTATAGCTGCAAATTACGCTATAAATGGAGCTGTTAATGATATGCGATGGAAGGCCTTTCAGGGCAGTTTCGCGAGCTCTGTGAGCATTGGCTTTTTAGGAAGCTCCATAAAAGAAACTGGGGATGGTGTTTATCAAACACTTATTGATCAGTACACTCGGGGGCGAGCGATTCAACAGGCAAAAATTCCTTTCATGTGTCCGGCACTGCAAATCAATCAAAGTAAGTCAGTGATCCTAAAATCAGGTAGTTTTGCTCAAGCATTACAAGGCTGTATGAAAGTGCCGCCTCTAGCCCAAACCGAAGCAAAAACTTGGGCTTTTATTCATGATACGCAAACTTTAATTCGACAACTGAAGCAGCAAGGAGCCCAAAAAATTGTTTTTTTAAATGTTATACCTGCTCAAGGTATGATTTGGGCTAAAGATGCAGGGGCGATTGATGCTCGGGATAAAATGTTTTGGGCCCAAGTTATTAATGGCTTGAATCCTAAAAATTTGGGTGCCGATCATATATTAAATCTGACAACGGAAGGTCACAATGCTTTAGATTTTAAAAATGTTAAACGAATGATTGAGACTTCTGAGCAAAAAGCCAACGAATATTTTGCAAAATTTGCGAGAACGTATAGTTTCTAGTACTATAAAAAATGTTTAAAAAAATTGAAGGTTTATCTTATGAAAAAAAATCCTGAAGCTTTATATAATCTTGAGTTCTTTAAAAACCGCAGAACACGTTTAGCTCAGCTCATGAAATCAACGGATGTGCTGGTTTTGTTTTCAACCCCTGAGTATTACAGAAATGCAGACGTACCTCACAATCATAGACAAGATAGCAGTCTTTTTTATTTAAGTGGTTTCGAAGAGTCACATAGCATTTTTGTTTTTTGTCCAGGACAAAAAACTGAGAGTGTTTTATTTGTACAAAAGAAAGATTCTTTGAAAGAAACATGGGATGGTTTTCTATTTGGAGCCGAAGGGGCCAAAGAGCAATTCGCAATGGACGAGGCTTTTGAAAACACCGAATTCGAAAGTAAAGCTTTGGATCTACTGGCTCATGCTCAAAAAGTTTATACAAACGCTGAGTATGGTTCCAAAGATGGAATAACATTACATACTATTTTAAAACAGATTCAAAAACGAAAAGGCCGAAGTGGTTTGGGTTTAATGACGGTGGCTGACAGCTTAGCTGTTATGGGTCCTCTTCGCGTCAAAAAAACGGAAGAAGAGATACAAATTCTTAGAAAATCTTGTCAGATATCGGCTGAGGCTCATAAAGCTATGATGCATGCAGTACGTCCTGGCATATCGGAGCGTGAACTGCATGGCATTTTTCTATATGAAATTATGAAACGAGGTGCGCAGCGTGAAGGATACTCGGCGATTGTAGCTTCGGGGTCCCATGCAACGACTCTTCATTACAAAACCAATCACGACATTTGCCAAGATGGTGAACTGCTTTTGGTGGATGCTGGGGGCGAGTACAATTATTTAACGGCCGACATTACACGAACTTATCCCGTAAACAAAAAATTTACTTCGGAACAAAAAGATCTTTACGAGCGTGTTTTGGATGTGCAAAAAACTATGATTGCAGCAGTTAAACCTGGTGCGCATTTTAAAGCTTTAAATGAACAGGTGATCTCTCTTTTAGTGGATCATATGTTAGAACTAAAACTTTTTAAGTTATCTAAAGATGAAGTCATCAATAAGCGACTTTATACCAAATACTATCCACACAGTCTTGGTCATTTTTTAGGGATGGATGTTCATGATGTAGGTGCTTATTACAGTTCCGATCTTACTGTGCCAAAAGCTTTTGAAGCTGGAAATGTTTTGACCATCGAGCCCGGCCTTTATATTCCCAAAGATGATGATCAAGCGCCAAAAGGTCTTCGCGGTCTTGGTATTAGGATCGAAGACGACATCTTAGTAACCCAAGATGCCTTTGAAGTCTTAACCCACGACTGCCCCAAAGACCCCTCCGACCTCCCTTAGGTGCCACCTTAGGTGCCAGGTTCCGCGGTCAGGTCACACCGCACAAAACCTTAGGTACCAGGTTCCGCGGTCAGGTCTCACTGCATAATATAAATCAGATTTTTGCTTTTTTTTTGGGTTATTTCTTAACGCTATTGACTCAGCTTTGCTTCAAGATTCCTCATTAGTTTTCTCTGCTCCTCTATAAGGAGCCATTTTTCCAATTTTAAAATTTCCTGGCATTCTATTTCCTTTGTAATTCTAAATAATACTCAAATTGAATTTAGATCATCAAGTTTAAATGCGATTTTTGAAATATTGAGGAGAGGCATTTATGTCTTATTTAAAAAACTTATTTCTTTGTTGTTTTATATTATTTAATGCGGGCATCGTAGCAGCTGTTGATTGTAGCGATCCGCAAATGACAAAGTCCAAGCATTGCTTCAAGAGCGAGCGTATAACCTTTACGGATCCCATTGATGAAACTGTAGAGTGCATCCGAGGTCGTGCTCAAGCTGAAGTTTCATGTAAACTTAGCTCGCGGGCACATGCTGAATTTTGTCAGCAGGGTCAGGCGCTAATTTGTCAATTTTGTCTTAATAGCTCACAAACAAATCAAGATGAAATAGCAAATCTATTAAATATTGACATGAAGACATTCCCAAAATTTTGTTATAATTTGATTAATACTCCTAAAGGTTTTACTAAAATTGTACTGACTGAATCAGAATTTAATTCCACTAAAGAAGCTATTTTAACGCAATTTGATTTAGTTCATTCCAAGCTTTTGGCTTTACAAAAAGGTTTTCAAGAGGGTTTAGCACTTGTAGATGAGACATCCGATAATCATCAATCCAAGGAGCAGCAATACCGAACGAATTTATTTGATTTAGCTAAAGAGACTAATTTAACAATTGTTGGTCCCGGTGGACTCAAAGAGAAAATGGATAGATTAGGCACTTCAAATAGTGTGATTAGAATAAGATCTGAATTAGACACCATTGAAAATATGCAATGGAACAATATATATTTCAATTACTCATCTCATTTATTAAACAAAACAAGCATTGAATGGTTTATTCAAAAAATTGAAGATTTAAAAATATCTTATCAAACAATTAGTGATTACATAAGAGCTGAGTTTATATATAAACCTCAGAAATAAAATAACGCCTTGTGACCTGAACGCGGAACCTGGCACTTATTGGTGGTAGTCGAAGTGGGGCCAGTTGCGCTGCTTGCAAAGAGCCATGAGTTCATTTTCCCGATCAAATAATGATTCATCGGGGTCAACCGAACGAATGCCCATTTTAAATTTACAAGATGTATCTAGTAAATAAATATCACTTATAGAATTGCCTCCGCACAACATTGGAGCTCGTCCTTTAGTAGCTTTTAAGATGGCTTCCGCTTTTCCATGAGTCCATGTCAAAGGAATGTGTCTTTCCTTAGTGATCAAACCCTTGCTATCAACTTTGGTTTCAACCCCTAAAATATGTTCACGGTCGATTCCAATCTCAGCGGCTGCGGGAACCACAGACCAAGCTACTGATGCCGTAACCATATAAACTTCAACAGATCTTTCTTGTAAAAATTGAATCAACTTTTTTGTGCTAGGAATTAGTTTTAAACTTTTTCTTGCAAGCATTGTGTCTTTTGCATCTTGGATAACATCTTCTGGTCTTCGTCCTGCATTGATTTCCGCCATCCACCATAAAGCCTCTTCAACATTAGCAAGTTCACGTTTTACATAATCATCCCAAGTCCATTTACCTTTATAAATATTTTGACACTGGTGCAGAAAAACTTCGCGACCGACATCGTTAAACCAACATGTTCCATCCGCATCAAAAGCGGCGTACTGTGGCCCTGATTGTGTGTTCAGATAATTTTCAATCTCATTTAATAACTTATCTAGTGGGGCTTCCCAAAAATTTGCTGTGTTCATGAATTTAAAATGACAAAAAAATGGAATTTATGACATATAAAAGGTTATATAAGATCCGCGTCATAGCGTACCGCAGGTAGAAAAGTTCCAGCGAGCGCGCGGGCGTGCTTCAGCCGCCCGAAAACGCGCGAGTGAACTAGACAGAAGCGTACCGCAGGTAGAAAAGTTCCAACGAGTGCGGGGGCGTGCTTCAGCCGCCCGAAAATAAAAGGAGATATTTTGCAGTTTGATAAACTTAGAGCCTTAAGACCAGAAGATAAACTTTTAGTGCAAGCTTTTGAACTCAAAAGTTCTGAAGTGGCAAACAACCCATTGGCGTTTATGGACAACTGGTCAGCCCCTTGGCGGGAAGAATCATTAGACTTTTATTTAAATTTAGGATGGTCGATGGGGCATTTTGAACAGGATGCTGTAAAAGGTTATATTTTAGTCCAGCCCATGTTATTTTTTAAAGGTCACACGCAAAGTCTTTGGGTTGAGACCATAAGAACTAACTCTGAATTGATCTTTGCAACTCTTCTCGAAGCGGTTGTTCGAATTGCCAAAGAAAAACATTTGCAACAGGTCTTTTTTCATCAAACCCTGTTTCAAGACTTTGAAAGTCAGCAGAAAGGCTTTAAGCTTGAATCTCTATCCGAGTTTAAATTTATTAAAACAACCAAATGGCAGGATTAGGAAGCGCATATTAGCGACGTAATCTTTCTTGTTAGCGAGGCAAAACAACTAAGTGACAGCAACAAACTCCAGATTTTCATTTAAAGATCGACCCCAGGTCTTAAAGTCCGCAGAGGGACAAACTTATGATCTTCTAATCATTGGGGGAGGAATCAACGGGGCCGGTGTAGCTCGGGACGCCGCTCGTCGAGGATTATCAGTCTTATGTTTAGAGAAATCTGATTTAGCTTCGGGGACCAGCTCTAGGTCATCGAAGTTAGCTCATGGTGGACTTCGATATCTTGAAAATTTTGAATTTAGATTAGTTTTTGAAGCTTTAAATGAAAGAAATCATTTACTAAAAGCTGCACCCCATATGGTTCACCCCTTAGAGTTTATTTTGCCAATGTATGTGGGCGATAGGGTATCCCCGTTAAAAATGAAAATGGGAATGCTAGTTTACGATATGTTGGCTTTATTTAGAGCTCCAAAATCCCACAGCTATTTGGGACCTGCAGCAACGATTGCCAGAGTTAAAAACTTAAACGCCCGAGGACTCAAAGGTGCGTTCGCTTACTCTGATGCTTATATGGATGATGATCGTTTGGTTTTTGAGATTGGTCGCGATGCTAATAGGTTCGGCGCTCATTTTTTAACCTATTTTGAGGTCACAGGTTTGGACCCAGAAACCCGAGAGCTACCTGTTAAAACTGTTTTGGCCAAAGATTCAATAACTGGTATCGAGCATAAGTTTAAAGCCCGGCATGTTTTAACAACAGTTGGACCTTGGACTGATATGGTAGCTTCTAGGCTTTTGCCAGACTGGAAACCTAGAATGCGACCCACAAAAGGTGTGCATCTGACTTTAAGTCGCTTGGATTTTCCACTTGAAGATGCTGTTGTCATGGCTGCAGATAAGCAAAAACGAATTATTTTTGCTATTCCTAGACAAGAGATGGTGATCATAGGAACTACTGACACAGATTTTAAAGCTGATCCTACCGATGTTCATACAGATGCTAAGGATGTGGACTACTTACTTAAAATTTTGGAAGAGTACTTTCCTTTAGCTCGGATTGATAAAGCCAAAATTATAGCGACCTACTGTGGCGTCAGACCACTTGTTGATGATGGCAGTGGGTATGAAAGCAAAGTCAGCCGAGACCATGTGATAGTTTCAGATCAACGGGGTTTTACTTTTATGATGGGTGGCAAGTACACAACTTACCGCTTAATGTGCGAAGAGGCTTTGGACGAAGTTCTAAAACATTTTTCAAAAGCGGAAAGAGCTTCCTATCGAAAGTGTTCGACGAAGGATCAACTGAATCCAAAGATTGATACAAACTCATACTCATTGGCTTTAACCAAAGTCGCGGAGCTGACAGAGAAATCGAAATTAAGCCATATTCAAGTCAAAATGTTAATTGAGCGCCATGGTCCTGAAGCTTGGGATATCATTGCTGACCATAAGTTTACTTATGTTTGGGAGTATGAAGCCCTTCATGCCTTAGAGCATACTTACTGCGCTAACCTTTTAGACTTTTACACTCGACGAGTACAGCTCTTTTTAGGCAAAGAAAATCACGGATTAAAATTTATTAAAAGAATTGGCCAGATCTTTCAAAATTATTATGGCTGGTCCGATGACCAACTGACCTTGGAGATTCAAAAAGTTTTTAACCACTCCAAGTCAGAACTGTCATGGAAGGATTTGACTGAATTGCCCAGCGAAGACAAAATAGACTATATTTGAAAGCTGCTTGAGTTTATTCACTTACAAGTACACACTTAGAAATAAACCATCTGCTTCGGCCATCAAAGGACTTCAACATGGGTTTTTTCGACAAACTATCAGAGTATTTCTCTAACGACATTGCTATTGATTTAGGAACAGCCAACACTCTTGTGTATTCAAAAGGTCGTGGCATTATTTTAGATGAACCCTCCGTTGTGGCTGTAAAAAAAGATTATCGCGGCTCGGCCACCAAAGTTATGGCGGTTGGTAAAGAGGCCAAACAGATGTTAGGTCGAACACCTGGAAGCATAGTTGCGATACGTCCTATTAAAGATGGTGTTATCGCGGATTTTCAAGTTACTTCATCCATGCTTAGATATTTTATAGATAAGAGTATGGGTCAACAAAGATCTTTTATCAGACCAAGAATAGTTATCTGTGTTCCATATGGAATTACCGAAGTTGAAAAACGAGCTGTTAAAGAATCGGCTCAATCGGCAGGTGCTAGGTCCGTTCATCTGATCGAAGAGCCTATGGCGGCTGCTATTGGAGCAGGTTTACCCATTACCGAACCTACTGGAAGTATGGTTGTTGATATCGGTGGTGGAACAACAGGTGTAGCCGTAATTTCTTTAGGTGGCATTGTTTACTGTAAATCAATTAAAGTGGCCGGTGACAAATTTGATGAAGCCATTGTCAATTATGTCCGACGTCAGTTTAATTTACTGATAGGCGAAAGAACGGCAGAAAATATAAAAATTAGAATTGGCAGTGCCTATGCTTTAGATGAAGAGCGCTCCATGGAAATTAAAGGTCGTGATCTGGTAGCAGGTGCACCTAAAACTGTAGAAATCACAGCCACCCAAGTGAATGATGCTTTAATGGACCCTTTATCTGAAATTGTGGACGCCGTTCGAACGGCTTTAGAAAAGACTCCTCCAGAACTTGCGGCAGATATCGTTGATAATGGCATCGTACTTACTGGGGGAGGAGCTTTATTAACAAATCTTGATATATTACTTCGAGAAAGAACAGGGCTTCCCGTAACTATTGCTGAAGATCCATTAACTTGTGTTGTTATGGGTTCAGGTAAAACTTTAGATGAACCCGAATTTTTAAAGCTAACCATAGATTAAATTATGGTTGAAGCTGTCGAAAGAAAAAATATTTTTGAAAGGTCTTCTAAACTTTTTTTCTTTTGTTTTTTAAATGAATCTTGGGCTTTAATGACCGCCAAAGAAGTCGCAGCCGATGTCGTAGATCATTCTTATAAAAATTTGACAAAACCAGAAGCTGAGTATGCTCAGCTTAAAAAAATTAATAAATTATACTTACAAAATTTAAAACGAAAAAATCACCAGGGAACGACTCCTGTGCTTGGTCATTTTGAAGTTCCTAAAACCTTAGACTTGGGAGCTTGGCGTGAATTTCGAAGATCAACTTCGACTGAAGATTTTTATATAACTTGCTTATATTATATCGGTCGGTTTTCCCCTGAAACCATCGCACAAGTTTTAAAGCTTAGTCCAGGAACAATTAAATTAAGACTAAGTCGTGGTGTGAAAAAATTAGGCTCAATACTTCTGAAGGAATATCTATACTAATGAGTCTCGAGTCCTCTAAACCACCAAGATCTCGCTTAATTCCTCCGACTCGGGAAATGTCCGATTTTTTCTTTGAACAAAGGCTGTTTGATTTTACAACGAAGAATTTAGCACCCTACCTTACCGATGAAATGAAGAAGTATATGGATGAGAACATGGACGCTAAAGAAAAAGTGGGAGCCATGCTGTTAGCTTTCGAATATTTTAATGCTATTTCAGAAATAAACCTTGAGTACGATAAAGCAGAATTTTTAACTTATGAAAACAGTTGGTATCGAAAATTTAAAGCCAATTTTAAAATCATAAGTTCAATCCTGCTTTTTATATTCATTTTATTAGCGCTATTGATGAACCTTAACGATATTATTTTGTATTTTAGGCCCATGTTCGAATAGTATGTTCAAATTCAAACTATGGCATATTCTATTAATAATCTTGATTTTAGTTTTGCGATCATCATTTATTGATCACTACCGAGTCTCTTCAAAAACAATGGAGCCAAATTTTCAAGTCAAACAAGTTATCATAGTAAATAAAATAAAATATAATTTTTTAATTCCATTTATAAATCAAGCTTTATTTAAAACTCAAAATCCTGCTCGTGGTGATGTTGTAATATATCGAAAGCCAAATACAGATATTCCGCTACTGGGGCGAATTATTGGAGTGCCTTTTGATCAAATATCCTTTAATTCAGAAGGCTGGCCTATTATAAATGATAGTGAATTAAATATAAAATATATAAAAACAACTACAATTGAAAATCGAGAATTAAAGGTTTTTCAATTTCAAATTTCGAAGGATGTTTCCTTCAATGTTTTAAAAATGGATATCCCTGGTTTTAATTTAAATACTAAACAAACCAAAGTTCTAAAAGAAGATGAATATTTTATTATGGCTGATAATATCGATTTTTCTATAGATAGTCGGATGCATGGTCCGGTTGAACATAAAAATATTTTGGGAAAAATCATCAACGTTCAATTCTGAGACATTCCTACCAACTTGCCTTAAATGGCGTTTAACTATCTAGTGTTGCGACAATTTAAATTATAGCAAATTTAATGGATAGTTTTTCGAGTTTAAAGCTTCATCTTAAAAATCCGATATATGTTTATGAGACCAAAAAAGCAAAATGATAGTTTACTGACAGTTGCTTTGTTCGGATTAGTTTTTTTTGGTTTTTATTTTGTCTTTTCATCCATCAGTTCAAACAAACCCATTGATGAAGATGTGGTAGACATAAGGCTTTTAGACCGACAGATCGATAAAGCTTTAAATAAAAGTCTTCAAGATGTTCATATCAAACAGCAGTTGAGAAATTTAGACATTAGCACTAAAAAAACTAAACTCAGTCAAAAATTTAAAGAAAAATTTCAGGAAGAATCTAAAAATTGGGCCCCCGTTGAATCAGATTCTATGGATCTTTATGAAGAGGATATGTCCAAAGGAGAGGTAAGTTCATCTTCACTTTCCGTTGAATCGCAACTTAGAAGTCAGATCAGTGAACAGAAGGACCGTGAAAAGCAGGAGCTAAAAGCTAAGCAAGACTATATTCGTAAATACATTGAAAACGCAAAAGAAGACGGCTGGATTGTAGAAATGAATGACAATTTAGAAGTTATCTCGGCTAAACCTATTAACCTTTAGATTAATATAATTTTAAAAATTTATATTTAACTTTCCATAAAGCCTTCATCGCAGAAGGAAAAATATTTATCAGGTCCAATAATTATATGATCAGCAATTTCTAAATCTAAGATCTGACCTAAGTATATTAGCTCTTTGGTTATTAAAATATCTTCTTTAGAGGGATAAATTTCGGAGCAAATGGGGTGGGAATGGATAATAATCAATTGGTCTGCATTGTGAATTAAGCCAGTTCGAAAAATTTCCCTTGGATAGATTTTACACTTTCTGAGTGTTCCCAAAAAAAGCAATTCATTAAAAATAATTTTTTTCTGTAGGTTCAAGCCAACAGTCCAAAATTCTTCGCGCTCAAACTTAATTTTTGCTTGTAAAAGCTTATAAATAACTAAACTGTTCATAAATCCTTTCAGGTTTTTTTAAAGTTTAATTCAAAAGAAAAATACGAAAGCAAATAGGTAATGGGATATCTAAACAATGCTTTGTCCAGAATCCGTTGCTGAGATCCGATGAGAGGCTATTTGATTTAAAATAAAAAAGCCAAGTTTTTAGACTTGGCTTTTTAGTATTTATGATATTTTCTGTTTCTGTTTCTGTTTCTGTTTCTGTTTCTGTTTCTGTTTCTGTTTCTGTTTCTGTTTCTGTTTCTGTTTCTGTTTCTGTTTCTGTTTTTAATTCTAATTCTAACTTTTAAGTTATGCTGGGCCTAAACTTTTATTAGAGTTTGGCAGTTCAGGAAGTTTATCTGAAAAATCGCCTTCAGAGAAATCTACGTCTTGAAAAGCGCTAGCTGCATTAGCAACACGTTTTTCTAAAGTCTGTTTCATATCATCAAAACTTGGTTTTAAGTCTTTAGTTGAAGTAGGAGTTGTTACCATAACTTGCTGTGGTTTTTGATTTAAGTATTGATCTTTTGGAAAAGCTCCAAGTTTTGCTAAAAATGCAGAAATGCTGCCATTCTCATGTTGAATAACGTCTCTTAATGTAGAAAGAGGGGCGTAATGGGCAGATTTTTTTTCAGCTTCAAAAATGATCTGAGTTAAAGTGGCCGCCGTTATGTCATTTTTGGTTTTATTGTCGATGACAATTACGTCTTCATTGGCGCGAATCATTTTTGCGATGTCATCAAGTGTGACATAACAACTTTGTTGCGTGTCATAAAGCTTTCTATTTTGGTATCTCTTTACTATTTTGGCCCGATGCTTTGATCCTTCTAAGCCATTACCTAAACCTTGATTCACATGTCCTCCCTTAGTTACAAGCGCTCTGGTTTAGTAAATCCGCAGATGGCTTATAAATCACGTGTGCATACATTACGAGCTGCAACATATAAGGGACTGTCTTAATGTGTCAACTATTTTACCAGTGCCATTTTGGACATTTAAAATTGTAGATGCATCTTGAATTAGCAATATTAAGAACATTTAAGAATAACTTAAAAACCGCGTAGACAATGGTCTAGTTTAAGGGGTCATATGTCTCAATTTTGTGCAAGCTGAGTCTTCCTCCTTTCAGTATCTAGAGGTGCTTTCCGAAGAGCTTTTATGCGCGAAAACACTCTTTGGACGTATTTGCTTTTGACCTTCACTCTGATCGGACTTCAGGCAGGATGTGTCACTGACAGCTCTATATCGACGGGTCAAAAAAAGCAGGATTTGGGCTTGAACGCGCAAGCTGAAAAAGATTTTTTGGTGTTAAGTGCAGACATGCATTCTATGAATGGGGATTGGCTGCAAGCTCAAATGGATCTAGAGAGCGCACTTAGAATCAGCTCTTCTAGTGAGTTGCAATTAAGAAAAGCTCTTATCTTGGCCCAACGAGGTCAATTCGACGCTGCAGAAAAAGAACTTCGAGAGCTTTTAAACAATGAAGATATGAAAATGAATATCGAAGCTCATCTTGCACATGGCGAAGTATTAGCTCTGCAAAACAATGCCAACGAGTCCCTTAAAGCTTACAAAATGGCATTACAGATTGAACCCAATAATTACAAAGCTTTGATATTTCTAGGTGCTATATATTCACAGCTCAAAGAGTACGAAGTAGCCCAAAGCTATTTTAACAAACTTAAAAATATTGATGAGTATAAACATCTGGCTGGATATTATTTGGGCCGCTTAGAGCAGCAGCAAGAAAAATATAAATCCTCAGAAAAGCACTTTGAAAGATGCTTAGAATTAAAACCCGATTTTACAGATTGTATTTTTTCACTTGTTGATAGTTTAACTTTACTGACAAAACCTGAGCGCGCAATTGATAAATTAAGTCAATTTGTGGAAAACAATCCAGATTCAGATCGTGCCTTTGCCAAACTTTATGATTTGTATCTGGAGCACGGAGATCAAGAAAAAGCCTTTCAACAGCTTGTCCAACTCGAAAGATTTGAACCACAAAACCGTTTTATCAAAATGCAAATGGCTTTGCATTTAATCGAGAAGAATGAAACTGAGGAAGCGATTCAAAAGCTTAACGAAGTTGCTAAGCTTAGTCCGACTTTTGGCAAAACCTACTTTCTACTTTCGACAATTTACCAACGCCAAGGTGACGAAAAGAAAGCTAAATTATATTATTCGAAAATTGCCAAATCACAGCCTATATATATCGAAGCTAGTATTCAACGGGCTAAAGACATTGAAACTAAAGAGGGTCCAAAACAAGCGCTATCCTTTTTAAAGAAAATCGAGAACAAAGGTTTAGACTCTCGAGTAATTTTGTACATTGCTATCTTACAGAATAAATTAGGATTATTGGATCAAAGCCTGAAAACACTAAGACAAGTAGTACATAAAAATCCCAATGATGTCCAAGTGCTGTATTATTTAGGTCATCTTGAAGGTGAAGCTGGACAAATGGGACGTGCCATACTTAATATGAAGCGAGTCATTCAACTGGATTCTGAACACTCGGATGCTCTAAATTATTTGGCGTTTTACTACGCTGAAAATAATATACTTCTTGATGAGGCTGAAAAATTCGCCAAAAAAGCATTGGATATAAAACCTGACGATGGCCACTATCAAGACACATTAGGTTGGATTTATTATCATAAAGGGCAATACGAATTAGCCCAAAAGTATTTAGAGAAAGCTTATAATTTACACCCTGAAGAGCCAGTGATTGCCGAACACCTTGCTGCCGTGTACTCTATGAAAGGCTTAAAAGACAAAGCCAAACAAGTTTACACAAATCTTATAGAAAAAGGGCTTGGCGATCGTGAAAAACTTCAACGGGAAATCAATTCAATCTCCTCACAAAAGTAATTTATTTTTTAATTTGGTAAATTTAGTCCCAGCTATTTTGCTTATTTTTTCCATGACTACATTTATGGGATGTCAAACGGCAGAGAAGGGACAGGTCACCGAAGCGCCGTCAAAACCTTCTTATTGGGTTTTTAAAACTAATGTCTATAGTGCCAAAAAAAATAAAAACATTTCAGGCTATACGCATGTCACTTATATGAACCCACAACTTTTAAGATTAGATATTTACGATCCACTGGGTCTAATAAATGCTGGAAGTTTAGTTTACAAAAACGGAAATTTTGAAGCTTTGATGCCCCTAGAAAAAAAATACTTTGTTGGTGTTGCTAGTCCAGATGTTATGACTCAGATTTTAAAAACTCCGATGGACCCAAGTCTTTTCGTAAATATTATCTTTCAAACAAGATTCAAAGATCCAAGCTGGCAATGCCTTGAAGATGACAAAGGGTTTGTCAGAGAGTGCCAAAATCGAAGTGCAGGCATAACCATTACATGGAAGAAAAACATTTCCAATTCGGATGGCTGGGTTGTTGTGACTCACAGTGAGGGCGAGGTGGATCTCAAATTACGAAACAGTCGTTCGATACCGCCACTACCTGATGAAAAATTCATTCTTCAGGTTCCAAGAAGCTATTCAAAATTTAAAGTTGATACCAACGGCATAACCAAGTTTTAAAATACTAGCTAGGCCCAGTCTTTGGTCGTGGTTCATTTATTCTCATAATGAATCGTTCGTTCCAATTCGACACATAAATTTAACTTAATCCTGCTATCATTTTAATTTCCAAAAAGAAGTCTAAGAACGTTTGAGGTTTTTGGGAATAAAAAGGATAATAATTAAAGGGGCTAAGTTTTAAGCTCAGGCTTAGAACTAACCAAAGACTTAAAACAAGGGGACGTCTGAAGATGAGTTCGCAAAATTTAAAAGAAATTTTAGAAGCGACAGAGTTACAAAGTGAATTTAAGGACCTAAGTTGGTCTGGAAGTTTTGATGCTTATCTTGATGTAGTTAAAAAAAATCCACTTGTTACTCGCAACGCCTTTCAACGCTTGTATGATATAATTGTTGAAAAGGGATACACAAAATATATTGATGCCAAGAAAGAAGTCCTGCATTACAAATTCTTCGATGACCCTGATAATAATGGCAAAGATGCCGTATTTGGTTTGGATGTACCACTTATGAAGCTTGTAAATGTTATCAAAGCGGCAGCTCTTGGTTATGGAACAGAAAAGCGGGTTATTCTTTTACACGGACCTGTTGGAAGTGCCAAATCTACTATTGTTAGAATGTTAAAAAAAGGCGTCGAACAGTACTCTAAAACCAAGCAAGGCGCTCTTTACTGTTTTGAATGGATTGATCCAGACGGTGAACACCCAGAAATTTTTGGTGAAGACGTCAGAGTCTTTCCAAGTCCTATGCACGAAGATCCTTTATTATTAATTCCCGAAGATATGCGTCCAAAATTTCTTGCAGCGCTTAATATTGATGTCCATCAAATGGATTACACCATTAAAATTGATGGAGATTTATGTCCACCCAGCCGCTTTATTTTTAAAAAACTATTAGATAAATATGATGGGGAACTATTACAAGTGTTCCGACATATACGTGTTAAACGCTTAGTTTTAAGCGAAGCAGATCGTATTGGTATCGGAACCTTTCAACCCAAAGACGAAAAAAATCAGGATAGCACCGAGCTTACAGGGGATATTAATTATCGCAAAATTGCTCAGTATGGCTCAGACTCTGATCCGAGAGCATTTAATTTTGATGGTGAGTTTAATATTGCTAATCGTGGGATTATTGAGTTCGTTGAAGTTTTAAAATTAGATGTGGCCTTTTTATATGATTTATTAGGGGCATCGCAAGAGCACAGAGTTAAGCCGAAAAAATTTGCTCAAACCCATATTGATGAAGTCATTATTGGTCACACAAACGAACCCGAGTATCGAAAGCTACAAGACAATGAATTTATGGAAGCCCTTCGAGATCGTACGGTTAAAATTGATATTCCTTATATTACAAAACACTCTTACGAAGTTGAAGTGTATAAGCGTGATTTTAACTCTAGACGTTTAAAAGGTGTTTCAATTGCTCCACACACTATTGAAATGGCTGCAATGTGGGCGATTTTGACTCGCTTAGAAAAACCTAAAAAGGCGAATCTAAATCGTTTGCAAAAATTGAAACTTTATAATGGTCAAACATTATCTAATTACACAGAAGACAATATTAAGGAGCTTCGAAAAGAAGCTAAGCGGGAAGGATTAAGTGGAATTTCAGCAAGATACATTCAAGACAAAATTTCTAATGCTATAATCATGGCGCAACAGTCTAATCGAGGTTCGGTTAACCCTTTTATGGTTATGAATGAGCTAGATTCAGGGTTAAAAAGTCATTCCTTAATTTCTAATGAAGAGCTAAAACAAGACTACCGAGAGCTTTTAGCCATTGTAAAACAAGAGTACGAAGAGATCATTAAGCTGGAAGTGCAAAAAGCGATTAGTGCTGATGAAAGTTCCCTTCAAGCTTTATGTTCGAATTACGTAGATAATATTAAAGCCTACACCCAACGAGAAAAAGTTAAAAATGCTTCAGGTATTGTCGACGAGCCAGATGAAAGACTGATGCGCGCCATTGAAGAGAAAATAGATATTCCTGAATCTAGAAAAGATGATTTTCGAAGAGAGATCATGAACTATATCAGTGCAATTAGTTTAGAAGGAAAAAAGTTTGATTATAAAACCAACGAAAGATTGTATACAGCTTTAGAATTAAAACTTTTTGAAGATCAAAGAGATAGCATCAAGCTGACAACTCAAGTGCATTCCGTGATTGATCGAGAATCACAAGAAAAAATTGATCTTATTAAAACTCGATTGATTAAAAATTTTGGTTACGATGAGATATCAGCAGTTGATGTTCTTGAACATGTTGCAAGCATATTTGCTCGTGGCGATGTCAAAGATTCAGATCGTAGATAATTTTAATGTATTTTCGGGAATGGTACGTTTATTAGACAAGAGGTGTTGTTGGGAATTCAATCGGATCATTCTAGATTTAAAGATATTATTCGGGGTAAAATCAAAGAGGATTTTAAAAAATATATAACCCACGAGGAAATGATTGGTCGCCAAGAAAACGACTATGTCAAAATACCAATTCCAAAAATTAAAATTCCCAAATTTGTATATGGTCCTAAACAAAGCGGTGGTATTGGTCAGGGACAAGGCAAGCCCGGCGACGCCGTCAGTGAAGCTGGTCAAGATGGATCGGGAGAGGGCCCAGCCGGTGATTCCGAAGGTCAACATCATATTGAAGTTGAAATGAGCTTTGATGAATTGGCTGAAATTTTAGGGGAAGAATTGGAACTGCCACATATACAACCTAAAGGAAAAAAAATTATTCAGAATGAAACACAAAAATATAAAAGTATTTCAAATGTTGGACCACAAGGATTAAGACATTTTAAGCGCACATATAAAGAAGCTTTAAAGCGATATATATCTACGGATCAGTATAATCCGGATGATCCAATTTTAGTTCCCATTAAACAAGATATGCGGTATCGATCCCCAAAACTTACCACATCACCCCAGTCCAATGCCGCTGTTATATATATGATGGACGTTTCAGGTTCCATGGGTGAAGAGCAAAAAAAAATTGTTCGACTAGAAAGCTTTTGGATCAATACTTGGTTAAAGAAAAATTATAAGGGTCTTGAAACAAGATTTATCATTCATGATGCCTCAGCCAAAGAGGTCGATGAAGATACTTTCTTTAGAACTAGTGAATCAGGTGGAACTTTAATTAGCTCGGCTTATAAAAAATGTTTAGAAATCATTGAACAAGATTATCCAATCAATGATTGGAATATTTATACGTTTCATTTCAGTGACGGCGATAACTGGAGTGGGGAAGACACCAAGCTATGTTTGGATATTTTGAAAACAAGATTTCTGCCAATCGTTAATATGTTTGGCTACGGGCAAGTTGAATCTAAATATGGCAGCGGTCAATTTATCAAAGATCTAAATCAACATTTTGATAATGAAGAAAGAATTATTCGAAGTCATATCAAAGACAGAACAAAAATTATTAAATCTATTAAAGAATTTTTAGGGAAAGGACATTAATGGCTAATATTTCGAAAGAGCTTTCCGGCTATCAACAGGACATCGAAAAGTTAGCAAAAAACTACGGTTTAGACTTTTTTGAAACCGTTTTCGAAATGGTTGATTACAGTCAAATGAATCAAATCGCAGCCTACGGTGGATTTCCAATAAGATATCCCCATTGGCGATTTGGGATGGAGTACGAGGGCTTATCAAAAGGTTATGAATATGGTCTGTCGAAAATATATGAATTAGTTATCAATAATAACCCATGCTACGCCTATCTACTTGAAGGGAACTCAACGACCGATCAAAAATTAGTGATGGCTCATGTTTACGGTCACTGTGATTTTTTTAAAAATAATAAATGGTTTGAAAATACTGATCGAAAGATGATGGATACCATGGGCAACCATGCGGCCAGGGTTCGAAGACATATAGATAAGCATGGGATTCAAAAAGTAGAAAATTTTATTGATACCTGCTTAAGTCTTGAAAATCTTATCGATAGATATAGGCCATATGTTAAAAATCCTGAACAAAAACATGAAAACTCAGAAAACTATATTGAAAAAGATATTTTAATGTTTTTAATCCAACATGCAGAGATTGAAGATTGGAAAAAAGATATAATTCAAATCATACGCTCTGAATCCTATTATTTTTCCCCTCAAGGTATGACTAAAATTATGAACGAGGGGTGGGCGTCTTACTGGCATGCTAAAATGATGACACAAGATATTTGCAAAGATCATGAAATCGTACAGTTTGCTGATGTCCATAGCGGCACAATGGCGATGAACCCTAATGGTTTTAATCCTTATAAAATTGGTATTGAACTATTTAGAAATATTGAAGAGCGATGGAATAAAGGTCAGTTTGGTCGTGAGTGGTACAGCTGTGATGATATTCAGCAGAAAGCGAATTGGGATTTAAAGCTAAACCAGGGGAAAGAAAAAATATTTCAAGTCCGAAGAGATTATAATGAC
The DNA here is from genome assembly GCA_041740515.1 of Bdellovibrionales bacterium. Classification (GTDB taxonomy): domain Bacteria; phylum Bdellovibrionota; class Bdellovibrionia; order Bdellovibrionales; family UBA1609; genus JAMLIO01. Next base: position 98,557 of record JBGSLV010000043.1, on the reverse strand, counting down.
GTGGGTTTTATTGATGAATTTTTAACTGAAGAATTTTGTATTGAAAATAAATTATTTGTTTATAAGTTTAATAGAAAAACCAACAAATTTGAAATCGATACCCGAGATTTTAAAGCTATAAAGTCAAAATTATTATTTCAGTTAGCGAATTTTGGCCAACCCATTATCAGCGCTGTTGACAGTAATATGAATAAAAAAGGTGAACTATTGCTCTCACATCTTTTCGAAGGTGTAGAGATGCAACCCGATTATATGAAAGAAACCATGACCAGAGTTTATGATATTTGGCAAAAACCCATTCACTTAGCCACAGTTTTAGATAAAGAATCCAAAGTTGTAACCTATGATGGGGAAGCTTTTGCCATCAACGATTTTGATGCTGTTGCAAAAGTTGATGAAAAAAATTGACAAAAAGTCTAAAAATCTTGATTTCGACTTCAAACAAGGCAACTGTCAGATCAAGTAATGGTTACTACTCATAACTTCTAATTAATAAAATTCCATTTAGTTCTTGAATTTTTCTATCATCGTTATCAATTATAAAATTTAAAGAGTTTAAAATTAAAGTTCCTTTCAAGCCTTTGAAAGCAAATTGATAGGATGTATTTTCCTTTGGAAGCGTATCAAAAATATTATAACCAGGCTTATTTTTTTCTTTAAGAGCTAGATTAAATAGTTCTTCGAAAGAAATACTAAAAATTTCTTCAGTTTTTGTATTATTAAATCCAACCTGATCGCCCACCAATTCCACGGACCATTCGATACTATTAATGTTAATGATAGTTTTCTTGTTAGAATGACTTGTTAAATTTAATATAAAAAACTCTTTCGCTTCAGCAGTGCTAAAGGGCTCTTTAGATTTATTTTCAAGTGCTGTATATTGTCTTCTTCCGGAATAAATATCTGCAGGATGATTCCGCGAGAGCTCATCTAATAAAATTTCTATTAATTTTCGGTCTGGTACCGCTAAGGATTTGTCCTGTGCTAACTTTAACCAAGTGAAGTTTTCATCTATGTAGCTTTCAAATTTTTCGAGATTACTTTTTCGTAAATAATAAATTTTTGAACTTAGATTGTTGGCATCTAATGAAGTCATATTTTTTATTGCATCTAAAGAGTTAATGTTGTTTTTAGCAACTAAATCTTTAAATCGTTTAAATTGCGAATTGAAACTAATACGTGTGGCATCTAGGGGTCCGGCCACCGTTAGCAAACTTATGAAGAAAAGACTAAATGGAATCCATTTGATGTTTTCATGTTTATTTAAAATAAAATACAAACTTAAAGCGGCTAAAGTTAATCCACACATCATTAGCACAAATCGACTTTCCGTTATCCCATAAGAATAAATTCTTATCGATAAAGCCCAAAGCAATAGACCAAGCAGTGGTAGGATTAAAACAAAATAATATTTCCAGAACATGTTAATCCACTTATGTTCTGGGCTTTGTCTTAAAGGGTGAATTAACAACAATGTGAATGCACCTAGGATAGATATACTACTTACAAGCCAGCCAATATGTCCGCTAGGTAAATTCCATTGTATTAATATTTTTAAGCTGTAGGCATACAGTATAATTAAATAAACTACGGTGATTGGTACTAAGGCAAACTGGGTAAAGATTCTGAGCTCATTTGGATATTTGAAGTTAATATTTAAAGTTCTAATATTTTCAGGAATTCCAGCGACAAAAAACCATGTCTGAAAAATGACTGTCACAAAAATGGCTAAATAGCCAAAAGCTTTAGTGAAGTTTGTTTTAAATAACAAATTCACAGTTACAATGGCTAAAGCTAACCCAATCCAAAAGGTTAAAGCATAGACGTTGGCTTTAAGAATTCTAAATAATAAAAAATAATTGTACGACCAAAAATCTAAATTTTCATTTTTGGATATTCTAAGAAAAGGCGCTAAAGACACAAAAAGGTGGGCTATAAATGCTAGTTGTACTAATTTATAAACAAATTTTGAGCTTTCAGCATCGGGTAGTACAAAAAATACTACAGTCAAAACACCCAGCAGAAGCCCCAGCACATCTAATTGAAATTTAAAAATTGATTTAAATGAGGTTTCTTTAAGAAGGGTTAACCCTATCGAAAAAGGAATGCCTAGAAACAGGCAGGATAAAATTTTCGTCATGTTTTTATAATCTTCAAAAATTTTTGGATCATAAATTAAAATCCAAGAAAAAACCGTGCAAAGGGTTATAATTAATATGACCCATGGAAATCTAAGAATTGATTGTGCTATCTTTTGTTTTATTTCGTTCAATGAAAAATCTAAAAACATAATTGTCCTTTAAAAAAACTTAATTCAGTTCGGTAAAGCTTAAAATATTTTATAAATAATGACTAGTGTTGCGACAATTTAATTATTTTCAGCTTCATGAGGCTGTGGCCGTATTGTGATTGGTTTAAGATTATTCCATTTGCAATATAAACAAATAAACTTATTCTATTAGGTAGGAAAATTAAAATTTATCTGCAAGGGGTTTTATATTGAAATCACGTTGTAATACCAGCCGTTGGTTCATCTAATGTATCAGATCTAAAAGACAATTCTGGAGCCATAGTTTACTCTAGCAATACTGGTAATGATAAACTACGAATTGGACAAATCAGTGTTGCAAATAGCACAGTTCCTGGCTCGTCTTCTTCGGTCTTTGTTGACATACAAATTGCAGCAGTCCAGGTCTTACATGCAGGACGGTATCTCATATAGCTGGGCCTCCACATTTTGGCTCCAATGCTAGATGTAATGCCGATGAATTTGTCCATGGCGGGGGAGCGATAGATGCTCTCGAGCTAATGCTATCTGTTGCAAAAATATTTAATTTTTGGCAGAAACATTTCTCAAACTTAATCTAAATATTTTAGATACTCTTCGTAGCCCTCGGCGGCCATTTGCTCTTTAGGGATAAATCGAAGTGATGCAGAGTTCATACAGTAACGTAAACCAGTGGGCTCAGGTCCATCTTTAAAAACATGTCCTAAATGCGAATCTGCATATTTTGATCTAACTTCGGTTCTTGGTAAAACCATTTTGAAGTCTCGTTTTGTCTTGATAAATTTATCGCTGATGGGCTTGGTAAAGGAAGGCCAACCTGTGCCAGAGTCGTATTTATCTTTCGAGCTGAATAAAGGCTCACCAGAAATTATATCGACATAGATCCCTGGCTTTTTATTGTCATTATAGTCATTTTCAAAGGGAGCTTCAGTGCCATCTTTTTGCGTCACTTTAAATTGTAGGGGAGTTAAAAGTTTTTCCAATTCATCTTTACTAGGTTTTTTAAAATTTTCCCAATTTGAATCCATCTTCTTTTCCTTTTTATTTGGTATTGCAAGTGTAGTTTCAGTCGTTGCAAATTTAAAATCTTTCCATAGTGATTTTAATCGGCGATCGCGGCCAGAACCACTGCGATAAAAATTGTATTTAAATTTATTTTTTTTGTAATAATCTTGATGATAATCTTCAGCCGTATAAAATTTTTAAATTTTAATACTTGAGTCGCGACTTCTTCTTTGAAGGGTTTGCCTGCATTTAAGAGCTTAAATACTTCGGCGATAATTTGTTGCTGTGAATCCGTTTGATAAAAAATAGCTGAAATATATTGCGGGCCTTTATCGACAAATTGACCTTTAGAGTCTGTAACATCAACGGTTAATAAAAATTTTTGGACTAAAGTTTGATAATTTATAATTTCGGGGTCATAAATTACTTTTACACTTTCGATGTGTTTAGTCTTACCAGAACTAACTTGTTCATAAGTGGGATTAACTTCGTCACCGCCAGAGTAACCAGACTGAACTTCGATAACTCCCGTTATCTTCTCTAAGTCTGATTCAGTGCACCAAAAACAACCACCAGCAAAATAAGCCACTTCATTTTTTGTTTTCTGAGCAGATACTGAAGATAAAGGCCATAAAGTTAAAATAAAGAGGCTAAATGCAATAATTGCTTTTAAATTTTTTTTTATGTTCATAAGGTTCATAGAAGTTAATTTCGCATTATTCAGCCTTATCGTCAAAAATTTTGCCTACCTCAGAATTATTAGCATTGATAAGTTTTTGTAGCTCAAAAATGCTTTGTTCAAGTTGCGATTTCTTCTCTTGCAATTCGTTAAGCTCTTTAGAAAGTTGTAGTTTCTCATTTTGTAAAGCCAGGTCTTCTGTTTTCTCAGGAATTTTGTAAGATCGATTTAATTTATCATTGTATTCAGTTTTGACTTGTCGAAGTTGTTTTTCAGCCATAAGGATTTCGTTTTGGACACGCTTTATATCTTTTATCAGAAAGTCATTACGTCCATTTTTAAACCCATTGTCATAATTGGATTTTAAGTCATTGGTGCAAATAGTAATTTGCGCCCGGCCCTCAAAGCCGTTTTTAAACCCATTTTCATAAGTGCAAAATTGAGTCAAACCAGACAGATAGCCCGCATAGTATTTGCTTTTGGTCCCACAAAAAACGTTGGCTGATTTACCATTTACTGAATCTTTATTGCCAATTTCGGTTGAGCAAAAGCTTTGAACCCCAAGATTGTAACTTTTCGTATAATTGCTTTTTAGATCACAGACTTTTTCTGGTTGTAAACCCTGAAAACCTCTAGAGAAGGCTGAATCTTCACTACAAAATTTATCTAAACCCTTGTCATAGCCTTCAAGATAAGCTGCATTTTCGACGGGTAAGTTAAATACCGAACATTTGGTTAAAAACATGGAGAGTCGACTGGGTCGACCTTCTTCGCCATCATTAAATCCTTGGGTGGGCCAATGAATTTTGCGGCATTCATTTTTATCAACATTTGTACACCCCGAGAAATAAATACAAAGACTTATCCAGAGCAAAGGCAAAAAGGAGTTTTTAAGAACCCGTAAAAATGACATGGGTTGATTTTTATGGACTTAGGCTCAAGGGTCAACGTGAAATCGACAGTAAATCGTTTTGCCCGAGAAATGCTAAATACGGCATGCCCTTTGCTATTAAAACCTCATCTTAAGTGTGTTATAAAAACTTAGGATTTTAATTGTACGTATGCTAGGAGCCCATGTTTCGTCGATTATTAAGTAGTTTATTATTTTTTATTGGTTTGGCAGTGGCTTCTTTTGGTGTTTATTTAACATATTTTGGCTCCTCAGATAATTTTTTAGCTCAGCTTCCATGGTTGCCTTCGTTAGGGGTTTTAGGTTTATTTTGGTTAGATCATAAATTGCTTAGACATCAAAACAAGGACCTTTCCGAACAGACACGGTTTAAATCTGATTTCATTGGTGTTTTATCTCATGATATAAAAACACCGCTGGCTCGAATAAAAGCTATGGTAGATGTGCTTTCATCGGATACAAGTTTGCTTAAATATGAACAAAAAATGGCCTTAGTCCAAATTGAAAAATCCCAAATGGAATTGACCAATTTTATAGATAATATGGTGCAGATGAGCCACCTTGAAGGGGGGCAATTAACACTTAAACCCCGTACGGCTGATGTCAATAAAACTATTACGGAAGTCGTTTCCAGTTTAAAATTTCAAGCTCAAGATAAAAACATTGAACTTGTGACTGAGCTTGAACCTATTTTCAGTTTTCGATTTGATCCGATCTTAGTGAAACAGATACTTGTTAATTTGGTTGAAAACGCGATCAAATACAGCCCCAACAATACCAGAGTTTTTGTGACCTCTGAAGATAAAGACGACGAGGTCATTTTACAAGTCAAAGACGAGGGGCTTGGCATAAGCTCTAAGGATTTACCTTTTGTTTTTGACAGGTATTTTCGCTCTAAGTCGGCTAAAATGACTTCAACTAAGAGCTCGGGCTTGGGGTTGTATTTAGCCAAAGAATTTACTCGACTACACCGCGGGAAATTATCAGCTTTTTCAGAGGAAGGTAAAGGTTCAACATTCACATTAAGATTACCAAAAGCAGGTGGGTTTGAAAATGAGTTATAAGGTTTTAATCATTGATGATGATCAAGGACTTAGATTAGGTCTTAAAAGTCATTTAACCAGTTTAGGGTATAATGTTCTTGAAGCCTTCGATGGCATCAAAGGTTTAGAAGTCTTTGAGCTTGAAGATCCACAAAGTTTTGATTTTGTACTTTTAGATGTTGATATGCCACGGCTCAATGGCCTAGAGACTTTAAAGCGATTGAAAGTGATGTCACCGGTCACTACAGTTATTATGATGACGGCTTTTGCTACGATAGATAATGCTGTTGAAGCCGTAAGTAATGGAGCTTTTTCTTACTTGCAAAAACCACTACATTACACTGATCTTGAAGGTGTAATGAAGCGGGCTCTAACAGCTTTAGGTTATATTGAGAACTTAAAAAATTCGGCTCCTATTTTTTTTGATGAGAAGCAAAAAATAATTGGTCATACCGAATCCATGCAGAATATTTTTGCAGTTATTCAAAGGTTAAGTCATGTAGATACACCTGTTTTAATTCGCGGCCAGTCGGGAACTGGAAAAGAGCTAGTGGCTAAAGCCATACATTATAATTCAGTTCGAAAAGATCATCCTTTCGTGGCTGTAAACTGTTCGGCCATTGCAGAGAATTTATTTGAAAGTGAATTTTTTGGTCATGAAAAAGGAGCCTTCACGGGAGCCGAGCAGCGAAAAATTGGCAAATTTCAGTTTGCAGATCAAGGGACATTATTTTTAGATGAGCTTGGTGAGTTACCTTTGCATATGCAGGTCAAATTGCTGCGGGTTTTGCAGGAGAAAAAATTTAATCCTGTCGGGTCGAACCAAGAGATACAAGTTGATGTTCGAATCATTGCAGCCACCAATCGAGATTTGGATCAAATGATTATAGATAATCAGTTCCGAGACGACCTTTATTACCGCTTGAATGTCATGCCCATAGTGCTACCACCTCTCAAAGATAGATTAAATGATTTGGAAAATTTAATTGCGGTATTTGTTAAAAAATTTAATGTCAGTCACAGTAAGAAAGTTCGAAAGATTAACCCTCAGGCCTTACAATGTTTAAGATCCTACAACTGGCCTGGAAATATCCGAGAGCTTGAAAACGTGATTGAACACGCTTTTATATTAAATGATGGTCCAGAAATATTACTTCAGCACTTGCCTGAGAAAATTCTAAAAGCGGCTCAAGTAACACTAAAGAAAAATGACGAACCAAATTCGCTTTATGAAGTCAGCAAAAGTTTGGGAAATCTGGAATTAGATCAAAAATCGGTACTAACAAGTTCGGATAAAAATGAAGAAAGTTTAGATTTGGTGGAAATTAAATCCATAAAAATTGAAATTGAAGATATGGATTTTCAAAAACAAAAAGACGAGTTTGAAAAACGCTTTATTATTGAAGCTTTGAGGGCTAACAAAGGTAAAATCAACCAAACAGCTTTGAACTCGAACATTCCCAAAAAGACCTTGTTACGTAAAATCGAAAAGTATGGGATTGACGCTCAGGGTATTAAAACCACCTTAGACTAAGTCCTTAGGGTTCTTCAGACTGCAAATTCTTTGCGCATAAAGTCCTTTAAATCCAAGCCTGTATTAAAAATACTCACGACCCACTATTTTTAATTGCTTGTCAGAATTATACTCAATAAAGTTATTTGATTATGACTCGAATGCCCCCACAAGCCTATACCAAAGAAGTCCTCGCAACAGCGTTTGACTGGCTTTCACGACAAAGCGAGGGTGTTAAAAAATCCATTCGTACTTCAGATGACTTAGTAGGTTTATATTTAAAGTCGACCCGTTTAAAGGAACACCAAGAAGTGCAAGGTCAAGCGGGCGCATACAGCACTGATCTTTCAAGTGCTAAAAGTTTTAGAAATGAGCTTCAAGGTTTAGCGCTGAACTTAAAACAGTTTGAAGACAAACCTATATCAGAACCTAAAAAGGCTGAATCACCACCCTCGGAGTATCTTCATGAACTTAGTTTGATGCTCGCAACACAAACTCCAGAAGAGCAGCCTATGCCTCAAATTATCAAAGAAGCGGCTACTTTTACAACACCACCTTCCACATTACCCTCATCGTCGTTAACAAGTTCCGTTCAATCTGCAGACGCTGCAGAAACAGTGCTTTTAAAATTAGATAAAAAAACAATTTCAGCAATTAATCTGGCTAAAGAGAGATTGAATTTAAGTTCAAACACGGAAGCGATTCGTGTTTTAGTCTCATTGGGCGAGAAACATCTTAAGAAAATTTTCGGAACAGAAGATTAAAGTCACGGAGTAAAAAATGGCAGAGCAACAAGACGGTTTTTCGAAAACACTGAATTTACCAATTACAGATTTTCCTATGCGAGCATCCTTAGCTGAAAAAGAACCGTTAATGATCAAGAAATGGACGGACACAAAAATCTATCAACAGATGATTGAAAAGAATAAAGGGCAAAAAAAATTCGTTATGCCGGATGGTCCTCCCTATGCCAATGGCTCTATTCACGTTGGTCACGTCTTAAATAAAGTCTTAAAAGATATTGTAATCAAATATAAAAATATGCAGGGATTTCATGCTGAATTTATACCAGGCTGGGACTGCCATGGATTACCTATTGAGCTTAAAGTAACTAAAGACTTAGGGGACAAACGAAAAGATAAAAGTAAAAAAGATATTCGCGAGTTGTGTCGAAAGGAAGCCAAAACATGGGTTGCCCATCAAAGAGAGCAATTTGTGCGACTTGGTATAATTGCCGATTGGCAGAATCCATATCTAACACTTGATCCTGATTATGAAGCCGAAGAGGTTAGAGAACTTGGTCGAATTTTAAAAAATAATATTCTTTATCGAGGACAAAAGCCTGTATTTTGGTGTCCCACTTTGCAGACCGCTTTAGCGGATACTGAAGTTGAGTATAAAGATATTGAAAGCCCATCAATTTATGTAAAATTTGATTTAACTGTTGAAACTTTGAAAGCCTTAAAAATTAAAGAACCAGCCGCTGTTGTCATTTGGACGACAACACCTTGGACCATTCCAGCAAACTACGGTGTAGTTTTTCATCCTGATTTTGAATATGGGCTTTATGACTCGGCAAAAGGTCAACTTATTATGGCTACAAAATTAAAAGAAGCCTTTGTAGCTAAAACGTCCGTTGAACTGTCTGAGCCTAAAATGATTTTTTCAGGAAAAGATTTTGATCGATTAGAGGCTATGCATCCATTTATTAATCGCAAATCCTTACTGATGAATGGGACGCACGTTACATTAGAAGCTGGTACGGGATGTGTACACACAGCGCCAGCACACGGCCTAGATGATTACAATGTAGGGCAAAAGTATGATCTTCCTATGGAGAGCCCCGTAGATGAAGGAGGGCTTTACAATGAAAATTTTCTACCTATGAAAGGTGTTCATATCTGGAAAGCCAACAAATTATTAGTGGAACAGATGAAAGAGTCAGGGCACTTAATTCATTTTAGTACTTTTGTTCATAGCTATCCGCACAACTGGAGATCTAAAACGCCATTGATCTATCGAGCCACCCCACAGTGGTTTGTAAGCGTTGATGATCAAAATTTTAATGTTCGAAAAATGGCGCTAAAAAGTATTGAAGAGGATATCAAATTTTATCCAGCATGGGGCAAAGCACGTTTAAAATCCATGGTCGAAAATCGTCCTGACTGGTGTTTAAGTCGTCAAAGAATTTGGGGTGTACCTATTCCCGTTTTTTACTGTGATAGCTGTGGTGAAGCACTAATTCATCAAGATATCATCGACAAAGTTGCTGATGAAATGCAACACGGACAAGGTATTGAAGAGTACTTTGAAGCTCCAAAAAATCATTTTACAAAAGGATATAAGTGCGCCGTCTGTAAAGGTGAAGAGTTCACAGCCTCGCAAGATATTTTAGATGTTTGGTTTGACAGCGGTGTCTGTCATGCGGCGGTTCAAGATCGTCGTGAAGGTTTACATACACCGGCAGATATTTATCTTGAAGGCTCTGACCAACACCGAGGATGGTTTCAAACAAGTCTGCTTTCATCTTTAGCTTCTAAAGGGATTCCACCCTATAAAGCGCTTGTGACTCATGGTTTTGCCAACGATGAAAAAGGTCACAAGATGAGCAAAAGTTTAGGCAATACTGTTGATCCTCAAAAAGTCATTAATGAAAGTGGAGCTGAAATTTTACGACTTTGGGTGGCCTATGAAGATTATGGCCAAGATGTGACGGTAGGTCCTGAAATTTTTAAACGTGTATCTGAAACCTATCGGCGGATACGAAACACAATGCGATTTTTTCTGGGCGTCGTAGGAGACGTAAAGCCGGAGAGTTTAGTGGCTCCTGAGAAGTTAGATTTTATGGATCGTTGGGCTTTACATCAGTTTAATCAGCTGATCCAAGATGTTACTTTGAGTTACGATCAGTTTAATTTTTACAAAGTTTATCATTTGCTCAATCAGTTCTTTACTGTGCAGTTAAGTGCTACCTATTTAGATATTTTAAAAGATAGGTTGTACTGTGATAGCATTGATTCAAATCGACGGAAGTCCTCTATAACAGTGATGTATTTTATGACTCGCGAGCTTACGAAAATGATGGCTCCTATCTTATCCTTTTTAAGTGATGAGGTTCATGATTATTTACCAGGAGACAAAAAAGCTAGTATTTGGCTTGAGTCCTTTTCAAAGCCCAATGAATCGTGGGTATTTGAATCTGAATCCGAAGATTTTAAAGGAATTTTAGCATTAAGAAGTGAAGTGACAAAAAAGCTTGAAGATCTAAGAAAAGACAAAACCATTGGTTCTAGCCTTGAAGCTCAAGTTAAATTGTCTTTGTCAGGAAATGATAACAAACTAGCTTCTAAATATTTATCCTATTTGGACGAAATCTTTATAGTTTCTAAAGTTGAATTAGTTGAAGGTCCAACCCAGATTTGGGCTAGTAAATATGACGGTCAGAAATGTGAAAGATGCTGGAAGATCTATGAACAATTAAGTGCCAATCCGAATCATGCAAATGTTTGTCAACGCTGTTCGGACGCATTAAGCTAGATAGGATAATTATAATTTTTTAAATTAAAGGATATCTATGAATAAAAAGTTTTTATATTTAATTGTTATTACATGTTTAATTGTGGCTTTGGACCAAATTACCAAAATGTATATAACTATGAACTTTAGACTTCATGAGTCTTTTCCGATTATTAAAGACATATTCCATATCACTTACGTTCGAAATACCGGAGCTGCATTTGGCATTTTTAGAGATGCTAATGTTTTGTTTCGAACAGTATTTTTTTTAAGTCTGCCGCCGATTGCCATGTTAGTTATTTTTTTCCTTCTTAAGGCCAGTCCAGATAAAGATAAAATTCAAAATTTGGCGCTCAGTTTAGTTTTTGCAGGAGCGCTAGGAAATTATATTGATCGTATACGATTTCAATACGTAATTGATTTTTTAGATTTTCACTATAAACAAGTTTGGTCTTACCCGGCTTTTAATGTAGCTGACATGTCTATTGTAACAGGTGTATTTTTGCTTTTTGTCTTTATGATAAAAGATGAAATGAAAAAATCCAAGAGCTCATAATCATTGTTTCCTTTTATTGAATTTCAAAATTTTAAAATTTCAGTGTACTTCGTAACACTTGCGATCGTTTATTGTATTGGTATTCAATACTATTTTTATCGTCTCAAAAAATTTCCATTAAAGCCCTCCATCGCAGCTGATCTTCTGTTTGTTTTAATGGTATTTGGTTTTATCGGGGCAAGACTTTTCTATGTTTTATACCAAGAGCCTGAATTTTATGTGCAAAATTTAAAACAAATTTTTTATGTTTGGAACGGTGGCTTTGTATATTACGGCGGTTTTTTAGCTAGTGTTTTTGCAGGAATATTGTTTTTGAAACTTAAAAAACAAAATATTTTTTTATGGTTGGATGTATCTGCACCAGTAGCTGCTTTAAGTTATGGCCTAGGTCGTTTAGCATGTTTTTTTAATGGTTGCTGTTATGGTGCTGAAACTGATGTTTTTTGGGGCTTTAAATTTCCACATTTGCACGGTCTTCGACATCCCACACAACTCTATGCCGTTGTCTATGAAATTGGTGTTTGGCTACTTTTACTTCTATTAGAAAAAAAACTTAATTTTATGAAAGCCGGTAAAGGTGCACTATTTTTTACCTGGTTGCTATTACATGGTGTAGGCCGAATTGTAATGGAGACTCTACGAGATGACTCTCGGGGCGAACTCATTTTTGGATTCACCATTTCCACTTGGATTAGTCTTATCCTCATCATCTTAAGTGCCACCCTCCTTAAACTTAGGTGCCAGGTTCCGCACTCAGGTCACACCGCATCACCTTAGGTGCCAGGTTCCGCATACAGGCAACACTGCATTATTCGTGGCCTGGGTTCGACCTCAGAACGGATCGCATATTCGTTATCTCATAGCTGCCTTGTTACAGGATATGGTCGCACCACCTAATATGCGAACTGGAATATAAAATATAAACTATATAAATTTATATATTATTGGTCGAAAAACTATTTGAAATTTATTTAGTTGAAAAATTAGATTGTCGAAACATATGAACCCATATGAGTAATCGATATTAAAAAATAATGCACTGTTGCCTGAATGCGGAACCTGGCACCCAAGGTATAATGCGCTGTGACCTGAGTGCGGAACCTGGCACCTAAGGTGGTCTGAATATTGCCTAGTACACTGCGTGAAATTGCGCGTAACCTCTAAATTCATTTTGGCGATACTTTGGGTGACAAATTTTGTCGCTTGTTCCTTAAATAATGATGCTAAAATCATTAAATTGCCAGAAATGGTCAATGCTGAAAATGGTTTAAGAGAGGTTCGACTCAGACGATACGATTGCGCATTTTTGGCCGGGGACCAAGATCCATCAGACTGCACACAAAATGAAGAGATCAAAAGGGAACCCATAATAACTAACCCCACCTCAACACCAGTATCTACAAGTAAAGAGAATCTAAAGGTAAACGAGCTGACTCCATGGCTTAATATCAAAGCAAGGACAGTAGTAAACCCTTCGGTCATGTATAATTCTTTAAAACTAGAGATGTATGTCATACTTTATTTACGGCTTGCCGAGAACAACACGTCTGAATTTAAAGATTACAAGTATGAATTTGTGGGTGATCTTAAGTCATACAAAGATGATTATCAAAAAACTCGTCAACGAACTTATTTAAAACTTAAAAGAACTTCATCTGAATCTTCTGAGATCGTAAATGCAATCGTACATTGCTACGATATTCCTGATTGCCAGGACATTACTTTGGTAGCTTCGTTTGCTAACGTGAATGCAAAAGGTGAGAGTTTTATAGATTCTAGACCTTTTATGATTGATCAGCGCGAATCTGAAATTACCTTAGAAAATACTTTACCAAATAAAACCACATTATCAGTCATGGAACCCATTATTAAAGAGGTGATTGAGGATGATCAAACTGGTCTCCACCAAGATACTTACACTCCTGATGAAGGTGATGATCCCGAAGCTTTAAAAATCGGGGCCCCTTTGCTTAGACCCGAAAATATGGATTCTTTATGTGAAGGTTTGGTTCCTAAGGGAACTCCGTGTCCAAAGTACTTACTAGACCCAACTCTTGAACGACCTAAAGCGGCAACATCAAAAGATGTCGTCCCCGAAATAGAAGTCGTGCAGCTTGAGTCCGATGAACCCCAACAGGTCGGTCAACAGCCACAGATTAACGAGGGAGTAATACAAACTGATGATGGTCTTGAAGAGCAATCACCCCAAGCAACTACGTCTCGTATAAAACCAAAAGCAAGACCTGAGGGACTATCTAACAACCCACCAACTTCAAAACGCCCCAAAGCCCGCCCTCCTGAGTTTGAAAAGCAAAATCCATCTTCTCGACGCCCCAAAGCCCGCCCACCAGAACTAATTAAGGAGTCCAAACCAACTAAACGTCCCAAATCCCGCCCCCCTGGCTTGGTTGTGACAATGATTCCGGAAGAGCCTGTTGAACTGGTTGATGTCATCAACGAAGAGGTTTTCCCCCCCGAAGAAGTTATTCTTGTACCAGAGAGTCCAAGACAATCTGAACCAAATCTCGATGTGCTTCCAAACCCAAATGCCAAAAATTATGATACTAGTGACTACCATCAGTTTATCATCCGACTTCAAGCGCAAAAAGTTAATCCACCGACTCCACAAACAAACCCACCGATAACTGATTCATCCACTCCAACAGCACCTAATGCTCATACGGAAACTTTAGCCCCAACGACAGCCCAAAATGTGAAGCCGCCGACAAGACCAAGAAAGCGACCCGATGATTTAAAAGGGCCGGAAGAGGAAAAAGAAGAGCAAAAAACTGTGGAGTCTCAGGCGGTGGTGCCTTTTGAAAGCATAGATGGGCAATTCACTTATGATTTGTCGCTTTGTGGAACTCACATAATCAGAGCTAAAAACTTAAATTATAATCAGGCACGCGGCCATTATAATTCTGGCAGATTAAAAAATGCGACCAATTATAAGGACTCAGTTCATGAAACTATCTTTCACTCACCTGATCATACTTCAAGACAGTTTGGGTCTGATGTCACCAAGCATGTCTTAGAATTTGTGGGCTGTGTCTTAAAGCAAAGATATGGTGAAAATTTAATGAATCAAATTAACAGTTTGTCCTACAAAAATGGGGGCCAATTAGGAGAGCATGCATCCCATCAAAACGGCTTAGATGTCGATGTGTCTTATCCTCATATTAATAATTCAACTCGAGGCTTTGATAACTTCGCGGCAAATTTAAATTCAAGTAGAGTCGTGGCTGCCTTTGATCAAGCTCGCCTTCTTGTTTATACAGATCGAGTTCAAGTGTTGTTTACTGACAATCGTATTCGCAAAAGATTTTGTAAATATCTTAAAGATAATAATAAACTACAATCCCACAGAGAAATAGTTGAAAGATTCATGAGAAACTGGGCTGGGCACCATGATCACTATCACGTCAGAGTCATGTGTACGCTTCAAAATGAAGGATGTGTACCTGAAAACTACTATCCAAAAACAAATTTTTGTAAATAAAATATTAAAACAATTAACTTGTAAATAAAAAATATTAAAGCAACTTATTTCTATTCAAGAATCTAAAAAATAATTGATCGAGCAAGCTAGTCTTGCGACAATTTAAATTTTTCACCTACATTTTCCTAAAGTCGCATTATAATACGTTGAAAGCGAAGTAAATAAAGGATTGAAAAAATTAAAATTATTGTAACACTAGATTTAGTCATTATGCTTTAATCAGCTTATAAATAAAACTAGCACCACCAAGGATTTTTTTGTAATTTGCCGTTTTAAATGGTGCAGCTTTTTGCATTTGGTCGATTAGTTTTTGGCCTGATGGAAATTCAGACGATGATGTTCCTAAATAATTGTAAGCAGATTTTTTTCCAGAGATAAGACCGCCCACAAAAGGCATAATATAATTAGAATAGATACCAATAAGTGGGCTCAATATTCCAGAGCCTTTAGACCCAGTCTCTAGGATCATCAGGCGACCCCCTGGTTTTAAAATTCTATGCATCTCTTGGATGGCTTGGGTTAAATTTTCGACGTTTCTAATACCATATGAAATGCTAACAATATCAAACGATTCATTTTTATATTTTAAATCGCAGGCATCACCCCAAAAGAAATCAATTTTTAGGTTTTTATTTTTGGCTTTGTCTCTGGCAACCTCAAGCATGGGTTCGCAAAAATCAACCCCAATCACTTGCGCTTTATTGGATGTTAGATTTAAAAAATCAAAAGCCAAATCACCAGTTCCAGTGGCAATATCTAAAATCTGATCATTGGCTTTCGCCTCACTCCAACGTACAAGTTGACGTCGCCAAGAACGGGCCATACCAAAAGTTATAGCATCATTAGCCGTATCATAGCTTTTAGCGATCTCTGAAAAAAGATTCTGTATTTTTTCAGCTTCAGGTCCTTTCATAATAAATCCTATTAAAAACTCTAAACCGAAATACTAATTTACAGTTTTTAAAAAATTATAAAGTTTTTGGCTTTTATCAAAGACAATTTTAAATTGATTAAGATCCAAAGCTTGGTCTTTGTCAGAGAGAGCTTGATTAGGATCGTTGTGCACTTCAATAAGTAATCCGTCTGCACCGGCCGCAATAGATGCAAGCGATGCTTGTTCCACTAAATCCGCACGACCTGTGCCGTGGGAAGGATCAGATAAAATAGGGTATTTACAAAACTGTTTGGCGTATGAAATGGCGTTAACATCTAAAGTATTTCTGGTTTTTGTTTCAAAAGTTCGAATGCCACGTTCACACAAAAGGACAGATTGATTTCCCCCTTTTTCTAAATACTCAGAAGCATATAGCCACTCGTCAATAGTGGCGGAGAAGGCTCGCTTTAACAGAACAGGTATTTTTTGTCTTCCAAGTTCTTTCAGCAGGTCATAGTTGTACATATTACGTGCGCCCACTTGAAAGCAGTCTACCACATCTGACATCTCTTGGATTTGACGAGGGTCAGTGATTTCACTGACAAATCCCATTCCTAAATGTTTTTTTACTTCTACAGCCCAAGGGTAAGCGACTTTTCCATGTCCTTGAAATGTATCTGGTCGAGTACGTAGTTTGTAAAGTCCACCTCGAAGTAGACCCACGCCCATTTTTTTTAAGCTTTCAGCAATTTTGTAAAACTGATCTTGAGATTCAATGGAACATGGTCCGGCTATAACTTGTAATTGATCTTTAAAGTTAATATCTAAAATTTTGACTTCAGATTTTTTTACAGTTTGATATGTGCTTGAAGAATTGGCTGAGTTCATAAATATCCTTTTGCAAGAAATTAGCTATAAATTCTAGAATTGTCTTCATAAATTCGTGGATTTGCGTTTCATTTTCAAGTTTATCGTTCAATTTGAGCTAAAATCCGATATAAATACTAAATGAGTCCCGAACAATTTTTTTTAAATGGCGCTGTTATGAGTATGCCCAGTGGTCAGACTTATTTTGGACAGAATTTAAAGTTGCTTCTTGAAACCGACTCGCAAAATTCTGAGGCCTCGGAGGCATTTTTTTTAAATCCAACATATGATTTAAAAAAGCTTAATCATCGATTCGTCCCTACCCATTATTCATCGGATGCCTCTTTTATTAAATCAGTATCTGAATTAACATCTGCGTCTTTATTAACATCGGAATCAAATTCAAAAACAGTGGCATTGGAATGGAGCGCAGACTGGGATTTATATAAACAAACTTATGATCAGTTTCAAAATTTTATTACCAATGGGGTCTTAAAAAAAGCAGTGCCATTTATTAGTTTTAAAGCCACTAAGCCCAAGGATTTCAATAAAAAATATCTACCTTTCATTCTCGCGAAACTATTACAATTTTATAATAAGGACCAATTTTTGTATGGTTTGTGGGATCAGACCTCAGGCTTCATTGGTCAGACACCTGAAATTTTATTTGAAAGCAAAGGGTTGGGAAATACCTATGAAACCATGGCCTTAGCTGGAACCTTACCGGCTATTGATCAGACTGACATGCTACTTGATGTAAAACTTAAAGAAGAGCACCAAATGGTAATTCAGGATATTACTTCGAAGCTTGCAGGACTGGATTTAAAGTGGAGTCAAGTTCAAGAGAAAATTTATGGTTCCATCAAACATCTTCACGCCAGACTAGAGTTTACAACAACAACAAATATTACAAAGCTTATCACTAGGCTGGCACCGACGGCCGCAGTGGGCGTCTTCCCTGCTGAAAACTGGAAACGTTTTGGCAACCTTTTACAAGTCCATGAACGTGGGTCATACGGGGCTCCCTTTGGACTAATAACAGCTGAGGAAAGTCGTGTTGTGGTTTGTTTAAGAGGTTTGTTTTGGGACACGTCACATCTGTATATTCATGTTGGTGGAGGCATCACAGCACTTAGTGAATATCCCAACGAAGTTAATGAGCTTAAGTTAAAGTTTGCAAGTACCAAGACCAAATTAGGATTATAATGACAACAAATATATCTCGAGCACAAAAGCTTATCCAGAAACTATATGAAATTGGTGTTCGTCATTTCGTTATGTGTCCCGGAGGACGAAACGCCCCTTTTGTGGATACACTTGAATCTTGTACCTCTCAGGACATATCCATTCACTGGGGTTTCGAAGAACGATCCGCGGGTTTTTATGCTCTTGGGTTGACTATGAAACAGGGGCAGCCCGTGGCCGTGTTTACAACATCTGGAACAGCATTTGTTGAAACATGTTCGGCTTTGCTGGAAGCTCATTATTCGGGATGGCCCTTAATTGTTATTAGTGCCGATAGACCAGAGATTATGTGGGGAAGCGGGGCCCCACAAACTATGAAACAAAAAGATTTTTTGTTATCCCATCTTGGTGCCAGTGTCGATGAAACCTTTGATCCTAATAAAGTATCATATCCATTACATATCAATTGTATTTTTGATGAACCCCTTCTTGATGCTCCGACCATACCTTGGTTGCTTGAACCTGGTTTAGATAAAACAATCGAGTTTTCGAAATTATTAAACCCCTACAATTTTAAATTTTTAGAATATAGTTTAGAAAATATTTTTAAGCTGACAGAGGTCAACTTAAAAACTAAAAAAACGCCTAAACTTTTGTTGATATTTTCAGGGTTAAATAAACAACAAAAGTTAAGCTGGGCTCGTCAACTCAAGAAATTACAAGCGGATTATTATTTTGAATCCACCGGTGAAATGGATGCTTTTCCTAGTCACCTCAATGCAAAAAATTTGAATAAAATGTCAGTAATGACCTTATATGATTTGGTGATTCGTATTGGCGGAATTCCAACTCATCGAGTCTGGCGAGATTTTGAAATAGCAGCTTTTAAAAAAGTAATTCACTTTTCTGAATTGCCCTTACCCGGGTTATCTTTTGGAGAAGTGTTTAAACTAAACCAGTTTGCACAATTTCTTTCTGACTTAGAAGGTATAAATATTTTAAATGATATGAAGTTAACACAAAATCATTCAGACCAACTGGAAGTCAATCTATCCCATGAAGAGGTTTTTTTTAAACAGCTCAAACAATTAGTTGTGCAACTGCATTTAAACCAAAACAAATCTTTTGTTGGGTCCGAAACAGAAACAGTTTTTTATCTTGGTAACAGTTTACCTATTAGAAGTTGGGATGCTGATAAAACTAATACGTTTAATGAAGTCTATGCCAGTCGAGGACTTAATGGCATCGATGGTCAGCTATCAACAGCTTTGGGGCTTGCCTATAATTCTAAACATCAAAAGACTATTGCCGTCCTTGGAGATTTAACCACCATGTATGATCTTGCAGCGGCTTGGTATTGGGTTAAAAATTTAGATAAAGTCAATTTTACATTATTTATTATTAACAACAAGGGAGGACAAATTTTTGCAAAAATGTTTAAAAATCCAAAATTTATAAATAAACATGATGTAAAGTTTGCCTCTTGGGCTGAAATGTGGGGTTTGAGTTATTTGTCGATCCAATCCATTCATGAGTTGGAAAATCAATATAAGACATCTAACGCCTGGCCTAATATTATTGAGTGTGACTTTACATGAGGCTAAACAAAAAAACGGCAATATGTTTCCATGGATTTTTAGGGTCTGGCCATGATTTTAAAGACCTTCAAAGTAGTTTTGAAATTTTTAGTCTAGATTTAAAACCTAAGCCTGAACTATCGGAAGAAAAATTTGAAAGTTGGGAGTCCATGCTTAGCCGAACACAAAAGCAGCTTTTAGCATTTTTAAACAAACTAAATTTTGCAAACGAGATCGTTTTTTTTAGTTACTCTATGGGTAGTAAGGTTTTATTCGACATATTAGACCCATTATATCAAAGCGGAATCTTGCAACATTTTGAAATCAAACCTAAATTTGTTTGGATCTCGACACATTTTGGTATTTACCAAAGTGAAGATGAATTTCAGCTTGAAACTAATTATCGAAAAGCCTTGAATCATAAATTTTTAGAAGTATTAGAAAACGCTAAACTGGACCAGTTCTTAAAAGAGTGGAATGAGCTTACTCTATTTAAAGAGGACAAACCTGTTTTAACCGATTGGAGTCTAAATCAGATCAAGTGTTATTTTCAATTTTGGAATCGAAATCAAAGTCAAAGTCTTATTCCAGCAAAGCTGTTAGATAAGGGATTTTTCTTTTATGTATTTTGTGGATCAGAAGACGAAAAATATATGACCCAGATGCATCGACTTCAGAATTTGAAAAATGCAAACCTTATTGGGCAAGTATTATCTGGTCGAAGTCACCGCTTAATTGAAAGTGAAGATTTTAAGTTTATTTTGAGGACAATTGATTATGGCTTTTAAAAATTTTATATTGGCGGCACGTCCACAAACACTAACAGCTATTTTAGGACCAATTTTAGTTGGGTATTTTTTTGCGTTAAAATATTCTGTGGAGTCCATAGAAACTTGGTATATTTTCCCTATCTTAATCTCCGGGTTATCAATTCAAATTGCTACCAATCTTTTTAATGATTATTTAGATACTTTTAAAGGTGGAGATAAAGCAGATCGTTTAGGCCCCCTTCGCGTCACATCAGCCCAATTGGTTAAACCAGAGATAGTAAGAAACTGGGCCATAGTTTTATGTGGAATTGCTTTAATCGCAGGTATCCCCATTGTTTTAAAAACAGGTTGGCTTTTTGTGATTTTAGGCGTTTTAAGTTTGTTATTATCATATCTATATACTGGTACCAAAATGTCCCTGGCCTATTCAGGAACTGCGGATTTTTTTGTGATCGTTTTTTTTGGTGGATTTGCAGTTTGGGGAACGGTTTATACTTTGTCCTTAAATGGCAATCTATTTGCATTTTTATTAGGATTACAATTAGGTTGTTTATGTACGGTTTTACTTGTGGTCAACAACCTTCGCGATCAACTTCAAGATATCCAAAATAATAAAAAAACCTTAATTGTCAGATTGGGCCGTCGGTTTGGAATTGTATATTATTTAGCATTAATTCTTATTGGGTTTGGGGGCACTTTCTTCTGGCCCACAGAATTCTTTAAGATAGAATTTATTTGGCTGAGTGTTCCGTGGTTTGGATTTAGTTTATACTTCTGGAATTGGGTTCGAAACCATACGCCCAGTTTTGCATACAATAAAATTTTAAAATTTAGCAGTTTAACTTACTTTGGATATTGTTTGTCTTTGTGTATTGGCTTTTTAACTTTATAAGGTCTTTGACCCATTTGATAGGACTTAATTTTGAGCTCACTGTATTACAAAACCTTTTCGCTTTTTCCTAATTCAGCTGTAAATGCAAGGCATGGCCAAGACACTTATGTTAAGCCAATCCAAGGTCTTGATTTCAAATGGGTTTATAAGCAAGAAAACCTTTATACAAGTATGACCTTGCATACTTCTTTAGGTGATCCTGAGGTCGAATATCAAATTGAAATGTTAAAAAATAACATACCTTCTATTTTACTAGAAAATTTTAAAGAAGAGTATTTACTTAAATCCAAGGAAAGATATTTTTTAGATTTTGTAAGCCACGAATTAAAAACCCAGGCTACCATACAAAAAAAATTAACTGCCGAAGAAGATCTAAAAACAGCTTTTGGTTTATATAGAAATGGTTTTACTAGATTAAAGTTTAAAATGAATCTAAATTTTTTTTTAGATCAACAAATGTATTTTGATTTTTTAAAACTTCACGAGAGTTGCGAATTTATTTTTGACTTTAATTCATGCGCCCAGCTTAAAGACTTCCAAAAAATTCAATGGCCCAGAGATGTATTACAAAGATCATATTGGGAAGATCCTATTGACATGCAAAACCTCGATGAACTTACAGCCCTTAAAGCTCTTGGTTTTCAAATGATTTTGGATCAAAAAAATATGACATTTCATCAACGCTTAAAGCCCCTTGCTGAAATATTTGATATTATTGCTGTTAAACCTACTAAAGAATCAGTCAAAGAGGTTTTACAGATTTTCCCCAAATCCAAACTTCTAATTACTACAAATATGGGGGATGAACTTGATCATATCATTGCCGCCCATTGGGCCAACTATATTTTCACCCATTGGAAGAGCCGATTTTTTGGTGCAGGTCTTTACACCAGACATTTTTTTCGAACTCCTGACATTCAAGAATTTGATGCTTTAAGTTCATTAAAACCCCATAATAAGCAAGAGCTTGATCCCAAGGTTCGAACCTCATTCTTAAACTTAAAAGAAAAAGACAAACTTAGAGGTTGGGGTTTGGATAAAGAATTGGCTCGGGCTGAATGGATTTATTTAAGGGACTTAGATGCTCAGTTTTGACGATTTCAAAAATAGTTTTATTAAAAATCTGTATCATTTGGAAAACGATATTTTTTGTATTTTTAAAACGACAGAATTAACCAAAGAAGATTTATCAAAACTTTGCCTTGAAGCAAAACAGCATGTCACCCACGGTTTTATATTTCAAACCTCAGGCTCAACGGCTTCCAAAAAATTTGTACTCCATGATTTTGACAGCATAAAAACCTCGGCGAACAGTGTGAGCGAATGGACCGATGTTCAATCTAAAGATAAGTTTTTAGCACCTATCTCTATCTTTCACATGGGTGGCTTTAGTGTGCTATCTAGATCCGTTTTTGCTAGCGCCGCACCGGCTGTAATTTTAGAGCAATGGTCTTTAAATAAATTTTTAGAAATAATAGAAGCGGACAAGATTACGATTACGTCTTTAGTGCCTTCATTGATCTATGAAATAGTTCAAGCCAAAGTAAAAGCACCAACATGTTTACGAGTGGTTTTTGTCGGAGGCTCTGGTTTAAGTGTAGAGCTTATGAACCAAGCCTTGAATTTAGGTTGGCCTATTTTGAGAACCTTTGGATCTTCTGAAGCCTGTTCCCAAATTTTTTCACAAAGACAACCATCAAATGCAACTCAAACAGCTTTGCCGCATTGGCAGATTCGATTAAACGAGATGCAGCAATTGCAAATTAAAGGGCAAGCTCTCTATAAAGGGTATTTAATTATAAAAAATGATAAAGTTAAATTTGCCCAATCCCCAAGAGACGAGGGCGGTTATTTTACAACCGAGGATTTAGTGCAATTGCAGGGGCGAACCCTTAAAAGTTTTTTAGGTCGAATTAACGATTTTATCAAAATTAATTCAACTTTAGTTCATTTAGAAAGTTTAAGATCTCGATTCACCACATTTTGTTTGCAAAACAAAATTGATCCAACGCACAACTTAATTGTAGCCAAAGTTGATTTAAAAAGTGGATATAGACTTATAGCCTATACTTCTTCCTCCATTAAAAATCTGAATAAATTGATTAAAACCTGGAATTCTGAATGTCCTGCTCATGAGCGAATTTCAGGACTTTGTTATATAGATGAAATCCCTAAAAATGAATTAGGTAAGCCTTTGTACAGTCATTTGCCTTAATGTCAAAAAACAGTTTTTTCTAGTTAATTAGTTTGCTTAAATACTTATTTAAGTAAATCATTAATTATTAAATATTTATTTGTTTTGGAGATTTTTATATGCAAACACTTACATTCTTTTTAAGTTTATTTTTTGTTCATGGGATGACAATGTATTCCGCTCATGCTCAGGTGGACATTAAATCTATACCAGCAAAATTTAGTCCTCGCACTCAACAGTTTGAAATTCCTACCGATAAGACCAAAGCTATAAGAATTAAACTTCCTGGTTCCATTGAAAATAAAGCGGTTGTTATCAATTACCTTAAAAATGCAGCCCTAGATAAAGTTGTAGTTAAAGTTCATTCTGTTGAATTTGATGCACGAACTTCTGTTTCTGGAGTCCGCTTAACTCAAGAAAGTACTTCGGATTACAGTATCAATATGGGTGGCATTTTTAATTATTCGTGTTCCATTAAACTTAAAAATAACAAAATCTCCTCCTTAGAAGGGGCATGTTTTATCCGCATAGATATCGACATTCCGAAAAATGCCAAAATTGAAATTTATAATAAAGAATCTTTACTTACAAAAAAATTCTATCCCACTGAGCTCCGAACCTTGTTTGCAGATTTGACCAAAACCTCGCAATCCGATGCTAAGTTACAAATGTTGCAAGACTTCATAGCGTCCTATAAGTCCACAAATACAGTTCTTGTTTTAAATTCCTCAGAGTTATCGCAGATTGTGAAGTCTTTTGCTTTTTCAAGTGATAAACTTGAAGCATTAAAAAAGATGCATTCCTTTGTGGTGGATCGAGAAAATTTGAGCAAAGCCATCAACGAATCTTTTCTTTCTACATTTGATCGTCGAGACGCCTACGCCATTGTTGGTTTAAAGTCGTAATCTTTCAAGATTCAAGACTTTAAATTAAATAGTCGAACAAACCATTTTCGCAATACAAGGATTTTTTAACCAAAAATGGCTTTATACTTAGAGGGCATTTTTGTTTTGGTCATGGTTTTTCGATCGACAAAAACTTTAATAACTTTGACTTCACAGTAAGTTACATTTTCTTTTTTGATAAGATAATGGACAGTTATAGATGAGTCTGTTGGGTTTACAAAGTTAATTTCAATATCAAAAACTTCATTGCCTTTCATGGGCCGATAATAATCGCATTCGACTCTTCGAACGGGGGCTCCTTGGTCCGAATTGAACCACTCCTGCCACGAAATACCTATTTGGGGCAAAGCCTCTTCTAACGCTTGATGAACTAGGGCATAGATGGATCCATAAAATAGGATGCCAACGGGATCACACAGATCGAATGGTATTCTCTTTATGATTTTGACCATGACTCTAACATGAACTTGAATTACACATGAGGGCATGACCCTTGCGTCATGTAGACGTAACTCATTGTATAGACTTTAAAAAATTGGATATTAATGTTCGGCAGAGATCTAAAAATTTATAGTTCTAAAGATTTTCCTAAAGAGCTACCTCGGTTAAGCGATCTTTATGACAAGCTTTTTTCAGACGGCAAAGGTTTTCGGGGTCAACTTGTAGCCGAAGTTGCGGATATTTTAGGATTAACTTCGAAAGAAAAGTTACTTTTGGCTCAGACTATTGAATTTATTCATAACTCTTCCCTTTTACATGATGATCTTATTGACCAAGCACCACTTCGACGAGGCAAAACGGCAATGTGGAAAGAGTTTGGAGCTGAATATGCAGTTCTAGCCGGAGATTATCTACTAGCCCGAGTTATGGTTAATCTTTCAACCCATGGACATATTAAGTTAGTGCAAGTGACATCCGAGTCCATCAGTGAATTGCTTGAGGGTGAGTGGCTACAAGATAGCATTCGTTATGATGTAAATGTAAGTTTTGAAAAAATGCAAAGAATTCATGAGCTTAAGACTTCCTCTTTATTTTCTTGGTGTTTAAAAGCGCCTTTTGTCTACAAGGATTATTCTGAAGAGGTCATTCAAAAGTTATGTGAAATTGGTCGAAATATGGGTCTTTTGTTACAACGAAGTGATGATCTTTTAGATTTCAATATTCGTAACTTTGAAGAAAAGTCTTTACTGACTGATCTTAAAGCAGGTTTTTTAAATTCATTTTCGATTCTACTTTTTGAAGATATTAAGCTTAAAGACTCTGTTTATAAAATTACAAACGAAGATGAGCTATATAAGTTAATTTCAAAAGATTTACTTTTAACTAAACTTAAAGCTTTTGATCTTATGAACGAAAACCTAATTGCGAAAATCAAAATTCAGGCTGACGAGCTTATCATTTTACAGCCTAAACTTAAAAAACTGCACGAGATGGTCTTAAAAATTGCACCAAGATTGTACTGGCGTAAATAAAACTTTAAGCTAAAACTATTGTGGTTGATGTCCTAAAAAGTTATCTAAAAAATAATCCATCTGAAATTTTTATCAGTGATCAATCAGAACCTCATCCTGTGTTAGATGAACTCATAAATTCAGGTCTTATTTCAAAAATTTCCTTTGCCAAACAATCTTGCTTCACATTGGAGTATCAAGATCAAACATTAAAAATTTTATACGAAAACCAAAAGCCAATCTTTGTAGATTTCAATGATCCTAAAATAAAATCCCAAACTCTTAAAACCAATCGTAAAAATCTATTATGTAAAGCCTTGGGATTAAAAACAAATCAACAGCATTTAATTGATCTAACGGCGGGCTTCGGTAAGGATTCATTTATCGTTGCTAAGTACTTTGCAAAAGTCACTTGGATTGAACAGAACCCAATTGTTTATTTATTGTTAAAAGATGGATTAGATCGATATCTTAACTCAAACCCCAATGAAGCCCAAAAATTTGAACTTCATTTTAGTGAGGCCAGTGCTTATTTAAACGCAATGACTGTTAATGACGAGGCTGTATTATATTTTGATTTCATGTTCTTTGATAAAAAAGCAAAAAGTAACAAAGAGATGTTTTTTCTAAAACACATCACTCGAAATGATAAAATGACTGACTTAGATGAAGCCATTGATAAGGCGGTTAAAAACAAACCTATCAGAACCGTCTTAAAAGTAAAAAATTACAGTGGTGGAATAACTCCAAAACAGATTTATGCAGGTCCTACGATCAAATACTTAGTCTTTAAATGAAATTGTATTGCGACAATTAAATTTTTTCACCCTTCATTCTAACTTCAACCTGTTACAATACGACTTAACTCTTATTAGGTATTAGGGCCAAAAAAAAATTAATTGTCGAATAACTAATGAGTTAAGGCTTGTCGATCGACATTTGCATATTTCAAACCCTTAAGTTCAATCAAGGCTTGAACGACGGAGTTAGAAAAGTCTTTCTCTGCAACGTAGATCGAATATTTTTCCAGATCTTTTAAAGCCTCTTGAAAAAATCCTAAGTTTTTATTTAATAGACCACGACGGGCTAACCATAAAACTTTTTCTGGGAAAATTTCTAAAATCAAATTATAAACTTTTAAAGTTTTTTGGTAATTACTTTTCATCAAATGTTGATCTGCGATTTTAGTAAGTATGAAGTAAGTTTGAATTATAAGAGCCGATGAAGACTCGTCGGGAGGTTCTGCTAGGTCTTTACCTTTAGCCCGGTTACCATTGTCTTTAAGATTAATCACATAGGTTTTTTCTGAATCAAAAACTTTAATCAAATAAGGCTGCTGAGCTGACCATATTTTAAAATTTATGTTAAGTTTCTTTAATAAATATTGATAGACCAAAGATACTAAGTTCGAGTCGCCAAAATGTTTATCAAACAAATGTTTTAAATAAATCGGTGCATCGTCGTCTAAGCTTGTACAAAGTTGCTCTTTTTCGAAAAAAACAGAATTTAACAGTTTTATTTTTTCATCCATGGTCATATCCATAGATTTAAACTGTTCACCGAGCATGATCACTTTGTTGGAGGCACTAAAGCTATAATCTTCACCGTGAAAGTAAAAGTGTAGAAGGTCCAGTCCATGTATTATAGATTCTGGCTTCTCAAAACACATGGCCTTCAGTTGTGATATTAAGTCTTTCATGGGTGGCTCCATTTTACTTTCTATTAAAAAGAGTTACATTTGACAATAACAGAGTAAATTGCGCTCTGTGAGGTCTAGCTTTGGAGACATTAAAACTATGGTGGATGAATTAGAGCTTTTACGACAAGAGTGTGAAGAGCTAAGGCTAGAGAATATGCAAAAAACGAGCGCCATAAATGTATTCAAATTTGAACTAGAAAAAGCCAATCAAACTTTGGTTCAGCTTAAGAATCGACTGGATCAAGATTATAAATCATTAGCGGATTTATTTAAGCTGATCGTTCCGACCAAAATTCCGAAGATATCGGGATTTCAATTCAGCACTCAGTATAAATCAGGCACCGATTTCTATGGTGATTACTTTGATGTGTTTGAGCATAAAGATAAATTAAAGTTTGGCACCTTGCTTTGTAAAAGCCCAAGCCCTTCCGTCTCTGCCATTGTCTTAGCATTACTTATGAAGTTAAGTCATGAGTTTGAAGATAAGGTTCTGGTTGATCCCACAGAGTCTTTAAAACAGCTGATTGCGGCCCTTAAAGATTTAGAAGTTCTACCCGATTTATTTTTAGGTTACTTTAACAAACGGGATTTTTCTTTTATGTATTCGGGTCTAGGTGAAGTTAAAGGCTTAGTGCGCTCATTTAAAACTAAAACGGTAAATTGCTTTTATGATGGGCAAGAGCAGCTGCATACTGAAAAATTAAAACTAGATGCAGGGGATGTAATAGTTCTTTTAACTAATGGGTACTTCAAATCTGCAAATGACAGCGGGAATTACTTAGCTTTGGAAGATATTATGAGCTTATTAGGTAAGCTACCCGTAGACACAAATGTGCATGACATTAGACATGAAATTTTGTTTGCTTTTGAAAAGCACTTAAAAGGAAAACCAGCTTCACATGACACGACTTTAGTAATTTTTTGTCCTGATGAACCAGTACTTCGTTTAGCTTAATTGAAATCAGGTTTACCTTCACGCTAATCTTTGATAACACTTGAGTACACCCAATCAGCAATCACCCAGAGGTATAATATGGCAGAAATTTTTGAAGGCGCAGTGGATCGTGGACTTGAAGGCGTTGTGGCCTGCTCAACAGGTATTTCTTCAATTGTCGATGCTACTTTATGTTACCGTGGATATACCATTGAAGATCTTGCTGCTAATGCAACTTTTGAAGAAGTTATTTATTTGCTTTGGAATGATGCCAAACCTACTCCAGAACAGTTGCAAGCTTATAATCAAAAAATAAAAGCAAATTTGTTTCTTGAACCCAAATTAATGGAAATTTTGAAGTTAATTCCGACGAATGTTCATCCTATGTCATGGCTTAGATCGGCGGTTTCTTTATTGGCACATTGGGACTCTATGGAAAGCGATATTGATCCAAAAGCTCAAATTGAAGTTGGCTTTCGCTTGGTGGCAAAACTGCCTTTGTTGGTGTCTTTTTATGAAAATTTACGACGAGGCACTTTGGCGCAAATGCCAAGTCCTAAACCGGAAAAAGGAATTGCTTGGAACTTTCTTTATACCCTGAATAGAAAAGAACCTTCGTTAATGGCTACCAAAGTATTTGATACATGTTTAGTGCTTCATGCGGATCATGAACTAAACTGTTCAGCCTTTGCGAGTCGTGTAACGGCGTCGTCCCTCAGCGATATCTACTCTTCAGTTGTGAGCGGCATTGGTGCTCTTAAAGGTCCATTACATGGTGGAGCCAATGAGCAAGTGATGTTAATGTTGAAAGAGATTGGGACCATGGATGGCGCTCGAAAATGGGTTAAAGCTGCTCTTGAAAATAAAGAATTGGTCATGGGATTTGGTCATAGGGTTTATAAGAATGGGGATCCAAGAGCCAAAATACTACGTCAGATGAGCAAAGAACTTTGTAAAGAAGCGGGCATGTCCCAGTATTACGATATGTCTGAAGTGATCGATGAGACTGTTAAGGCTGAAAAAGGTCTACTGCCTAACGTTGATTTTTACTCGGCCACTGTTTACTACAGCATGGGAATTCCAATAGATCTTTATACACCGATATTTGCAGCATCACGAGTTTCAGGTTGGTTAGCGCATATTTTTGAACAGTACTCTAACAACAGAATCTATCGTCCGCGTGGACGCTGGAATGGAAAAGCCAATCAAAAGTGGAAATCATAAATTAATGTTGGCAAATGTCGACGAATCCATTGGTGCAAAATTTAATATTGATTTACTTCTAGAGGCTCGAAATAAAACCTTAGAAGTTATTTTGGAAGCATCAAAACTCATAGTTGCTGGTATGAATGAGTTAGAAGCTAAGTCTTTGATTCATAAACTGCAAACAGAGCGCGGAGCTTCGGGCCATTGGCATCCACCACAAGTGCGCTTTGGCATCAACACGCTATTGCCTTTTGGTGTTCCAAGCAAAGCGGCAACAGAACTTCAGGAAAACGACATCTTCTTTATCGATATTGGTCCAGTATTTTCAGATCATGAAGGTGATGTAGGTCGTCCATTTTTTGTGGGTCATGACCCTGTGATGATGAAATGCTGCCAAGATGCAGAAACTATATGGTATCAAGTTAGAGAACATTGGTTAAAACATAAAGCCACAGGTCACGAACTCTATGCTTTTGCTTCTCAAGCCGCAAAAGACTTGGGTTGGGACCTAATGCTAAAAAAAGCTAATGGTCATAGGGTTGCAGACTTTCCACATACGGCTCGCCAGCGAGGCACTGTTGAACATTTCCAGCAAACCCCCACGGCAAACCGATGGATACTAGAGATTCAAATTCGCCATCCTATAAAACCTTTCGGGGCTTTTTACGAAGATCTATTAAATTAATTTCTTCAGGTTGTAATTTTCAAACTGCGCCGACCGAATCCAATTCTAATTAAAATAAAAAATACTCTCCCCTGTAAAACCAAGAGTTATAATCGATGACCACAAGTTTTACATGAAAGGACTTTTTTACAAAAAAAAGTCCTTTCATTCAGAAACATTGAAATTTATCTTTCAATTCGTTAGGAATAGGCAGATCCGGCGACGAGCCTTCGCCAAAGTATTATTCCTTAAACTTGATTAGCAGTATTGAACTCAAAGAACGTTTGAAGAGAGTTTTTTCAAGGTCAATATTTTACCTCAAGAAAACAACGTTACAATTTCTAATGGCGAGATCAGGCAATTGCAAGCTACTATTGAAAATGTGTTAAATCCAAGAAACAACTTGTACATGTGCTCAAACTTTCTGAAAGACTGACCCATCATCTTTGTTTAATTATGATCCTTCCTCTGACGGCATTATTATGTGATTAAGCAGCGATTTTGCTTTAAGGCACATAAAATATTGAAACCGCAATTCTAGTGCATTTTAAGCCATAGCTAGAAATTCATTCAAAGCTTTCTGGATTCCAGCAAAAACTCGATGAGGCTCTACGTCAAACATATAAGCTGGGGAAGAAATTACTTTGCACTCGCGGTCAGTGATGAAGTCATCAACTGAACATTCCACATGCTCGCAGCCTGAGCTTACGATTTTTGTGGCGGTTGCTTTGTCATTGCCAATGGTTAAAGTGACAGATCTTTTTTGTCCAAGCACTCTAGCAATGAGAGCTGGGGCTATGCAAAGGGCTAAAATTGGTTTTGAAGCTTCAAAAAAATCTTCAATGACTCGACGAGCCTCTTTATGCACGCTGCATTTGTGACCATCATGAGCCCAGGTGCACAAGTTTTTCACCACCCCGTAGCCGCCAGGTATAATTAAGCCGTCAAAATAAGATGGATTTAAATCTGCAAGATCTTGAATTTTACCTCGACTGATACGAGCAGACTCTTCTAAAGCATTTCTGAAATGATTTTCGAGCAGCTCATCTTTAAAGTGAGACGTTGGAGAGAATCTTTGTTGAGGGGCAAAAACTTGATAATTGATGTTATTTTGGGACAAGCCGATGATCACGGAAACAGCTTCTGTGATTTCTGATCCATCTAAATAACCGCTGCCAGAAAGCACAACAGCAACTTTTTTCTGCATAATACCTCGCTTTTTCTCATGTTTTAAATTTGAAAAACAATTCGTTGCAAATATAAATTTATGTCTAGAGTTCATTAAACTAGTTGTCTTATTTAAAATGAAGAATAAGAAGATGTCATCATGCCAATCAAAAAGTTAATCAATTTATTAAAACGCTATTACCCAGATGTGACCTGTGCCTTAAACTATTCGACACCGGAAGAACTATTAATTGCGACAATCTTAAGTGCGCAGTGCACAGATAAAAGAGTAAATATAGTGACTGACAAGCTATTCAAGAAATACCAAATTCCTCAGGATTTGGCTTTGGCTGATATTAAAGAGATTGAAAAAGACATTAAGTCCACCGGATTTTATAAAAATAAAGCTAAAAATCTTAAGGCCTGTTGCCAGGTATTAGTTGCAAAATATGAAGCTAAAGTAGTTCCCGATATCGAAGTCCTAAAAAACCTTGCAGGGGTTGGACGTAAGACGGCAAATGTAGTTTTGGGAGAGTGCTTTCAAATCGCAGAGGGCATTGTTGTTGATACACATGTAAAAAGGCTGGCAAATAGATTGGGTTTAACGGCATCAGACAATCCAATAATCATCGAAAGGGATTTAATGCGACAGGTGCCAAAAAAACATTGGATCATCTTTTCCCACTGGTTGATTCATCATGGACGAGGACCCTGCAAAGCTCGTAAACCACATTGTGAAGATTGTTTTTTAAAGAAAGATTGCCCCTCAAGTACCTTCTAGGTTAAATTTAAACCATGATTCGAGAGCTTTTGGAAAGTTTAAAATATGTTGGTCATTATTTTGCAATTTGTTTTTTAAGAATCTATGTTGGGATACATATTTTTAATTTAGGTTGGAGTAAATACCATGGGGATTATATTAACGAACCCTTATTGGCGGCTCAAATCAACGAATTTTTACGATTAGGATCATATCCAGCCGCTATTGAATATTTCTTTATTGAAATTGTACGCCCTTACTGGAGCATATTTGCCCAATTGCAAGTCAGCCTTGAGATTGCTACAGGACTGCTTTTAATCTTTGGTTTTTTAGTTCGACCCACAGTATTCCTTCTGCTGGTTTATCTTTGGTCGTTTTCTTACATTCAAGATCAGGTTCTATGGCCGTGGATAAGTTTGTTTTCTGCAGTCTTGTTTACTCTGGGATGGGCCGGAGCAGGTCGGTGTGTGGGACTAGATTACTATTTTTACAAAAGATACCGTGGCTTTTTGTGGTAAAAATTTTTGGTCTATTAGGCTTTTTTTTTCTAGCTTTAGTATTGGCTACGTTAAACTATTACAGTGGACCTAAATTCAGTAGCAATTGCCAACATAGAGTCTTAACTTCAAATTCTTTTTATTCAGGACTTGGAGAAAGTTTTAAGAAAAGATATTTTGAAAAATTTAATTGTGAATTGAAGTTTGCTGTTGTTAATGGGGCTAATTTAATTGCTAATCTATTTGTAAAGCAGCCCAAACAATATGATATTTTAATTGGACTAGATCAATACCAGATTCAAAAATTAACAGACAGTCTGTTGATTCAACAAAAAAGTAATTATTTTCTAAAGACTACAGATCTTGGATCTTCGCATCTGTTATCAAGTAAAAAGTTTTTACTTTGGGCTTATGATGAAGCCCCATTAACGTTTTTTATGAGAAATGTTAAGCAATCACAATTCAATACTTTGAATGAATTCTTTGGTTTTCTGGAGGCTAAAAACTTAACAGTGGCCATTCCTTTAAAAACGACCAGCATACTAGGGGCTCTGTTTCAGGATTGGGTCCAATCAAGCGCTTTAAGCATTGAACAGGTCAATAGTTTACGTGCAATTAAATTTGTCAAATCTTGGTCTGAAGGGTTTGGCCTTTTTGAAAGAAAAATTGTGGACGGATTTTTAAGTTTTGAAACCTCAGAGATTTATTTTATTAAATCAAAAAAAATATCAAAGATTGCTATAAACTCTGGACACCCAAATTTAAAAGAATATTTCACATTTTCAGCACAAAGCAAAATGTCAGATCAACAAAAAACTAATTTTTTAAGCTTTATGTATTCGGACGAAATTCAGAAATTAATTTTAGAAAAAAATTATATGTGGCCTACATATTTAAGGGACCATGAATATTCAAAGTTAAGAACTTTAAAACTTCTTAATACAAAAACTATTGACAATTAATGCCACGGAAAAATTTAATGAAATCGTTTGATAAACTTTGCACAGGATTTGGCTTTATGCTTCTGTCTATATTTTTGTGGCCCATTCTATTTTCTTTAGTTCAAATAATTCATATCGAGTCTATTGATTTTCAATTTTTTTATAAAAATATTTTTTATGTTATTGGGCAATCGTTTTTAAGTGCAAGCTTTTCGGTTTTTATTGGCCTTCTGATGGCTCTGTCTTATGTTAAAAAAGCGGCCCATGTAAAAAAAACTTTGTACTGGGGGCTATTGCCTCAGGCTCTGCCCACAGTATTAATTGTATATGCGTATTTTAAAATATTTTCGTTTTTTGGTATTTATCCACAGTCATATTTTCATGTGATTGTTGTTCATGTATTGATCAACATGGGACTAGTCTCTTTTCTTATATTTCCTCACGTCCAAGACGAGATTGAAAAAAAATTACATCTAATGATAAGTTTAAAAATTTCTATCAACAAATTTTTTCAACTTATAGTTTTGGGTGAATTAGCACCAACAGTTTTTTATATTTGGATTTTGATTTTCTCGTTTAGTCTAACTAGCTTTTCAGTGCCGCTTTTACTATCAGGTAGTGTCCCGAGCAGTTTTGATTACCTCATATACTTAAAAGGCTATGTTGAAGGAGATTGGGCTTCGGCAGCTTTTATAGGTATTTTAGAATTTGTTTTTTTAGGTTGCCTTTTTTTCTTACGAACTGAAAAATTATCGACTTCAGCAAGAAATACCAATTTTATTATTTTACGTGACCCTAAATCAATTTTTTATTTATTTAATCTTTTACCTCTGATGCTTATTTTAATAAGTTTATTTCACATTGGGGAAGGCAATTCTTTAGAGGCCTTCAAAGCTCTTAGTTTTGATTTCAGAGAAATAATTATCAATACTTTTTTTCTTTCCAGTTGGACCTTTCTTTTCTACACTTTGATTTTTTGGTCGCAACTTTATATTTTAAAATTCGAAAGCGTGCGCAAGTTTCATCAGTTTTTTTGGCCCTTAAGTCCTATTTTGCTATCGTTTGTCATTCTAAGTATTTCTTTATATTTTTTAGATTCGGTAGCTATCAAAGTGGCTTTTAGTGGTTTGGCCATTGCTAGTTTTGTCTTTCCAATAGTTTTTAAATTCTGGATTTTGCCAGAGTATTCAACACTAATTAATTTTCATAAAAAGTCGCAAATTCTGAGTGTTTCATACCCTAGATTTTTTGATCAAGTGATAGGACCCTATTTCTATTCAGCTTTTCAAACATCATTAGCTTACGTCATATTGTTTGCCATTGGGGATTTCACAATTAGTGGTATTTTACTTTCAGACTTAAAGACCATAGGTATCAGTATGAGAACCTACATACAATCCTATCAATTGATTGAAGCTCAATTGCTTGCCATTTGTTTAATAATTTTAGCTTTTATTTTGATCTTTTTTATTGGAGGTGGCTTAGGTGATAAAAATAAAAAATTTTAAATCTTTCGTCGGCGACTGGGTTTTAACAATTGAAGATATCAGTTTAGATCCTGGGCAAGTTACTTTAATTCATGGACCCTCTGGCTGTGGTAAAACAAGTTTTATTCAAGGTTTAATTGGCTTAAATATTGCCGAATATAATCTTGTTATAGATGAAATAGAAATTGCATCGCTTAAACCTTTTGAAAGAAATTTCTCTGTTGTTTTCCAAGCAAATAATCTTTTTGATCATCTTTCAGTTATAAAAAACCTTGAATTGATTCGCCCCCATAATGTGGACAGAAACCAGTTTTTGTCATGGATTCAAGATTATAATATTGATGAGCTGTTACTTAAAAAGGCTAACATTTTATCTGGTGGTGAAAAGCAAATGGTTTCGTGCGTGCGAGCTTTCATTCACAAGGGTCGAAGAATTTTATTATTAGATGAGCCTTGGAGTTCCATGGATTTTGAAAACAAAAGTGATTACAGGCTGCATTTGATGAACTTTTTAAAAGCTGAGAATATTCCGTGTATCCTTATCAGTCATGACAAAGACGAAGAGATTTCTTTTTTAAATCCTCAGTATATTTATGATTTTACTCAGATGGCTCGTTTTGAAAAAGGACAGCTTTTAGTCTGAGAACTGACTTTTATATTTTTTTGCTGAGCATACCAAAGCATGATTTTCTGGGCCACTTTTGAAGGTGATTTTTCTAAATATAAACTTTTAAACATGGAACTAGCTTGAACATCTTTAGGTAAAATTAATTTTTTATCAGCAAGCTTGCAAATGACTTTAGCAATATTTGGATTTTTAACTGACTTTGGTTTTATCTCTAATAGTAAATTATTAATACAAACGGCAGCTGTCGTTCGAACGTCGGGTTTTAAGGACCTGTTGTTTATGACGGCTATCCTTTCATCGATAATGGTTTGCAGTGTTAATTCATAAGCCCCAAGAGTTTCAAGCTCGGATTCAATATCAGTCATTAAATCAGTAACTAAATTGTCATCATTAGGCCTTGATAACAACATGGTTAAAGTTTCTCGAAGGGGCTTTAAAGTTTGTTCAGCTTGCCTAGGATATTGGAAGCGTCTAGAAGCATTGACAGCGGAATTCTTTATCTGGCGAAGTTCGTTATATTCCATAAAACGAAGTTTGTTATAATCGTAGTTAGAGGCTAGTGCGATTTGCGTCAAATTTAATAAAAGGAAGAGAATAATTTTTATCATTGCAATGGGCCTCGTGGTTCCAAAATGGACCTTTAAAATTAGCTAACACTATTATTTTAAATTATACTTCTGTTGATGCAATCTAAGTGTTTGAATTCAACTTGACCTTAGTCGGATTCAAACGCTGTCTGGTTTATTTTTATCTATAGCCTTGTTCTTCCAATGGACTGTATATAAACTAATTTCTGAAATTTAAACTTACCAAGAAATTCAAATCATAAGGAGATTTATTAAATGAAAAAATTAATGTTAACCCTTGTTGCTCTAAGTATGCTACCTGGTTGTGGAAAAATAATTAAAAAAACAATTGAAAATAATCCAGATATCGTTTTTAGCGCGATCAAAAAAGATCCAGAAGGTTTTTTTAACACGATCGAATCCACTCAAGAGCAAATGAAAGAAATCGCGCAAAAAAAAGCGGCTGCAAAACAAACCGAAGAGATGGAGTCTGCTTTTTCAAATCCAGTGAATCCTGAGATTGCTGATAACCGTGCGATTTGGGGCAAAAAAGACGCACCCATTACAATTGTAGAGTACGCTGATTTTTCTTGTTACTATTGTGCTCTAGGTTCAAAAACCATTGCCCAGGTTAAAGAAGCATATGGCGATAAAGTTCGAGTACTTTTTAAACATTTCCATGTTTTAGGAAATCCGAACT
Source organism: Bdellovibrionales bacterium (assembly GCA_041740515.1). GTDB lineage: Bacteria > Bdellovibrionota > Bdellovibrionia > Bdellovibrionales > UBA1609 > JAMLIO01. Next base: position 61,585 of record JBGSLV010000043.1, on the reverse strand, counting down.
CAGTCTATGCGTCGCAATTGATGGAAGGTATTGGTAAATTTGATGTTGAAAAAGCCTATAAATTTCATGAAATCGTTTTTGAAAATCAAAATAAATTGAAAGAGAATAATGCAAAAACTTTCCTTGAAGGCGAAGCTCGCAAACTTATGGGTGCAAAAATGCCTGAGGTTTTAAAATTTGCAAACTCTGAAGATGTTAAGCAGATCATTGAATCTGATAAACAAGAAGCTGGTGGAAAATTTCAATTACGTGGGACTCCAGCCTACAATGTAAATGGTGTTACAATGCGTGGGGCCGAAGAGTTTGATAAATTCAAACAGGTCATTGATAGACATCTAGAAAAAGCTAAAAACTAGTTCTGCAACAGTTTAACCTTTTTCACCCATAACTCTGCTTCAAACTTATTTTAATTCGAGTTTGGGCTCATACTGGAAAAAAAGTATATAAAAAAAGGGTATGTCGATGGACTTACCCTTTTTTTTATAGTTTTAATAGTCGAAGTGGAGATTTATGAAATTATTGTTTAATTGCTTGCCTTTAAAATTGCAGACTCATGCTAGCTGGAAACCTATTAGTTATTTAATTTGGTTATTGTGTTTAGGTTTTCTCACAAACTGTTCTTTTGCACCTCTTAGTGATCCTGTAAGCCCTCAAACTCTTGGGAAAGGCAATCAGTCGCATAGTACTACGGCGGGGTACCCTTACATAGGTTATGTTTATACAATGGGTGTTGGCGAAACATTTGACTTAGGTCTACAGATGGAATCTCAGATCAAAGGTTTTTCTATGGGAGCTCGAATCCTACTTCAAGCGACTGAGTATTCTGAGGATCAATGGAGTGGGTCACTTCTTGGTGGGGGGGGATTAACGACTCAAGGTGCTTACGGCTACGGCGGTATGGTTTGGGGTCGTAAATATGGGTTTTACGAACTCGCGCTAGTTCCAAGATTTAATTACACCAACATCAGTCGAGATATTGATGCCGAAGTGGCTCAGGACTTTGAAGATTTATACTCGTTACAATTGACTGAGACCGGCGATTACTACTACGCCTCTTTGACCGTCTCAAACACCTTTTGGTTTCGACCTACCTTTGGGTTTTCCTTAACACTTGGCGGAGCTTATATTTTCCCATGGGGTGACTCTGGCGATAGTAAATTCGTTGCACCTTATGGTGGCTTAGGAATGATTTTTAAATAAAATATATGGACATCTAAGTTTCATAAAATACCAGTAACTTTGGTTTCATCGGACGTAAATGCTACTTTTAAAGCAGTAACTTTAAGACCCATTTTTAAGCCTTCATTCAATGCTTTATCGTATTCGGGATCAATGGTTTTTGCGATCTGAAAAGCGTTGACGTTCTCTCGCTGAATAACAAAAATCATCTCGCAAGTGTGACCCCTTTGTAGCAGTTGCATAAGCTCTTCAATATGCTTGGCACCTCTTGAAGTCACAGCATCTGGAAACATGGCCACATTTTTTTCGGCCATTGTTACGTTTTTTATTTCCACAAAATGAAGCTTCAACTTTTCATTATGTAAGCTATCCGCTGTTATTTTTTTTAAATCAGGTTGAACTTTAGACTGCCACAGAACCATGTCCAGTCTTGATTCAGAATTGATCTTGACCTCTTTTTGTGCACAATCAAAAATTTTCCAATGCGGAATTAAATTATTCTGCCATGCTTCAAAAACCAAAGTATTGGGAATGCCCGTATTGACTCCCACATGAGAGTTATCAATGACCATTCTTTCCAGAGTATATTTAAGTTTTCGTTTGGGATCGGGATTATAAGTTAAATAACATTGGGCATTTTCGGCCAAGCAAGTCTTCATACTACCAGTATTAGGAACGTGAGCGACAACGATTTCATGACCCACTTGTACATCCGCAAAAAAACGTTTGTAGCGTTTTAAAAACTGACCTTTAAGTAAAGGACTTTTGTGAAGCATAAATCTCCATATTTTGCGACCAAGCATCAAATGCCAAAGGCAATTTGTCAAACATGACGGGAATAGTGCTGACTTTAAGGAGTTTTTTAGCTAAAACTTTCAGCTATGAAACCAAAAATAGAAAAAATTCCATCCGGTCGAAATGCCATGCCTAAGCCCTCTTGGATTAAGATGCGTCCACCGGCCGGCGAAAAGTATCTTGAACTTAAACGAATGTTTAAAGAATTGAATCTTGCAACTGTCTGTCAAGAGGCCCAATGTCCCAACGTTTCAGAGTGTTGGTCGGGGGGCACGGCCACCATTATGCTAATGGGTGACACTTGCACCCGGGGATGTCGTTTTTGTGATGTGAAGACAGGTAACCCCAAAGGCGTAATCGATAGCGAAGAGCCTCAAAAGGTCAGTTATGCGATTTCAAAAATGGGTTTAGAATATGTTGTCTTAACGAGTGTGGACCGAGATGACCTTCCAGATGAAGGCTCGGGACATTTTGCCGAAACCATTGAACTCATTAAAATGCTAGATCCGAAGCTTATCGTTGAAGTTTTGACTCCAGACTTTAAAGGCAACAGAGAGTTTGTAGCTAAAATCGTGAATGCTAAACCAGATGTTTTTGCCCATAATGTTGAGACCGTTAAACGGTTGACCCCAGCAGTACGAGATCCTCGAGCGACATATCAACAAAGCTTAGATGTATTAAAAATGGTTAAAGAAATGGATTCAACTCGTTACACCAAATCATCGATTATGTTGGGATTGGGTGAAACCGATGCTGAAGTCCAGCAGTGTCTTGAAGATTTACGAGCTGTGGGGTGTGATGTGGTGACATTTGGACAGTACTTACAGCCACGTCGACGTCATTTGATGGTACAAGAGTATTTAACTCCAGAAAAATTTGCGCATTGGCAGTCCGTGGCAGAGAATATGGGATTTTTGTATGTGGCCAGTGGGCCACTGGTTCGAAGTTCGTATCGTGCTGGTGAATTTTTTATGAAAGGGATTGTAGAAAAGCAAAGAGCAGCGCTTGGCGAACAGAGTTTAAATAACATAGTATAGTTCAAGTTTAATAAACTAAATTTTTATTTTTTTATCTAAATATATTTTACTTTTATAAATTCTAATTAACTTTTTAACGCAAGAAATGAAAGCGAGGAAAATATGTCTCAAATCGAAGTTACACTTCCAGATGTTGGTGAAGGAGTTACTGAAGGTGAAATGGTAAAGTGGCTTGTAAAAGTTGGTGATACTGTGGAAGCCGATCAACCAGTGGCTGAAGTGATGACAGACAAAGCAACGGTTGAGGTTCCTACATCGCAAGCTGGAGTTGTGAAAGAGTTAAAAGTTAGCGAAGGTGATCTTGTTCCTATCGGCAAAGTTATGCTGATTTTAGATTCTTCCGGTGGAGCTGTTAAAAATTCAAAAGTGTCGGAAGCCAAAGACGCTCCACAAATTTCCAATAAACCAAATAACTCTGTGGCAGATGGCAAATTAGCGGCCACTTCAGCTTCAATGACTGCGGCTAATTCAGCAGTAAAATCAGCAATTGTTAGACCTGACAATATGACGGTTAAACCTTTAGATGTCTTACCTCCAGCGGCTGAATCCAAAGTTTTAGCTACTCCGTCAACTCGAAGATTAGCTCGTGAAATGGCCGTTGATATCAATCAAGTGCAGGGTTCAGGTCTTGCTGGTCGAGTCACAAGAGAGGACTTACTATCAATTAGCAGTGGCGGAACCGAAAATCTGGCTCAAGCCACTTATTCTTCGCCAGTACCAACTTCGATGCCTGGAAAAACCAAACAGGCTCTTGCAATCCCGAAACCAGCTTTTCAAACCTTTTCCGCAGGACAAGAAGAGCGGGTGGCTTTGCGCGGTGTTAGGAAAAAGATTGCGGCCAACATGCAAATGGCTAAACATGTGATCCCACATTTCACGTTAATGGATGAAGCAAATGTCACTGAGCTGGTTAAATTCAGAGAAAACGCTAAAGCTGTTGGCGAAAAATATGGTGTTAAAATTACCTATCTGCCATTTGTAATGAAAGCCTTAATTGCAACTTCAAAAGAATTTCCGATGTTCAATGCCAGCATTGATGATCAGGCGGAAGAGATTGTTTATAAAAAATATTTCAATTTAGGATTTGCAGCAGATACCCCAAATGGATTGATGGTTCCAGTTATTCACGATGCTGACCATAAAACGATCTTACAACTTAGTTCAGAAATAACGGATCTTGCCACTAGAGCTCGTGATGGCAAACTGAAACTAGAAGAGATGAAAGGAGCAACAATCACAATAACCAATATTGGAAGTGTTGGCGGTAGTTACGCTACTCCAATAATCAATCATCCTGAAGTTGCAATCTTAGGTATGTATAAAATTACCGATAAACCAGTGATGATGAATGGTAAGTTTAAAGCCCAAAAAATGATGAACTTAACGATCACAGCGGATCATAGACTTATCGACGGTGCTGTAGCTGCAAATTTTCTAGCTTCATTTATCAAGAAGTTAGAAAATCCCAGCGAACTTATGCTTAATATGGTCTAAGAAGTTTTTTTGCAAAATTTAGGAGACAAAATGTCTGTACAAGTAAAAGACGGTTATGATGTGTGTATTATTGGCGCTGGACCTGGCGGTTACGTTGCCGCAATTCGAAGTGCGCAACTAGGTTTAAAAACGTGTATTATTGAGCGCGAGTTTTTAGGTGGTGTATGTTTGAACGTGGGTTGTATTCCTTCTAAAGCTATGATTTCTGCCGCTGAATTTTTACATCAAGCTCAGCATGAAAGTAGTGTGATGGGTATCATGATTGGTAATGTTCGTCTTGATATGAAAAAATTAAAAGGTTGGAAAGAGTCCGTGTCGCAAAAAATGTCTGGAGGAGTTTCACAACTATTAAAAGGCAATAAAGTTGAAATTATCAGAGGCAAAGCCACTTTCAAAAGTCCTGCAACTTTAATCGTTAATATTGATGATGGCGAAGCGCTTGAAATCAATGCCAAAAATTTTGTTGTTGCGACGGGTTCTCGTCCTATTGAAATACCTGGATTTAAATTTGATGAAAAGACCGTATTAAGCTCAACGGGTGCGCTAGACTTAGAAGAAGTCCCAAAAAAATTAGTTGTTATTGGTGGTGGCTACATTGGTCTGGAAATTGGTGGCTATCTAAATAAACTTGGTTCTGAAGTTACAGTGCTTGAAGCCAATGATCATCTTTTGGCAGGTGTTGTTGAATCAGATCTGGTGGCAGTTGTCGAAAAGAAATTAAAAAAAGAAGGTGTGACTATTAAATTTAAAGCCTTTGCAAAATCTTATGAAACCAAAGCTGGCAAGACCTTTGTTAAAGCTGAAGTGGAAGGTAAATTAGAATCGTTTGAATGTGATAAAATTATTGTGACTGTAGGTCGAAAACCTAATTCCGATGAAATGGGTTTAAAAAACTTAGGTATGGCTATCGATGAAAAAGGTTTTGTTATGGTGGACGCTAAACGCCGCACTAATATTCCAGGAATTTATGCCATCGGTGATATTGCTTGCCAACCTATGCTGGCCCACAAAGCCAGTCATGAAGGTGTTTTAGTAGCCGAAAATATTGCAGGTCATAACCGAGCGTACGATGTAAAAACGGTGCCAGCGGTGATCTTTACTGATCCCGAAATTGCCTCTGCAGGTATGACTGAAAAAGAATGCCGTGAGGCCGGTTACACGAATTTAAAAATAGGTAAATTTCCTTTTGCAGCTAACGGTAAAGCGGTTTCCTTACAATCCACTGATGGGTTTGTAAAAATCATAGCCGATGAAACCACAAATTTAGTTCTAGGTGTTCATATTGTAGGTCCAGAAGCTTCCAACTTAATATCTGAAGCCGCTTTAGCTATAGAAATGGGAGCTACTCTGGAAGATATTGCGCTGACCATTCACCCTCATCCAACGCTTGGTGAAACCATGATGGAAGCCGCAGAAGCTACATTAGGCCACGCGATTCATATCATACAGAAACCGCTTACCAAAGCCACTCCTACTGTACAGCCCGAAAATACAACCCGACATTAAAATTGGTGTTACCAAGATGCGGGCTGATGCCGTAAATTGCGATTACGAAGATTGTACTTAAATTAAAGGATTTTAATTTGGAATTTGTGGACTTAGGACTCATTAATTACAAAGAAGCCCTTGAGTTGCAAGAGTCGTTAGTTCAGCAACGAGCCAAAGATCAAATCAATGATCAGATCTTATTCTGCTCCCACCCACCGGTGGTTACCTTAGGGCGATCGACCAAACCATCAGACCTTTCTGGCTGGACGGGAGATGTCTTTGAAGTACGACGAGGTGGTCGTGCCACTTATCATGGTCCAAATCAACTAATAATTTATCCTATAATTTCCCTAGATCAAAAAAACTTTAAAAATTTAAAATCTAAAGATGTTATGATCTATTTAGCTTCCTTCGAACAGGCTGTTTTGAATGGGTTAAAACGAACTGGCTTTTTAGATATATATTTGAAAGAAGATATGGACATTGATGACGAGGGTCGGAAATTACTTAATCGAGGCCTATGGTGGGACTCCAAAAAGATAGCAGCATTTGGAATTGCTGTTAGAAGGTGGGTAACTTACCATGGATGTGCCATCAATTTATATAAAGACGCAAATGCTTTTCAAGGCATTCAACCCTGCGGTTATAAGCCTAGTGATGTGGGATGTTTAGAAGATATAAATAATTTTAATATAGATAGATTAAAGGATAACCTTAAGGCAGAACTTGAAGCGCAACTGTCATAACCGGTTCCAATGAACATATGTGGACAAAATATCTTCTTCCAAATGTTCAGACGCAGCCGCAAAAGTTATAACAGTTAAGTATTTTAGCGGAAAGCAGATTAATGAAAACCCACTAATGATAGTGAGTTTTTGTATAATTTAAAATAAATTTAAATTAATTAAAATCGATTAAAGAACTCCAATCTTTTGAACATAAACTAATCATTTTAACATCAATTTTAGAGTAATTCATAAGTTCGTTTAATTTTGGAACAAAACTTAGGTTAGATGAGTCAATTTCACCTTTACAATTGTTATCATTAACATCGTGAGGCGCTGTTAATGCAGCCCGAATGTAAACATGAGTTAAAGATTTATAGACTTCAAGTTTTTTTAAAAAATCTAGTGATGACAGTTCACTCTGGTCGACAGCTGTTGAAACAATAAAAATAACTAAAGTAGCATCTTGTCTAAAAAACAGAGAACTATCAGAATTTTGAAAAGCCCCAACTATGTTTGGAAAAAATTTTTCTGTACCACTCCCATTGTAGGGAACTGATAGCAAATAATCTACAACATTGTCAGTGTGACTTTTGTCGCTAGCAGATGAGTAAGGAATAAATTCCCAAACCGTTCTTTTAACTCTTGGGTAACTTTGATCATAATCACTTGTAGTTATCATTCCAATATGTACATTTAAATCAATCAATTTGCTCACGGCTGTTGTCAGCCCTTCTTTATATTTAATTGTAGTCATATCTGCGGAGTCATCCATAACAAAAAGAACATCATACTTACTGCCAGCATTCTGAAAAAAATTAGCGTTGGCATATGAATTCACGAAAAATAGAGTTAAAATTAATATAAAATAGTTCTTAAATATGGATTGTTTCATAAAATTTCCCCTTAACATTTTATTTATTTAGACAAAAGCTACCAAAGATATACATCAACATCAACGGGGCTATTACATTATAAATAAAAACAAAGTATTTAACTCTCCGCAGTACAACATTCATTCATATTTGATTTGGAAAATCAGTCGGAATCTTTAAAACATCGGAACTTTTCAATTTTTAAAAGAATTCATATTTTAAAGATTTTAAATTTAAGAGAATGTAAAAGTTTTTTTATACCGATTAAAAGACCATTATCCATAACAAAAAAATGACAGATTAGCATACCTAGATTTACTTGCCATAAATCGGCCCAAAAAATTAGGCCAATTTGAATGATTGTGAGATTTAGCCAAAAAAATAGGGCTAAAATGCGATTAGTAATTGCAAGAAAGGAAAACAACTCAATAAAAACCGTAAAATAGGTCATGGCACTTTTCACAGCGGTGGAAAGGAATTCTAAAAAAATGGTATTATAAATCAAATGATTATGAGCAAAAAAATTATTCATAAAAGATCCATCCATCCAAGCGTCAGTTCGATATTTGGTAAATCCAGAGAAACTGTAGGCTAAGTAAAAAACAAAAATATAAATCTTTGTAAGCCTTAAATTAAAAACTTGATGAGGTGAAGATTCATGATCTGGACTATTTGGATTCTTATATAACAAAAGTATAAGAAGTAAAAAATTTAAGTAGCCTTGCTCTGGGGAGTGTAAAAGTTTATTTGCAAACATAAAAAGTATGTTAGTTGATAAAATATTAAAAAGAGCAAATTTATAAAATTTTTTGTTAAAGAGAAGCAGGGAGGAAAAAATTTTTAGAACTTGAAAAAAAAATATATAGAAATTTGATAAGTTTAATTCGCTATAAATACAAATATTAAGCCTTGCACATGAGTACATATCAATGACAAAAGGTAGCTCATATAAAGAATATAACAGGTAGTAGATAGCCAGAAAGACTATAGTGATTTGAATAGTTTTGATTTCAATTTGTTGTTTATCCATGACAATCGATCACATTTAAGATTTTTTTGTTTTTTACAATTTCTACTTTTAACAAAGTTAAATCAGTATTGTGTTTACAGATAAAATTTTTTATAAAAACTTTATAATTTTTGGAATGCACTAGCCTTTCGCCACGTTTCATTAGTGAATTAAAAAGCACTTTATATCTATGTGGTCCAATCATTTTTTTATAAAAATCACGATTCATTTTAATACTATCGTAAGGTCCATTTGAGGCATATCTTATAAATTCAATTTGATTGGGATATTTTTTTTGATAGGTAAAAACACTTGGCGCTGGAGAAATAAAAAACAGGGGATTGTACTCAAAGATTAACATTGACACGGGTCCTGCCAAGCCGAGGGCTAGGATTAATAATAAAAACAAATGATTAAGTTGAGCTCGCACACATTTATCCTCGATGTAATTGATAGAAATAACAATAGCATTTTAGCTTTTGCGTTTTTTAGTTTAAGTTAAGATATATACCAAGTATTGGAATTATAAAAAATTAGTTCCAATTTTTTTGGAGTAGTTGATAAATTTAAATAGGGAATTAATTAAGGTTTTGTTCTTTACAAATATACTTATATCGTAAAGTATTTATTTATGTTCAAGACTTTGCTTTCTATTTTTATATTGATTATTGGGCTAAAAGCTAATGCTAAAGAGTTTATAGGTTTTTTATTGGAACCTGACTATGGTCTAGTTACTTTTTCTAATGATATTCAAAATTCTTGGTCGAAAGCAGATAATACTTTGTCTGAATATTTACTATTTAAAAAATTATTTTAAAGGCATACATTGACTTTATGTTTGAACAGAAAAGCCATCCCAATAAAGTCTAATATTTATGACTTAGGCTTTATTCTGTCTTACGTTACCGCACAAGTTTATCATTTTTTTGAGTACTTCCAAAACGACTATGCAGAGAAAGTATTATTTGTTTTTCTTTTAGCTTTTCATTATTTGGCGTATCGATTTTTTAAAGCCATAAAAAACTGTCACATAGAGAGTTCTAATAGATTCTTTTTTTATATCAACCTATTATTTATTTTTTTCTGTTCTTTACTGTTATTTCATATAATTAATCATTGGCCCTATGGGGCCAATCATACTAATTTTAATACATTTTTGCTTTTTTTAATTTTTGTATTCTATTTTGTGAATTTTATAAAATATGAAAATATTTACCTTAATCTTTTTGAAAATAAAATTTTTTTGTTAAGTGCATTGGTCATTTTATACTATAGCGCTGCTTTGCATAAAATGAATGTTGATTTTTATAATCCTGATAAATCTTGCACCACTTGGTACCACTTAAAGCTTTTTAGTCGGTTTTTTAATAATATCGACTTAAATGATATACCTGTATTTATTAAAAGTATTTCCCCCAAAATTGTAGGTGCACTGGAACTATTGGCACCCACCTTGTTATTGATGAAACGATATAGAAACTATGGTCTACTTATGTTGCTCTTTTTGCATTCCTATTTGGCCCTTGGTGGGTTTGCAGACTTTTCATCATTGGCTATGGCTTTATTATTTCTATTTTTGCCTCTTGTTATTTCTAGTTTCGATGTTTGGATTAAAATTATTTATCTGCATTTTATAAGCTCTTATGTCCTTATTGGTATAAGTTTGATAGGTGCTTATGTGTTTCCAGAAATCAAACAGACCTTGCAGTCTTTACAAGGATTAATCCTTATCGTTATTACGATGAATCTGATTTATTTGAGTAGTAAGCATATAATTAAAAGGCATTCTTTCGAAAGGTATTTAAATTTTTCATCAATTGATACTCTTAAATTAGGACCATTAATTTTGCTTTGTTTATTTAGCACTTCTATCTATTTTGGCTATCGTTCGGCAGGGAACTTCACCATGTTCTCAAATCTTAAGTTTGCGGGTTCCTACAATAATCATTTTTTTATGAAAAAAATTGATTTATTTGGATACGAGAGCGAGCTTTACCAAGTACTTAGCTCTTATGACGAATCTATTTTTACGGAAGTTAGACAAACATCGGACTGGATTACTAAATCAGGACTTGATCTTGCCTATGAAAGGGCACGTAAGTTAGATAAGCTACAAAATTTTAATCTTATTGTAAAATCTGAAAGTGGTGAAATACATAAATTGACCAATTTGAATATAAAGCAATTCCTTGGTCCTAAAAAAAGTTGGTTCTTTTATAAAACTTATAATTACAGTTTTATTGCAAATGCGGATAACATAAACAGCTGTCGTTGGTAATGCCGTTAACTTAAGAATCAAAAAATTTAAATGGAATGGGGTTATCAGTTAAAGTTGTCTCACCTATCTTAAAGTCTATGCACCAAAAAAATAAATTTTTTTTATTGAATCTTCAATTAGATATAATTAACCTAAATTCACGTTAAATATTTAATATTAAATTATATAAATCCTTTCAGAGGTTTCAAAATGAAAAATATATTTATATTCCTTATTACTTTTACCTTTTGTTTTACATTAGCTGGTCAAGAGAGTTCACCTCGAAGAGGTACAAAAATGAAACTTTCTTTTGAAACGGACAAATCCATGAATGTTACCAATTTGCAAAAACCAGTCGAGATTTTAGCTTGGAGTTGGGGAGTTAGTAATATTTCAGAAGATTCGGAATCAAAGCAATCAAGAGATTTAAAAGTTCAAGATATGTCATTTACTAAATTTGTTGGTCCAGAATCAGCTGAGATTATTAAATTACTAAGCCAGAAAACAAAAATTTCAAAAGTTGTTCTTGAAGTCGAAAATGCAATGACCATAAAATTCACAATGAATAAAGTTCTGATCACATCTGTAGCAAGCGGTGGATCGGGTGGCGAAGAGCGTTTAACCGAAAATTTCACACTTCAATTTGATAATGTTGATTTACAATACACAGAGGGCGCTAATGTCGGGAAAGCAAGCGTTAAAAATAACTCTGGAAATTAAGTTGGTAGAATTACTACCGATTTGACAGTTCAGCATATTTGAATGAGAAATTAAAATAATCCAATTTAATTCAATTCAATCTTCTTGATCTCAAACTGATCGATGAATTTACGTGAAGAGAAAAGTAGTTCTTGTAAGCCTGATTATGAATTAGGGCAGAGTTATGACTTCATTAAGTCTAAAAAATTAAATTCATTTATCGTAAATTTTTAAGTAAATTGCTTCAATACCGTTAATAATCGATGTAATGCTTCCAAAAATGAAAGCAAATTCCTTTTTAATACATATGTTGTTTTAGCCGAAGATAACCTTTAGCATCTTTTAAAGGGTGATATTATGAAATCCAAATGCAACTATGTTATATTTTTACTCACCATGACATTTTTTGTTTTCGCAAATAAAGCGGAAGCTTGTACAGTTTTGAGTGATTTAAAATGGCCGGATGAGCTTATTAATTTTTACTTTAGTCAAAATGGATCAAAGATTATTCCTTTGCCGAGTTCAATCTGTGCGATAACCAAGGATTTTAAAGTCTTAAATTTAGAAGGTAAAGAATTTGGTGTTTTAAAATTTAAAATGAGCAAATTTTATTATTACAATGATATCACTATAAAATCTAATGAACCTAATAATTTGATTAGGACTTTTCACGAAACTGTAAAGAAAATAACGAATCCCTATCTACTTACTGATTTTATCTTCGGAATTTACAATTCTAAACTTTTGAATGAAAAAGATAAAAAAATCCAATTTATAGTCGGTGAACTTATAAATAGTAAAGTTAAGACACTTTGGAATCCAAACCTTTTTCCCAAAAATCATTGGAATGCCAAAGTTATAGATTATAAACAGCTGATTCAATTCTACGCCAAGAGTAATGTTGAATTTTATACCTTTTCTGATCAGGACGGATATTTTTTCCCAAAAGCCATAATCGCAAATGATATTTTACCTAAAGATACTAAATTTAATCTTTTAGACTTACTTTTTGATACGAATTTGAAAACACCATTAAATAATAACGATATCGTTGTGTTCTCAACATATAAAAATACTTTCAAAGGCTATAATTTGATCAGTAAACTTTATACAAAAAATGCGAAGAATGTATATTGGTTTAAAGACGCAGATAAAAAATGGGTTAATAATAAAGAAAAAACAATGGCTGAGGTCTTTAAACGAACTAAAATTGCATCCCAAGAGCAATTACTGACTAGTCTTAAGTCCAATGACAAATTTAAAATTATTGATGTCTCCGATCCAGATGCATTTGAGACTATACATTTTAAAAACTCTATTCCACTTTATCCTGAAAAGCTTTCTGTTGAGGGATTTAAACAGTACTATTTAAGAACTTATACTCAAGAGTCATATAATAGACTAGTTAAGGAAAATAAAGTTACTGGCAACTATATGTTAACTGGACTAGATAAGATTTCCAAAGACGATAAATTATATCTTGTTGGACATCATATGCTTGACCCCAACAAATCGATCAATGTTTATAAAACCCTTGTAAGATTTGGTTTTTCTAATGTGTTACTTGTTCCAGAATCAATCAGTGACTTAATTCTAACTTTAAACAAATCAAATATAGATCCTGATAAATATATATTTCAAAAGCAGGTCTTTAGTGCCAAGTCTATAGGTAGTTTTTTTTAAAATTTTTGATTACTAAAGTGAACTAGTCACAACTTAATCTGACACTTCTCGTAATTAACGAGGAACAAAAGATGGTAACCCTGTTTGTAGCTAAACACAAACAGGGTAGCTGTCAGATCAAGTCGTTGTTACTACAATTTAATTGATATATTATGACTCCATACTAGTTTTTACACTTAACTACCGACTCAAGCCTGTTGTTAATTTAAAACTAAGATTTTATTTAACTTGCATAATCGATGTTAAAATCTATCATTTTACTATGATACTTATAGTGGCTAGCTACTTACTATTTTCAAACATTTATGGTTTGGACCCCAATAAGACTTATGACAAGATCTCAATTGCAGAAAATGATCAAATTTTAGATTCGGTCAATGTATTCATTTTGTATTTAAAGACTAAAAAAATCCAAAATCTAAAGATTATAAATTCAGAAATTGTTGGTCTCAAAGCTGAAGCCGTCAAGTTTAATGGTCTAAATATCGAAAATACAGTCTTAAAAGGAGCTTCACTTCAAGGGGCCTACTTTAGCAATTGTAGTTTGAATACTGTAATTTTTTTGGATTCAGATCTAAGTTTTACTAATATAAATACATGTAACCTTAAAAATGTAATATTTAAAAATACAATCAAATATGAACTTTCAAACTTTTAATTCTTATAAAATGAACTATTTAAAAAAGGCAATTTATTTTGGGCTTCTTTTTGCACATTTTATAACTGCGATATACTGGTTGAAAGGTAAGGTTTGGTTAAGATTTGCAAATGAAAATTATGAAGTAGCCTGTGTTCCAGTTTTTAGAAATTGCTTTGAATTAGCTTTTGAAAATTTATTTTATGTTCAAAGTATTTTTTATATTTACGCTCTTTTTTGCGTCATCGGTCTGTTTTTAGTCCTTTTTGATAAAACCAAGATTTATATGCTAATTTTTTATTCCCTTACTTTTTTTAAAGTATTAGTCCTTTTATCAAGATATAATTTCATGGGTAATTACCATACCATGCATTTAAGTTTAAGTATTTTAACGATACTTTCTTTGGGTTCCTTTCATTTTTATCGACTGGGTCTAATTTTACAATATGTATTTGCAGGACTTTTAAAACTTAATATCGAGTGGCTGTCTGGTGCCGCATTGGTTAGTTATAGCACTTACATGCTGAGCGGCTTTTGGCATACATTAAGTTTGGCTTATGTCCCTGTACTAGAACTTATTTTAATCTGGGGTTTGCTATCTCAAAACGTCCTTTTAAGACGAGTTACTTTATTACAGTTGATTATATTCCATTTGTATTCAGTTTTAATTGTTGGGTTTTATTATCCATTAATAATGATGGGTCTTTTGTTACCTATTGTTATTAATGAATTTACAAATGATGATTCAGGATTATTAAAATATTCTTTTACAACTCTGAATGATCTGCAGTTCGGCAACAGTAATTTTAGGCGACGAGCTTCGATATTTTTTATAATGCTTATGATTGTTTGGAATATTTCAAGCAAATTTTATGGAATAGATCCATCCATGGATGGAAATATAAGATATGAAACCTTAAATATGTTAGATTCTAAGCTTAAATGCCAACATACATTACTTGAGGAAAAATCGGATGGAAGCATAGTAGCTTTAAATATTCCCAAAATAGTAAATTTCCTTAGAATTCATTGTGACGCAATAGTTTATGATACATTTCTTCAAAGATTATGTCAGAAAAATCCAAACTCTAAGTTTTTGTTTTACTTAGAGTCAGCACGAACAACAGATAAAGAATATACTCTTGTAAGGACTTACAACAATGTTTGTAAAGAGCTTTAAGTTTTTTTATTTCTATACTTTTAGTACCCTTTTTTTAACCCTACTCATTTTATTTTTTTTAAATCCAACACTCTATAATTATGGAATCTACAGTTATCGAAGTTTCGTTTTTATTAAACCCAATTTTTTTATAATAAATAAAGATACTAACCTTATTAAGGGATTAAAGGATTCCTCCGTTCAATATCGAAATGATGCTGATCGAACAGGCTTCTACGAGATTGATTTTGATCCCCTCAGCTTAAAATCTGAAATGCTGAATGACACTATTGTTAATCATGGGGGGCATGGTGCTAGTAAATCTACGCCCGTAAGTAATGGTAAGTTCATGGTATCGGCTGGTGATCAGGGACTCATTCAAGTCTTTAAACAAGAAAAACTTCATTGGTCTTTACATCTATATAATTCAAATCTTGGGTTTCATGGAACGCCAATTGTTTTTAATGATTACGCTATCATCGGTGAATACTCCGGGCGGCTATATCTTCTGAATCTTGAAGCGAAGAAAATTATTTGGATGGCACAATTAGGCAACTCTTTTGGAGCTACCCCTTGGTTAGAATCGCATTATCTTTATTACAATGTCGAAACCTTACATCCTAATGGTTATATTGGGAAAATTAATTTATCGGATACGTCTCTTGTGTGGGCCAGCAATCCCATTGGTAATCACAGTCATTCTTCACCGGCTGTTGATAATGAAAATTTGTATTTTGGTGACAATGATAATAAATTTCAAGCTATGTCCAAAACTACAGGAACTATCATGTGGGAAATAAAATTAGCCGGCCCTATTAAATCTACGCCAGCCATGGATAACGAAAACATTTACATCAGTTCATGGGATGGTCATTTATACAGTTTGAAAAAAGCTAATGGTCTTATAAATTGGCAATATAAGCTTAGTGAATTTAATCAAAGTAGTCCGGCGATAGATCAAAAATTGTCATTTGGATTTATAAATGATCAAACTGGTGTGCATAAAATTGATTTGAAGACAGGCCAAAGGCTTGCTTTTCATGAATTAAGCATGAGTAAAGAGACAAAAAGAGCCAGCCCAGTCATCCTAAAATACAAGAGTAAAAAATATGTCGCCACTCCTTGTGCGAAAACTGATGTTTGTATTTATGATTTTGTGAGTTTCAAATTATTAAAAAAATATTCATTTAATGAAGGTTTATCCAGCCAAGTGGGAGTAGATAAGAAATATTTGATAATTGCTTTAAACAAAAAATCTCCTATCATTTTGCTTAGACCTTAAAGTGTCGACTTATTGAAAGACTTCAACTTGGAAATCCAGGCTTGAAAATAAACTGGATCTTGAAACATTCTTGTAACAATATTGGTAAAACAGTTAACTTGTTATTTTTATTCATATTTAAGTATTAATTTAAGGGCTTTTTTTTTATTTCTAAACCATCTGTTTCAAATTAATACATTGTATCGTTTAAAATTTTATCAAAACTCTTAAATTAGACGAAAAGATAATATGAAAAATATTTGATTTTAACCAAAGAGGAATTTATGCAAATTTTGTTCGTACTTGGAATTTTAATGTTAAATACTTTGATTATTTCAAATATAAATACAACTTACGAAGCAAAAGTTAAATCTGATGTATTAAATCGCGAGATGTACGAAAAAACCGAGCTAGCACTGTCCATTGCACCCGTTGTAAGAATCGCATACGATTTGGGGCAACAGAGTGCAGGCTGCCCTGGAACTAGTGTTGAGATTGGCCTAAATCCAAATATTTTTAAACTCTGTTGGACCGGTTTAGATGCTAATAGATGTTTTAGTCCAGATCAAATGCGTGGTAATAAAATTTGTTTAGCCAACGCCCAGTCTTTAGCTTTTATAAATCACAAAGTAAATCCATTAGCTTTAATTGTTTCTAAAGCCAATGCTTTTGGTGGTGTGGTTGATGAAGAATTTTTTACTCCTGGTCCTGCTCCCGAACCAGAAATTGCTCCCTTGAATCCTCTTGAAGCAGCTGTTGATAGATCGACATTTAATCAAACGGGTGCTCTAAGTTATGTACCAATGCGTAGCTATACTAAAGGTGTTTATGTTGCCAAACCCAACACAACGCCTATTGTTGCTGCTGGCTTAAGTCAAACCGTTCCAGGAGCTCGTGTTATAATCCCGCCTAACTTTGGTGGTAATGGAGTTACTGATTTCGTTAACTGTCAGACAAATCATACAGAGTGTTTTAATGTATCATTTTGTGTAAATGGTTCGCCTAATTGTACCGGTAAACAAAAAATAACCCAGACTTTTGCCGTAAGACACTATTAAATCTTACTCGTAAAATCTCTACTTTATGATTTGCAGACATTAGTCTGCTTTATGACGTGTAGACAAAAGTCAAATCTATGAGAAGATATTAATATGAGATATTTTAATAAAACTAATACGTTAAATAAAATTAGTATCACTAATAATATAAATGGATTTTCTATAGCGGAATCAGTTGTAGCTATAGCTCTTTTGTCTGGCGTTATAGTTCTTTTTGGCTATTTTAGTACGGCTAGAATGTCACAGATTCAAAACTCGCACTTTAAAGTGTGTAGCCAAACCTCACAAGACGTAATGGATAGAATTAAGTCAGTAGGTATTGTTAAGTCTGTCAATAATTTAAATGTTACAGGCAATGTAATGACCCGACCAACAGGTGGCAGTGAAGATACTTTAAATTTTATTGCTCTATCTGAAGATTGGTTGAATGCCAATGCTCAGTTATGGACTAATGTTGGACCGGCTTTGATTTTAAAAAATCATAAAGCTCTTATCGGTTCAATGTCGTTATTAAATTCATTGTATAACAGTAACGGTAACTACTGTAATAGTCCTATTGGTATTGTGTACTCAGGCGCAGCCGCCGCTAGTTTATCCGAGAACCGTGTTGTCGGGCATTTAAGAAATGTAAGTACAAGCATTAGAATCCAAGCTATTGATTTAACCAATGGCAGTTTAAGTTGCCCTGGAATTCCTTTGATTATTAGACCAGCAGGATTAAATATAAATCTAACCCAAGCCCAACAATTACTTGGCAATCAAGTTCAACCAGAACCAGGATCAAGAGCGGACATAGGGTTCTATGTGACCGTTACAACTTCCTATGTGGACAGTCAAAACGTAGCTCATAATTGTCGAGTTTCGACAGCTTTTAATTACCCAAAAATACCATCAGATGATGTGAACGACGCTGCTTTAATCAGCGGAGACATAATACCCGACGGGATTCCAATCTGTGCAACATCTAGAAGTGTAAATGCAGATATTAGGGTTTCACCGAATTTAAAAAGTGGCAAAGCTATAACACTTATTTGTCGAGATGCTTCGATATATGCCGGCGGATTTCCTTCCCCTCCTGCGGAATGTGTGGGTGGTGGGTCTCGCCAAAACTTCGCAGTCTCTGGCAATTGGGTCAACTGCAACCAAGTGACTTTGTGTGGTCAGCCTCCTAACAACCCGTGGAATGCAGAATCACATCCCGCTCTTGGTGCCAGTGATGGATATTATTTAAATTATTCAAATCTTAGTTTGGGTTGCAATATGGCTATCGAAGTCAAAGCTGTTGATGTGGCTCATAATGTAACTTTGAACTCTTACTTACTTTCAGAACCACAGCCCCCGGAAAACACTTTAGATTGCGAAACTTGCACGGCTCCCTATATCAATCGACCACCATCCAGAGGTTGGTGCCCAGGTGGGGGGCGAACTATGGCCAACCAGTGCAATACACCTCCGCCACCGCCACCGCCTTCAGATGGGGGCGACGGTGATGGTGATGGCAGCTCCGGTGATGGTGGGGAT
This sequence comes from Bdellovibrionales bacterium, assembly GCA_041740515.1. Classification (GTDB taxonomy): domain Bacteria; phylum Bdellovibrionota; class Bdellovibrionia; order Bdellovibrionales; family UBA1609; genus JAMLIO01. The sequence goes on along the minus strand of JBGSLV010000043.1, from coordinate 42,708 downwards.
GCAGGTGGGCACCATGATGGTTCAGATGGTGATGATGGCGTTGGACCTTCATAACTAGACCACTTAGTTAAAAAGGACACCTATGGAGTTTCTAATAAATTTGGTTCTTAACTATTGGTCGTTAGCCTACAAAGAATTTATGTATATTGGGAATGGTGTTCTGTTTAAAAAAGAATACCCATTTAATATCCATTGGTTTTTATCCAGCGCGGTTGTGGCGTTATTATATTTTGCTTATAAATCTTATAAATCCAAAACGTACCCAAAACGTATAAAGTCTTTTGTTTTATCCCAAAGATATCGAAAAGAATTCATTAAAGATTGTTTATATTTTTCGATGCGGATTTTATATAAACCCATATATTTTGGTTTTTTGTTATTAAACGTTAATAACATTACACACTTTTTTACCACCTATGCAGGTTTTTCGTACTTTAGGTTTGAACAGCCCGTTTTTATGTTAGATCCTGTGTATGGTATTTATCTGTATGCACTTTTGCAAATGTTATATATTGATTTTACCAATTTTGTGGCTCATTTTTTAGAGCATAAAGTTCCATGGATTTGGTACTTTCATATGACTCATCATAGAGCCACCGTACTAAGTCCGATTACAAAATCCAGAACCCATCCTGTGGCCTATATTATCGGATATGTAAATATCGCCATTATGCAAATACCCGGATTATTGATGTTATCTACTGCCTTTAATATCAGTAGAAGTTCAGAAACTAAATTAACCATTTTAATTATAACCTATTTTATTTTTAGCTTTATTCAACATGTTCGACATACGCATATTCGAATCAATTATGGCCGATTTATAAGCTATATTTTAATCAGCCCCCATATGCACCAAGTTCATCACAGTCGAAACTCAATACATTTTAATAAAAATTTTGGGGTTATTTTTTCAGTTTGGGATGTAATTCTTGGATCGCTTTATATACCCCAAAGAAAAGAAAGATATAAGTTTGGCATCAATGATCATGAAGGACGTATGCCTAAGTCATATTTTTATGATTTATTTCACCCCTTTGGATTAATAAAAAATGACATTATGAAATTTCTAAAGAAGCAGAAAGTTATGATAAAAGATAAATTTGTATTAGATCCATTAACTCCTAATCTAAATAATCAGTCCTTAAAAAATGTGGATATAAAAACCTCCTTAAAAGACATGAGTCCATCTAATCTTTCCTCGGATAAAAGCATAAGATCTGCAGGATTCACATTGATAGAGTTGATAGTAACTGCTGTTATTGCTTCCACCATATTCTTAGCAGCATCTTTACTCAGCTTAAATATGGTAACTGTGGGGATGAAGCAGGTTAAGATTTCGGATGCCGAAAAAGATTTAGAACGCTTAATCTACACTTGGAAAATGCTTGCGGCCCAAGCTGTTAATGTTCATTTTACGAATCTACCCAGTTTAAATGGACTACAAGGAGCCGCTGATGGATCTGGGTTTGTTAAAACTTTTAATTATACCAATGATGCCTCTTTGGGGGCATTACCGGGTGATACTCTAATGTTTTTTGCCAGAGAGACGCAAACAACAACGGGCAATCCTGAAAACCTACAAAGTCAATTCAGGCCAACAGGTGTGTTTTTCATGAGAAAAAATGAAGCTATGGATAACACCCGAAGAGGGTCTAGAATTGTTATAGACCTCGGGGCTGCCAATGCCAGCGGAGTTGTAGCTCCTGACAATACTGATCTGATCTTCGATAATATTTCTGATTTAATTATCGATCAGCCCCAATTTTCAAGAAACAATATTTTAAATTCAATAAGAGTGCAGGTAACTAGTATCTATCCCACTATGAGTAATAGTAACGCCTTTGATTGTCTTGGACCTACAGGGGATATTACGGCAGGGACTATTTGTAATCCAGGGACTACTTCCCCCTATAAAACAGTCACTAAAATATTTACTTTAAAATTTCCAAATAATAAGCGTGATACTTTAATGTCGGTGGGAGAATTTGAAAACGGTGTGTATATGTTTAAGCCAGTGTATGGTAATTAAGATGTATGACATCTTCTAAGTTTTATGTTTTTATTTTTGTTATTCTTTTGTCTACACGATTTGTGTTGGCCAATGAAGTTTTGTATTTGCTGCAATCTGTATCAGATACCAACAAAGTGGAATTGATAACTTCAAATTCAAAGCAAAATGTTTTATATATCAAAAGTGCATGTACAAAATGTTTAGACAATGCCCTTAAGCTTGTAAGTACAAAAAAATATAGCTTTTTAATTGTTGTTGGAGAAAAACCAATTGAAAATACTTTTGAATATTTGAAAAATAATAAAATTCCAAAACCATTATGGACAAACTTTTATCTTGATCCTGGGTTTAATTTTATAAATCAGCTTAAAATATTTGATAACAATTCTGTTGTCATTGCTAGTCGAAATGGCGCTACCAAAATAAATGTTAATGCAAACTTTGCAAATGGAATTCCTTCAGATACACAACTTGCGCTTTGGAAATAAATTTAAGGAAACCATCAGTCTTACTGACTTCGAGTTCTTAAACCTAATTTAGTGACGCCACCAAGTTTGATTTGGTCTAAGATGGCAATAACATCCCCGTGAGGTACATTTTTATCTGCGGAAATTTCAGCTTGGCCTGAAGGGTTTTTTGCTATGAAATCAGCTGCTAAAAGTTTTAAATTGGCAAAAGCTACGGGTTCCCCATTTAAAACAATTTCTTCTTTTGAAGATACTGTCAGCTGAAAGGGTGTAAAGTCAGATTTATCCCCCGTAGAGGCTTCAGGAAGTTGAATTTTCAAAGATGGGCGCATAACAACAGGGGCTGTTACCATAAATATAATTAGAATCACAAGTAAAATATCTACAAAAGGTACAATGTTAATATCTGATATTAAATCATCATCGCTATCTTTTAGTCTTTGTCCCATTTTAAATCCCGGATAAAAATTTATTAAAAAAAATAAATTGTTGCAGCACTAGATTTTCTTTTTATGAGCGACACATAAGTCACGGATAGTATCGATGTGACTTAATACCGTTTTAGACTTTTTGTTAAATGTGTTGAAGGCAAAAGTTGCAGGTATGGCTACAAAAAGTCCTATAGCAGTCGCCATTAGGGCCTTTGAAATTCCAATCATAACAAGACCTGGGTCACTTTGGTTAGTTGCTAAACTTTGAAAAGCCTCCATAACTCCGAAGACTGTTCCTAAAAGTCCAATAAAAGGAGCGTTAGAACCAATAGATGCTAATGGACTTAAGTATCTATCTAAAGTGGGTCGGATATTCTGCTTGTAACTGTCCAAATACTCTTGCAGACCTTCCGTACCAGCTTCCTTGATATAACCAAAACCTAGTTTAATAGCTTCAGATTCGTAACCAGTGTTCATGTCAGTGAAAGATCTAAGTGATGACACATCATTATTGTAAACCGCATCACTGGAGGCTTTTCTAAATTGCTCTTGCGATTTTTTAATTTTGTTAAAAAATAGAATTCGCTCTATAATAAAGCTCACACTTACTACACTTAACGCTATTAAAATATAAAGAGTCAAATTGTGTCCAAATTGAGCTACTACAAAAAACTGTGCCGTGAAAAAATCCAAATTTTCCATGATGGTCCTCAGAAACTAAAATATAATGTTAAAATGGTATGTAAATTCAGTATTACCTTAGGTTTTACTTTATGTCTTTTTGGTTGTTTTTCAAACCCCAAGACCTCGCCGTCCTACGTCATTGTTGCCATTGACAGATTTGGGGCGGGGTCTGTCTCTTGTCCAGAGTATCTAGAAAAGAGCGAAGGCGGATTTTTTATTTTATGCAATGATTTCGTTCGTATGACAAATGCTTATACGCCGTCGTTACAGTCTCCGGCTGCAATTGCAAGCTTATTGACAGGAGAATACCCTATCAATCATGGTTTAAGGCACGCCGACAATGTGCTTTCGTTTAATACTGCAAATCTGGCTCAAGTGCTGTTGCACAAGCGCTATCAAACTGCATTTTTTTCGGAAGGGGATCCGATTAAAAGTTATCAGGGTCTAAACCGTGGATTTCAAAATTTTTATGACTTTTCAATGTCGCCGGATTCGCAAAGTTTATCGGAAGTGTTCAAAGCGGCAATAAATTTTTTGCTAACGACTGACAAACCCACATTTTCAATGATTTATTTGTCAGCTCTTAAAAACTTAAACGATAACGATAAAGTCTTTGATGATCTTGAAGATCAGCTAAACACCATGTTTCTTAAACTCAAAAAAACAAAAAAATGGCATAATACCCATATCTTAGTTGTGGGACTTCAGGGCCTCTTAAACCATACCGAAAACAATCCTTGGCCCATGGTGAATTTAAGCGAAAGAAACATTAAAGTGGAAGCCTTTTTTAAACCAGCCACAAAACCCAGGGATCGTGAATTAAGCTTTCAATTGGATAATAATATCTCTTTGGCAGACCTAGGGCATACGCTTTTAAATTTTGCTGATAATGGCTTCAAAGATAAATCCAATCCTGCAAATTTTCCGGAATTAACATCAACAGAATCTTTCCAATCCTATCTCATTGCGAAAAAGGATAGATCTGTAAAATCCAGACCGCGTCTGATTGAAAGTTCTTGGCCGGATTGGCGTTATGGTTCTGCACCTGTTTATTTAATACTTGATGATCAATATCGTGTGTTTGTGGATAAAGATTTAAGAATATTTAATACTTTGCTGAGCCGAGAGCTGTCATTAAATGTAGAAGATCAGTTAACTGACGAACGTAAAAATTTTTATTTGAGTATGGCCACCCGGTTAAATTCTGAGGGCAAGGATCAATTTAAAGATGTAGATATTCAAAAATTGGCAATGGGTTATAAAATTTGGGGACAAAAGGATTATAAGTACCCCGATATTTTAGATGATCTTAAGTCCCTAAATTCAGATGATGAAACCTCTGAAGAGTTAAACAATTGGATGGCAAAGCTGGCCGTTCAGCATCAGGACTGCGAGACCTTACTTAATTTGGCACAAAAAACGAAAAATAGTAAATGGATGTTAGCATCTAAATCCTGCTTAAAGAAAAATATCAAATTTACGAAAGAGTTTCGTTCTGGTTGTTTGCGTGTCTTTTTTAAAGAGATTAAAACCTGGTCCAATCAGTGTCAAAACGATCTTCTTTACAATGCTTGGAAACTAATTGGCTTTGAACAGACTGAGGCGCAGCTTAAAATTTTTAAATCTTATTATCTGCAAAATATGCAAAGGGATTTACGAACACAAAGTAATTGGAAAACTTTTTTATCCAGCGCACTTACATATGAAATTGCTATTGAGCCTACAGATTTTGAACTTTACTATTTACAACTTTCTGATCGTCAGAAAAGTTTAATCGACCAAGCCAAGCCCCAGATTTAGGATTGTGCTTGTAAATACTTTTAATTAAAAAATCATTATCTGACTGTTTTGGATTATAAAAGTTTGAAGGCAGGGTTTCGCTTTTTACAAATAACAGCTCTTCGCCATGTTTTAAATTTGAACTTTCAATTCTAAAATTCAAACTGTTTTCTAAGCCCAACAAGGCATTGGGTAAAGTGGGAGCTTCATTAGGTTTTACAGATCGTTGCCCTAAGCTGTGATCTAAGCCAAATAGATTGTTATTAGAAATGAAAAAAATATGAGGCCAGCCTATCTGTGACCAATAAATTTTATGATTGATTTTCTGTAAAATTAAAAATTCAAAGCCTTCAATATAAGAATTTTTATTATAAGTATTGTAGATATAATCATTTAAAAATAGCATTGTGGTATAAATCCGATTAGCGATTCCGTCTAAACATGTCAGTTTAGCAAAAGGTGATGTGACATCAAAATCTTGATTTGCCGCTAAATATTCCCTCTGGCATTCATCAAATATTTTTTCAATTAAACTTGGATTGCCATAACTTGTCCCCAGCATGAAAAAATGGGACTCTGCCACTAAACGAGCAGAAGGGGCTAATTGAATAAATTGACCACGATATCCTAAATTAGAAAAATTCATATAATAACCTTTTTGATTTTTATAAAAAAAATTTAGATCTCAGTTTCGTAAGTTTTAAGTTTGCTTTCGGCTTTATTAAAGTACTCTTCACCTGGTATGTCTCGTTCAACAATCTGTTTCCATTTTGAAATGGCTGTATGAATCTTGCCTAAGTCTTCCATAAGAATACTATCCTGGTATAAAGATCGGATTTCAATTCTTAATATACCTAAAGCTTCCATTTCAATCTTCCTTAACTCTTTATGATACTCATCAATCTTTAAACCTTTTCGAGCCGCTATCACGGCTTCGCGGTAATTTTCTTTATTAAATTGCACTTTGGCATCATCTAAAGCTTTTTTTAAAGTGCTAGCTAAAGCAGATTGTATGGAGGCTATTTCACGCTGAGCTCTTGGTTTATATTCGCCTTTGGGATCTGGATAATTGCCTTTAAGAAAAGTATTATACCATTTGATGGCTTCTTCCCAATATTGTTTATCTTTGAAGCTATCGCCTTTCTTTAAAACACTTAACCCCGCATTTAATCTTTGAGCATATTTTTCTTGCTTAAGCTTTTTCTCCTCATTCAATCTATCTATGGCCTCGGCCTCGTCAAAAAGTTTGGCGATGTTTTCATTTTCTGGTGCAAGTTCAATGGCATCTTGAAGACAATCCTTAATCACGGCACTACCTTGGTTAACCTTATCTTTACACTCTTCAATAATAGCGTTTACCTTTTCAATTATGGCTAAACGATCTCGCTCTTGGGCTTCGATTTGGCTTTGACGTTCTAAAGATTCTAAAGCTGTTTGACATTTTATCCCTATTTCAGCGGCATCTTGGTCGTCGGGTCGAAGCTCTTGGATTCTTTGAACTTCAGATATACACAACGACCAACGGGCCTCACCTATGTATTGAATCGCTGCAACTTTTGCGTTTTCGATAATTTTATTTTCTTCATTTTTTTGTCGTAAAGCCGCGAGCTCTCTTTGCTCTAAGGCTTTGTTCTCAGGATTAATACTAGGGAATAAAGCAAAGCCTGTAATCATGGCTATAAAAACGATGGTAATACCAGCTCTGATTTTTGCTTGTAGACTCCATTCTGAAATACCTACCCAACCTGACTTGACCTTAGCAACGCCCATATTACTGTTGTTAGAAGTTTGGGAGTATTTAAAATCTTCTAAATCAACGGGTTTATATGAATCTGGTAAGTTATAAATTTGTTTTTCAACAAAATTATCTTTCATTTCAAATAGCAACTTATAATCGTTAATTGAAATCACATCACCAGACTTAAGATCAATTTCATTATTTGCTGGAAGCTGATGGCCATTAAGAAATGTGCCATTAGAGCTGCCCAGGTCTTTAATTAAAAACTTGTTATTAAGTTTGTAGACTTCAAAATGTTGACGACTAGCTTTGTCATGATCAATGAATACATTGCAGGTTTTTGCCCTCCCAAAAGTCCATTTGGCACTATCCATTTTGAATTCATCAACTATATTTCCAAATTCAATTCTTTTGAAAGTTGCGGCTAAATCATGGGTGCTAACCGAAGTTTTTTCAAAGTCACCGGCAAAGGTTTTTTCGCTCATATAGGGTTCAGGTTCTTTGTTGACCGTAGGCTCTACCGTTTGGACTTCTACTTCTTGAACTTCTTGTAAGACTTCAAAATTATAAGGTGGAATAGCAAATTGTCCTTGGCCGGTAATTTCTATCGACTTTTCACTTTTGCCATTAACTATCAATTTGCCAGCTTGGGACATTCGTTCCGCTAAAAGTTTATCTCCTAAATGTATTACTTTAATATGTTGTCTTGAAACACCGGGGAATGATTCCAAAGCAATATCCGCCGTTTCATCTCGACCGATAATGATCTCTTGCCCAGGATTAATTTTAAGCTCTTTGTAAAGTTCACCGTCGATGAAACATTTTAAATGAAACATTAAAAATTACCTCGTTTTTTTAATTCACACTCAATCAGTATTTTTTTGGCTTCTCGATACCTAGAGTTGGCGGGATCGTTTATTAAGTTCATAATATTTTTCATGGAGGATTTACAAAAATCAAAACGACCAGACTCTTTGCTAGCAAGACCTTCGGTAAACTGTTTTTCAAGAAGGTCATCTGAAAATTGCTGTGAAAGCCTTAAAAGTCTGCGTGCTTCCGCATGCGAGGGCTCGATGGATAACACAGCTCCAAAAGCATCTCGAGCATAAAAAAATTGGCCACGATCAAAATCACGTTTACCTTGAATAAAAATGGCTTGGGCATTCCTACCATTTTCTGTAAAATATACCGAGTCTTTAAATTTTTCATCTAACTCTTTGATTGAATTTTCAATACTGTCTATTCGTCTTTCGCTCTTTGTCGCATTATCAAAAGCGTCAGCTTTAATAGTGTTAACATCTATCTTCGGAGCTGGTGTCGTGAAATAATAGCCACTTCCCATTAATACAATAAGAATAAGTATTAGCCTTAATCGGTTATTCTGAGGAGCCTGATTTGAATTTGGCATTGCAGAATTAGTTTTGCTGTTTATATCTGTTTCAACAAATTGTAAGACATGATCACCAATTTGGATTAATTCGTTATTTTTCAAATCAAATTGTTTTACTTTTATGCCATTGACATAAATAAAATTATTTTTAGTGATATCTTGTACTGTGTAACGGTCATTTTTAAAAATAAGCCTAACATGGTGCCGACTAATTTTTGAATCATTTTTTAGTTGAATATGGTTAGAAGGATCTCGACCTATCATAACTTCTGACGAAGAGATTTGAAATACAGCCCCTTTTTCATGTCCCTTATTGATTTTTAAAAAAAATCTTTTATCACTGTGGTTTTGTACCACAGTATTTGGGTTTAGGTCTGAGTTTCTATAGGTCACATTACTCATTTAACTTGGATCCACCGGAATAAAAGAAATAATATAATACGAGATATCTTGGCTGCCATGAATGGCTTGCATAGCTAGTTCATAAGTGTCGGATGGAAACTCTAATTGATTGGAAACTATTTGATCAGGATTGATTTTAATTTGATCAATTAAATCTCGAAGGCACAACTTTAAGGATTGGTCCGAAATATTAAAAACGGTAACGCCTTCAATATTGTTTAAGTTGGTTTTATTTTCAAACTCTGGATTGTAAGCCGCAACGGTTTCGTCACTGGCTCGAATGGCCAAAGCTGGAAAGCCTATCAGTTCAACTAAGTTTTTCATTTCAAAATTTCTATCTCTTTCAAACGGCTGATCGGATTGATTGGAAGAACTATTTTGACGATTCAAAGCACTATTTAAGTTTGAATATAATTTTTGTAAAATAGGAAATTTAAGTTTGGTTTCTAGCTGATTCGTACCACCAGCACCACCATCACGTAAGTAAAGATCTATCTGTCGATTTAAAACCCGAAGCGGATAACTGATCAAGCGAGAAACGAAAAAATACAAAATCAAAGCGACAACTAGGGACAAGGCCAATGTTTGAACGAATAGACTTAAGGTTCTATTAAAGTCCATCATTCGAGTATCGACGTTATACAAAACCATAGCATAATAGCGAGAGGTTTCTACAGATTTTTTGGGATCATAATATTTAAAAGCTTCAACAGCTAAAATATTTTTGCTATCAACAAACTCAATAAAAGTTCGAGTGTCAGCAATTTTTCGACCTTTGTGAAATCCAAGTATTTGCGGTGTTTTACCTGCATACCTGGCTGGAGCCACAATTTCACCACGAAGGTCTGTAATATATGCTAAAACTACGCCTTGTTTTTGATAAGTGGAATCTAAATCTACGGCTGAAAAAAGTCGTTTAAATAGGGGGTCTTTATTTTGGTTTACAACTTCCTTAACAATGTTTTGCACATTTCTAAGACTAGACTCTTCAATACTCTCACGTAGAATTTTAAGCAAGGGAATGACCGATAAGCTTGTTGAAATTACGACAACTAGAATAAAGAAAAAGCCAACCACCCATTGGAAATCCATAAACTCAGTCATTTTATAAATTCCTGGCAGTACGGTATTTTCAAAATAATGATTGGTTCTTTTCTTAAAAATTTCAACGGGTGGATCGTAAGGTTGTATGATGTCACTATCATCAATATGTAAAGCCAAATCTGAGACTACAACATCAGAAGTTAGTGCTAGTTCTTTTTTAGGCTGAAAAAGAGCTAAAGCTCCACCGGCATTTGGGTCGATGACTTCCGCCACAGTGTCATGAAAACTTAATTTATCACCCAAATGAACTTTTGACTCGTGGACTTTAACGCCATTGATATAACAGCCATTTGTAGATTTTAAATCTTTAAGAACAATCAGTTCGCCTTTTTTTTCAAGGCTGGCATGTTTCTTTGAAACGTTATTGTTGGCGATGATGATATCGCATTCTGGAGATCGACCTAAGACAGAAACGCCGTCTTTAATTCGAATCACTTTTCCCATTTGTTGACCGGTTAAAATTTTAAGCGCTAACACGTAAATAGTCTCCTATCTTTATTTCATGGGTTAATTGATGGGCTTGAAATTCAAAGCATGAGTGCGACTCGAAACCACCCCAACTGAGTCTCCAGGGTTGCAGGTCTCGATGTATTTTAGTCACTTGCAAATCTTTGTTAACGTACAAAACATCAATGCTAAATTGCATAAAAAATGTATGAACACTGTTGCAGTGATGAATCCAAAGACTTTGATTTTGTTCTAAACCTTTTCGACCTAAAAGTCCTTTTGAACGTTGTGCAAAAGTCAGTGCTATTTCGACATGATCCGAAATCCTTTTATTTTTGGTAATATTAAAGAGGAATGTTGATTGCATCATGATAAATTATCCACCTGTTGAAAAGCTTAATGCTACGGGTGCTAAAACCATTATAAAAACCGCGGGCACAATAAAAAGCATGATAGGTATAAGTAGAGCCTGAGAAGCTTGAGCTCCAGCTTTTTCTGCTCTAACAAATCTTTCTAAACGCATTTGAATGGATTGATCTTTTAAAACTTTAGCAATTGATACACCAGATTGTTCGGCATCAATGATGACCGCTACAAAACTTGTGATTTCCGACATATCTAATCTTTCTGAAAGCCCCCTTAAAGCATCAGCTTTGGAACTTCCAAGGCTGTTATCTCTGAGTACGATTTGAAGTTCAGTACCAAGGACGCTTCCTTTGGCTTTGTCTGCAATTCTTTGGATAGCTCCGAAAAAATCAAGTCCGGCTTCTGTGGATAAAGCTAAAAGATCAGTGAAGAAGGGTAGATCAAGTTGCACGGACATATTGCGTTTTTTCTTTTCAGAATTCGCATACAGATGAGGAAAAAAGGCTCCAAATCCCATAATAAAAATTACGCTGTAAAATGGGAGTCCAAGGTCTAAAGCAAAGTTTAATGCCATCATCAAAATTGGAAAGAAAATTCCCCAAAAGATTTGTAACCCAATGAACTCATCCACACTAAGCTCTGAGGCTAAGCCCGAAGTGATCAATTTGATTTGTACTTTTTTACGGTACTCTTCACTTTTAATTTTTTTGGTATGTTGCATAGCAAAGCTATGCACAAGCGGTCTGGAAAAATTAATCAATGGCGATTTTGATCTTTGAGCTTCATCCCCTGAGGCCATGGCCAATGAGGATGTTTGGTCGTCTGTTTTAAGTACCGTTCTGACAATTAAGTAAACGCTGAACCCCGCCAGCAGTAGACCCAAAATCAGAAACATGAGATTTAATGATAAACCATCCATAAACTAAGGCCCTCGATCACATGCAACTTGTTTTAGTTTCAGCATCACCAAGACGAAAAAAAATCCTTACCGATGCCGGTCTAAGTTTTCACACTGAGACAGTAGAAATATCGGAAATTATTGATGAAAACCTGAATTGGCAGCAAGCAGTGTCTCAGATTGCTCGTGATAAGCTTGAATCCTTCTTGATTTCAGATAAGTCATTGAAATATATAGACTATTTAGCTATTACGGCCGACACAATGGTGTTAGTCGAAGAGCAGATTTTAGGTAAACCCGAATCTATAGCGCAGGCCAAAGAGTATTTAAGACTATTGTCGGGCAGGACTCATGTCGTGATTACAGCCGTATCCATTTACAACTCCAAACTTAAGTCTGTAGATCATTTTGTGGAAGAGTCTAAAGTTCATTTTTATAAGCTTAACGATGAGCAAATTTCACAATACGTAATGAGCGGAACCTGTCTTGATAAAGCAGGGGCCTATGGTCTTCAAGACGAGGACCATGATTTTGTACAATTTGTTATAGGCTCTGTAAACAATGTTATTGGCTTTCCTATCGAAAGATTTTTTGAGTATTTACAACGACGTGGTCTTTTATCGTTATTTAAACAGGTATAATCATGTCCCTCAAAGATCGCTATGAAACTATTAAACTAAATTTACTTAAAGCAGAGCATCAATCCGGTCGCCAAAGCTTAATTCCTTCGAATGTTAAACTGATTGCCGTTTCAAAAACTTTTTCTGTAGCAAGCATTCGTGAAGTTCATGGAATGGGTCAAAACGATTTTGCTGAAAACTATGTCACCGAGTTTGTTCATAAATTTGATACCCTTAAAGATTTAAAGATTAATTGGCATTTTATTGGTCATTTACAAACGAACAAAGTGGAAAAAGTAGTGGGGCGAGCCGATCTTATTCATTCTGTGGATAGTGAAAAGTTGCTTAAAAAAATCATTCAAGAGTCAGAAAAAAAAAATCTATGTCAGAAAATTCTACTGCAAATTAAATTTGGAGATGAAGCTACAAAATTTGGTTTTGAAATGTCACAGATCGAATCCATTTTAGAGGGTTATAAAAATCATAAAACAATTTTGTTTTGTGGCTTGATGTGTATTTTACCATTAGGTTTAACAGATGCAGATAAACTTAAGTGTTTTGAACAACTGGTGGAAAAATTTATTTCTGTTAAGAAAAACCAAAAGCTTTCAGAAGACTTTAAAGAAGTTTCTATGGGAATGTCAGATGATTTTAAGTTGGCCATTCAAGCGGGTTCGACTATGATTAGGATTGGCAGTGCCATTTTTGGAGTCCGGTCATGATCAATCAAGTCAGTCCCAAGTCTACTATTAGCCCTTTTTTAAACTCTAAAAAACTTGGATTTATCGGCGCAGGTCATATGACAGCGGCTGTAATTTCGGGTCTGACGTCGGCCGAAAAAATTTCGCCAAAAAAAGTTTTAGTAGCCAGTCGTTCGCAAGATAAAGTCCACGCTTTACGAGACAAACATAATATCCAAGGTTGTTCGAATCTGGATGAAGTTATCGATAACTCAGACATTATTTTTCTGTCGGTAAAGCCTCAGGATTTGGGCTTGTTACTAGAAAATATTGGCAAAAGTTTAGATGAGCATCAAATCGTGGTAAGTTTTGCCGCAGGTTACAATCTAAAACTACTTAGAAGATATATTCCAAGAGCCGAATCCATAATTAGGGTCATGCCAACAACAGCTGCAAAAATCAGTCAGGGAATCTTGGGTTACACCTTTGAAAAACCTGAAGCGCAACTTAAGCACGAACCCATGATCAAAGAGATTTTATCCGTATTAGGAACGCCAGTGTTTGCAGCCAATGAAGAATTATTCGACGCGTTAATGGTAGGATGCAGTAGTGGCATTGGCTTCATACTAGAATTTATGCAGATCTGGTCAGAGTGGCTCGAAGAGAAAGGGTTTTCTCATGAAGAGTCTGTTTTAATGACGGCAGAAACTTTTTTGGCAACTTCAATGTTAGCTCGTTCATCCCTTGAAAGCTTTGCTAAGCTGCAAAACCAAGTTACTTCCAAAAAAGGTGTTACTGGGGAAGGTCTAGAATCCTTTCGGGCTATGGATTTGGACCGCACCCTTAGAATAGGTTTTGAAAATGCTCTTTTGCGAAACGCAAAGTTGGCACAAAACAATTAATTTTTTTCCATACTCTAACAATGATTTCAAAGTTTATAAGCGTGCTTGTTTCACTACTAAATGTGGATAGAGCTTTTTATCCTCCCCTCTGGTTTAAGCTAAGAAGATAGCTTAAGAAAAAAATTATCTTTACACTTCATAAGGCTGTCTTTAACATAATAAATAGGGTTGGTGGGACATGAAATTTAATTCCGTAGAGATTAACGAAAGAACTTTTAGAAAAAAAATGTTTGGTTTAGATCCAGATCAAATTTTTGATTTTCTAAGAAAGGTTTCGGTTGAAATGGATATGTTAACCAAAGAAAAAGCTGATTTGAAAAAACAGTGCAAAAAATTTGAGACCGATCTTGATGAATATCGTCAACGGGATGAACTTTTGAAAAACACCATCGCCAATGCAACTAAGATGTCAGATCGAATTCGCAGTGACTCTGAACGTGAAGCTAAATTAATTATTAACGATGCTCATCAAAAAGCTGAAATGATTATTCGAGATGCCAAAGACTCCTTAAAAAATATCTATCACGATGTTTCAGATCTAAAAAGAGTGCGTATGCAATTTGAAAATAATCTTCGCGCTTTGATCCAGTCGCACATTGCCATGCTGGAGCAGGGTAAGCAGATGATGCCTGACCCGCAAGTTGACCCCGAAAGTCTTCGCGCCCGGATCAGCAGCATCTAGGTGCCAGGTTCCGCGCTCAGGTCACAGCGCATAAAATAAATTGAAATTGGAGAAAAAATGCCATCACTCAAAAGCAATGATGGAAAAATTGTCGTTTTTTTTGATGGCTACTGTGGCCTTTGCAATGGGGCTGTCGATTTTCTTATATTAAGGGATAAACAAAATAAGTTCATATATAGCCCCCTGCAAGGGGAATATATCAAAACCTTAAAGACAGATGTAAATATTAAAAATTTAGAAACTTTGTATGTTTTTGATGGTCAAATAATTTATGAAAAAACCCTAGCTTGGCGGCTTTTGGCCACTGAGCTTGGTGGAGTTTGGAAATGGCTGGCCAAGCTAAGCTTCGTTCTACCTCTTTTTGTGTGTGATAAAATTTATGATTTTATTGCTAAACACAGATATAAATTTTTTGGTCGAAGGGAAGTTTGCCGCAGACCAACCGCTGAAGAGCAAAAATTGTTTTTGCCATAAAGAATCGATTAACCCTAACGTTTTAGAATTAAAAACAGACTAAAAAGGCTTAAAATACAAGATATATAAAAAGGACCCACTGCCATTGTGCTGGCATAAATACTGCCAGCAATCGCGGGACCTATAATACGCCCAAGTGCACTTAAGGATTGGGTCACACCCATGACTCGACCTTGATTCTCCGAATTTTCTTTTAAACTAATACTGCCAGTTAAAGCCGGGGATAAAAGTCCCTGCGCGATGCTAAGTAAGGTTACTGGTAAAGCAAACAAAATTAGATTTGGTGCTAAAGGTATTGTCCCAACCCCGATGGCAAATAAAATTAATGACACGTTTATAATTTTGGCTTCGCCGTATTTTGGCAAAAGTTTGCGAACCAAATACCCCTGAGTAAAAACTAAAACTAAACCAACATATGCAAATCCCAAAGAGGCATCCTCTAAGGTTAAACCAAAAACATCTTTAACATAGAAAAATAAACTAACCTCCATCAAGGCCATAGCAAACGAATTTAAACCATAAGTTACAAGTAAATTTCGTAACGAAGATTTCTTAAAATACTCGGCAATAGCTGCAAGCTTTTGAAATACTGTCGGTGAGAGATGAGACATTCTGCCATCATTTACTGTGAGTCCTAAAATTTTAGGATTGGTTTCTGGTAAAAAGAAAATAGCAAAAACAAAATTTAACAAGCACAGCAATGAGGCCGCAAGTGCGGCGGTCCAAACCCCAAAAGGGGCTTCGGTTGCAATTTTGGCTCCTTGGGAACTAATGAATCCTCCAAAAAAAGGTCCAACTGTGAACCCTAATCCAAAGGCGGCACCGATTAAACCCATACGCTTAGACCTTTGAGTTTCATCACTAATATCTGCAACAGCAGCCATTGCCGCTGAGATATTGGCCGCGAATGTTCCTGCAAACAGACGAGCAAAAAACATAAACCAAAAGGTGGTACTAAATGCGAAGGCCAAATGACTTATCGAAGCACCTAATAAACTTAATAACAAAATAGGACGTCGACCGTATTTGTCACTCAACTGACCCCAAAATGGATTAAAAATAAATTGCATTAAAGAGTAGATCGACATGAGCAGACCCGCTTTAAAAGTGCTATCTCCCAAACTACGACCCAGATAAGGAATCAGTGGAATGATCATACCAAATCCGACAAGGTCAATAAATACAGTTAGAAAAAGTAAGGAGAGCGTGCGTTTAGGTTTTTCAGTCATGAATTCAATTTACACCTATTCATTTACAAAATGAATTTATATGATGAAATGAATGAGACTTAACTTAATTGTTTTTTTTGCGCTATTTGGCCTGCACTTTTCGGCTTCTGCCGATTTAGCCCACCGTAATGTTCCTGCTTTCCAACCCCAGCGGTTGCAACTCAGTCTTGAAGCTCAAAGCTTTGAATCCAACACAAACTTTTTAGGCGATGGCTCCGAAGACCCACTCCCCAAGGGTTATAATCTGATTACTTACGATATCGTGCTGTCTTCAATGTACGACTTATCCGATGAATGGGCTATTTCTGCGGATTTAGGTTTAGGGTATGCTGAAAGTTTTAACAATATTGATTACAGGAATAATCGACAATTCAAGGATATCAAGCTTGGTCTATGGCGACTTTACGATACCGTCTATTTGGGTCGATTCATTATCGACGGTTTTTATCTTTATAATTTTGTTGAAAATGATTTAGATAAAGATCAAGTTTCAATATCTGATGGTGTGTCTTGGGTTCAGGCTGGGTTTTGGTGGCAGCCTAGACGTCATCCGAAAACCAAAGATAGATATGAAAAAGAATTTGCTACAGTATCTCCTTTTCGAGCCACTTTTAGAACTTACTTAGGCTTTAGGTCTCGAGGTGGGTTTTCTGACGTATTAGTTTATAAATTTCATCCTCAAATTGGTTATAAAAAATTTGTTCTAGGCGCAGAGCTAAACGGTATAGTCAGCGTTGTTAAAGAGAGTGATGAGGAAAAGGTAAATAATGAGGTCCTCAACCAAAGGTACAACGCGTCAATATGGCGTTATAATTCTTGGAACCCAGATGTTTTAGAAGGGATGATTTGGGCCGGTTATCAGGTAAGACCATTCAGTCAAATTCGTGGTGGTGTTACGCAAGTTTTTGGCCAAAAAAATACCGCAGAAGGTTTTGGCGTATTTCTCGAATGGCAAACTTCAATGACCATCACTCCGTCGGGTCTCTTATTTTCTGATTTTTTTGGGACGTCTAATAAGGTCAACCCAAGACGAAATAATATCGAAATAAAAAATTATGGCCCTGCACCAGAAGAAGAGCCCAAGGCTAAAGCTACAGATCTGCAAGATTTGTAAAGGTTTAAAATTCCTGTTAACCATTAATCGTTATGAAATTTATATTTTACTAAAATAAGAGAGAAAAAATGTTACAAGAGATATCTGACACAAATTTTGCGAAGCAATATAATCCACAAATAGTTGAAGCTAAAATTTATGAAAAATGGTTAGCGAAAAATTGTTTTAAAGCTGAGGATGTTTCGTCAAAACCACCCTTTGCAATAATTTTACCTCCACCGAACGTGACAGGTTTTTTGCACTTAGGCCATGCTCTTGATCATACCATTCAAGATGTTTTGGTTCGATGGAAAAGAATGTCTGGATTTAACACCGTGTGGATTCCTGGAACAGATCACGCAGGGATTTCAACCCAAAGTGTAGTTGAAAAAAAATTAGCCCAAGAAGGTATTTTAAGAACCGAACTTGGACGGGAAAAGTTTGTTGCTAAAGTTTGGGAGTGGAAAGAGCAATACGGTGACCGCATTGTCAACCAAATGCAACGTCTTGGAAATTCGTGCGACTGGGACCGATTAACCTTTACATTAGATGAAGGGGTTTCTAAAGCAGTAAGAAAAGTATTTGTTTCTTTGTATGAAAAAAAAATGATTTACCGAGGAATGAAGCTTGTTAATTGGAGTCCTAAACTTGAAACTGCCATTTCAGACATTGAAGTTGAGTATAAAGATGTCAAAGGTAAACTTTATCATTTAGCTTACCCCTTAGAAGATGGCTCGGGCGAATTGATAGTAGCAACCACTCGACCTGAAACCATGCTTGGGGATACAGCGGTAGCCGTTCACCCCGAAGACTTACGTTATCAAGCTTGGATTGGTAAAATGCTAGTTTTACCAATAACAGGTCGAAAGATTCCGATTATAGCTGACAATTACGTCGATCAAACATTTGGTTCTGGGGCCGTTAAAATTACTCCGGCTCATGATTTTAATGATTATGAAATGGGTTTAAGACACAACCTTCCTATGATTAATATTCTTAATACAAATGGTACGATCACTGCGGGTTATGGTGAATTTTCAGGACTAAAATCTCAAGAGGCTAGAAAAAAAATAGTCGAAGTTTTAGAGGCTAGTGCTGTCATTAAAAATATCGAAAATCATGCCCACTCGGTGGGTCATTGCAGTAAAACCGGTGTTATTGCCGAGCCCTTTTTATCCGAACAATGGTTTTTAAAAATGTCGGAACTAGCATCACCAGCAATTACACAAGTGGAAAATGGCACAACCAATTTTATTCCCGAAAATTGGTCAAAAACTTATATGCATTGGATGCAAAATATTCAAGACTGGTGCATTTCAAGACAGCTTTGGTGGGGTCATAGAATTCCTGTTTGGACTTGCAAGGACTGCACGCATGTCATCGTCTCTGAAATCGATCCTACACATTGTAGTAAATGTAATTCTAAAAATATAATCCAAGATCCTGACGTTCTAGATACTTGGTTTAGTTCTGCGCTTTGGCCCTTTTCAACTCTGGGATGGCCGAATGATACTCAAGCTCTTAAAACATTTTACCCATCAGACGTATTAGTCACAGGACATGATATCATCTTTTTTTGGGTGGCTCGCATGATGATGCAGGGGCTAGAGTTTAACAAGGATGTTCCCTTTAAAACCATTTACATTCACGGATTGATTCGTGATTCCCAAGGTCGAAAGATGTCAAAGTCTTTAGGCAACTCCATTGATCCTGTTGAGATGATAGATCAAGTCGGTGCAGATGCGCTTCGTATTGCTTTAATGTCACAGCTGAACACAGGTAAAGATTTAAAATTTTCCGATCAGCGCTTAGAAACTTATCGAAATTTTATGAATAAAATTTGGAACGCGACTCGATTTGCATTTGGTTCCGCCGATCTAGATTATGTTGCCAAAATAGATTTTAATCATACAACGGCAAGTGCTAATTTATCGGTATTTGATAAGTGGATCGTGTATCGATTGGGTGAAGTGATTGATCGTGTGAATGACTGTCTTTCCCAATATAAATTTTCTGATGCTGTTCATGAGCTTTATGCTTTTTTATGGCATGACTTTTGTGACTGGTATTTAGAGTTTTCAAAACCAACTTTGTATGCCACTGAGGAACCAAACCTAAAGCAAACTTCAGCTGTTGCACAAAATAACCATGATACAATTACGCAAAGACAGACAACTTCATTAATTTTATTTCAAACTTTAGGTCGAGCCTTAAAGTTAATGCATCCATTTATACCTTTTATCACTGAAGAACTTTTTGAAAAACTTCCGATCAAAGATTCTGAAATGTTAGTGACATCAACGTACCCAACGCTAAAAAACAATCAAGATTGGTTGACCATGGGTCATCAGGAAGCTTGGCAAGAAGTTGAACTTTTAAAGCAAGTTATTACGGCTTTACGAAATATCAGAGGCGAAAACTCGATACCATTAGGGTTAGAGATCGCGGCCAATCTTGTGCCACAGGATAAAAAATCTTTAGCTATTTTAACTCAACATAAGGCGCTCTTGATAAAATTTTGTAAGCTAGGCGAGTTATCATTTGAACCAAGGCCAAATCTAGCTAAATGCGCTGTGACACCATTGCAACTTTCTGGTGCCAGCGTAAATGTGATTGTACCTTTAGAGGGTATTGTCGATATCGATGAAGAGATCAAACGCATTAAAAAAGCGATCGAGAAAGTAAGTAAGGATATTAATTTGCTTTCGAATAAACTTAAAAATGAGAATTTTATTAAAAATGCGCCAGAAGATCTTGTTGAAATTGATAAAAATCTATTAAAAGAGGCAGAAATTAAATTTAGGACTCTGCAAGACAGCCTAAATCGGTTAAGCTAAATGAGATGAGTTTAGGTATTGCCAACAAAAATCATGGTTTCGTAAAAAGACATCCCGATGGGTACGCTTTTTTTATTTCTAAAAATGATAGTCAAAGTGATGTCTTTATATCTGCAGAAGATTTAAATGGCGCGATGTCAAACGACTTGGTTGAAATTCGTATCTTCGGTCATCCAAAAGATGAAAGACCAAGAGGTCGGGTTGAGAACATTTTAGAACGTCATTTCACTACAGTTGTTGGACGTATGGACCCTGATGGTGTGCATTTTCGAGTTAAAGATTTATCTTACTCTTGGGGCGAAGATCTGCTGATACCCAATAACCACATTGGTGTTGCTAAGCCTGGAGAATTGGTCTTAGTAGAAATTTTATCTTATCCTGGGACCAAAAAAGGTTTTGTAGGCAAAGTTATATCTAGTCTTGGTCAACCCAGTGATCCCGCCATTGATGTCAAACGTGTGGCTATGACTCAAGGAATTCCTATGGAATTTTCCTCAAAGTCTATTCAAGAAGTAACGAACTATGGTTTAGAAATTCCAAGCAGTGAAATTACTAAGCGAAAAGATTTAAGAGCCTTGCAGCTAGTCACTATTGATGGTGCAACAGCTAAAGATTTTGACGATGCGGTGTTTGTCGAAATGAAAGGATCGAACTATCGACTCGTCGTCGCAATTGCTGATGTTAGTTATTATGTTCGAGAAGGAATGAGCGTTGATCAAGAAGCTCTTCAAAGGGGCACGAGTACTTACTTTCCAAACTTTGTTATTCCCATGTTACCGGAAGGTTTGTCCAATGAGCTTTGTTCGTTAAAACCAGATGTAGATCGTTTAGCTATGGTAGCTGATATGATCATTGATCCTACAGGTCGATTTTTAAATTATGAATTTTACGAAGCCGTTATTAGAAGTCACGGTCGAATGACCTATGGGGACGTTCAAAGAATTCTAGATGGTTCTAGCGTTCCCCAGTTTACTCATATGACTGAGCGATTAAAACTATCAGAAATATTAGCTAATATATTAAAAGCCAAACGCTTTGCCGAAGGATCTTTAGATTTAGACATTCCTGAAGTTTTAGTGGAAGTGGACGAGCAGGGCCAAGCTGTTGATATACATTTATCTGAAAGAATTTTTGCCCATCGTTTAATTGAAGAGTTCATGCTTAAGGCCAACATAGCTGTTGCCGAATTTATTGAAAAGAAAAATAGACCACAAATTTATCGTGTCCACGAAGAACCAGATATTTTAGCTTTGGATACTTTTATGCGGTTTTTCAATCAGTTCACAAGTTTTAAATATACTTCTCCTGATCCTAGTGAAATCTGTGAAGTCCTCTCCACTATGGAAGGGAAAGAAAAAAATATCCTACAAACTTTGTTTCTAAGGTCGATGCGACAAGCTAAATATAGTCCCGAACAGATTGGACACTTTGGGCTCGCATTTTCCCATTATGCGCATTTCACATCGCCCATTCGACGTTATCCAGATTTGATCACTCACCGAATCTTAAAAAGCATTGTCAGCGGCACAGGTTCTGTTTCCTATCAAGAAGCTGACCTCAAAGAAAAGGCCGAAGGCTTAAGCGCACTTGAACAACGATCGGTCAAAGCAGAAAGAAAAGTAAAGTCTATCAAAAAAGCTAGATTTGCCGAAAAACTGCTTGGTGAAGAGTTCGAAGGTTCGATCACTTCAGTCGCTAGATTTGGAGTTTTTGTGACCTTAGACCAATACCCTCTTGAGGGTATGATTCGAATCGGTGATTTGGGAGCTGATTTTTATGTTTATAATGATGAGCAACTCAGTTTGGTAGGTCAGCGTTCTGGAAAACAGTTTAAGTTAGGGGACAGAGTTAAAGTGTCTGTCGCTCAAGTTAACACAGAGGATGGCTTTATTGATTTGACTTTAGAAGAGCATCAGGGACGAGCACAGTCCAA
Organism: Bdellovibrionales bacterium; assembly: GCA_041740515.1. Taxonomy (GTDB): domain Bacteria; phylum Bdellovibrionota; class Bdellovibrionia; order Bdellovibrionales; family UBA1609; genus JAMLIO01. The sequence continues at coordinate 20,538 of JBGSLV010000043.1, read as the reverse complement.
AGCTATATCTTCTTGGTTACATAAAGAAGGTAGTAAAAAGGGGCCTAAATTTAAAAGTAAAAAAGCAAAGTCTAAATTCAATCGGCGAAAAGCCGCAGGCAAATCCTCTGACCGAAGTTCTGATTCTTATGCAGAAAAGTCTTCGCAATCTGCTTCAGATAGAACTTCGGACCGAAGTGCTAACCGAACTTTAAATACTTCGACTAAAAATGTGCCAGAGCACCATAAAAAAAGGTTTTCCGATCAATTTGCGGAAAAAGCAGTTTCTAATAACAATAGAGGAAGTGTTACTAACGCCAAAAATCCCAATGGCAAAGAGAGTGTAAGACCTACAATCAAAGGTGGCAAAGTTAAAGCTAGCGATCTGTTCAGTTCATCCCATCGACGTATTGGTTTTGGAAAGAAAAATAAATAGATAAATCATTTTTTAAAGGTGTTATGTCCGAAATAAAAGACTCTGAAAATAAAAGAACCGTAAAAAATATTTTAATTTACTTTACTGGATTTATTTCTGGCTTGCTTGCGGTTATCTTTTTTTATCCATGGCTGAACTCCCAAAAAGTAAAGAATAATTTTGCGTCCAGTATCCAGGGGAAAGCAGAAATTGAAGTGGAAAGAAATCAAGATTCTTTTGTTGATACAGTTCCTATAGCTAAAGAAAAAAAATATTTTACTATTTCAAGATTAGAAGCTGACGAACAGTTAAAAAATTATATTTCATTATTGAAATCAATTGATGTTGTTCCCGTATTTGATGAGAAACTAAACAAATTGATCGGTTATAAAATATTACGTATTGATAAGGATACTTTTATAAGTTCAAAATCAGGTTTGCAAAAAGACGATATTATATTAGGTATCAACCAAATGAAAATTAGTTCGATCAACGAAGTTTTGCAGGTTTTTATTTATGTAAAAAGTAATATTTTAGAATTAGAAACAATGGCTGTTGATATTTTGCGAGACAAAAAACCAATGCATTTTGAGTATAAATTTATTTAGTTTGATAATGTCTGAATTTTTTTTATTTTTTCTTTCTGTCTTTACTTCGATCATTTCAGCCGTAGTCGGTGCAGCTGGTGGGATTGTGCTGTTGGGGGGTATGACTTTAGTTTTACCTTTATCGGCAACAATACCCATTCATGGTTTAATTCAGCTTCTAAGTAATTCGTTAAGAACTTACTATCTTAGACAAAATGTAGTGCGTTCTTTTTTTAATTTTTTTATTCTAGGAGCCCCATTTGGTGCCGCTTTGGCGTTTTATTTTATCAAAAGTTTGCCATCAGATAAAATTCCCCTAATCTTAGTCGTGCTTTTTATTTTATATATGGTGTTCAAGCCAAAATCCTTACCTGCAATAAAGCTAAAGGCCTGGCAATTTTCGCTCCTGGGGCTTGCTGCAGGTTTTATGGGAATTTTAGTAGGGGCTACGGGGCCTCTTCTGGCCCCTTTCTTTTTACGGGATGACTTGACCAAAGAACAGATTGTTTCGACACAAGCGAGTTGTCAGATAGTAACCCACATCATTAAAATTCCTGTGTTCTTGGGTTTAGGTTTTGCTTATTTAGATCACTACGTTTTGTTGCTGTTATTATTTACTGGCACTATTATTGGAACCACACTTGGAGTAAGGTTTCTTAAAATGATGGACCCTAAAGTGTTTACTCGAATATACAAAATAGTGTTAGTCCTAGTGGCCTTAAAGCTAATAGCTGTGAATATTATGAATTTAATTTAAAGAGTTTTTAGAATCTGTCGAATTCAATCGGATTATTGTTGTGCAAGATTTAGCTGAACAGATGTAATCAGATTAAATTAATAATTAATTTAATTATAAGACGAGTAATTGGCTTAAATATCCCTAAATTATTTACCTTTTTTAGAAAAAAGTTTGAATTTTTAAGAACCTAAATATAACCCTAGATTCACGATGAAGAGCTTTTTAGTCCAAATTTTGATACTTTTTGTTTCCTTAGCACACGTTTTTGCTCAATCCCCAAAAGTAACTAATGGATCTTCAAATAGCGAAGTCACTAAAGATCGACCTCCTATCATAAGCCAACCCATGTCACTGAATTTAGTAAGAGAAGATGACTTTATTGGTATTATCCTTGAAGTTCTTTCCTCGGAGCTGAAATTGCAAAATGGGACCAATACCCCGGGCTTTTTGGATCAAAATTCATTAATTAATCTAGAAAGTGTCTTAAAAGGACAAGAGTTCAGAGGTTTAGTTAGATATACATTTTTATATTATTATAATGAATTTACACCTTACTTTTTGAGTATGAAATTATCTAATGCCACAGATGAAGCCATCGATGAAACAATAAATTTCATTATAGCTAAGTTTATTTCAGGTCTTGTTTATGATTTAGAAATTATATTAGATCAAAAGTTTCAGCCAGAGCTCATCGCTAAGCTGACCCAAAGTCTTCAAATTGTCTTTAAACCTAAGTCACTGAAAGAATCTTTAAATAGCTGCTATGGCTATCTAAATAAAAAGTAAGTTAAATTTTAAAAAATAAAAATCTTACGGTTATATTTGTTTCTGACTAAACTTTTCAAGTACAACAATTCTTAATAAAGGTTTTTTAAATTATAATCGTATTTAAAAAATTGTTGAATAAGTAGAATTAAAAAAAGAATAGATAAGGTAACAGGTTTAATGTCAAAAGTGAGCAAATATTTATTTTAATCAGCAAAAACTACATTAAAGGAAGCCCCTGCCAAAGCTAATGCAGTGCCTTTACAACCATCTTCTCCGACAACTGCAAAAGCTGCAGTACTGCAAAACAACATAGTTATTAATAATAATTTTTTTAAACGAACTCATAGGTTAACATTATTGGCTTAATTAACTATTTTTTATATATAATAAAACTGATTAAAAATTAAATCTGTGTTATAAATTTAAAGTTTTTTTTGTTAAAGATATTTCTTTGTTTTACTTAATTAAATTTGAGGCCGCTTGCTTTTGCTCTGGTGAGACATAAATACGTTCGATTCTACGAATTTTTTCGTAACGACTAAAGATCTCTGTAGTGTCTTGAATCTTTGTAGGCGCTATGGATTTGTCGTACTGCTCAACTACATAAATGTTGTAAGCTAAGTCTTGATTTGTAGCGCCGTGGTATTTGCTTAAGCGCGCCCCAGAACTAACATAGATCAAATCAATATCTTCATTTTTAAGTTTTGTTTTGATCTGTTTGATCTTTTCACTGCCGTCGTTGGAGTGGGTCTCGTATAAAACTTTATAAGGCTTACGATTAGCAATACGTTTAGCCCAAACGCTTGAATCTTGGGCATCATTTAAATGTTCGTATAATGAATAATCTGTACATTTAATATATTTACTCAACTGCGGTGGTAATTTAAATTTGCAGTCAGGGGATTCAAGATATCTAGTTAGCATCTCTTCATAAATTATAGCTTTATGGTGGAAATAAACCATTAAGTGCATGTGATGGCGTGACAACAAGAAATCATCAAAAGTGTATAAAGCTCGGCGGTTAATGGCTAAGTTTAATTTGTCTTTCACTTGCGTGTAGGTCAAATTGGCAATGAGCCATGAAAGTTCAATATTTCCATAGTTAGTTCCACAGAAGTAGGCGTCCCTCAGTAAATAGTCCATTCGATCCACATCTAATTCAGAGCTAACCAGCTGACTAAGGATAGGTCGAAAATCAACACCATCAACCATAAAAAAGTCATCGGTTACTGTGATTTCAGAATCTACAAGAGCAGCAACATGTTCAGATTCAAACTCGCCGTAAGCCCGAATTATATTGGCGATCTCAGATTCAGTTACAAAAGCAATCGTATAGTCTTCATGATTGGCTTTACGATCTTGATTTCGTTTTTGGTCTTGATAAAGTTTGATATTCAATTCAGGTAGTAAAGGCATAACCACTTCGGTGGCGTGGCTTAAAGGACCATGACCTATATCATGAACCAACGCTGCGAGTTTGACGCACTGTCGAAGGCTGTTTTTAGTCTTAAAATCTTTAAAAGGATAATTTTTAAAAATAGTGTCAAACGCAACGCCTGCTAAATGACTAACTCCTACTGAATGTAAGAATCGATTATGAGTTGCTCCAGGGAAACTAAATTCGGAAAAGCCTAGCTGTTTAATTGCACGCAGTCTCTGATACTCTAGAGAATCGCAGATTTGAACCTCGAGTGGGGATAATGCAATTGAACCGTGAATAGGATCTCGTATTTCCATGGAATTAAGTTTTAGGAAGCCTTGCCCCAAAGGTCAAGGTTAAGTCTTAGTTAGAGCTGGTTCTATGTGCAAGAGACCTCTTGGGGCTTGATCTAGTCATGCGGTGCAAGGCACATTGAAGTTCAAAGTTCATCAGTTCACGCTATGATGCTACAATACACTGGCTTAAGAAGTTTAAGCTTCGATTATTTTTTGGAGGATTTTGCCATGAAAGCCTATTTAGATCTTATGGAAAAAATCTATGTTGAAGGCTTAGACCGAAAGGACAGAACCGGAACTGGAACGAGAAGTCTTTTTGGTCATCAACTTCGGTTTGATCTCAAAGAAGGGTTCCCTTTAGTAACAACAAAAAAAATCCATCTTAAGTCAGTTGTTTATGAACTTTTGTGGTTTTTAAAAGGTGATACCAACGTAAAGTATCTACAAGATAATGGTGTAAGAATTTGGAATGAATGGGCTGATGAAAATGGCGATTTAGGGCGAGTTTATGGGGCGCAATGGCGTTCCTGGCAAGCGGCAGATGGTCAATGTATCGATCAAATTACAAATGTACTCCATGCAATAAAAAATAATCCGACCTCTCGAAGACACCTTGTGGTCGCTTACAATCCCGGGGAAGTGGATCAAATGGCCCTTCCACCGTGTCATGCTTTTTTTCAATTTTATGTGGGTGACGGCACGTTAAGCTGTCAGCTTTATCAGCGAAGCGCGGATATGTTTCTAGGTGTGCCGTTCAACATAGCGAGCTATTCGCTATTAACTATGATGATGGCTCAGGTCTGTGGCTTGGTGCCGGGGGAATTTATTCATACTTTTGGAGATGTGCATATTTATCATAACCATTTTGAACAGGTCGAAACGCAACGAAAAAGAGTGCCAAAGCCTTTACCTCGTATGATTTTAAATTCTGACATCAAAGATCTTTTTGCTTTTGATTTTAATGATTTCACATTGCTCGATTATAATCCCGATGCGGCCATTAAGGCGGACGTATCTGTATGATTTTAAGTCATATTGTCGCTGTAAGTGAGAACAATGCCATTGGGGTTAAGAATGGTTTGCCATGGAGTATCCCTGAAGATTTAAAGTTTTTTAAAAAAAAAACCTTAAACTCTGTGATCATTATGGGACGAAAGACGTATGAAAGTATTGGTCGTCCTTTACCTCAACGAACAACTATTGTGATTTCCAAATCGGCTCGTGTTGGTAGTTATCCTGAGGGTGTATTTGTAGCACCTTCAATTGAGGAAGCTATTGCAAAAGCTATATTAGTAGCGGAGCAACAAAATCAAGAAGAAGTTTTTATTGTCGGTGGTGGGGAGATATATCGCCAATCCATAGATTTTGTTGATAAAGTTTATTTAACAAGGGTTCATACTCAGGTTGAAGCGGATGCTTACTATCCCGAACTTTCGCTAGAAAAATTTAAACTGGTTGCCGAAAATCCTTCCAAAGATAATCAATATACATATACATTTTATGAATTCGATAAAAAGGTCTAAAAAATGAATGTCGCAGTTTTAGGTTCTGGTGGACGTGAGCACGCTCTTGTCAAAGCCATAAAAAAAAGCCCCAAAGTTTCAAAAGTCTTTTGTATACCTGGATCTGATGGGATTGCTATTGATGTTGAATGTAAAGCTATAGACTTGAAAGACCAAGCTAAGCTGATAAAAAATTTGCAACAGATGGACATTGAGTTTGTTGTTATTGGTCCTGAAGATCCTTTGGTAGATGGTCTTGCCGACACACTGAGGGATCATAACTTTAAAGTTTTTGGGCCAGGGTCAGATGGGGCAAGGCTTGAAGGTAGTAAAATTTATTCGAAGGAATTTATGAAAGCCGCAGGTATCCCAACGGCGGCTTTTAAAATGGCAACGAACAAAAATGAAGCTATGAGTGTGATAGGGGATTTCAAATTTCCAATAGTAGTTAAAGCAGATGTCTTAGCGGCTGGGAAGGGTGTTTTCATATGCAGAGATAAAAACGAATTCACCAATGCCATTGAGCAAATTTTTGATCATGAAGTTTTTGGCGCCTCTCAAGCTTTAATTGAAGAATTTATTTCGGGTTGGGAACTGAGTTACATCTGTATTACCGATGGTGAAAACTTTCAGGTATGTCCCTTGGTGCAAGATCACAAAGCTTTAAAAAATGGAGGATTAGGTCCAAATACTGGTGGTATGGGTGTTATTGGCCCTGTGACTTTAAATATCAAGCTTCAAGAAGAAATCAATAGAACCATTGTTCAGCCCTCATTAAATGAGCTCAAAAAACGAAATATTAAATTTTGTGGAGCTTTGTTTATTGGTCTGATGATTCAAGATAATAAGCCCTACGTTCTTGAATATAATGTTAGGTTCGGTGATCCAGAAACGCAAATAATTATGCCTTTAATTGAGGGTGACGTTTTTGAAATCTTATGGTCTGCCGTTACAGGAAAATTAAAGTCTATTCAAACAAAAAATATGTATGCAGCATGTGTAGTTATGGCGGCGGAAGGTTATCCTGAAAAGCCTGTCAAAGGCAGCGTAATAGATATTTCTGACAGAACGGTAAGTGAATCTAGCTATTTTATTTATTCTGGTGTTAAAAAAAATCAAGATCAATGGACTGTGAATGGGGGAAGGGTTTTGGGTGCAGTAGGGATAGCCTCAACTAAAGAAGAAGCCATAAAAATAGCTTACGCACAAAGTGCTAAAGCGCAGTGGCATGGCTTACAAAAACGCACCGACATCGGCTCCTTCTTTAACTAAGCTTGGGTGCCAGGTTCCGCGCTCAGGTCACGTTGCGTAAATTAAACTTCGATGCCAGGTTCCGCGTTCAGGTCACAGTGCACCATGTATTATAGTGTCGGTTTCCCGGGTCAGTTCATAGGGATTAAATTAGCAGAGCTTTAGGCTCACCAAGTAATATATTACAATAATTAATTTAAAATATTCGCTTTGACCTGACACTCAATTTACGCAATGTGACCTGACTGCGGAACCTGGCACCTAAGTTCCGAAGTTTATGCGCTGTGACCTGACTGCGGAACCTGGCACCCTAGCTGGCGCGCTAGTTGTTGAGTTCGTGTTCGGATTTGAGACCTTTCTTTTTGATTTTTTCGACTAAGGTCGTTCGATTGATTTTTAGTAAGTGAGCGGCTTTATTTCGATTCCAGCCTGTTTTTTCTAAAGCCTTCATAATTAATCTATTTTCAAAGTCTGAAACCATGAGATTAAAATCAACACCTGATTCAGGAATTTCGATGTCTTCCAAAGTGCTCTTGGTGGCAATATTGGAATATCTAGCAGGCAAATCAGATAGTTGAATCACGCCCTCGCCTACGATAATTGTTAAGCGCTCTACTAAATTTTCAAGTTCTCTGACATTACCTGGCCAAGAATAATTTTGTAGGGCTTCAAAAGCGTCAACCGAAAATCCAGAGATGCGTTTTTTCTTTTCCAGATTATATTTTTGAACAAAATAATTCACTAAAACGGGAAGATCTGATTTGCGATTTTTTAAAGAGGGGATGTGAAGAGGTATTACATTTAATCTAAAATACAAATCTTCTCGGAACTGACCCTTTTTAATCAACTGCTCCAAGTTTTTATGTGTAGCTGCAATAACACGAGTATCAATCGTAATAGGTTTGGAAGAGCCTACTCTTTCAATGCGTTTTTCTTGTAGCACTCGAAGTAATTTCACTTGCAGTTTTGGACTCATATCCCCAATTTCATCTAAAAATATTGTTCCGTTGTGAGCTAATTCGAAACGGCCTTTCCTTTCTTGATGAGCACCGGTGAAAGAGCCTTTCTCATGGCCAAAAAGTTCACTCTCAAGTAAATCTTCAGGAATGGCCCCGCAGTTCACGGCAATAAAAGCCTGTTTCGAGCGATCAGAAGCAAAATGAATTCCTTTAGCAATAAGTTCTTTTCCGGTACCGCTATCCCCAGAAATTAGTACAGTTGAGTCTGACGGAGCTATTCGCTCAGCTAGGTCAATAACCTGCCGAATTTCACGACTTTTTCCAATAATTTGGTGAAGGCCAAAATGTTTATAAAGTTCAGACTTTAATCTTTCATTCTCTTCTTTAATCTCTTTGTGAGTTAAAGCTTTATCAACAAGTGAGATCATTTCACTCAACTCAAAGGGTTTCGTTAAAAATTGAAATACACCTTTACGAGCGGCTGTTAAAGCAAGTTCTATGTTGCCATATCCAGTAAGAATTATAACTTCACAATCAGGTTGTTGATTTTTGATCTCTGTTAAAAGATCCAATCCACTGCCATCAGGCAATCTAAGGTCAACTATGGCTAAATTAATCTTAAGTTGGCTTGCAACAATAGATTCAGCCTCACTTTTGGTTTGAGCTGTAATCACCATATGTTCATAGCGCTGTAAAACTTTGGCTAAACTTTTTCTGACTATAGAGTCATCATCAACCACAAGAATTTTATAGTTACTTTTCAACCAATCCCCTTGTTTTTTGCCACTACAGCCAGACACACTTTAATCATAAAGAGATAAAAAATATCCGTCAAATTTTTAACAGGACCAAAGTGCAGCGAAACGAAAAAATCTAAGTTTATTAATTTAACTTTATCAGACAAGAATTACAAATCTAAATCTAAACTTCTATTGTTACGAACGCTTTCAAGAATGGATTCAATAACATGTTTGCAGTCCAGAGCAGCATTTAATAGATCTTCAATATCGCCTATTACATTTTTGGGCGTATTAATGGGGTCGCTTAAAATCAACTGTAAAAAAGTTATTATACCAGCTAAAGGATTATTTAACTCATGGGCTAGGCTACCAGCAAGTATACCAAGGTCAGATAATTTTGTTTTTTCTAGAATTTTAACTTCAATCGTTTTTTGCTCTGTTACGTTTTGATAAATATTAATATAAGTTTCAATTTTTTGATCTTGGGATTTAATTCTTTGACTTATAATATTAAACCACTGATTTTCTTTTTGAAGATGAAATTTTTTACCCAATTGACAGCCCTCACAAGGGCTTGTGGCGTTAAATAATAGTTCATAGCATTTTTGGGAACTTTGATGAGGCCTAAAGTTATTATTCAGTAAATTAAAGTTACTATCTACAATTGTTACTTGATGTTTGATCGCCTGGAAGGTCTGTTGCCACTGCGATCTAGTAATTAACAGATCATTATAATTTGTAATTTGATTAATTTTAATGCTTACAATTTCACTAAGTTGTAAAAAAAACGATTCGTCCTTTTTTTTAAAGGGCTGATCTAATTTAGCAAAATAAATATGACCGATACTTTTTTTTCCAAAATATAGAGGTGTGCCAAAAATTTTAAATTTAATTTGTCCTTCAATAATGAAAGTCTCGCTGTAAACTTCTTTTTGTCCAACTAAAATACGAACCCAATTGACTTCGAAAAATTGGGTTAAATGCTCAGTTAAAAAATCTTCAATTTCTGGCACAGTTTTAGAATTTTGAATTCCAACAATACATTCATAGAGCAAATTAAGTTGTCTTTGAATCAATAATAACCGACTTTGGGATCTTTTTAGACTTGTGTTTTTTAATAAAATTCTTTCTTCAAGCTCGGTATTTAATTCTAATAATTTTTCACCTTGCTCATGAAATAATAAATAAAAATTATGATTTTGTTGGTGATAATCGTATTTTCTAATGGCAGATAAAATGGCTTTTTCAATATCTTGAATATTAAAATTATAAATTTCAAAAACCGCTGAAGGATTTAAAGTTGAAATTAAAATATGTTTGGTTATATTTTCCATTTGATCCAAAATAAGGATAATTTCGGTTTTTTGCGTCTGCTGTTCAAGAATGGCAAAAAGATTAAAAATTTCGTCCGAGCTTAAAGTTGTCGCATGAATTACTAGCACTTTGGCTTTATGATTTTCAATGTAAGGCTGAACCTCTTTGAAACTTTGGAGGTTTACAAGTTCAAAATTTGCTGAAATCGATGGTAGTTCTTTGCCCCATAAAATTAAATTGGAAAAATTTTGAAGATCAAGCATGATATATCTTCTAAAATAATTCACTAAAGATAAATAGCTTATAGACCAGTTTGTTGCTCTGTTCTCTTAAAAGACTTAAAATTAGGACTCAAGAGGAGAACTCGTACATGTCAAAGCATAAAGTTGTCTGGACAGATGGAATCGGGGATTTGCGTAAAGCATCTAGCGAGGAGCCTTTAAAGAAAAGCAAGGATTCAAGCGTAGATTTAAAACAAACAGTACTTAGTGTGCGACGTCTTACATCAGGTAAAGGGCGTACCGTAGTTGAAATATCAAATCTTCCAAACAATGAAGTATGGTGTGAAGAATTAGCAAAAAAAATAAAAAAAGCCTTGGGAGTTGGTGGAACTTATAAAAATAAATATATCGAAATTCATGGCGAAAAGATTGATCTTGTCACTCAAATTTTAGACAAAAATAATTTAAAATGGAAAAAAACCGGTGGTTAATTATATCCATATGTATCGCTTGAATTAGATTTACTAAATGTGCATCCCGAAATGCAATAACTTGCAAATATAAATTTATTTTATGATTATAAAATTATAACAAACGAATTCATTCTTGATATGAATCTGAGCTTTATTTGCCTTGTTGTGAAATAGCTACAAAAAGAGTAGATTTGACCCTAATCAAACTGTTGATAGAGTTGATGCATACAGAGTTTTATTGAAACCATATTCAGCTCTCGTTTACGAATTATCCCATAAAAGTAAGGAGACCAAGTTATGAGTTGGGACGCGATTGTTCTTGCTGCTGGTGACGGTACACGCATGTTGTCTAAGCTTCCAAAAGTTTTACATAAGGTCGCAGGGCAACCAATGATTGAACGCACCATCGAGGCCTTAAATGAAGCCGGTGCAACTAACATACATGTTGTTGTTTCGCAGAAAATCTTAAATGACTTATTGTACATAAAGACCATCTTTAAAAATGTATTTTTTCATATTCAAAACCAACCATTAGGAACTGCAGACGCCGTTTATTCGGTCAAAGCCTCTTTGTCGGAATATGTTTTAATCTGTAATGGGGATCATCCTTTAGTAAACGCTAAAGATATTCTGCATTTTATCGACCAAGCTCAGCTTTCCAATTCGGATTTAAACTTGGCGTTATTAGAGCTTTCAGACCCTTCATCTTTTGGTCGAGTTATTCAATCTAAAAATAGTAAAGTCGATGAAATCATTGAGGCTAAACATTGCAGTCCAGAACAACTTAAAATATGTATCGTAAATTCTGGCATTTATTATAGCCGGTCAGATCTTTTATTTGAATTTTTAAAAGCCACTCTTGTCTCCAGAGATGTAGAAGCAGAGTTTAAAACAGCTTCTAAAAAAGAATACTATTTGACAGACATCGTGAAGTTTTTAAATTCCAAGGGATATAATGTTTCTGGTTTTACAACTTCAGATGATATGGGGTTTGGCGTTAATGACTCACTTGCACTGGCTCAGGCCAATCAAAAGGCCTATTTAAAGATTAATCAAAGATTAATGCAAAACGGAGTAAAGTTGATTAGCCCAGAAACTACATATATTGAAGGATCTGTGCAAATTGATGCCGATGTCTTAATCTATCCTAATGTATTTATTTTTGGCGCTTCAAAAGTCGAAGTTGGCTCAATAATTGAGTCCGGCTCACATATTAAAAACTCAAAACTTGGACCCCACACTTTGATAAAAGCGGGGTCTTATCTTGAAGGGGCAAAAGTGCTAGGTCACTCAAGTATCGGTCCCTATGCACATCTTCGTGAAGGAGCCGTCATTCATCCCAATGTCAAAGTGGGCAATTTTGCGGAGGTCAAAAACTCGATACTTTTTAAGGGTGTGAAGGCGGGTCATCAATGCTATTTAGGTGATGCCGAAATCGGTGAAAATACGAATATAGGTGCCGGAACTATCACATGCAATTTCGCGGCTGATGGGAAAAAATATCAAACCAAAATTGGCAAAAATGTATTTATAGGCAGTGATACACAAATTGTTCCACCAATTGTTATTGAAGATGACAGCGTCATCGCAGCGGGTGCAACTGTCACAAAAAATGTGGAAGCCAAAAGCCTTTACGTGACTAGGGCTAAAGCCTTCGTAAAACAAAATTATAGGAAGTAGTATGTGTGGAATTGTCGGTTATTTAGGTAAAAAAAATACCAAAAATATTCTTTTTGATGGTCTTAAAGCTTTAGAATACCGAGGCTATGATAGTTCGGGGATCTGCCTTTTAAACCAAGGGGAATTCATTAAGTTTAGAGCTCCTGGTAAAATCATTGAACTTGAAAAAAAAGTCAGTGATAAAAATCTTGAAGGGCAGGTCGGTATCGCACATACCAGATGGGCGACTCATGGCCCAGCCGTAGAAAAAAATGCCCATCCACATGAGGTCGGTGATATTTGCATTGTGCATAACGGTATTATTGAAAATTACCAATCGATTCGATCACAACTTTTAAGTCGTGGAGCAAAAATAAACTCTGATACAGATTCAGAATTAATTGCCCATTTGATCAACGAACAATTGCATTTAAAAGCAGATTTTTATAAAGCAGTTTTTGAAACACGAAAGCTTCTTGAAGGAGCCTTCGCCGTTTTAGTGATCTCGAAAAAAAATCCTGATGAAATGATAGCGTTTAAATCTGGTCCTCCGATGATCTTAGCCCAAGGAGATGATGATTTTTACCTAGCCAGTGATGTACAGGCTGTTATTAGATACACAAAAAATATTTATTATTTAAATGATAATGAAATGGTACATATAAAAAATAAGACAGTAAGTGTTACTGATCTACATGGTCATGCCTTACCAATTAAATTTGAAACCATAAGTTGGAATGCGGAACAAGTTGATAAAAAGGGATTTCAACATTACATGCTCAAAGAAATCTATGAACAGCCCAATGCCGTGAGCCTAGCACTATTACCTCACATTAATTCAGAAACCCAAGCTTTAAAAATTCAAGGGTTTTATGAGTCCGAAGAGCAAACTACGGAATTTTTAAAAGCCATCAATCATATTCAAATCGTAGCGTGTGGGACAAGTTTTTATTCTGGAATGTATGCCGAATATGTCTTTGAAAAACTAGCGGGAATTAGCACTGAAATCGATATTGCCAGTGAATACAGATACCGAAGTCCAATTGTCGGTCCACAAACTTTGGTTATATTTATTTCCCAAAGCGGTGAGACAGCCGATACTTTAGCGGCCCTTCGACTGGCTAAAGCTAAAGGTGCAAGAACTTTAAGTATATGCAACACCTATCGTTCCAGTATTGATCGTGAGAGTGAGTTTTCAATTTATATGAACTCTGGACCCGAAGTTGGTGTTGCAAGCACCAAAGCGTTCACTAGCACTTTAGTGATAATGGCTACTTTGGGGTTGGCTTTGACTAAAGCTAAGGGCTTTTTGTCTGTGGCTGATGAAACAAAATGGCTACAAAGTTTATTAAGTCTTCCTTTGAAAATGGAAAATGTTTTAGCCTATGATAAATTCTTTAAAAAAGTCAGTCATTCTTTGAAAAGTAAAAAAGGCTTTTTATACATGGGCCGAGGAACTAATTTTCCGATCGCCATGGAAGGTGCACTTAAATTAAAAGAACTCGCTTATAAACATGCCGAAGGTTACGCTGCGGGTGAAATGAAACATGGACCGCTGGCTTTGATTGATGAAGATATGATGATTGTCATGCTTTGTCCTGAAGATGATCTATATGAAAAAACCATGAGTAATCTTGAAGAAGTAAAAGCTCGAAAAGGCTTAGTCATAGGTCTTGGCAGTTTGGGTGATACTAAATTAGAAGCCATGTGTGAACATTTTCTGGGATTACCACAGGCTGATTGGATCACATATCCAATTCTTGAAACTTTACCTTTACAACTTCTTGCATATCATGTGGCCAACAGTCTTGGGCATGATGTAGATCAACCAAGAAATTTAGCCAAGTCAGTAACAGTAGAATAATTTAAGCAAGCCACTTAAGAAAATCTTTTTTAGCAATTATGAGTTGGGTGTCTTTGCGAAGTTTTTTGAGATCAGATTTTTTAATTTTACCAGGAGTTATTTTTTGTAACTCTTCGTCAGTTAATTTTGGAAATAGACTAAAATTCATATTCATGGGTTGAAAGTTTTCGCGCTCTTCACGTAAAAAATTATACAACGATCCTAGAGCTGTTGTACGTGGAGGTGGTGAAAATTTTTGGTCAAGTAATTTTTGTTTAATAAATTTAGCAACTAAAAGTCCAATACATGTAGAATCAAAATAACCTTCAACTCCTGTGATTTGGCCTGCAAAATATAGGTTTGGATTTTTTTTTGAGGATAAATCTTCGTTGAGAAGCCGAGGTGAATTGATATACATATTTCTATGTATGCTGCCAAGTTTGACAAAGTCTGCATTTTCTAACCCAGGAATTTGGCTGAAAATACGTTTCTGTTCGGGGTAGGCCATCTTAGTTTGAAAGCCCACCATATTATAAGCCGTAGCTTCTTTATTATCTTGTCTAAGTTGAACAACGGCATAACAACCTTGGCCAGTTCTGGGATTTCTAAGACCTTTATAACTTAATGGGCCAAACCTAAGGGTATTATCGCCTCTGGAAATGATCTCTTCAATGGGCATACAATTTTCGAAGTACGGAGTGTCTTTCTCAAAATCTTTGGGTTCAATTTTTCGCGCGTTTTTAATCTCAGATATAATTTTGTCATATTGGTCTTTGTTAAGTGGGCAATTGATATAATCGCCAGGGCTACCATCGCCCCAACGATCAGCCTTCCAACAAATATCCATATCTATACTGTCGGTTGCAATTATTGGAGCAATAGCATCAAAAAAATAAAGTGATGATAGATCAAAATGCGATTGTAAACTTGCTGCCAGAGCAGAATCGGTGAGTGGCCCTGTAGCAATAACGGTTATACCGCTCAGCTCATTAACAGATTTTACAATCTGATCAAAGACATTAATATTGGGATGTTGCAAAATATCGTGAGTTAACTGCGAAGCAAATTTTTCGCGATCAACACTTAACGACATTCCTGCGGGAACTGCATACTCCTGGGCCAATTTTAAAATGAGCGAGCCCGCTTTATCAGCCTCCCATTTGAGTTGCCCTGGAGCCGAGTAATCGGTTTGACTGCCAAAAGAATTAGAGCAAACCAACTCGCCAAAATCTTTGCTTTTGTGGGCAGGAGTTAATTGAATTTTGCGCATTTCATAAAGGTTCACCTTAAACCCATACTGAGCCAGCTGATATGCACACTCTGATCCAGCTAGACCAGCGCCTACTACATTGATGGTATGTGTTGAAACCATATAGGCTAGTATCTATGCTGATTCTAGTAACTGCACAAGAAAGAACTTTGACAAAGACTACTCCTTTCTTGTTTTAATAGAATTGTGATAAAAAAACCCAAACTCAATACCGCCACAGAGGTCTTACAAAGCCTTTTAACCCAAAGCTCTATGCCCATCTCTAACGAATATAATCGTTGGAGGGTTATTCAAAATTGGGCAGAGATTATTGGGCCCCAACTAGCCACTAGAACTTTTCCCATTAAATACTTTAAAGGCCATTTATACATTTGGGCCTCTTCGTCGTCTGGTATGCAGCAGTTTTATTTTATTTCGGATATAGTGCAAAAAAAAATCAATGCTTACATGGGTAAAAATTGGGTTCATAAAATCACTTGGACCCAAAATAAAGGTTTGCTTGAAAAAATTTCGCCTGAAGATAAAAAGATTTTAGAAAAATTAATTCAAAAATGTGATTAGCGCGGAAAAATTTTTTAAAACTAAGATTTTTTGTGGGATTATTAATTTTGTTTGTTCTCTTTGGCTTCTATACCTTTTCGCATTAAGGATTTAATGTAGTTGTCATCTTTCTCTTCGCCTAAAAATTTCATAACTTTAGTGTGTAAAGTTTGATCATAAATAAGTTGCCCAAGTGTTCCTTTTTTATTGTTAATAGCATCTAAAGATTGATTTAGACGATCAAGAGTCGGTTTAATATTGGCTTGGCTTTTAATTTGAGCGGCCGCTGCCGCAAAATTTTCAAGAGCTTTGTCAGAGTTTTTACCCATCCTTTCAAAGTCTGCACCTTTAGAGAAATTGGTAATAATGGCATCGATTTTTTTGATAGTTAAAGAAACCTGTTCAATGTCGGAAAGTTTACTGCCAATTTGATCCAGTAAATCTGGTGTCTGATCGGCTTTGATGTAGCCTTTGTTTTTTATAGGCAAGCCATTTTGACCTGGTGAAATATAAATAAATTTATCCCCCAATGCCCCTTGTGTTTTCATAGACACCATGCTGTCTTCAGTTATTAACTCTGCATATTTTTTATTTACTTTAAGCTCCACAACAATCTGCTGAGTTTTGTTATCAAATATAATATTTGAAACGTGGCCGACATCTATTCCAGAAAATGAAACCGTTGAGCCAAACATAATACCCTGAGAATTTTTTAAATAAGAGTAATAGGTGTTTTTGATTTTAAATATGGATTCATCACTGGTCAGAGCCGTGAAAGATATTATGAACAATGCAAACCCGATAATTACAAAAGCACCGGTCCAAATTCGTTCTTTCTGTTGATTCATAATTTTTCCTTGTTAAAGCTTTAAGGTTCCATCCATAAATTTTCTAAGATTGCTGTTCGAGCTTTCAATATCATCTGGTAAGGCTTCTTCTACAATTCGGCCGTTTTTAATCAGTAAAATACGATCACAAACACTAAGAGCTGTAGGCATATCGTGAGATACGAATATGGAAGTAAATCCTAAGGCTTTCATTTTTAAAATCGTTTTTTGTATATTAAGAGTATTAAAAGGATCAAGTCCTGCGGTGGGTTCATCAAAAAGTATAATTTCTGGAGAGAAAATAATGCTTCGTAACAGCCCCACTCGTTTTTGCATTCCCCCTGATAGTTCAGATGGAAAAAGCTCTTCGGTGTTTTCTAAGCCTATTTCACCAAGCAATTTAGTGATCTTGGTTGAAATCTCGGCTTCTGAAAGTTTAAAGTGTTCTCTTAGTGGATAGGCTAAATTTTCACGTACAGTTAAAGAGTCAAATAAGGCCCCATTTTGAAAAACATAGGAAATTTTTTCTCGAATATTAAGCCATTGGTCTTCGTTGTACGTTTGAATTTCGTTGTCATTGTAAATAATCTGGCCACTGTCAATTTTTTCAAGACCAATTAAAGCTCTTAAAATTACGCTTTTTCCAGTTCCAGATCCGCCCAGCAATCCTAGGCATTCCCCTTTATGAAGTTTAAAACTGATGTCTTGATGCACAGTTTTGGCACCAAAAGTTTTTTTTAAATTTTTAACTTCTAATAAGATTTTTTTCATAAAATATTCTTAGTTGAATTTATATCCTTAATTTTTTCTAAAACGTTTTAAGTACTCAAGCATATGGATAAATAAGCCAATAAATTTTTGTCATAAAATAATCGCTGATGAAAATTAATATTGAAGCTGTTACAACCGACATCGTTGTAGCGCGACCAACACCTTTAGTTCCTTCGGTAACATTCATACCAAAATAACATGCGGGTAAAGCTACACAAAGAGCAAAACCAAAAGGCTTTACCAGTCCAGAAATAAATTCCCAAGGCGTAATTGTAGTTACAATTTTTTGATAGGTAAATAACCACGGAAGACCCAGTTCTGCGTTAGCAACAATAGCCGTAGCCACTAAAGCTAAAAATGATGTGATTAAGGTCAGTATGGGAAATGATATCAAACAAGCAATGATTCGGGGTAAATAGATTTTTTGATAGGGCGAAGTTCCAAGGGCCCGGATCGCATCAATTTGCTGTGTGACTTTCATGGACCCAATCTCGGAGGCCATGCCGGCTCCGACCCTAGCGGCGCACATCAATGCTGTAAAAACCGGGGAGAGCTCTAGAAAAATGGCCAGTGACATAACTTTAGGGACATAGGGTTTGCCGCCGTATTTTTCTAACCCCAGGCCAAATTGCAATGTCATCACGAAACCAGAACTTAAGGCCGTGATCGCAATCAAAGGAATTGATGCAATACCTAAATTGTAAATTTGAGTGTAAATATCTTTTGTGCTGGGCCTTCGAAGCCTAAGTTCTCGAATGGAACTCATAAAAACTTCAGCCAAACCACCCATGGTTTCTAGAGAGGTTTTAAAAATGGGAATTACCATGCTTTAAAGCCTGAAAGAAAACTTTCATAGTCGTTTATGTCAGTTGCAAAACTTGAAGTTGGTGACGTAAGGACAATAATATATTGACATGAATTTTTAACAAAACTTGTGATCGCTAATTTATTTTCAAAACCTTCGACAGCAGTCACGATTTCACTTCGCAAGGCTTTGCGATTATTAAATTTAAAGCGCTGAACGGGTTGAACTTCAGTTGATTTAAAGTTTGACGCAAGATCTAGAAACCAGCTTTCTAGATCGATCTCCATATTTTTTGCACATTTGGTTTTAACGGAAAGGGTTGAGCTTGTAGTTTGTGAAAGCCAAGCTAGATCAACCGCTTCATCTTTAATTCGGTAATAGTTTTTACCCGGTGAAGTATAAGTGAATCGGGTGGATTTTTTAGTAGTCTGATCACCGATTTTAACAGAGACACAGCCCGAGATCATTGCGAAAAAGATAAGTGAAATTAGTTTTGTCATAAAGTACCTTATATTGACATAACTTATGCGGGCGAACAATACAAACCAAGATATCGTGTTTTTTATGTTGCGACTTCGGTGGTATTTAATTTGATTTAACTCGTATCTTAAAGGTCAGAATATAAAATAAAAAAGGCTGGTTTTTTAGACCAGCCTTTTACAATTAGAATTAAATCTTTAGAGATTGTATTCTAAACTATTTTTTTAGCATAGATTTGAATTCACTGCCTGGACGGAATTTTGGATACCATGCTGCAGGGATTTTAATAGCTTTACCAGTTTGTGGATTTCTTCCAGTTCTAGCTTTTCTTTTTGATTTTGTGAAAGTTCCGAAACCAACTAATTTAACTTCGTCGCCTTTTTTTACTGAACTTCTAACTGTTTCGATAAAAGCATCAAGAACTCTTTCTGTGTCAGCTTTTGTAAGAGCAACATCTTTTGATAATTTATCGATTAATTCCGCTTTATTCATTTATATCCCCCATAGAGTGATCTATTGTTGTTGTACAGGTATAATTGAAGCTGCATTTCAAATGCGGGTCAATAGTTTTTTAAGAAGAAAAAAAAAATCATAAAGATAAATAATAAATTATCTTTGACGGCAGCGGCAATGCGGCCTCTTGATTTACAAGTTGCCGCTCAAAGAAAGGTTTTGGTTGATAATTTTATTTAATAAAGAAATCGGATTTACCAATCGAAGCATTTTTATAAAATACTTCTGCACGCAGTCTTTCCGAGTTTTTATCACCTTGATAAATATTAACTTTAAATTGAAAGCCATATTGTGGTTCATAGTAAATAACTATTTTATCTTTTTCTCTGCAATCGATCTGCGCATCAGGTAAACTCATAGTTTGCACATCATATCCTTGACCATATCTGCCATCAGAATATCCCGACATTGTTGCGTCAACGATAAGGTGAGCACGACTAGGATTATTTTTTGGAAACATAATCCAAAGCTTAAAAAAATCATCCCAATGGCTACAGTTTGCAATGCCTCTTGCCCAATAAAACGCATACTCTAGTTTACCTGTATAGGGATTAGGTTGCCATTTAAAACCACCTTGATTATTCATGCAAAATAGGCCGAAATCATCAATAAAACTTCGATACACACCTTGAGGACCACTATTAAAATCTAACCTAAATTCACCTAAATAAATGTGTCGTCTAGAAGAGTCTGTTGCCCCCGCAATCGGAGTATAGCTTTCGCAGGATTTACCATTCTTTCCTGAACCAGATCCAGACCCTGGATTGCCCCCACCCGGTGTTCCACCACCGCCGTAACCTGAATTGCTGCTTCCGCTAGTGTCAGATTCTGAACATCCAAAACTGAAGCAGATCATAAGGACGGCTAAGAACTTTGTTGTAAAACTAAGACTTTTCATAAATTCCCCCACAAAGCTATAATCACGAATTGTGCCATCATCAGAGTCAAAATAATGACATTTTAAGCCCTGGAACTGTCAAATCTCTAGACAGCTGCCTATATAGATAAGGTAAAGTGCCTCTTTCTTTTTTTCTACACCTTCATGACATCGTCGGGTCTAGTTGACCTAGTCTAGGATAAAATAAGTGAGACACCCCTCATAATATAAAGGCTCGTCCAAAATCTAAATATAAAGGGGGGATTTATGTCTCTAATTAAGTTTAAAT
>JBGSLV010000042.1:0-33828 GCA_041740515.1 Bdellovibrionales bacterium | reverse complement strand
CCATTTTGTTTTCGAAATTCAAACACTTGAACTGCAAGTTCCATTAATTCATTATTATTTGTCATTTGGTCACCTCTGATTGAGGTTCACTTATCAAATATACTTTGGGATTTATAGGACCTGTTTTATTTCTTGGTTACTGAAACCTGAACCCATTTACCAAGCTCACTTGTCGGCGATCTTAAAGTTGTACCCTCTGGATTAAAATGAGGTCTAAATTTATTTAAGGATTTTTCGGTTTTGAGTTTCTGTATTATGTCTTTATAACATACAAAATTTTTATCTAAGTCATAGTTAGCACTGACACTGGTGACTTGAAAGATAACAGCTAAAATAAAATAGATTTAAAATATTCATAATTAAACTGTAATTTAATTTGTTAGCAAAAACCAAACTAAAATATGTTTCTGGACTATTAAATAAGGCGTGTTGCCGTTTCATCTAGTTATTAAATTTTTAAGGTATGCTTTCTTTGGCATGTGCTTTTATATGGTTACCTCTTTGAAACGGCAACACACCCTAAATTACTTAAAATTTTAAATAAAATATTTCATTGGGAATAGTCAAAGAGCTAGCTTCAAATACTCTTACAGTGAAAAAAAACGCTGAAAAATTAAGATGAAAGGTTGAGAAGAAAGGTTAAATTGCGGCCCCGACTTAAGTCTGTTTTTTGGACGTTCGATTTTAAGGCTAAATTTTTGGAAGGTTTAGACGGTTCCACTCCAGCATCCCACCAATCATGTTGCTTACATTCTTAAAACCCATATCCGAAGCCACTTGCGTGGCTTGCCCTGATCGTCCTCCGCTTCGACAAACAAAGGCAATTTGCAAATTTTTGTCTTCCGAGGCTAAATATTCCATGAGATCTGGCCCCAGGGTTTTAAGCTCTGCCCCTTCGATATGACCTAACTCTCCTAAAAATTCATCGTCTCGTCGTACATCAACAATCTTAAACTCATCATGATGTTGCAATAAAGTTTCACACTTAATCTCTTGAATTCCTAAGGCTTGATTTTTTATAAACATATTTTTTTCCTAAGACTGTTTTATAAATTTTCGTTTTTTAAGACCATAAATTAAGGCAGTATTTTGGGTTGATAGCCAGCTGCAGTAACTATCGTAGTTATAAGATCAAGATTTACAGCTTGACCCTCGTCAAAATAAACCGTGTAGTTTTTAAAATCCTTGGCGACAACTTTATAAATGGCATCGTTGTCTTGCAGAACCGACTTGATCTTAAAGGCACAGTTGGCATCGATCGCGTCAGTCACCAAAATTTCTACTTTTTTAAGTTTAGTTAAATCTTTCTCACCACGATTAACAAAGCCAATTTTATCCTCATCAGACAGTTTATCTTCAACCACAGGTTTGGCAGGTTTGTTTTTGCCAAAAATGCCAAACGCCGCTTCAGCATGAGGTTGCAAAACAAAAACAATGGCCCACACACATACAATCACGGGATAAATTCTAGGTTTCATATTTCCCCTCCCTTAATTTTTATATCTTAATGGGCTTCTGTAGCTTTGTCTTCAGGGTCTTTGTCTTGGGCCGCAGCCGCTTTTAGTTTTTCTTTTTTCTCTTTTTCTGCGCGTTTTTTAATGTCTTTGATCTTCAACGGGTCTGGAGCAATAATGGCATATAATTGTCGACCTTCTTTCTGTGGTGGCACTTCTAAAATACAGTGGGATTCAAGCATTTTAGCAAAACGATTTATTAAATCATAACCAAGTTCTTGGTGAGCCATTTCACGACCAGAGAATCTTAAATTCACTTTAACCTTATCACCATCTAACAAAAATCGTTTAGCATGTTTGGCTTTGGTCTCTAAATCATGATCTTCGGTTCTGGGCCGAAGCTGGATCTCTTTGGTTTGCACAATAACTTGTTTTTTCCGAGCTTCAGTCTGCTTCTTTTTATTTTCATATTTATAGCGACCATAATCCATGATCTTACAAGTCGGGGGCTTGGCTGTTGGGGCTATTTCGATTAGATCTAAACCACGACCCTCTGCAAGTCGTACGGCATCTGGTACCGAAAAAACTCCTAACATCTCACCATCATCGGCAATAACTCGCACTTCGGTAGCACGAATGTCATAGTTCATTTTTAGTCCCATATCTCGTTTTTGTGATCCTGTGCGTTTTTTAATAAGGTCCTCCGCAATTCTTGTTATAGGTATATAATATTTATGTATGTATAGTTATGTTAAGTTATGTTACGTTTTATTTTAATTATATTTTAATTATATTTTAATTTTGTTTTGTTTTATTTTATTTTATTACATTTTATTTTATTTTAATTTAAATTTGTTTTGTTAATTTTTCTCATACTTAAGCTTTGTTTAATTTTTCTAAAATTTGCGCTTCGAAATTTTTCTTTTCAATATCTTCGTGCAATAAGGCTAAAAATTTCATCACTGTTAAACCTGAAGCCATCTGACCGTTTAAATCTCGAACTGAAATCTCACCCAGCTCTTGCTCTTTATCCCCAATAATAATCATGTAAGTGATTTTATCCATTTGAGCTTGGCGAATTTTAAAACCTAATTTTTCAGCTCGGGCATCAAGATGAGCTCTAATACCAAACTCTTTAAAAGAGCTTAAAAGCTCTTCGCAGTAGGGCAAATGTTTATCTGTAAGATTAAGAATTCGTACCTGTTCAGGAGCCATCCAAATGGGCAATCGACCAGCCGTATGCTCGAGATATACCCCAATAAATCGCTCCAAGGATCCAAGAATAGCTCGGTGAAGCATGACCGGTCGTTCTTCGGAATTTGAAGCGCCTGTGTAGGTCAATTGAAAGGCATTAGGGAGGTTAAAATCGCATTGTAGCGTACCAAGCTGCCAAGGACGATTAAGTGCATCCACAAACATAATGTCTAATTTGGGCCCATAAAAAGCCCCGTCTCCGGCATTGATTTTAAAAGGTAAATTGAGCTGTTCTAGAGCAGCTTTTAAAGCCCCTTCGGCTTGATCCCAAACTTGATCCTCGCCCATACGTTTTTCTGGACGTGTGGATAAAAAGATATTGTAGTTTGACATGCCAAGCTCGTTATAAACTTCATTTAAAAATACCATGAAGTTCTTGATCTCTTCTTGAAGCTGCTCAGTTCGACAAAAAATATGAGCATCATCTTGGCAAAAGGTACGTACTCGAGTCAGTCCGTGCATCACGCCACTTCTTTCATAGCGGTGGAGTCGACCAAAATCTGCGATTCTTAGTGGAAGATCTCGGTACGATTTTTTTTCTGTGGCATAAAGCACACAGTGACCTGGACAGTTCATAGGCTTTACTGAAAATTCTTTTTTATCGATTTCCGTAAAGTACATATTCTCTTTGTAGTTTTCGTAGTGACCGCTTTGGTGAAAAAGCTCTGAGTCAAAAATCTGAGGGGTTATCACTTCTTGATAACCGTATTTTAGGTACTTTTCCCGCATGTAGCTCTGTAGTGAGTTGTAAATCATCGTGCCTTTAGGGGTGAAAAAAGGCGACCCAGGAGCTAAGGGACTAAAAGCAAAAAGGCCTAGATCTTTACCTAACTTTCGATGGTCCCGCTTTTTAGCCTCTTCAAGCATGTTAAGGTAACTATTAAGCTCTTTAGTACTTTCGAAAGCTGTGGCGTAGATTCGTTGCAGCTGTTCTCGAGTTTCATCCCCTCGCCAGTAAGATCCAGCCACAGATAATAATTTAAAGGCTTTAATCTGACCTGTTCTTTGAATATGGGGTCCACGGCACAGATCAAACCATTCCCCTTGGGTATATACGCCTATAGGTTCGTTGGCAGGAAGGTTATTAATGAGTTCCAATTTATAAGTTTCACCAAGGGCATCAAACTGGCTTAGAGCCTCTTCCCGTGAAAGCACTTTTTTAGTGATAACTTGATCTTTGGCTATCAGTTGAGCCATTTTTTTTTCAATCGTTTCTAAATCTTCGGGTGTAAATTTATGTTCAGAGTCAAAGTCATAATAAAATCCGTTTTCGATCACAGGCCCAATAGTCACTTTAGTTTTTGGCCAAAGCTGTTGAACGGCTTCTGCCATTAAATGGGCTGTTGAATGTCGTACAACCTCTCTACCTTGTTCGGAATTGTCAGTTATAATTTGTAATTGAGTGCCATCTTTAAGTGGTGTTCTTAAATCAATGATTTCAGTTTGATTATTGATGATCCCACCCACAGTGGCCTTGGCTAATCGTTCACCAATGCTTTGGGCCACTTCAAGAACAGTAGGTTCATGATCAAAGATTTTTTTAGTACTATCAGGGAGAATTATAGATATTGGCATTAAAAATTATGAAACGGTTAAGAAAGTGGATGAAATCATATTCTTAATCTATCACAACCAACTAAATTTATGTCAACCATTGTTTTAGTCATTCTTTTTAGTAGTGGACCTGATGATCTGCTGACTCTTGTAAAAAGACATCGTTCATTGGAACCAAAGAGTTTTGTGACAAAAATCGAGTAACCACAATTCCAAAGGTGCCGGCGAAGCCAGAGAAAATTGCGATCTCCCAAAAAGAAAACAGCACTTTCTCTTCATTGAAATTTGGATATATCAACCAGTGAAGATCAAAAAATTGCGTGACCAAGATTAAGGCGCAGATGACAGAAAGAAAATTAAAATCTCGTTTTGTCCAACGTGGCAATAAAGCTAAAAAAGGCACAACAAATTTACAAACAATAAGTAGGACTGAAGCTATAGCCCAACCAGACTCCATTCGATGTTTAAAGAATATGGTCTCTTCAGGAAGGTTGGCGTACCAAATCAACATAAACTGAGAAAATGCAATATAGGCCCAGAAAACTGTAAACCCTAACATAAATTTTGCCAGATCATGGATGTGATTTTCATTCACTAAACCGTTGTAGTAACCACCACGAATCAAATAAATGGCAATCAAAATAGCAAGGGCGAAAAAAGCCTGAGAAGTTCCACCAAAAAGATAAACTCCAAAAATAGTACTAAACCAATGGGGCTCAAGACTCATAATTAGGTCCACAGACAACAAAGAGTAGCTTAAGGCAAAGAAGACAATATAAGCCACGCACTTAGGAACAATGGTCTGAAACAAAGTTTTATCGCCATTTTTATCTTGAAGCACCGAAGCCCCAACAATCAGCTTTTGAAAGACAATCCAGCCGCCAAAAAATAGCAACAGTCTTATACCAAAAAATGTTGGGTTCAAATAGGCTTGCTTATGTAGTAAAAGAGCATCTTGTAAAACGTATTCAGGTCTTAACCATTTGTATAAAGTTGAACCCCCAAAAATAGCAAAAATAAAAGTTAATAGTGCACCTAATGGTAAATAAGCCGTAAAGCTTTCAAAGATTCGACGAATGAGCACCGACCAACCGGCTTTCGTTAAAAACTGTATAGCGACATAGAATAAAGCGACCGCGGCCATCGATACAAAATAAAAAAGTCCAGTTAAATAGGCCTGCCATGCTCTAGAGGGATCTGTCATTAGGCAAACTATAAAAGCCAAAAGTCCGATAAAAATCATAGCAGAAAGAACTGATTGTAATCGAAGAGAGGCTTCGAAAGCCTTTGGTGATTTTAACTCTACATGTTTATGCATTTATTGGTCTCCGTTTTTAGCAGTATTCGGGGCAAGCTTCTGAAGTTGACGAATATAATTTACTACAGCCCAGCGTTCATTCTCGTCAGTGATTTGAGTTCCATAATTACCCATAAGGCCCCACCCATATGTGATTACATAATACATACGACCATCGGAGTAATTTTTGTAAGAATCACTTAGTAAACTAGGAGGTTTCTTTAATAATAAGTTACCACGTTTTTCAACTAAGGCCCCAAGTCCATCGCCTTTTAGGCCATGACATATAGCACAGTTGATTTCGTACTTCTGTTGCCCAAGGTCTTCATATTTTAAAGACAGCTCAGCCGCCAGGTTAGTGCTGGCTAGTGGATTTTGCAGTTTTTCGGCCTCTTCAAGTTTAAGATCTTCAGGGGTATATCTTTCTCTGGAGATGGAACCTTGAGGGGGTGTTTTAACACTGGCTTTACCAGTTTCGGCATCCCACTCTTGGGCTTTTAACTGTGGTCCGGCCATCATATCTTGGATCAATTCAACATTCGGCTTTTCTGATCTGTAATTGGCGCCACGGCCGCAGCCTATAAAGCTGCATGCCACCAAAGTGGTTGTTGCACCTTTTAGTAAAAAATTAAATGTTACAGCCTTAAAATTTGTAATATCACTAGACATGACTAATACTCCGAAACCTTGTGAACGGCATCTGCACCTGATTGTTTAAACATGGCTTCGATATCGTTAGAATTGTATTTGGAATCTGATTCATAAATGATCAAACCAAATTTGTGACTTGTTAAATCAGGATCAACCACGGGTGGGTCAACCCGAGGTAATCCACAGGCTGCGAATAAAGCTCCGACAGAAGCTAAAGCTGCAAACAAAATTGTGAGTTCAAAAATAACAGGAACAAAGGCCGGTAAAGACCACATTGGTTTACCACCAACGTTAATAGGCCAATTGACAGCAGAGGTCCACCAAGTAAACCACAGACCAAACAGACAGCCCGTCAACCCGGCAAAGAAAGTCACCCAAGGTATCCAAGATCGCTCTAGTCCACATGCGTCCTCCATTCCATGAACAGGGTAAGGTGTTATGGCATCAAATTTATGATAGCCTGCATTTTTAACTTTTTCAGCCACAGCAAGAATAGAATCCTCTGTGAGCCAAATTCCCATCACACCGCCGACTTTAGCCATGGTGACCTCCATTATGATCACCCTTGCCAAACCCTAGTACCGGTTTGATCTCTGCTATTGCTATCGCAGGAATAGCACGGATGTAAAGCAAGAAAAGAGTGAAAAACATTCCAAAGCTACCAATCAGGACCCCAAAGTCATAAAAGGTCATATCAAACATACCCCAGTTCGCTGGTAAAAAGTCCCGATGAAGGGATGTGACCGTGATCACGTAACGTTCAAACCACATTCCAATATTCACAAATATTGAAACCACAAACATGGTTGGAATACTACGCCTTGCCCACCTGAACCAAAAGATCTGAGGAATAACAACGTTACATGTGATCATGGTCCAATACGCCCACCAATAAGGACCAATCGCTCGATTTACAAAGGCGTAAACTTCATATTTAGAACCGGAATACCATGCAATAAAAAACTCAGAACCGTAAGCATAGCCAACGATCATTCCCGTTGTCATAATAACTTTGTTCATAAGTTCCATATGATCAATAGTGATATACTTCTTAAATTCAGGAACAGCGATTCGAACTAAAGTCATTAAAGTGACAACCATTGCAAAGCCCGAGAAAATCGCACCTGCTACGAAATAAGGGGGAAAAATAGTGGTATGCCATCCAGGCAGTTGGGCCACCGCAAAGTCAAAAGATACGATACTGTGAACCGATAAAACTAAGGGTGTCGAGAGACCTGCAAGAAGAAGATAGACCATTTCATAATGCCCCCAGTCCCTTGCACGACCGCGCCAACCTAATGAGAAAACCCCGTAAATTAAACGTCTTAATCCTTTAGCTCGGTCACGTAAAGTCGCTAAATCTGGGACCATGCCCACGTACCAAAAGGTCACAGAAACAGTGGCATAGGTCGAAATGGCAAATACGTCCCAAACAAGTGGAGACCTAAAGTTCACCCAAAGTGGACCACGTTGATTGGGGTAAGGAAATAGCCAAAAAGCAAGCCAAGGTCTACCTGTATGAATAATGGGGAAAATTCCTGCCGTAGCTACCGCAAAAACGGTCATGGCTTCGGCAGATCTTGCAATTGAGGTACGCCATTTTTGTCGAAATAAATACAAAACTGCAGAAATTAAAGTCCCAGCATGACCAATACCTACCCAAAAAACGAAGGTCACAATATCAGTTCCCCAGCCAACAGGATGGGAAACACCCATTAGACCCATACCCGTGCCCACAATAATACCGATGACAATGATGTAAAACAAAAACACCGAAGATGATCCTAGGATCATCGTTAGCCATCCCAATCCGGGAGGAGTTTCAACCAGAGAAGCAATATCGTCGGTGACATCTTTTAGGGTTTTATTTCCCACTATCAGTGGTTTTCTATAAGTTTCCATTAATGATGCCCACCTTTTTTATGATTATCTGCACCTTTTAACTGACTGACGTTTCTAACTTTGGACATGTATTTTACCGCCGGCATAACCGCGAGCTCTTCCAGTAAACTGTAAGATCTAAGGCTTCGCTGCATTTTACTAACTTCACTACTTGGATCATTTAAATCACCAAAGACAAGGGCTTCTGCCGCACATGTCTGTTGACATGCCGTTTTGATCTCTTGATCTTGAAGTTTACGATCTGCAAGTTTAACTTCGGTCTTCTTGGCTTTCACTCTTTGAACACAGAAAGTGCATTTTTCCATAACACCACGAGATCTCACAGTGACTTCAGGATTTAAAACCATCTTTAAAGGATTGGATACTTTAGAGTAATTAAACCAATTGAATCTTCGAACTTTATAAGGACAGTTGTTGGCACAGTATCTAGTTCCAACACAACGATTGTAAACCATATCGTTGGTTCCTTCATCGCTATGAACAGTTGCTAAAACAGGGCAAACGGTTTCGCAAGGAGCATTATCACAATGCATACACATCAAAGGTTGATAAACTACATCAGGGTTTTCCGGAGTTCCTGTGTAATATCTATCGATCCTAATCCAACTCATTTCACGACCATTAAGAACATGGCGTTTTCCTACGACAGGAATATTATTTTCCGCTTGGCAAGCAATCATACAAGCGCCGCAGCCATTACATTTACTTAGATCAACAGCCATACCCCATTTGTGACCCAAGTATTTGTGCTCTGACCAAAGTGAAAACACTTTATGTTTATGCTGACCTGCTTGTGGATCTTCCAAAATATCTTTGAGAGTAGCTTCAACTACAATTTGTCGGCCTTCCATAGAATGATGACCTTGTACATTGGCCAAAGCGATCTGCTGACCCGTTTTTTTAAACTTAGCATTCATCCCAGAATAAATAATTTGATCTTTTTCTATAGCTGCAAATTGATAAGCATTAACACCTATATCATTTGCAACTTTACCCGCGGCTTTTTGACCGTATCCAAGCGCTAGAGCAAGAACCCTGTCATTAAGACCCGGCTGGATATGAACTGGCACATCCAATGTTATGCCATTTGAAGTTAAGGCCACAACATCACCTTCGTTAAGTCCACTGTCTAGGGCGGTTTTAGGACTTATACATAAATAATTGTCCCAACAAATTTTAGTTATTGGATCTGGAAATTCTTGCAGCCATGAAACATTAGCCAAAGTTCCGTCTTTGATACCTACTGTTGTATAAAGTACAAGTTCAAAATCTGCAGCTTCATCTAATCGAATTTTTAAAGGGCTACCATTATAAGACCGGCCAGATTTTGGCGAATTTTCAACTGTCCCGTAAACACCTTTTTGTAAAAACTGAACCCAAGACTTTTCACTGCCTCCAACTTTGGCAAGGGTTGAAGCTTTAACGGTTTGATTCCAAGTTTGTGTTGAGCCCAAAGTTTGTAAAAGTATATCTTCAAAGGCTTTAGTATCATACAAAGGCTGAATGGTTGGTTGCGACAAACTTAGGACACCAGAAATGTTTTCTACGTCCATCCACTTTTCTAAAGGGTGATGATCGGGAATAATATAATTACTGCCAATCCCTGTTTCATTAACTCTATCCCCGGTGTAAAAAACTGTCTTAACTTTTGCAAGTGCGGATCTAAATCCACTGGCCTCTGGTAGTGTATAAAGAGGATTGGAGTTGTGGATGATCAAAGTTTTAACAAGCTCTTGATTCATTAAGCTAATAAGTTCGTTTAAGCTTGCGACAGAGCCGCGAACAGAGCTTACACTGTTAGAATATTTAACTGTTTTCCCATCATTTCCTAAAACACCATTGATGAAGTTTACAACATCATAAACAGCCGATTGATTTTGCGTCATCGAAGCTTCAGCGCCAGTGATAACCAAAGATTTCCCTTTAGCTTTAACTAGTTTTTCAGCAATGGAGTTTAATTTCTTAGCAAATGGAAATCCTTTTATAGTATCGTTAAATGAGCCGTATATTTCACGCCATGCAAATGGGAAACTAACACCCATCTGAATACAAATAGACTCTGCAAGCTTAAGGGCAATAGCTAACTGTTCACTGGGTTTAATCGCATAGCGCTCGTCAGCATTCGTGCCTGTTAAAGTCATCATGGATTCAAACTGAATGACATGATTCATAGACCCACCAGGATCACGTCTTAGAGCAAAGGCTCTTTGATGAGCTGTAGAGGCCACGCCTGTTCCTAAGTAATCAGCATCAATTCCGACTATGACATCAGCTGCAGATAGATCAAAACTTGGCATTATTTCAGTGCCAGTCACTCGTCCCTGACTGTTGATGAATGTTGATCTATCTAAGATATCAAACTCAAAATACTTACCTTTACCTTGAGCGACAAATTTTTCAATAATCGATCGCGATGTTGGAGATGGATTAGAAGAAGACAATACATAAACTCCACCTTCACCTAAGGCTGCTTTTAATGCCGACTCTGCTTTAACCCAGTTTGTTGAAACAGTGTCTTTGTTCGTTCGTTTAGCATTTACTAAATTTTGTACTGGACCCGTTAAGCGATCAGGATCATATAAACTTAAAATCTGAGCTTGTCCGCGAGCCGATAAACCTTCACCTGATCCAGGGTAAAATTCATTGCCTTCAATCTTTATGGGCCGACCTTCGCGAGTTCGTACAACAGTTCCTACAACATCGTAACCATCAACAAAGGTGGACGCATAATAATTGGGTAAGCCAGGGATGATCTCTTTAGGTCTTTTGGCGTAAGGTACAATTTTTTCAACTGGACGACGAACACAACCAAAAGTTGATAATGCAAGACTTGCACCCATCAACTGTAAAAACTCCCGACGAGCCCATCCACCTGCAGGTGTTTTATTGTCTTCGGCTAACGGAGAACTTAGAAACTCTCGTTGAGCCAGTTCTTTAAAACCTTCGTCATTTCGCCATTGCTCTAAACTCAACCAGTATTTTGGAGTCGAAGAATTTTCGTTTACATCTGTTTGCATCTGCTGGTCCTCAAAACTTTCATTTATATTTTTCATATGTAAGGTAATTTTAATTTAGTAGTGACATGTTGAACAATTGATAATTGATGGAACATGCTTTTTGCTATCTTGACCTTGGTCTTTGTTTTTCACCTCTTCAATGATAGAAGAGTGTGCTGCTGAGTCCATCTGTTCACGGTGACAGCTGATACACCAACCCATCGAAAGATCAGAATGCTGATATACTTTTTCCATCTGTTCCACAGGTCCATGACAGGTCTGACAGTCTTTACCAGCCTTAATATGGGGAGCGTGATTGAATTTCACGTGATCTGGTAACATATGAACTTTCACCCAAGCAATGGAGTCTCCTGAATTGTAGGCCTCTTTAAGTTGGGTTAAATATTTACTTTCTTTGTTTAAATTGATGTGACAGTTCATACAAACATTCAAACTTGGAATTGCCGAGTGACGAGAAACTTCGGCAGACGCGTGACAGTATTTACAGTCTAAACCTAGCTCACCTGAATGGAGTTTATGAGAAAAAGGCAGTGGCTGTGTAGGCTGATAACCTTTGTTATAACCAATACTGAGTTTGTTATTTACCAACAGATGAAAGAAAGTATAAATTCCGGCGAGTACAGCAAGAACCACAACAGCGCCGATGAGCTTTTTGATCATATGCAGAAATCCTACAGTTGAAGATATTCAGTTGAAAATATTTTTTTAATTTTTTGCTTGAGCTTAAAGATATAAAGGAAATTAGGAATTTATCAAATAGTTTTCAAAGAAAACAGTGCGTAATTAAAATGCAGGGACTTAAATTAGGCCCATCTTGCAAAAATAAAAGTTCACACTTGTGAGTGATGCGGCAATTCAAAATGTAGCGGCACTAGTGCAAACCAAAAGCTTTACTTTGCAGTTTAATCTTTAAGTTCAAGTGACAAGTTCAAGCGACTTGATGAAGCGACTTGATACTAAGGCCAGAAATTGGTCACAATGCCGAAAAGTGTCACCATCAAAGCCTTTAAAACTAATATGACAAACCTTAGGTTGGCTTCTTTATTGCCTTTTATATACTGATGAAACAGAAGCACGTCGGAAGTTTATTAATAATAATTCTTAGTAGCGTTTTAGGCTACCAATTGATAGATCTTGTTAATTATCTGTATGCACCCAAAGCCATAAGTTTTGATACCAAAATTGAAAAACCACAGCCCTTAGATTTAAATCTTGTTGAAAATTCAAGGTCCGAGAAAAAATTAAGTAGGAACAAGGTCAAAAACGCTCTTCCCCAATTTAACAATTCAAGTTCTTCCCTTAAAAATCTCAAGGGCTCAAATAAAGCTACAAATAAAACTAAACCCTTAGAAAAAAATAAGTTCCTAAATGTAATTCGTGTAGCGGAAGAAGAGTATCGTTATTCTAAAGAAGACTATGAAGGGTTATTAAAAAAAAACCAAGCTTCAGGTTTAATAGCGGTTGAGTCGAATTGGGAAAAAAAAATTCTTGAATCAGAAACCGTGATTGAAAAATCTTTGAGCCAAGCGGCTAAAAATTTAAAAAACACCCACACTATTGCTAATCCGAGTCCTAGTTTTAAAAATGATATGGAACGTTATGCTCTAAAAATTGAACTTCCAGAGGCCGATGATGGCACTAAATTTAAATTACAATACCGCGAGCCCCCCGATTTTGGCAAAAAAACTCAATTACCTGAAATGAATCTACCAAAACCAGCAACAAAAACTGCGACCTTTTCAATCGAAAGAACCAAAGCCACAGAGTCCCCTTGGGATAACTTTTCGGACTCAAAAAACTTCGTTAAATAAATTAAGCTATGTAAGTTTAGTTAATAAAATTAAGTTAACTAAAGTAATTAGTGTTGGGACAATTTAAATTTTTCGCCTGCATAAGCCTGAAGTCGTATTATAATAAGTCGAAGGCGCAATAAAGGATGAAAAATTTAAATTGTCCCAACACTAGTAGGGCGCAATTACCTTACGCGACTTTGAGCTTTCGCTCTTTGATCATCCAAGCCACGCCGACAAAAAGTAAATGTAAAACCACAAAAGCGGTGACATATTCAACTCCGCCGGCACCAAAACCATAAGAGTGTAAACCTGCTCCTAAAACGTAATTCACTCCATACCATGCCATAATCACCAGTGAAAAAGATGTCACTGCTGCTGCTGACATCCCAAACTGCTTCACCCAACCCACAAGTCGAGCATGAAAGACGGCCAGATATCCAAGTAGGGCAATCAAAGCCCAAGTCTCTTTAGGGTCCCAACCCCAAAATCGTCCCCAAGAGTAATCAGCCCAAACACCGCCCAAAACTATGCCTATACCCAAAAGTAAAATTCCGATTTGAATAGCGCGGTAGATCGAGTCGTTGATGGTTTTAATCTGTTTCGCCCATTTTTTGGGGTCTAATATAAAATAAATTAGATTTATATCCCCTAACACAAAAGCCAGAAAAAAAGCCGCGTAGCTAATCACAATGATAGTCACGTGGGTGGACAGCCAAAAGTTACTTCTTAACACGGGTTCCAATGGCTGGATGGTAGGGTCCAAAACGGCTGGCGCCATATCGGCTAACATTAAACATAAAAAGGCTCCAAGGTTGGCACCCAGTAGAGTAAATTTATTTTGTTTAAAATATTCGATACCCATACCAAATAAAATCGCTCCGAGTGGAACCCAAACTACGGTTTCGTACATATTGGTTACGGGGGCACGTCCTGAAATTAAAGTTCGAAGGACAAAGCCATAAATTTGCAGGCCCAGACCTAAAAAAGTAAAGGCCCAACATAACTTTACAAAATAATCTTTTTTAAGCACCCAATACAAAGTCATGACTAAAAATCCAAAGAAATAAAATAAAGCCGCCCAGAAAAAGGGCTTAAATTTTAAATAGCTCAGCTCCATATCAATTATTTTCATATCAGGATACGACTCTGGATGTATCTTTTGAGCAGTGGCAATGAGCTGATCCACTTTAGCTTGCAGATCTTGGGCTTCGGAAAAAATTGGACCAGCAGCAGTCCCTGAAGTGGCTTCAGTAGATTTATGGGGCGAAACGTTTGCCGCATCATCAATCGGCTGAGTAGCAACAGATGTTTCGGCTGGCGACGACGCACTTCCCTTAGGTTGCATTTTATTGGATATCGATTGTATCAAAGCCACAAGCACACCGGTAAATGCCTCTTTGGGTTCACCTTCAATTTGATTGACAGATAACCATGGGCTTTTACTGTCCGTCGAAGGTATAAATCGTAAGCCCTCTCCAGATTGAAGAAGTCTTATATATCCCAATTGCGATTCTAATTTTTGCACCGCTTGATCAAAAGGATTTAGTTTTTCTTTACGCTCAACTTTAGTGGCCATAGCTTGCATCAATGGAGCAAGCGCTTGGGATTGAAAAATTTCAGCCACTGAAAAAAATTTTTCCGACTCTGGAAAGCCTAGAGCTTTTTTTAAGGCTAAATAATCAAGACGTACAATTTTGGTAGTTTCCCACTGCTCTGGCGCCAACATAAAAGTTAGTATGACTTCCGAAGTTTCGCGTTTTATTGAGGGTCGTTTTGGGGAACCACTCACTGAAGTTTCTTTAATTTTTATAGTTTTACTTCCATGAATAAGCTGCATGGTTTCTTGGGCAAAACTTAAAAACGGTTTAACACGCCCTCGGTCTTGAATAGGAATTCGATCTAATGGATTTGCCATAGCCAAAGGCACATTGATCGAAGCAACGATTAAACTGATAACAAAAACTAAGTTTATTTTTAGCAGCTGCGGGTTGTAGTTCATTGAATGTCCTTTTCTAAGTTTTTTGTGGGTAAAAAATATTTTTATTTATTCATTACCAAAACGTTTTCTATATTTGTCTGAGTAAATATCTTTAAAATAAAACAACATAAAAATTCCTAAAAATATCAGCAAGGACCCTAAATATTTTAAAAAACGTCCCGGGTCTTTATTGACCGAAAACACCGAATGTGTGGGGCGACCTTGCTCATCCTCTTGAAAACTAGATTGATAAAAAGTTAGGCCCGCTTTTTTCATCGGTTCATTCATCGAAATTATAATAGGTTGAGCTTCACCAATAACTTCCACAGTACTTTCGTAACTGGCAGCTCTTTGAGTTCCTTCATAGCGGCCCACTCGAAAGTCAGTCACTTTCATGTCAAAGCCAATATCATACCTAATCGATCCATAAGATAAGACATGAACTCGATCCGCTTCAAAAATTTTAAGGGGACGGTTATGACCCACATCGTAGATTTTATCTTGGTACTTGATCTTCAACGCGGAAGTGGTTTGCGCAGAAGGGTACTGCTGGGCTTTGAAAGTTAGTTTTTCTTCGGCATGAGGATAAAAATTTAAGACCCTTACTTTAAAGTCCATCCATCCTGTTTGAATGACATCTCCCCGTTTCCAAACTCCTTTCGTATTGGGTTTGGTTTCGCCCTGGCTGTACACTTCAAAATGCAACTCATCATTTATAGTTTTAAAAATAAGCTCGTTCCCGTCGACTCTTTGATAATCACTTCCGGCAAGTGTGACTGAGGCCGGACCCAACTGAAAGTTATCAAACATTTTGCTCTTATCTTTAAAAAGCCAAGACGACTGATTGGCCCTGCTGCCTTCAATCAAAAATTGTACAGCCGGGCTTGCTGTTTTTTCTTTGGCCGCGATGAGTTTCTGCTCAGGGTAGCCAAAGTGGATGTAGTCAAAAATTTCAAGATCATGATCCAAAAGTTTTATTTTGATAGGATTTTTAGCTAAATTGGAGTTAAAGAAATCAACTTTTTGTTGATGGATTATCCGATAATCTTTGCCATCCATTGATGTATAAATAGCTAATTCATCCTCTTGAAGCTGCACAAATCTGTTGTTGCCCCCAATTTCAAAAACCATTGAACCATCAACACCCATAACATAAGTCTGAACCGAACCTGCAAGCAGCAGCAAAATACCTATGTGGGCTAAAATAAATGAGATGTGATGTTTTTTCCAAGGCCAACGATCAATCATCACTGCCGTTATATTAACAGCCAAAAGACCTAGGATCATCCACATCCAAACAGAATGATACACTAACTTCTGAGCATAAACTCGGTCATACATGGATTCGTAAATGGTCCCAATAGCAGAGATGATTCCTAAGGATAAAATAACGATAACCGCCAATTTAATGGAGGCCATGAAATCAAAGATCTTTTCAATCCATTTTATCAGTATTGCCATTTACTATATTTTTGCCCACCCCTGCCCCATATGTCACGTTCTAATAAAAACTGCCTTTAAGTCTCAAGTGTTGACATCCTTATATTACAAATTCGGCTTTGAAATTTAATCCAAAATGATACACAAAACTTTCGACTATTAAAATAAACCCAAAATGATACATACAAATTTCGAAAAACTAAATTTTGTCCAAATGCTTATGCACATAATGGATGGCTTGGGCTAACTGTTGCTTAGTATCTTTAAAAAGTTGTGGTTTTTTTTGCTTAGTTGACTCGTCCATATATAAATCGCGACGCAGTTCTACTTGGACACAATGTTGGGCTTTTTGGGGCTGACCATAGGTCTCTGTCACTCGACCGCCAATATATGGCCAATTGTAAGCCACATCAAAGCCAGCTTTTTGATAAGCCTCTTTAACGAGGGCCACAAAATCTTTGGATGCACTTTTACCTATCTGGTCACTGACTACAATCTCAGCACGTAGTTGTCCAGGGTCTTTATGAATATGAGTGCCCATTGAAGGCATACTATGCACATCTAATTGGTAAACATCGCCAGCACCAAGCTTAAAATAGTTTTCATACTGGTGGACAACTTGAGTGTGAAAGTCTTGGTAGTAATTAACTAAGATGGCCTGATACAATTCTGCCGTTATAGGTTGGTCAAGAAGTACTACACCTTGACTGGTAGTCTGCCAAATTAGGCCCGTGGTAAATTTGCCTTTAGGGTTTAAAGATCCCAAAACACTGCCCTGATCCACATCGGCCGGTAAACGATTGGCGTCAGAAAAATACCTATGCCATTGGGATTTAATTAGGGGAATTTGTAACTCTGAAGCTATATCCTCATAAAGTTGATCCACAAATCGATCCACATCAAACATAAGTGTAACTTCGTCAAAACCCTTTAACCAAAAGATCTCTTGTGGAATGTTTTCACCAGAGTGAGGACTAGTTAAAAAAAATCGTTCAGTGTTCAGCATTTTTTTATTATGTAATAAATCACACAGTATGACAAACACCTGCAGTTTGGCGTAAGGTTTAGTTATGAAGATATATACTAAAACTGGGGATACCGGTCAGACGTCACTTTTAGGTGGCCAACGAGTTGAAAAAAACCATCCCAAACTGAAAGCTTATGGAACTGTTGACGAGTTAAACTCTCATATTGGTTTACTACAAAGCTTCATCAGTGCTGGACTACCTGATACTGTCCATGAACAAAAATTTATATTTCAAATTCAAAACCATTTATTTCTTTTAGGGAGTCATATTGCTTGCTTTAAAGACTCGGACCGAAAAAAATTTAAAATACAGGATTTTGAAGATCATAAAATCGAATTTTTAGAACTTGGCATTGATAATTTAGAGCAAGGTCTTAAACCCCTGCAAAATTTTATTCTTCCCGGCGGATGTCATGCCGCCGCCCAAGCTCATGTTTGTCGAACTGTTTGTCGCAGAGCAGAACGATTGATCGCCGCCCTTTCGGATCATGAACCTATTTGGCTAAAGTATCTTAACCGCTTAAGTGATTATTTTTTTGTTCTGGCTCGGCATCTTAACCACTTGCATAAGATTGAAGACGTGATTTGGACACAAAAAATATGAAGATCACTCAATGCTATGATAAAAAAGATTTTGACCGTGCGGAAGATTTTTTAGATCAGCAGACAGTGCCTTCCCCACCTGTTGAAATGAACTTTCGTTTTCCCAAAGGTTTAAAACATTATTTAGATCATTTAAGCTCAGATCACGACACTTGGATTTTTGAAACCGAGCAGGATGGTGGTTTAAAAACCTTGGCGGCTGGGTCCTTAATTTATAAACAGATGCAGATTGAAGGAAAGCTGCAAAACGTTGCCGTGACTAGCTTCATGAAAATCAAACCTGAAGCCAAAGCCACTTTACTTTGGGCCAAGCATCTTTTACCCAAAATTCACGAACGTCTTATAGAAAAAAAGTGTGATTATATTTTTTCGTTTGTTTTTCAATCTTTAAGACAACAGATTCGAGATTTTAGACAGGCCGTTAAGCTTAAAGACAAAATGCCTCGTTATTTTTTAATTCGTAAAGCTTCTTTTGTTTTGATTCATGGACGATTACCCTGGCGATCCCATGCCCTTAAAAGCGTTCGGGTTGAAGCGGCTCAAGACAAACACATCCCTGAGATTTTAGCATTTTTTGAAGCCCAACATAGCGCTAAAAAAATTAAAAAAGTTTGGTCCAAAGAAGAATTAGCCCTCCTTATTTCCAACCGCGCTAAACTTGCCCCGCGAGAACAGTTGTACTTAGGTTTAAACCATCATGATAAAGTCGTAGGTCTGTTTTTACCCGAAGAGATCAATTCTATTCGGGAAGATTTTATGATCTCGGCTTCGCCCGAAACATTGAGTTATTTTCAATTTCAAAGACTGTTAGCCTTTTTTAGACTTACTAACCGACCACCACAGATGAAAAAACCAGTGAAGCTCTTATACTTATCCATGATTGATGCCACAAACCAAGATGTATTTGAGTCTTTACTAAGATTTGTTTATAAAAAACTACGGCATCGAAATGAAATCATCTCTTATACCCATTACTCTGGCAACTTGATATCCAAACCTCCAACTAGCTTTCTAGCCGGTGTGTTACCTATGGATTTATATTTGATTTTACCTGAAGACAAAAAGCCACCCGAGTTTTTAAAATCCTACTGGATGGCTCCGACCCCTGATTTAGAGTCCTATATTTTTTAGTAAAGTATAAAATTTAAATTGTCGCAGGTTCTAGTCTTAGTTCATTATGCTGGCTTCTAATTCTAAACCTACATAAGTTTGAAAAATCGGCTTTAACTTTTCATCAGTAAGTACGGATTCCGAGATGAGTGCGGCTTGGTTTGAAGTTAGGCTTTGAAGAAATTTAAGATTTTGTCCAAGGCCCAAGTTTAAGATCTTAAGATCCTTAACTTCATTTGTGATTTCCTGAAAGACTTCAGCAGCTTCGGAGGAAGTCTTAAGGTTTTTTAAACCACAAGATGTGAAGCGATAGAGAGCAAACTTTGGATCGGCATG
This sequence comes from Bdellovibrionales bacterium, assembly GCA_041740515.1. Lineage (GTDB taxonomy): Bacteria > Bdellovibrionota > Bdellovibrionia > Bdellovibrionales > UBA1609 > JAMLIO01. The sequence goes on along the minus strand of JBGSLV010000042.1, from coordinate 14,412 downwards.
AATGGCATGTAAAGATCGAATGTGCTTGGGCTCTTTGTTAAAACTTCGAACAGCGGGATGTTTAAATACGAATTCTTTTAAACTTTGAAGTTTTAAGATTAAAAGATGGGATCTTGAAGAGCTCATGTTTGAAAAGACGTACTCAATTTTATGACCTTGATTGATCAGTCTTTGAAATAAAGCGTACTGAACCAGATCGGTTAAAAAGTTTTTATACTCAGGATGAATCATAAAAAATTCATCGGAGTTATAAAAGGAATTATTTAAATCAAGGGCTTTAACCCCTCGAAGGGCATCCCAATACCTTTGGGCCTCCGCTAAAACTTCAGCAACTTCGGGAATACGTATCAAGGTGTATCTTAAATGTGAGAAGTTGATGAACGAACTTTCCCCTAAAATAACAACAGTGTTTTTCAATGGCTGTCCCCCCGCCTTAGAAAAGTATTACAATATGTATGCCGTAAAAAGGGAAGCCTTATTGCTTGCCACACCGTGTGTGCTATATTTTTTTCTTGATCACCATGAAAGCGCTTCTATCGCTTAGTGTTATGAACCCACTTTTTTCTACCTTGGCTTTGTAAGCTTCGCCCTTAAAGAGTTTTAGCGTTTAAGACAATGTAAGACTTTGGTCGGGTCTGAATTAAAACTTCTTCTTCGTACATAATATTGATATTCTGGAAGCATCAAGTTTTAGGCAGAGCTTGATTTTGGTATGTAACTTTTTTTTAGAGATTACACTTAATTTTTAATTTTAGTTTTTTAACAAATTTTTTTACTACATTTTTTGACACCAGAGGTTAGACAGCATTGAGTAAAAACAACCGGCCACCTTTAGAAGGTTTATATCTGTATGCGTTTTTGACGCTAACAGCTTTTGCCCTTGCTGACTTAGCCATTATTCAAACTCAGCTTTACTTGGAAGGGCTTGCTGTTCCTAAAGCTTCGAAACCCACTCAGCGATATGCCGGATTTCCGGGAAGCTTAGCTATTAGAAATGCTGTCTCTCAAGATAAATATCAGCGAATTATTGATCGAAATTTATTTAATTCAGATGGCATTATCCCTCCCCCATTTGGCGGTTCAGGGGAAGCAACTTTTGATGATGATGATGTCCCTGTGAAAACGGATCTACCCATTCAAGTGATAGGAACATTGGTGCATGCCAATCCTTTCAGGTCGATTGCAAGTCTTTCTTTACAAGGAGAAGAGACGCCTTTTGCTTTAAAAGTGGGTGGGGCTTTAAAAGATTTAGCCGAAATCATAGCTGTGTTTAGGCGACGTGTGATTTTCAGAAATTTAAAAAGCCAACGTTTAGAGTTTGTAGAAATTCCCGAGGACCCTAAAGCCAACCAACGCCGAGCTCAAACAATACTTACCCCCAAATTCCAACGCCTAGGTGACGAGCCCGCCATTGTGCAAGCTGGTAATAGCTTTACGGTTTCAAGAGCCGATGTGAAAGAACAGTTAAACAATTATCAAAGTCTGCTTCGTACAGCTAGAGCTCTGCCATACACCGACCCAAGAACGGGCGAGTTGACGGGATTTAAAGTCACGCAACTTCAGCCAGGAAGTTTGTTTCAAAAATTAGGAATTCAACCGGGCGATGTGATCAAAGGTGTTAATGGGGAACCCATTAACAGCATCAACCGGGCTTTAGAAGTTTTTGCCAACCTTAAGGGCTCAGTGGATGATATTGACAGTGTGAATTTAAGTGTTGAGCGCGGCGGAAGTGACCAAGCACTGAATTATAATGTGACGGATTAAAGGAGGGTCAATGATTAAATCTAAACTCATGCTTAAGGGCCAATATGTGAATAAGCCCATGAGCTTTTGGCGCTTGTTATTGCACCTAACTTTGGGTCTTACTTTGAGTATGGCTCAGACAGCCGGTGCCCAGCTTGATCCTGAAAAATTTCGTCCAGAAAGTGAGGAAAAGCCTGTGCCAGTTTCACCGAGTGGCATACCTTTTAGTCAAGCAAACCCTGAAGATATCAATGATAAAAATTATCCCGATAAAATTGAAAACTTTGATTATCCCGATGTAGATATTCGAGATCTTGTTGATGTCATGAGTGAATTGACCGGTAAAAACTTTATTGTTGATCCCACAGTTAAAAGTAAACGAATTACTATTATTGCTCGAAGTCCAATTACCATTGCTCAAGCCTATAAAGCTTTTTTGTCCGCCCTGGCTGTAAACGGGATCACTGTAGTTAAAAGTGGTGCTTTTTTAAAAATCATTAATTCTAAAGACGCCCTTAAAGATAGTATTGAAACCTATTCTGGGGCTTATTATCCCACCAGTGATCAGTTGATTACCAAAATTATTAAACTTAAGTACATATCGGCTGTTGAATTAGAAAAAAGTTTAAGATCTTTATACTCAAGAGATGGGGACTTAAAAACTTATGAACCCACAAACTCTTTGATCATTTCAGATTATGGCTCCAACGTGGACCGTATTGTTAAAATTGCAGCCCAGTTGGATGTACCTGGCTTTGAAGAAAAAATGGAAGTGATTCCCATTTTGTATGCAGCCGCCAAAGATATCGCCGACCTAATTAATGACGTGATTAACAAAGGTGAAGGCGGTGGCAATAATAGATTTGGGGCCGTTCCTAGATTTCGAAGAGCCGATGGTTCTGACGGCAGTGCCGCTAAAGAGAATTTATCATTTGTAACGGCTGACACCAGAACCAACTCTTTGATTGTGTTAGGAAATGATGCGGGTGTGGCCAAAGCCCGAGGCTTAGTCAAGCAACTAGATTTTAAAGTCAGTGCCGACGCTCAAGGTGGAGTTTATGTCTATTACGTCAAGCACGCCACAGCAGAGGATATTGAAAAGACTTTAACGGGCTTAGCCGATGAGTCCAAAAAAGCCAATCAAGATTCCAGTAAAACGGGTGCAGGTGGCACCAATGCGGCTCTGCTGCCAGAAACGGCCAAGGCCAAATCTGTGGGCGCCGCTTTTGGCGACGAAGTGATTATTAAATCTGATAAAAACACTAACAGTTTGATCATTACAGCCAGTAAATCCGATTACGAAAAAGTCTTAAATATTTTAAGTAAAATAGATATCGCAAGACATCAGGTCTTTGTTGAAACCATTATAATGGAGATCGACATTGATAAAGCACGGGAAGTGGGCTTAAGCATGTTTAATTTAGTTCCTGGCCCCTTAAATCCAGATGGTAGAACCAAAGACATTATTGCCCGCCAAGGTTTTGTAGGCTCTGAAGGAGCCCTTCAACAACTGATTGATCCTTTCGCTAATCCAGCTGGAGGTATTTTTACTTTTGGGGGCGGTAAAGAATTTATCACAACTGTCAATAATACCCAGCGAAGTATCACTTCAATTCTTGGCTTGTTAAAATTGATTGAAACCAGCAGCATTGGGCATGTCTTATCCACGCCTAAAATCACTGCTATGGATAATGAAAAATCCATCATAGAAGTCGGAGATGAAATTTCCATCCAGAGTGGGGATTCCTTATCGAATGGAATTCAGCAAAGAACTTTTGTTAATAAAAATGTGACTATCAAATTAGAAATCACACCCTCTATCAATCATGATACGAATAAAATTCGACTTAAACTGCTTCAAGACATTAAACAGCTGGGTGCATCCTTGCCGAACAATCCAAACCCTGTGATCAGCACCAAAAACATTGACACAAATATAGTGGTGAACAGTGGTGACACCGCCGTTTTAGGGGGCTTGATCAACGACAGTCAAGTGGTTTCAACGAGTAAGGTTCCCCTGCTTGGGGATATTCCAATCATAGGTTGGCTGTTTAGATCAAGAAATATCAAAAAAGAAAAACGAAACTTGGTGGTTTTTATCACGCCACAAATTATTAAAAATCCAGAAGCCATGAGTAAGATTACGCAAAGTGAAATCGATAAACGTTTAATGTTTATCAAAAAAGAAGGCCAAGGTGTTGACCCTTACGGAGCTAAAATTGATGAAATCTCTAAAATTCCTGACCCCATCAATTCCAATGACAACTGGGACGGCGATTTTGAAAGCGACACACAAGAACTTAAAGGGCCTGTAAATAGCGACGAAGAGTTCAGCGAAGACTTAGAGGACTTTTTATCAGAGACACCGGCGGGGGAAAGTCTATAGATTATGGCAGGCAAACACGGGATTGATTATTTAATTTTAAAAAGCACAAGCTTAAACAAAGCTGAAATTCAATCTTTGTTTCAAACTCGCATTTCGGGGGGACTGACCATTCAAGCCTTGCTTGAAAATTCTAAAGCTAAATCCCCCGAGCAGCTTGTCAAACAACTGTGTGATATTTTAGGCATGGAGTACATGAGTGATATTCCTGTCAATGACATATCACCAGACTTGGTTCGAGATATCTCGATCAACTATGCCAAGACCCACGAAGTGCTGCCTTTTAAAGACGAACGCACGCATATTCGAGCCCTAGTTTCTAACCCCTTAAATTATCGCTGTCTTGACGATTTAAAAGTTATTTTTGGCAAACCGGTGCAAGCCATAGTTTCAACGTCACAAAATTTAAAAGATGCGATCAACCGCGTTTATGAAAAAAGCACTTCTAACTTTAAAGGCATCGAAGAGATTGGCGAAGACGAGTATGACTTGGATGATCCTGTTATCGATCTTTTAGATGCCGATGAAGGGGATGCGCCGGTTATTAAACTTGTAAATAGTTTATTGTTCCGAGCGGTGAAAGAGAAAGCCTCTGACATTCACATTGAACCCTACGAAAAAGATATGGTGGTCCGATTTCGTATTGATGGTATTTTATTTGATATTTTTAAACCGCCTAAAAAATTACAAAATGCCATAACTTCCAGAATAAAAGTTATGGGCAATTTAAATATTGCCGAAAAACGTTTGCCTCAAGATGGACGTATTCCATTAAAGCTTGCGGGCAAAGACATTGACGTTCGACTCAGTACGCTGCCCACAGCTTTTGGCGAGCGTATCGTGATGCGACTTCAAGATAGATCCAATGTGATTCTAGATTTAGTTCAATTGGGCTTTTCCAAAACAAGTTTAGATAAAATCGCCCATGTGTTAACAAAAACTTATGGCATTATGTTAGTGACTGGTCCTACGGGTTCAGGAAAGTCGACAACTTTATACTCTTGTCTGCAAAGAATTAATTCGGTGGATCGAAATATCCTAACGGTGGAAGAGCCCGTAGAGCAACGAATTCACGGCATTGGCCAGATTCAAGTCAATAGCAAAATTGGGCTTACTTTTGCAGCAGGGTTAAGATCTATTTTGCGTCAAGACCCGAACGTAGTTATGGTCGGAGAAATTCGAGATTTAGAAACTGCACAAATTTCCATTAACGCCTCGTTAACAGGTCATATTGTGCTCTCAACCATCCATACCAACGATTCATCGGGGGTTTTCCCACGACTTATCGATATGGGGTGCGAGCCGTTTTTAATCACCAGCTCCATTCTAGGCGTTATTGCCCAAAGGTTAGTTCGAGTTCTGTGTCCCATGTGCAAACAGCCTTTTACACCCTCCCCTTCAGAGCTTATGTCCATAGGTCTTAAATCCGGTGAAGTTAAAAATGCTAAATTTTGTAAACCAATCGGCTGTAATCAGTGCAATCAAAAGGGCTATTTAGGTCGAACTTTGATAGAAGAGTTTTTGGATGTGACCGACGAAATTCGAACGCTGATCTCGAAGCGAGAAGATGGCGGGACTATTCGTAAAAAAGCCATCGAACAAGGAATGCAAACCTTTCGCGAGCACGGCATTTATAAAGCGACCCAAGGAATTACTTCAATCGAAGAGGTTGTGGCCAACACCCAAGTGGATGCATAATAAGATATGGCTATTTTCGAGTACAAAGGATTTAATAAACAGGGCAAGTCCGTAAAAGGCCAAATAGACTCTGACAGCCAAAGAAATGCTCGACTTAAATTAAAAAAGGACGGCATTTTTGTCAGTGAAATCAAAGACAAATCTAAAACTAAAACAGGTGCTATTAAAAAAGGGACTGCTAAAACGGCTAAAGTCAGTGTCCAAGATTTATCGCAAATCACCCGCCAAATGGCGACCTTAGTTAAAGCCAATATTCCTTTAGTTGAATCCCTTGGAGCCGTCTCAGAGCAGACAGAAAATCCTGTTTTAAGGGAAGCCTTTGCGGATTTAAGAAATATGGTAAATGAAGGAAACACACTTCATAAAGGTTTACTTAAATACCCCAGGGTCTTTAACAATATCTATGTCACTATGGTGCAAGCCGGAGAAATGTCAGGAACTTTGGATGTGATTTTAATTCGGTTGGCCGAATTTTTAGAGGCCCAGCACGAATTATCCAGCAGAGTCAGGTCTGCTATGATCTACCCTACGGTTATGATCGTATTTACGATTTTAATTTTAATTGGTTTATTTATTTTTCTAGTTCCTAGCATGCGAGAAATTTTTGAAGGGGAAGGGCAAGAGCTGCCCGCTATTTCGCAAGCGGTTTTTGATACCAGTGATTTTATCATCGCTTACTATATCCCCCTAATTATTGGCATTGTTTTAGGTACGTTTATGTTTTTATCCTGGAAAAAATCCCCGGCGGGAAGTTTAGCTTGGGATGGTTTTATTTTACGTTTCCCTGTCATAGGACGCTTAGCGCGTCTGATTGCGGTCAGTCGATTTACCAGAACATTGTCCACCCTTTTAACCGGTGGCGTGCCGATGCTAGATGCTATGGGCATTGTCAGAAACGTGGTAAACAATCAAGTGCTTGCCATTGCCATTGACAATGCAACTGAAAATATTCGCGAAGGGGAATCCATCGCAGGTCCATTAAAAAAATCTGGACAGTTCCCCCCTATTGTCATTCACATGATCAACGTAGGAGAAAAAACCGGCGAGCTAGAATTGATGCTAAACCAAGTCAGCGAAGCTTATGACTTTCAAGTCAAGAATGATGTGGACGGTTTAACCTCCCTCTTAACACCAATCATGCTAGTTCTAATGGGTGGCGTAATTTCGGTAGTGATTTTCGCGATCTTAATGCCAATGTTCGAAATGCTAAACTTCACGGGGTAAATGGTGAAAATTATTTTCTTAGTATTATTGTTATTAATGGCGTGCAAAAATAAGGACGCCTCTGAAACTCAAAATGTAAATCTTTGTTTGGACCGCTTTGGTTTAAACTCTGAATGGTCGAATGAAACAGAAGTTATCATTAACGGCTATACGTTAAATGCCATGGAACCCAAAGTCAGTCAGGATCAAAACACCCTATTTTGGAATGACAAGCCAGCTTCCGATGAGATGATGAATATTCACTATGCCGTAAAAGATACATTTGGAGTTTATCAGTACGTCGGAACCTTAACAGGAACTGTAAATGGAAGCTCTTTAGATGGTGTACCAGCCATTGATAACATAGGTAATTTTTATTTTGTTTCTCTAAGGGACTATGTTGCAACTTTTCGAACTGTGTTTGGCGGAAGCGTTGATGTTCCTGCAGCCAACACGTTGCAGATCTTAAATGTAAACTCAGCCGACTCACTGGCCTCGCAAGCTACTAGTGGAACCGTTGATATGGATATTGATATTAGCGGCGATGGCCAAGAAATGGTTGTGTCCCGTGCTACTTTCACTGGCGACCCGTATCCTGAAACAAGCCGACTGCTAATTTTTGATGTGAACGCAAGACAAATGGCTTTAAGATCTGATTCCGAAACAGCCACCGAAGCCGTAAATATTTCTTATTGTCGACTTTATGCAGGAAGCTTTTCCCACGATAGGTTGGAGCTTTATTTTACCGTGATTCCTTTGGGTGCAATTTCTTCTGGGGATAATTTCAGGATTGGGGTCGCAACAAGAGCTAGCCTTAATGATCCCTTCACGAATCCAAAACTTATTAGCGGTTTATCAGGTCGATATATTGAAGGCCCTGCACTTTCCCAAAATGATTCTACCAAAACTATGTTTTTTCATCGTTTTGAGAGCCAAAGTGGACGCTTTAAAATTTATAAAGTCACAAGACCTTAAAGCCAAAAAATATATTTACAAAACTTAAAACTTTTTTTTACTGTTATTATAAATTTTAAATGCACGACTTAACTTATTTCTTTAATTACAACTTTTAAAAATTCTATGTTAACGCACCGCTCAAGGATTCACATTTAGTGTTCAAAACCATTTGGATTTTCTTGGCTTTATTTTGTACCTGATAAATAATCGACTCTAAAGGTTCATCTTAAGCTTTACATAACCTTAATAAATAACGCAGGTTCATAATTTCATAAACAGGTTAGTTCCTAAAAAATCTATTCTATATATATTTTTTTAAAATATTTTTTTACTTAATTTTTTACTTAAGAGTTAACTTTTAAAAATATTCTCGGTATATTATTCTATTCTTATAAAAAATATATTTCCACAACTTTGAAGGAGTTCCCTGCTTGAAAACAAATCCCCTTAAGTTCCAAAAAGGTTTTACCCTCGTTGAGATCATGATTGTTCTTGTTATTCTTGGTGGTCTTTTCACTCTTTTAGGTGGTCGAGTGTTTGGCCAAAGAGACCGTGCTAATGTGACGGTCGCTAAAATTCAGATTAGTAAAATCACAAGTGCCATTGAGCTTTTTTACAACGACTGCGACCAATACCCTCAAAGTCTACAACAGCTAGTTCAAAAACCAGGCGAAGATGTTTGTGAAAATTGGCAACCCAAAGGGTATTTAAAAAACGAGAAAGATTTAAAAGATCCTTGGAAAAACGACTTCGTCTATGAAGTTGAAGGTGGCGGTTTTATCGTTCGTTCATTGGGCAAAGACAAACAACCTGGTGGCGATGAATATAATGCGGATATAAGCTCTGAAGACCTTTAAGGCCAGTCATCAAGGTTTCACTTTAATTGAAATCCTAATTGTTATAATTATTATCGGAGCAGTGTTTGCCACATTAGCTCCTGGATTTTTTTCTAAATCTGACCGTGAACTGCGAAAAGAAGTCCGAAGATTGAGTCTTCTTGCTAAAGAAGTAAGAAATCGTGCTGTACTGACTAAACACACCCACCGTATCGTTTTTAATATTCAAAAAGAAGTGGTGACCTTCACCATTGAAGAGGCTCAAGGAAAAGTTTTACTGGATGATCCGGAAGAAAGACTGAAATTTTTGACCAGCAAGAAAAATTTCACGGAAGCAGAGCTTGAAGAGTATCAAAAAAACAATCCCTTTAAACCGGTTGAAAGATTCTCTAAAGATGGTCCCATGCGCTTGATGTCTGAACTGACCATCAAACAGATCGAGCTTCAAGGTATCAAAGAAAAATTTACTGACGGCGAAGTGGAAATTTATTTTATGCCGGAAGGCTTTGTTGAACTTGCATCCATTCAAGTCCAAACTAGAGATGAGTCTTTAAAATGGACTTTAGTGACTTCGCCCCTTGTAGGTCGAATGGATATTTTTGAAGGTTTGTTAAATTTAGACACCATTGAAGACAGGAAATGAAGACCAAGGTTAATTGCTTCTTCAAATTAAAATCCAGACCTAGTGATGTCTTGCACGCAAGCTCACTTGGATTTACTTTGGTTGAAGTTTTAATCTCAGTGACGATACTTGCAACCATAGCTGTTATCATTAGCAGTTCTTGGGGTGGCAATGTGCTTCGCTACAAAACCTCGCAGATAAAAATTCAAGCGGTTGAACTGCTGCAAAAAAAAATTCTTGAAATTGAATCTGAATACCAAGGTCAAATGGATACTTTGCCATTAGAAAAACAATCTGGAAATTTTGAAGGCGATACTTTTAAAAATTACACTTGGGAGTGGCAAGCCCAAGAGATAAATCTTCCTGATATCTCTGCCCTTGTGGACCCTGAAGGCGAAGACACTGTAGTGGTTGGTGTTTTGGAAAATTTCAGAAAGTACTTAAATGAATCCATCAAAGAAGTGCAAGTGGTCGTAAATTATAAAAACGGTAAAGAAAAACCATATAAATTTGTTGTTCCCATTTACTTGGTTAACTTCGACAACCAAATTTCACTTGGTGTTGGTTTACCCGGTGGCACAGGTTCTCCTTTAGGTGGCGGAGCAAGTGGAACTGGTGGAAGCGGAACTGGCGGCGGAGGTGCTGGTGGTGGTACAAATGGACCGTAAAAAAAGTAGTGGCTTTACTTTGCTGGAACTACTTTTAGCTTTAGCGATTTTAGGTTTTATCAGTGTCTATACGGCTCAATCGATCCGAACTACAGTTCGTTTTAGTAAAAAAATTCAAGAAGACATCGATATCAATTCTGAAATTCATGCGGCGATTAATCTTATAAAAGCTGATATTGCACGAGCCTTTAATTACCGCGATTTGTATATTGCTGTTTATAATGAAGCCCAAAGAGAGCATATTCGAAGATGGCAGGAAGAAAAAAATAAACCACCACCGGGACCAGGAACAACTCCCCCAGGTGGAACTCCGCCTGGAGATACTTCGGGAAGTGGGACTACTCCTACAGACAATAGAGGTGCGACTCAACCTCCAAATCAAGGACCACCGCCTGAGTATAAACCCAGAACGGAACAGGTGCTGACGCAATTTATAGGGGAAAAAGACGGCTTAAATTTTACCACTTTAAATGGGAATGCTATTCGAAAAAATAGCTACGCCAGCGAAGTGGTTGAAATTGGCTATGACGTCAAAAAATGTAAACGGCGGGCCAAAGAGCAAAAAACTACCGAATGTTTATGGCGAAGACTTTCTTATCACTTAGATGGTGAAGTTTTAGAAGGGGGCCAAGAGTCCGTACTGATTGAGGATGTAACTAACTTTGAACTTAAATATTTACGAAAAAAAAATGAAGATGAAATCGAGTGGATGGAGTCCTGGCCTATTGATAATGTGAATACGCAAAATCAATTACCCCTTGCGGTAGAAATCAGTCTTGAAGTTTCTAAACCAATGGATAAAGAAGAGAAAGAGTTTAAAAAAAAGCGAGTCGTAGCTTATGTTCCCATTGATTTTCAAAACAATCAAAATATCAGAAACATTATGAAAATGAACTCGCAAGGCAACCCACTGACTGGTGAAGGACAAAGTAACTCGTTCAATGATTCTGGATTTTCCAATCAAAATGGCAATTCGTCAGGATTTAGCAATGATACAGACCAAGGATTTTAAGTGAGGACGAACAAATTTAAATTATTTTTTTTAAAATACTTTAACCAACAAACTTCAACTCACCCCACATCACCCTTAAAGGGGTTAAATGCTGGAGCGCAGATGTTTAATATTTCTCCGGCGCGTTTAGGTAATACCTCTTTTGTAAAACAAAAGGGTGTGGCTTTAATGATGGCTTTATTTTTTACGGCTTTAATTAGTTTTTTACTTTTTGAAATATCCAAAGAAACTTTATATGAATCTATTTCAGCCTCACAAAATATTCATGAACTTAGAGCTTATTATGCCGCCAAAGCCGGCGAGGATTTAAGTCTACTTCGGATCAAAGCTTATCAGATGATTAAATCCCAAATTCAAAGCGCAGGTGAAATGGCAAAACCCTTTGAAGCCAAAGCGGATATTATATGGCAGTTTCCATTTATTTGGCCTCCCGTTTTACCTGAAGGGGCCCCATTAAATGCTCAAAACGAGCTTAAAACCGCTCTGACTGAAACCTTTTTTAAAAAAGTCAGCTACGCGCCACTGATCGAAGATATGGGCGGGTTAATTGATATCAACAATTTAGACTCCCCTTCGAAAGCCCTTGTGGATTCCACGAAAGAACTTCTATTAGAAATGTACCGTAAAGAGATTCAAGCCAACGAAGACTTTTCTAGAAAATACAACATTGATGATATTATCATCGTCCTTAATAATATCATCGATTGGATGGACGAAGATCAAGAGTCCTTAAACGGAGGTGCGGAATCTTCGTTATACGCTTCGAGACAACAGTTAAATATGCCTCCCAACCAGCATTTTAAAACTTTAAGTGAGCTGATGTTAGTAGAAGGTATGAATGCTGAGCTTTTTAGAATCATAGAAGCTTCCATCACTACCCTTGGTAATCCAGGCATCAATATCAATGCGGCTGAGAAAGATATCTTGATGTCCTTAGATCCCCGAATGACCAGTGAAATTGTGGATGAATTAATCCGTCGACGCCTAGACCTTGCCGAGCATGGGCCCTTCAATGAAGCTTTGCTTAAAGATCTTATCGAAGAGAAGTTAGGGGATTTTGCAGAATTTAATCCTAGTAAAATTCCTATTCTTTATTCGGCTATTGCCAATTTCAAAATTGAAAGCGTGGGCATATCAGGAAAGATCAACAAAACCATCGTTAGCCATGTCTATGACCAAACTGAACTTTTAGAATCTATGGTTTCAGGCTTAAAAAAAACTTACGATGAAAAAAACCCAAAACCCGAATCGCAACCTACGGATGGTCAGACGCCTCCCCCAGGCTCAGCGGGACAAAGTGCAACACCAGAAGCTGCAAAAAAAACGCAACCACGGGTTATTCCAAGTGGCCCGCCCCCCGTTGTTTATCGCAAAGTTATGTAAGCAAAAAGAGCGGTTTTTAGTGATTCGTATAAATTTTTTAAAAAACATAAAGTTGGGTGTATGAACTGTAACCAAATCTTGCCACTGGAATTTTAATACGAGGCACGCCAAATAGCTGCTCTGAATAATCATAACTTAAAAATGAACTCGTATCATTATCACCGTCAATTAATAGTCCATGATTGGTTTTAAGATGTCCTATAAGCTCTAACCCTATGGGGTAGCCATAAAAGGACATTGCCGCTTTACGAATTAATACTTGAAAACCTTGATTTAATATGTTCTCTCGCCACCAAAAAGTGGATTTCCTCTCGTAACCGTTTAGAGTTGGGGACTCGAGATGAACATAAGACCGAATAGGTGTACCATCACCGGTATCAAACAGAATCAGTCCATGAGATAATCTTACAGACTCATAATCACCTAGAGTGTAATCCGTAATTTGATAAACGGCTTTAAAGCGAATTTTAGGAAAGGCAGATATTAGCCGAGCTAGAATAACTTCAGCCATGTACTCCTTCGAATCCACTTCCATCACCATGGTGTAACCCAGTTCTTTATCGTAATGGGAAATATAAGGGTCGGGGGCTAGGTATTTAATATTACTGCGAGCAAAGGGGTGATCGTCGATGCCCACAACCCTTGTGATCTCAGGCCAAAGTAAAAAGGCCGTAGCAGCGTCGTAACCGGCGGAGGGGTAAACTAAGGTATTCAACTTATGTTCTCTATTAAATCCCAATTCTTGTAAAGATCGAGCAATCAATTTTGGTTTTCGTTCAATATCTCTTATCTGTGAAGCAAAGTTATTACCAAAAGGGTAAATGTCTTGAAGGTTTCCATCAAAATTAAATTCATCACTGGATTCAGCCACTACAACATTATTATTTGGGGGCAGCCGAATGGGAATTGGGTTTACTTTAATATCTCGCCCTTCAAAGTAAACCAATTCATAAGGTTTGTGCTGATGGAAATTAAGCTTTAAAAACTTTAAGCATAACCCTTTAGCTTCAGCTTTAAATGGTAGCGCCATAAAACCAAACGCCATAATTAAATAGAATAACTTTATATTAAGTAACTTCACTATGGAATCATTTAGATAAGATAAAAACATCATATAACCTCAAACAATATTATAAGGACAAGGTATACCAAAACCAATTATCGTCCAAACATCTACAAAGATACCAATTTTGTTGATTCTTTATCTTAAGGACTTTGATAGATATTACATACACAGCCAATAAGAATAAAATTGTATAAACTTAAAAATGTTCTGTGTATAACGAAAGTCATATAAATTATAGAATTTACCATCCCACCATATCCTCGAGATAATTCAGTCAGGAACCTAACTTAACGAGACACCTTTAATATCAGTCCTATATAACCGGTATTTGAACTATTTAATTTTTTTATAGTTTTTAATGCCGTTAACTTAATGTAATTAATAAAGAATGGGTCTTATTTTGTTTAGTTATCGCGGATAAAACTTGAACGTCCAAAGTAATTAATTCGTAAAAATCCCATCCGAAGTATTGCCATTAACTTTAGGCTTATGATTAAAATTTTGAATATCTGTAGTATTGATTTCGAATAGTCCTGAATCCAGATTTAAAAACAGTTAGAAAATGTATTCTAGATGCTCTGAAAGCCAAAACTCAAAGTACCCTCTTCACCGTATCCTCGAAATAATACGGTCTAAAACGTACCTTAATGAGACACTTTTTAAAACTCCAGTCCTTAAGTTAACTATATTAGTATTATTTATAATGCCGTTAACTTAAGTAATAAAGTATAAAAGTTAAGCAAAAGACGAATTGTGTTTCAATTCGTCATCAAAGTGAATCGCTCCACATTCGTTACAAACTTTGTGCAAGCAACACTTTTTGAATTTTTTTTCACTTCCG
>JBGSLV010000041.1:0-2864 GCA_041740515.1 Bdellovibrionales bacterium | reverse complement strand
TAATATCCTGGAGTGACTTGTTGCATATTATTAACTGCTATTGATCTTACCGTTATTTCTGAACCAATAAGTTTGTTACCTACACCGTAACCCAAACTTTAAGGCGGTTATTGACTTCGTAAATGTGTTGCCATTTCGAAGGGGGTGAAGAGTTTTTCTTTTTTAGCTGCTGATCGGACTGTTTTTAAAAGATATTCTCTTGGATCAAGTTCCACCTTTTTACAGGATTCAATGATAGTGTAAATTAAAGCCGTCACATCGGCACCGTTTATTGATCGAGATCCGTAAAAATTCTTTCGACCCATCACCGCATGTCTAATAGTTCTTTCTGCTTCATTGTTCGTGAGAGGAATGCTTTCATCTTCTAAAAACAAGGTCAGCTCTTTCCAGTTTTTTAAACTGTAGTTGATGGCTTTCAAAAAACTTGTCTCTCGCCTGGCGTGGATTAAATTTTCTCCAAGCCAATTGTACATTTTATCAATTATTATTTTTGATTTTTCTTGTCTTAAAATTCTTAATTCATCAAATGATTTAGCACTTCGTTCTATTAAAAAAAGTTCTTCATAAAGTTTAATATATTCTTCTGCTTCTGGATAAGTCTCTTTTGCATCCCAGAAGTACCGTCTGGCATGGGCATGGCAAAGTGCTGACGTTATACTTGAATTTTCCTTTCTAAATTGAGTGTAACCAGAATACCCATCACTCATAATGGTTCCCTTGTAATCACCTAATGTTTCTTTGATCACAAGGCCTGATCTTGTAGATTCAAATTTATAATGTGATCCTTTTTGGTTCGAGATAATCCACATGTATCCATTTGAATCTTTATTGTTATTTATAGGCCAAGGTGTTTCATCGGAATGAACTAAACCTAAACTTAAAATATCTTTTTTTATTTTTTCAGCTACTGGCTCTAAATAAACTGCAACCACACTTGCTAAATTATAAAGCGTGTTGGTGTTCATACATTTTAAACCAAGTGAGTTCATCATTCGAACTTGTCTTTCTAAAGGGATGTGATTTAAATATTTATCTACAATACTGCTCACTGCAAAATCAATCGAATAACTACTTCCTGGCAAAAGCTTAGTTGGTCCTTCTGCAGTGATGATCACACTTTCTTTATCTAGATTATTTAATTTAGATTTTAATTTGTATTTTTGTCTTCGATGTTTAATCTTTTTGTAAGATCTCTCTAAGATTTCTATTTCAACTGAATCTTCAAAAAAGTTATTAACCTTTTCCCACTGGTCTGATTCTGGATTTTCTAAACCAAACTCAAGGCTTGCAGTTTTTAACTCAGCATCTGTCATTTCATGGATTTGAATCTCTTCAAAAAGTTTGTTGGTTTTGTTTTTCTCTAATGGCGGAATTAAATTCTGGGAATGAAGTAGCACTTCAGCATCGGCTTCTTTATTAGATCTAAATCTGTCACGAATTGATTTTTCAGAGGACTTACCAAAAAACTTCTTTCTTAAAATCTTAAGACTTTCTTCATACCCAAAGGCTACTTGTTCAGATTTTGCTTTTTCTGAATTGATCTTTAAAACTAAATCATTCAGACGCTTAATTTCTGCATCCATTAGCATGACCATGCCTTTTAAAATTCTAGGATCATTTTCTTTTTCAATTGGATGCATAGTTAAAGTTTGAAGACACGCCTTTAGGAAGTAAACCTTGCCCCACTTGCGTTACATGACTTCTTTCAACTTTTGGTCTAACAATTAGGCCACCATTAAAAATCTGCTTAAATTCTTGAACTGTGATTTCTCGAATATCCCCAAGTTCTGTAATGTGCATAAACCTTCCGCTCTCGATCTTTTTTGAAAGAAGGACCAATCCTGTGCCATCATAAAATAGTGCTTTCAATCGCCTTCTGTTTTTGCCAAAAAATAAATAAAGATGTCCTTGGTTCACATCGTTTTTTATCTTGTCACGTGTGAAGTGAAGTAGCTTTTCAAAACCACAGCGCATATCAATGACTTCTTGATAAATGAAAATTCTTAGATTCTTTGTATCTATAATCATCAGTGACTTATCTTTTTTAAAAGTCTTTGAAGTAAAGCATAATCTTGGCCAACAATTTCTACATGACAACCTTTGATCAATGCAGATAATTTAATTTCCAATTTTGGTTTAGATTCACTTACGATTTTTACTTCTGAGAATGGATTTGTATTTTCGTCCACATCTTTGTATTGAATTAAAAGCTTTTTTGTCCAATCTGCAATTGTGTTTCTTGGAACACCAATCGCTTTTCCAATAGCGTAGGCTGTAACTCCGGATTTGCAAATTCGTGCGGCTTGATTTTGGATCTCATCGGAAAGCTTTTTTGAAAAACCATTTTGTTTTCGGAATTCAAATACCTGAATTGCAAGATCCATTAACTCACTATTATTTGTCATTTGACACCTCCAATTGAGGTTCACTTATCAAATGTACTTTGTGATTTCTAGAACCTGGTTTATTTCTGGGTTACTGCTTATGGATCAACCTTGCCTCCTGGGAAGGCTCTTTACGCCGCTTTGTCTAAGGGGTATTTTCCTGTTCGAATTGATGGTTACGATGTATCAGCTCATGATTTGATGGGTCATTTAGTAAATTATCCAATCTTTTTAAAGTACATGCGCGCCTACCGCCAAACCGTTACGGAAATTGTCAAAAGAGCAACTGACAATTTAAGTGAAGGTATACAGAGTCCGTGGAGATTCTTTTACCGAACAGGCTTGTTTGGCAGAGTTTATACTTTAAACGAATCATTGGTTTTAGCGGATTTAGAAGAAATTATAAAGAACCCGGAAGCTATGGGTTTAAGTCTTAAAATTCTTAGTTCCGATGAATTGTTGAATTTTAGGAGTGTCTAC
>JBGSLV010000040.1:0-9357 GCA_041740515.1 Bdellovibrionales bacterium | reverse complement strand
CATTTTGTTTTCGAAATTCAAACACTTGAACTGCAAGTTCCATTAATTCATTATTATTTGTCATTTGGTCACCTCTGATTGAGGTTCACTTATCAAATATACTTTGGGATTTATAGGACCTGTTTTATTTCTTGGTTACGTTAAATCAATCTGGTGAACGTCTTCAATTTCAATGCCTACAATTTCGCCTTTAGCGTTATAATCGAAAATAACACCATTCCCAATTTCAGCACTTTCTATACTTGGCTCTTCTTTTAATTTTATGTTTAACATTCCAGTTTGTTTGTCTAAAATGATTTTCATTGGATACTTTTAAGCGCACAAGTTATTAAGAAGTTTTGTTATGTTCTTTAGTGTTGGGTTACTATCAGGCTCAAGAATTCTATAAAGAGTTTTTCTAGGAAAGCCCGTCTCTTTTGAGAAATTACTAATATTTCTAACTTCAAGATGCGCTTTTAAAACCTCTCGGAAAGTATCCATATCATTTGAGAAAAGACATTCACTCAAAATCTTTCGGACTCTTGTTTTGCTTTTTAAATTCTGTATTGAATTATCTTTAATTACCTTCACACCACTTTTAAGTTTCATCTTTGGCATATCTTTTAAAGAGAACTCTTGCTTTTTTGATGTCTTTGTTTTGTGCATTTTTAATGCCTCCTATAAGTAATAAAATAACTGTGTCTTCAACAACTGAAAAATAAATACGTCGACCATTTTTCCAGCGAAGCTCGGCCAAGCCATCCCCTAGATTTTTCACATCTCCAAAATGATGATGAAGTTGTATATTAATTATTCTTGTTTCAATCTGGGCTTGAGATTTTAAAGTTTCTTTTTCAAACCAATGCTGGAAATCTTCAGTTCTTTCAACAACTATCATTTTAACATTGTGTCATATATGACACAATGTTGCAAGCCCCCTGAATCGGCTTGAAACAACAAAAACTCAGTATTGTTTGTTCAAAAAGGAGTTATTCCTACAATCACTCAGTATCTTATATACTTAGATTTTTTGCATTTACATTGGCGCTTTCAAATTCTTTCATATTCTCCCTGTAATAGCTTTTGAGCGTCTGCCTATACACTTGGCTGCCTAACTTTGAAAAACTTGTCTCAGGGCAAATTTGAAGCTTTTGAGCGGCATCTAAGTTTGACTCCCACTCCGTAAACTCCAGTTCAAACAATTCTTCCTCTAATGCCTTTTTTCTAAGCATAGATTCTTTTTTTTCTTTGATCATCTTTTCCAACAACTTCTCATCATCAGAAACAATGTCGGCTAAAGGCTCTTCCCCTCTTGCGATCTGATTTAAGCAATCAATAAAAAATCCAATGGGATTATTAATCCTTTGTTTCTTTGGATCTTTTAATCTTTGAGGAAGTCTGTTTAAAAATTTAGATACGGCCTCAAAATCAAGTTCAGGATTTTTGTTTAACACCCGATTAAGAAGAGCTCTTGAAATTCTAAATTCCGAGACTTCATCAAAATTCAAATTATCCCAAAGATCATCTTCTGTAGTTGTAGATATATTATTAATATTACTACTACTACAAGGAGGGCTTGTCCTCGGTTCTGTCTCTAGTTTAGTCCCTACTTTGTCCTCAGTTTGTCTCCACTTTGTCTCTAGTTTGTCCCCAGTTTCATTATGAAGAAGGTCTTGGTAAATAGATTTTGGTATTGAATAAATCGTCCATCCACCCCGACCATTTTTAAAAGATTCTCTGTTTAAAAAACCTTTATTTCCTAGCCTTTGCATTGTCTTTTTAACAGAACTGGAGCTGCTTTCAGAGTATTGAGCTAAATAATCAACACTTAACTGTTCACTTAAAGTTGACTGGTTTTTTCTTATTGAAAAGTAAACAATTAAAAGGAGTTTTCGTTGAAGACCTACAAGGCTTGAAAAATCACAAATTGTCTCTACTTTGTCCTCAGTTTGTCTCCACTTTGTCTCTGGTTGTGTCCTCGGTTTAGTCTCTACTTTGTCTCCACTTTTGATTTTCTGAGGATTTTTTGTCTCTACTTTGTCCTCGGTTTGTCTCCAGTTTGTCTCTACTTTTTCAGGTGTTGAATCAGAATTTTCATCTGACAACCAAGGCCTTCTCTTACCTATAGGTTTTTTAAAAGCCTCTTTTTCATCTACTTTTTGGGCATTAGCACTTAAACCATCATCAGAGATGTTTGGTTTATTAATATTGTCATTAATTTTAATCCCTTTTTTAAGGGCAAACTCTTTCAAATCAGCCATTAGGAATGTCCTTGTTTCCCTTCATAACCCAAGACGTACAAGGTCAAATCCATGTAGTCTTTTGTTGCTGGCGTCGCTCTGCTATCAGAAAAAATATTTTTATTATCTAATGAAGCTTTAGAAATTTCTGAAGAGTATCTTACCATTACAGGTGATAAAAGATTTTGAAGTTTATCGTCTTGAAGGGCTTGCCTCATAATTTCGACGCCAACCTTCATTCGTTTATCAAAAGCTGTAAGAAAACAGGTAGTTTTAATATCTGGAAGGTCAAAGGTCTCTAGAATTTCAGTCTTCTCATTTACCGAAATACTTGCTCCTTTTAAGCTATAAGAATCTGGTCTTATTGGAATAATATAGTGAGCTTGAAGGTCATACCCTTCCTTAATCATTGAAGAGATCCCACAAACTGTGCTGCTTGTAGAGGTTGATAGCTGTGGAGGTGTATCAACTAATATTCTACAACCTTCGCCAAATCTAGAAATCAGCTCTTTGAAAAGCTTTGCCATAGAATCCTTAATGGCCTTTGGAGAGTTTAAATGTTTGTCCATATAGATGTTATTAAGGTTAGATCCAATAATAAAAATATTTTCTTCTGGATTTGAAACTCTATAAAGAACTTCATCTAAAGAGGCTCGTCCTTCAAAGTAATCAAGTAAAACCGGTTTATCATCAGGAATTGCAGATCCAAGTGCCGTTTGCGTAGCAGAAGCCTGGCTATCGCAATCAATCATAATTACAGCTTTACTTCTGTCAGTTATCCTTCTTAAAGATCCTGCCATAGCCAAAACAGTGCTTGTTTTGCCAGTTCCACCCACAGTTGAATTTGATAAAATTATTGTTGTTTTAAAAAGGTCATTAAAACCTCTTTTACGGAAATAACTTTCGATTAGTTCAGGAGATATCCCAGTGATCCTATTATTTTTTTTTTCAATCAAAGGTTCTTCCAAAGATTTAAACATTCTTGAAATAACAGGCGGTTTACAGTCTGCTATTGTTGCAAGTTCAGCCACTTTCACTTTAGATACATCAAACATTAATCCCCCGATGCTAACTTTATATTAAAATTATTGTTTTAATATTAGCATTGAGCAAGATTAAATTATTATAACTAGACTTGTTAAAAAAATCGCCCCAAAAAATTTTTTTTTGGGACGAAATCATTTTTTCCAAGATTTTGTATACAGTCAGTGTGTTTTAAATAAGGAGTTTTGTTCAATCACAACAGACCTAATTCCCACTAGGGTTTACTCAGTCTTTAATAACACTCCATTGGCCCTTAGTGATTGTAGTAATTCACGATCAATCATGTCATTTTCAAATGAATCACCGTATGAAAATGAATCTTTGTTAAGGCCTTGGCGAGGTCGAATTGATATTGAATTAAACCAAACACCCGTATTCGTAGTAGTTACAAATGGCCTACCATTCCCCTGCTTCATAATTTTTTCCTCAATTATGAGTTCAGGTACTACGCCGTATAATTTGATAAGGTGATCCAAACGTCTAAACATTCGAGCAAGGTCTTGTTTCGCTAAATTTTCATTGTTGCCATTAAAATCAAGCTGTCGATGATAATAAGAAATGCCAGATAGCTCATATCCAAAGCCCGGTATTAAAAAAGTAAAATCGTCCTGTTGAAACGACTCATTAATACTTACTCGGTTTAAAGCATTTAAAAGAATATTTCGCACGAGTGACAAATCCACTGCTTTGTCATAAATAATGCCCGTTCTACGTATGCTGCTAACGATTGCTACCAGCTCCCCTGATATCGAATCAACTAAAGGTGATCCAGAAAAACCTGGTTCTGCTTCACAAAAATTAGTTATTTTGGCCTGCTCTCGCATCGTGCGCACATACATACAATCGTAAGACATCGTTTTCGTTCTTCCGCCGGGATATCCAATTATAAAAGCCTTACCTTGTGTTGCTGGTGGAAGATTGGGAGGGAAAGGAATCCCATAGCGCCCAAGATTATTATCTAAGTTTGAATCAATTTCCGAAAGTGTTGTAAGGGCAATATCTAAGTAAGGATTTGAATATAGGATTCCCAGAATTCGCCGATGAACAATTTGGTCTACAATATTTAATCTTGATTTTTCATAATTTTGAACGACGGCAATGCGGTCAAATGGATCATCTAGGCAGTGGCTAGCTGTAAGTAAATATCTCTTATTTTGATGGACTATTATCACTCCCGAGCAGAATGTCTTACTCATATCTGGGGTGTCATTTGCCGCATACAATGTTAAAGCTACAGATGCTTTGGAATATTGCTGCACGATAAGATTTTCTTTATTGAGTTCTGGTGTCAGATCAATTTGCGCTGTATTGCCAATTGAGGGAAAGCCGACAACAAAAATTGTCACTAAATACGAAGAAATTGCTTTCAAAGAGCACCAGGTTTCATTAAGTTGCATACCGCAATATAGAGCAATTACCGAGCCAGAGGATAGTGTTTATCGGCATTTGGTTTCATGAATAGAACCAAATCTTTATAACCCATCCGCTGTATAAAAACCTTATGACTTTTAAAATACGTCCTTTCTATAGCTTTTAATCATAAGCTATAGTCTTAAATCATCGATTTAAAAGAACTCCCTTAAACAAAAAAAATCTAAACGGATTAATTCACTATATCTAGTGCTTTAAAATGAAAAAAAACCACCTTTTAACAAGAAGTGGTTTTTTTATAAATGCATGATAGAACGATGAATCTTTAGATTTCTAACAAGGGGTTAAATAATAAAATAAGATTTAATAAATTGATTCAAAGGCTTTTGACAATAGAGTTTTAATCGAGCTTCAAGATGTTAACCCACCACAATCAAATAACAAAGTAGACTTCACCTTGGCTTCTGAAAAAAATTGTTCCCAAATCACATTGAAATCAGCGTCAACACTGCCAGATATTAGTCGATACCAGAGATATTCGGCAGTTTCGTAAAGCTCACTCCCTTCTGGTAAATAATTTATTACCTTATATTTACACAAAATTTCGCTGTCCCCTTGTATATAAGCCATATCTCCTAATTCTCGGTGATGATCTGATCCTCGGGCTCGCGATAAAACTATCAAATTTTTACATGCACCTAATTGATTACCGGAAATTTTTGGTACAAGTGCATCATTAGAATTAAAAGCCCCAGAATTAGTTGTATTTGAAGTTGAAGTAATCCAAGAGCAACTTGCACTTTTCCAGCTCTGTCCAAGACTACTAAAAGAAAAAAATAATATTGATAAAAGTATTAAAGACTTCATTGGGCTCCTTTAGCAAATTAATAATATCAATATATATTCATAAACTATGCCTAAAACCCAATGCTATAAATGCAGTATTTCGCACTTAAGCACATTAAAACTGTTTAAGGTGCGGTTTTAATTGACAAAAAAAAGCCCTCAAAACGACAATCTAAATCTGAAAATCAGGCGGTATTTTAGACCTTCTTGATCTATCAACTTTTTGAGGCTGGCTCCAACCTTTCGGCATCTTAATTTCACCGTTACCAACTTCTTTCTCATTTGACTCAAAAATCTTAATCTCAGACAACCCTAAAGCCTTACTCGCTTTAGAAATATTCTGTTTCATCTTTTTAAAAAACTCTTCTGAAGGCTTCATTTCTGAAACCTTTCTGTTATCCACCCTTACTTTTCCATGCCTCGATGGTTTTTTAGCAATATAAATACATTCGCCCACATTTAAATTCTTAAATTCATTAGGATGGATTAAGTACTCATGAACATACTTTTTTGACCCCATTCCCGTATTGGTATCACCAAATAACACCCCTTGATTTGTGATCTGATAGGTTTTTTCTTCCTTTAAACCAGTCCCAGCAAGTGACGAAAGCAGATCAATTGTCGATGGATCTTTTTGAATAAAGCTAAAAATCGTCTCTGTTGAATCTAAAATCTGAGTCTTTAATTTATCATCTTTAAAATCCCCTAAAGACTGATGGGCTATAATTACACCGATTCCTGATCCTCTACATTTATTTAAAAAACCCGTAAAGACTTCACCTAAAGACAAATTAGATACGATATCTGAAAACTCATCTATAATGACTGTAAACTTAGGCCTTTTTTCTTTTTCAACATAACTAACTAACCTTCCACTGACAGCTCTTAAATCAGCTAAGATCATTCGAGAAAGTCTTTGAGCCGAAACCCCGTAAGTTTGAGAGTCTAACAATAGATAAATGATTTTATTTTGAGTCACAGATTCATATAAATTTATAGACCTTTCGTCGTTTAAAATTTCACCGAACTCAGACTTAACCATCACTTCTAAATCCACCCTAAATCCTGAAAGAGCTTTAAAATGCTCCTTGTCCTTAAGGTTTTTTGCCAATGTCCTTAAATCTTTTTTAACTTCAAGATTTCTTTCGCCAATTTGATCCGCTAAAATCTCGGTAGATATTGGGTTGGTTAAGGCTTCCAGTAAATCAACTACAGACGGAGTAAGCTTTAGATCATCCCGAACAACAACAAGCCCCCTCATTACTGTTAAAATGGCAGATTCAGAGACTTTTTTATAATACTCCTCTGACCACTCAAAGCTTTGCATGAATTTATCTTTAAGCTCGGTTGCTCCACCTAATAGGAGTGGATTATATCCAACCGAGAGTTTTGGTTTTGTTAAATCTATGATTTGTAAGTCACATGCTCTTCCGACGGCCGTTACTTCACCCGTGATCTCAGATAAAACCTCTGCATCAGCCTTTAGATCAATCATGAGTAAGCCCATATTATTTCTAATCAAGGACGAATAAAAAGACCTTAAAAGAACACTTTTTCCACTACCTGGTTGCCCCAAAATATGTATGTGGTGATTGATATCACGCCAAGTAAGTGAAAGTTTTTTTCTTCCAATTTGACCTATATCAACAATCTGAAAAGCTTTGTGAACTGAACCAAAACTTAAGTTGTTACTTAGAATTTTTAAAAACAAATAGCCTGTATTAAGACTTAAAATTAATGAACTTAAAAATAAAACCCTTAAAATAAATTCGTATTCAGAAAACGGCTCATTTACTAAAGAAAAAAGTCCCATCGTAAAAAAGCCGAAAAGAGCTAATCCAGTTAATAAAGGTGCGAATATATACCCAAATTTTCCTGTTCCAGCAAAATCATAAAATAAACCCACAGGGCCAACTAAAGCTAAACTTGATTGATTTAATAACCTGGCGGGCACATCTAATTCTGGTTTTTTCATATAAAAAAGTGCAAAACCCAAAACAGGAAGAACTAAAACTATTTTTTCATAGAGCTTCATATAACTATTAAACAAAGCCTTTGGGTTTTTACTAAAACTTAAATACTCGAATATATAACCAGAATTTATCTCTAAAGCCCTTGTCATTAAAACCGTAAAGCCCGCATAAACTAAAACTACACCAAAACACTTATAAATTTTTGACATAAATCCAGACTCTTCATCTTTATACATAACGTAAAAAATATATGAAAAAGTTAGTGCCAAAATTACGGTGGGTAGAAAAAGAAAAAAGATTAAAACACCCAATATCACCATCATAACGGTGAAAGACTCATTTACTGCCACTTGATTATCAATGCCCTTATTATTATTGGCTCCCACTGACCAACTCCCCGTATCTTTGAACCTTAAACCTATTTCCATAAGGTTCTGTTAATTGTTTTAATGTTTTATAAGTAAATTCAGACGACACCACAAAAAGACATAACGAAAACAGTCCCTTTTCTTCTTCCATAACCTCTCTAAACCTTTCAACCTTGTGAAAATACCTTTTTGAGGTCTTAGGGCTTAACTCAAACTCAAAAGCGCATGGATTACCTATTGAAGTCGTAAAAATAGCATCTGGAAGAAACTCTTTATTAATTTTTTGAGACCTTTCAGCCATTATAGCTTTAAGACCCCTTTCACTAATCCAATTGGTCGCACGTCCCTGTTTTTCTAAAATTAGCCTGCACTCTGAGACTCTTCTATCGTGCTCAAAAGTTTGAACCGAGATTTCCTTTATTGGAGCTGGTAATATTTTATCAGGACTTTTTTCTAAAAGTGTTCTGTACGATTTCTTTGTGCCTATATAATAAGCTTTTGTTGTCTGGTCATATCCATTAACTTTTTTTAAATACCCTTCATCTAAAAGCTTTTTTATTCGGCTTCTAGCTGTTGCCATACTTGGTGAACTATCAGAAAAAAAGCCTTCATTAACTAACTCTAAATTAGAAAACCTCATCTCCAAAATCCACTTTAAAATCAAAAAATCTCTTTCCTGTAAACTTACCATTACCCCTTCTTCTCCCCTTCAATTCTCTTTCAACCCCAACCCAACAACACACATCTCTATACCCCCCGATTCCCTTCAAAAATCCAAACTAACCATGCACGTAGTATGTGGGTAGTTTGGATTTTTGAAGGGAATCGGGGGGTAGGGTAACTAAATGATTTTATTTATATTTTTTTAAATTAAGCCCCATAACTGCCTCCCAAAGCTTCTATGGACCTATTTAGACACTTTAAAAATAACAATAACAAGAAAAATTTTAAGCTTGTTAGGATTTCCTTACATAATTCGGGATTATTTAATTAATTCACAATAGTAAACATTGATGTCCAATATTTCAAAAAATTAAACTTTATAAACGTTAGTAACTATACTACCATTAAAAAATGAAAAAAATTGACACTAAAGAGTTAAAAGATTTCGCAGGAATGATGGGTGTTAATTACCAACTCATCATTATGAAATCCTAAGTTATTGAAAAAATTAAAAGCGTATGTGAGGACAGAAAAATAAGCCAACGGAAGTTGTCTAAAATGGTTCCAGGTTTAACACATGATAGGGTTTCAAAAGTTTTTAACGGTCAACTTTCTCACATGACGCTAGATAAGCTTGTTGAAATTTTAAGCGCCCTTCATATTAAAGTAGCTTTAAAATTTAAGACTGAAAAAGTTGCGAAAAATTTAAGTTCTTAAAAATTAAATTTGAGTTAAATCGTAACCCAAACTTTAAGCGGGTTGGTGGGAGCGTAAATTTGTCGCCATTTCAAAAGGCGTGAAGAGTTCTGATTTTTTAGCTGCGGATCTGACAGTTTCCAAAAGATAATCTCTAGGATCGAGCTCCACTTTTTT
>JBGSLV010000039.1:0-1546 GCA_041740515.1 Bdellovibrionales bacterium | reverse complement strand
TTGGCGTCCATGCCTGATGCTCCTTTTTGATGTTTTGGTTCTACAAAAATCAAATCAGAATTTCAGGCGGTTGTCTGGGGCTTTTTTTTTAAAGGTCTAGCTAACTTATCCACATTTTTCCCACAAATTCTAGAAAAAACCGCTGTTTAGGACTGCGTTTGGAACTTTCTTCGATTTGATTTCTGTTTAAATTTCCATAGCCTTCATGACCGTAAACCATAGAAGAGATTAAGGGTAAATAAGGTTGAGTAAAATCTAAGGATTTCTGAGCGTAGGTTTGGTCTTTACAAGCCTTAACCAAGGGACTTAAATCTTTAGATCTTAGGCCTAATAATTTGATTGTGACTTCATCCCCAGGCTTAGCTTTTAAAATCACTTCTCGTGTTAGGGTTAGTTTTGTGGTCATCATCCCCAGGCCATCAAAGGACAAATCTCTGGACATAGATTCAAATCCTGTGGCTTTGGTGGGTAGATGGCCATTGATTTTAATTTCAATACCATCAAAGGTAAGATCGATCTTTTGAGCCGTGCTTAAAGAGATATGAACCACTTTGACAAAGTCCGGTCTATAAACACGAACTTTGGTTGTCATCGTCAATGCCACTTTATCCACTTGGAGTTGCTCTTTATGGGTCGTGGGTTCACTCGGATTTATTTTAAATTGTGAAGGTTCACCCTGGGAAGATTTTTGGTTTAAAGCCATAGGGTTAGTCGTATGAATTCGGTTTGCACTTAAATTAGCATTTTCAATACTATTAGTATTAGCATCAGCTTTTGGTAGAGCCGTTACAGCCCCCACGTAATTGATAAAGAGCCTGTTCAGTTCGGCATTGACTAGCTCTTGGTTATCACAGTTATAGTTGTGGTCACTGCAGTAATGCTTGTTACTGGCCACTTTAATGAATCTAGAATTTTTATAATCACTTGGATCTGTCAGCTTTGTAAATACCTCGAAGGCCATTTTAGGTTCAGACGCCGAGTGCTTAGGACCCACAGGATAAATTGCATTATCACCATGACATTCACTGCAGTTTTTTTGCATAAAAGGTAAAAGTTGAGTTTTAAAAATAGTAAATGGGTCTTGAGTCGTGTTTAAAGAAGTTTTTAAAGGTTCGTTTTTTGTAATCGCAGGATTATGGGCCGCTTCTATTTGGTTTCGAGCATAACTTGACGAGGACCAAAGCAAGCTTAGTCCTATAAAATATGTTGTAAGCTTTAAACCCGAGTTCATAAAATGGCCTTTTATTTTAGAAATAAAATAAGTTATATAGAATTTAGCTTTCAACTATTGGGCCAATAGATTCAGCTTTAAATCTTCAAAATTAATAGCTTTTTTAAACTTAAGATGAAAATGGCTCGTGCACTTACAATTAATGTTAAACACCCGTAAACAAATAATACACTTTTGTAACTTAATGCCGTTAACTTAAGGACTCAGTTTTAAAAAGTGTCTCATTAAGTTACGTTCCAGACCGTGTTATTGCGAGGATATGGAGATGCAGGTCCCTTGAGTTCCCGTTTATAAGTCCTTTTCATCCTTGTCCTT
>JBGSLV010000038.1:0-4590 GCA_041740515.1 Bdellovibrionales bacterium | reverse complement strand
CTTAGACAAATGGTCTTTGAATATATTGAAACTTGGTATAACACTAAAAGAAGACACAGTTCGCTGGACTACAAAAGTCCAAGGCAGTTTAAACAATTAATTTCTTAGAGAAAACTGTCCACTTTTTTTGGGGAATTCCAGACCCAAAGAAATGATTCCATAGAATACAATTCCTCCAAATTTCTTAAACATTACATCCCCTTTTACTTCGGAAAACAAATGACATAAGTTAACTGCACAACCTAAATAAGAATGCAGCATCCGTGCCATATTATATTTTCTGGATTCAAATTAAAACGGTACGATAGGTAGTAGGCACGTAAATAAGTTTTTTCGATTAAGTATAGGTCAAAAAGGTGTGTGTTCATGAACAAAACCTAACGCCTATTCGTGTTTAAAAAGGCGCAATAGATCTGATTAAATTTTGATCTTTAACTAGTGTTATTCGAACAATGCTACGAAGCTCTAATCTTTCGTTTTTCTATTTGGATGGTGCCAGGAATATAGGGCTTGCGATCTACCTTCATCATACGCTGCAATTCCGCTTTAAACTTGCAGTACTCAGAACGGGGGAATTGACGAGGTATGAGGGCATTTTCGCACGAAGTTGTTATCGCGCACGTGCCGTATTCTGAGTAATCTTTAAAGTCTAGATTTTCCAAAGCCCATCCGAGATTGTTGTGCATAAGAATGCCGTTACCAAAGCGAGCAAGCATATGCTCAGCGAAAGCATTCGGACTAATCAGAGCCAGAGATTGGACCGGAATGTCCCTATCTTTAAAATAGTTCACAAACAGGATGCGAGATCTTAGAAAGCTTTCTCCCTGCTCAGTGAAGTCGACAAGGAGGATTGTTTTTCCCCGGAGCTTCTCTTCAGGCGGCAGATAATTCCCAAAATGTCTGAAATAAAGATTTTCGTCTGACGAGATCGACCCAAACGCGTGAAAAGACAAAGGCACCGTGGTGATATTCGTTAGTCCTTTTAGTTCCAGGTATGCAGTAATCGGAGTAGGTGAGCGTCCGACCATTAGGTAATGGAATTTATCTGGAGGAAATACTACCGAGATCTCCTCGGCAACTTCTTTTATATCGGAGAAACATTCATTAAGGAGGAGGGATAGCCTTTGATCAATGTCGGTTCGGGCAGGACGAGTTTGTCCTATAGCCGCATTTCCACTAAGGATAAGTAATAAAGTTGTCCTTCGAATAAATAGAATCACTTTTTTTGTCACTCCTTGCGAGCTGCAACTTTTGGTCCATAAATAAGTCAGTTCCACCGATAACCAAGCAGGTCGACAACCAAAGTGCCAATTTTTCGTAACACTGGAGTGTAATGCGACAGCGGGCGCGCTACAAAACCCAATGCTTTTAAGATCAAAATTAACGGGAATACACGTTAAAAATGACCAAAAATTTAGAAAATCTCGATTTTTAAATTGCAACTTTTGTCACCCCACATATTCAAAATGACATTTTTTGTACTTTTTCAAAATTCAAAAAAAATAATCAAAAGACACAGCTTATGTGCCCAACTTAGATCAAAACCTCATTAATTTTGACCCAAGCCCATAAGCCCTCGTATATTTGATTTGAGTTTATAAGAATTTTTTGATCAATGAGATTGGGTTTTTGAGTATAGATTTTGCGTATTTTATTAATAAAGGTGCAGAGATATGAAAAGTTTATTTATTTTAATGTTGATCCTAATTAACCAAAATGCTTCGGCAAATGTACCTGATGGTTTTACTATCATAGAATTCAGGGTACCGGATGGCCAAGTACACTCGGCCTCAGGGTTTTATGTAGATGGAAAAATATTTACAGCCGCACACCTTTTTGTTCATCCAGAAACTTTCGACAGAACGACTTTAATAAATATTAAAGTCATGCAAAACGGTCAATATATTGATGTTGCCACTTCAAACCCTAACGTCCATCCAAAATATTTAGAAACCGCCGCCAATGGTTATGATAGAATTGGTTCAAGAAATTATGACTTTGCATACCTTGATGCTCCAAACTCATTAATGAGCGATTATATTCTTCCTGATTTTTCGGACTATAATAGAACTGTGGGCCTTTTTTCAGAAATTTATAATGGAGGTGAAGAGTTTATCACAAGCCATGGTGTAGTTAGGATTTTGGGTAAACCTACAGGTACAGAACAACGCTTAGATGGAGTATCATCTACTTTGCTCGCTAGAGAACTTATCTTTGATGAACGAACCCAAACTCTGCAAGCACAACAGATCCATTCAGACTCTGCAAGTGTTCAATTTCTATCAACTGGACATGAAATTATAAAGGATGGTTGGTCAGGTGGCCCGATTTCGCTAAAAGTACCAGTAACTAATAAATATGTTGTGATCGGCTTAATTAAAGGGAAAGACTTTATGCCACTTCGCGAGGCTTACCCTGGACTACCACAAGAGTTTAATCCTTTTTTAAACGAAGCACCTTTAGAGATTAATTCTATTGTCGGATTAAATTCCTGGCTAAATACAATACCAAAAGAAATGACCAGCCAGGGTCGGGACTTAAGTCTTAGTTGCCAAGGATTTTTAAGTCGTTAATCACTTGTTAAAAATCAAAACCCCCAACAGGAACACTCTGACTTAATGTCCGGACTAAACCAAGCCCGGTCACAAAAGCGACCCTTAATTCACTGCCATTACTAAAACCACAGCCTTAAAACCAAACCCAAGCTTGCATACACCACCATCCCATGGAGCAAGCAAAATCCCTTGGTGGTTACACCTATGAGCGCCATTGCCCAGAAGACACAGTCCTTTACATAATCATCCAAGAAAATCTGGAAACATTTCTAAAGCTTGCAAACGATGAACATAACAAACCCTTACCGGACTTCGTTGAAAAGGAGTTTCGGGAGTACCTTAAGTGTGGGATCTTAGCCCACGGGTTTTTGAGGGTTAAATGCGAGTCTTGTCCCAATGATCACTTGGTCGCCTTTTCCTGCAAGCGTCGTGGCTTTTGCCCCTCTTGCGGAGCTCGTCGAATGGCCGAGACCGCCATCCACTTAGTGGACGAAGTTTTGCCGATTAAGCCAATTCGTCAATGGGTGCTTAGCTTTCCCATCCAAATCAGACTGCTACTTGCCGTCAGACCTAAGATTATGACCGAGATCTTAAATATCGTCACAAAAACCATTTCACAACATCTATGTAAAAAAGCAGGCTTCAAAAGAGCTGAAGTCAAAACTGGAACTGTAACTCTGATCCAACGCTTTGGTGGATCAATCAACTTAAACATCCATTTCCATCAACTTTTCCTCGATGGTGTGTATGAATTAGATCAAGACAAAAAACCAACCCGATTTCACATCACTAAAGCCCCAACCCATGAAGAACTAAACGAAGTCTTAAACAAAATCATCAAGCGAACAATAAAGCTGTTTGAAAAACGGGGCTTAATTGTCAAAGACGAAGAAGACCATTTACGTCTTAACATAAATGACGACGAGGACTCATTATCAACCCTTCAATCTGGAAGTGTGACCTACAGATTCACCATGGGACCCAATAAGGGCAAAAAGGCTCTGACCTTAAAAACAGTTCCAGAAGTTGATCAAAAAACAGGGTTGGGCCTTGTGGCAAAAAACGCTGGGTTTTCCCTTCACGCTGGCGTTGCCATGAACGGTACAGATCGAAGTAAAATCGAAAAGCTTTGCCGATATATCGCAAGACCAGCGGTTGCACTTAATCGATTAAGTCTAAATTCAACAGGACAAGTTATCTACACCCTAAAGAAGGCCTATGATGATGGCACCACTAAAATCGCAATGACCCAGCTTGAACTCATGGAACGGTTAGCAGCCATTGTACCAAGGCCTAAAATCCACTTGATTAGGTTCGCTGGAGTTTTCGCGCCCCATTACAAGTACCGCTCAGAAGTAGTTCCAAAACCCAAACAGCTATCCTTAGTGGACGAGTTAATCGAGGCTAAAACAAAACCTAAAAGTAAATCCAGAGTCAGCTGGGCCAGGCTTCTAAAACGAGTGTTCAACATCGACGTCACAAAATGCACCAAGTGCAGTGGTCAAATGAAGATCATCGCTGCGATTGAAGACCCAAAAGTGATTAAGAAGATTCTGTCACACTTAGGACTTCCAACCAAGGCTCCAACGACTTTACCTGTAAGAGGGCCACCGGATTCGTTTGATGAATACAAAAAGTTTGATGATAGCCACAGTTAAATAACTGATATGGCGGTTTGAGATTAAAAAAATGAAGGCATTTTAAAAGCCTTGGGGCGGATCTTCGCCTAAAAAACCTAAATTAAGCCCTCTGAACAGCTTTTTGACCAAAAGCCCTTGCATGAACACCAATTTAAAGATGAAAATTTGCATATTGACCAGCTTAGAACCCGAAAACGGCTAGCTTGGTATTCTTGGTATTCTCAACTAAGCACAAAAGTAGCTATTGTTTGCCTTATCTAGCTGTGGTCTTTTTTGACGTAGGACAAGCTGAAGACAGTCTATCGGTCTCTAAACTAAAAAGTGCCTATGGAGCAGGGATCCGATGGATTTCTCCTCTTGGACCCCTAAGATTTGAGTGGGGCTTTCCTATTGAT
>JBGSLV010000037.1:0-25187 GCA_041740515.1 Bdellovibrionales bacterium | reverse complement strand
ATGATTTTGTCTTTAGGGTTTATCTCGATGAATCTTCAAGCCGCTGAGATTAAGATGGGTTATGTGGATATGCAACTCGCAATTCAACAGACCAGTGATGGGCAAAAAGCTAAAAAAAGTTTAGAAGCCATTGCCAAAGGCAAAGAAGATAAGTTGAAAAAAATGGAAGCCGATCTAAAAGCTAAAGGTGAAGATTTTAAAAAGAAATCATCAATTTATGATGAAGCCACCGCAAGAAAAAAACAGATGGAGCTGCAAAAAGAATTTTATGATCTGCAACAGCTTCTAGGTCAAAGCCAGCAAGAGCTTAGACAAAAAGAAGAAGAAGCCTTAAAGCCTATTGTTACTAAAATCAGAGCTCAAATTGATATGATCGCGAAGAAAGATAACTATACTATGGTTTTAGAACGATCGGAAAATTTAGTGCTTTTTGCTAAGAAAGAGATCGACTTAACAGACCAAGTTGTAAAAGCTTACGAAAAAGCAAAAAAATAAATATCGAGTAAACAAAGAATAGAAAAAAACGAACAAATAAAAATATATTTTAAAATGCTTAATAGCTACTTTTCTCTTTAATAGACGAAGTGGCGAAATTTTTTGGATCTTTTATGAGTGAAATGAACATTAATGAAATTTTTAAAATTCTACCTCATCGGCATCCTTTTTTATTTGTTGATCGTGTGATTGAAATTATACCAAGCTCTAATGGGGGACGTGTAGGTCGCAAAGTCATTGCTTTAAAAAATGTTACCTTTAACGAACCTTTTTTTCCAGGTCATTTTCCTGAAAATCCAGTGATGCCAGGAGTACTCATACTTGAAGCTATGGCTCAAGTCGGAGCGATAGGTCATCATTTAGATGATGATCCCGAAATGAGTTTTTTATTTGCAGGTATTGAAAAATCGAAATTTAAAAAGCCTGTCATACCTGGAGATACTCTGATAATGACAGTTGAGATAATTGCTGAAAAATCCAGAATGAACAAACTTGTTGGTGTTGCAAAAGTGAATAATGTGACTGTTGCAGAGTCGATTTTTTGGGCTTATGCCAGTCCAGTAAACAATCCTATTTGAAAACAGATTATTCATTAGAATTTTTATAAACTAAATTTTATCCGAGGCTTTTGTGGAACCAAATATTCATCCCTATGCTGTCGTAGGACCCCAAGTAAAATTAGGTAAAAATGTAACCGTGGGACCCTTTTGTCGAATTGAGGGTGATGTGTCTATTGGCGACAACTGTTTTTTTGAAAGCCATGTATCAATTGGTTGTGAGCAAGCTGATATAAAAATTGGAGCTCATAATATCTTCCATCCAGGAGCCGTAATTGGTGGCCGACCGCAAGATTTGAAATATAAAAATGAAAAAGTAAAATTGATCATTGGAGACCATAATACCTTTAGAGAGTGCGTAACGGTGAATTTGGGAACTCTTAGTGGGATTGGCGAGACCCGAATTGGTCATCATGGCTTGTTTATGGCCTATGTTCATATTGCCCATGATTGTATTTTAGGCGACCACGTTGTGGTGGCTAACTCTACTAATTTTGCCGGACATGTCACTGTCGAAGATCATGTGAAAATTGGTGGAGCTTGTAACTTTAATCAATTTGTTAAATTAGGGGAACATAGTTATATCGCAGGAATTAGTGGCGTAAATAAAGATATTTTACCCTATACTATTGCACGAGTTCCAGATGGTGGGACTTACGCGGTCAGTGCAGTTACAAATAAAGTAGGTCTTGAGCGAAGCGGCTTAACTTCGGACGTTATTGCGACAATTCATAAAGCCATCCGTATTTTTCTTAAATCCAATGGCACAAAAGAAGAGCTGATTGAAAAAATTAGGTCTGAAGTTGATCATAATAGCTATGTCGAAAAATTAATTCATTTTATCAATTCCTCTGAAAGGGGTGTTGCAAAAGCATGACCTTAACATCCTCGACTTTGAATGTAGCTACACAATCCCATAAAGATTCAGTTTTAATTGTGGCTGCCGAAGAGTCGAGCTGTAAATATGCACTTAAGGTGATGTTAAAAATGAAAACTGATAACCCCCAACTTGAGTTTTGGGGGATTGGTAACCTTGAGATGCAGTCTAAGGGTTTTAAACGTATAGCTTTTGCCGAAGATTTAGCAGTCATGGGCTTGATTGAAGTTTTAAAAAACCAGCAACACATACGAAGGGCCTTTCACGATGTTGTTAAAATGGTTAAAACCAAAAAACCAAAAGTTGCGTTGCTATTAGATTATGGTGGGTTTAATTTAAGGTTAGCTCAAACTTTAAAAAGTCTTGGTGTTAAAGTTGTCTATTATATTCCTCCCAAAGTTTGGGTTTGGAAAAAAAATCGTGTTTATAAAATAAAAAAATATGTTGATGATATTTTAGTTGTTCATCCCTTCGAAGTTGATTTCTATAAAAATTATGGACTCGAAGCCAAATATGTTGGCCACCCACTACTTGAAGAGTACCAGACTTATAAAAAATCTTTATTTCCCTTAGCCGCATTTAGAAAAAAAATAGGATTAGATGGAAGTTTAAATTTAGGCCTAATGCCAGGAAGTCGGAATTCTGAAATCGATCGACTGTTAAATCCAATGCTTGATACAGCTGAAAAACTTTTAAAATTTAAACCTAATTTAAACATTAGCGTTCTTGTTGCACCAGGTTTTGAAATTGAAGATTTAAAGAATAGATTTAGCAGAAGTTATGATTTCCCAATTCACTTTATCAAAGAAGACTCTTGGCGCATGATTGACCTATGCGATTTTATGATAACAGCTTCTGGGACCGCGACACTACAAGTTGGACTTCTTAAAAAACCACAGATAGTTATTTATAAAATGAATTTAGTTACAGGAATTTTAGCAAAAATTTTTGTAACGGGAATAAAAAACTTTGGTTTGATTAACTTAATATTAGGGCGACAGATTTGCCAAGAGTTTTTTCAAAAAACTGTGAGTGCGGAATTTATGGTTCCCGCTTTAATAAACTTGTTAAACAATACAGATAATGTAAAAGATCAAATGCTCAAAGATTATGAACTTTTAGAAGCTAAGCTACAAGGCGACGGAGCTGCTGTTTTAGTATCTGAAGCCGTATTAAAATATTTATGAGAAAGTTACTTCGGTTTTTTATTTTTCAGCCTATATTGTTTACCTTAAGTCTAGTATTTGGTTTCATAGTTCAAATAAAAAATTGGGCTTTCAAGTTAAAAATTTTGCAAGTAAAGCGTTTAAGTATTCCAGTGATCAGTGTGGGTAATATATCTGTGGGTGGCTCTGGTAAAACAGCAGTGGTTCTTGAAATTTTAAAACATTGGCCTGAGTTGTGTGTTCTTACGCGGGGTTATAAATCTAAAACCTTACGACAAAATTCCGTCCCTTGTTTTGTTGCAGATGCAAGCCACCCCGATTTATTTGGCGATGAACCCACTTTGCTTAAAAAACACAATCCATCGACTAAGATTGTAATAGATCCTAATAGATATCGAGGCGCCCAATATGCATTGGCGCATACTTCTAATATTTCTGGGTTTGTTTTAGACGACGGGTTTCAACATCAATATCTTTATCGCGATTTAAATATTTTACTATTAGATTTAGATATGTTGATTCATCAACCTGGACTTTTACCTTTGGGTAGTTTTCGGGAACAATTTAATTCTATTAAAAGAGCGGACTTTATTCTATTGACCAAGTGGATGTATTTAAAACCTGAGGATCTAAAATTTGCAGAGCAGAAATTAAAAACTCTAGGTATGACATATGATTTTCTAAAATCTAACCTTACAAGGGCGATCAACTTTAAGGGCGAAAGCTTAAGTGCTAAAAAAATAGTTTTGATTTCAGCCTTGGGACAACCAAAAATTTTTGAAAAAGATTTCGCACATTATTTCCCCGATATTTCAATAATAGAACACTATAAATTTCCAGATCATTACAAATATCAAACCCATGATATAACTGAAATCTTAGATTATGCCAAAAATCAGGATTGCAGTGTTGTTTGCACTGAAAAGGATTATGTAAAAATCCAAGACCTTAAGCTGGGTCTAGATAATCTCTACTATACGATTCAAAGTGTCGAGTATGGAGAGAAACTACAAGCAAAACTTAAAAAAACTTTAGGAAAAGTTATTGAATCTGTACCGTGTTAAGTTAAAGTGAAATTCATAAATAGATTTTAAAATATTATTTAAGAGGATCTTATGCTTCGGAGTTTTAGTGAGGGCTCAAAAGTATATAACCTTATAAATTTATTTGTTCTGGCTTTCATCGCACTGAGTTTAAGTTCATGTCAAATGAGTGAAAAAAGATTGAAAAAATTAAAATCAGCGACAGTTATTGAAAACCCCTTTGAAATTACTAATATTGAATCTGATGCAAGTCTGACCTCTAACGAAAGTATCAAAGACTCTGAGCCAACCGTCGTAAAACCTTCAGAGCCTGTACAACCTACAGAAGCACCTTTAGTAAAAACTGAAAATACTTTACCATTAAAAACTAAAGAGGATTCACCCACAAAGACTAAGACTGTTGCTCCCGTAAAATCAGTGACCTTAGTCCCCAAAAAACCAACAGCCGCGGAATTAAAATCTGCAGCCATGGATCAAGAAATTGCAGAGCTTGAAAAGCTTTACCCTTTTAAAGCGGGCGAGAGAATTGAATTTACCATTAGGTATGGGGCTTTTGAAGCCGGCCATTTTACCTTTGAAATTAAACCAACTAAACAGTTAGAAGGACGACCCGTATTTCATTTCTATATTTCGGCAAGAACGTCTAGCCTATTTGCATGGATTTATACTCTTAAAGATTTTGCAGAATCTTTTTGGGATATGAAATTAAAGCGTCCCTATCTTATGAAAATTTATGGCGAAGAAAGTCGATATATACGTGAGATTCAGACAACCTTTGACTGGAAAAAAAAACAAGCTAGATATCAAGCTAAAATTTTAGAAATTGGCAAAGGTCTTGATGAAGAGGATAAATCCTGGGAGTTGACTCACCTTGATGCACAGGATTTAGTATCGTCCATATACTACTTGCGAACTAAAGATTTAATTGTTGGAAAATCTTACGATCTTAGAGTTGCAGAAAAAGGTAAAGATATTTTAGTTCGTTGTAAGGTTGTCAAAGAGGTCGAGCTTACAACGAAATTAGGTAAGTTCATGACCTATTTGGTAAAACCTACATTTGCCGTAGATGGGGCATGGAAACAAAAAGGGGATATGAGCCTTTGGCTGACCAAAGATAAAAATAAAACCCCAATACAGTTCGAAGCAAAGATTAAATTGGGTACAATTCGTGGACGCCTTTATTCGTTAACAAACTAAATCGACAACTTAGCTTTCTAGATTTTTCACATCGATATTGTATTTTTTTATTTTTCTCAAGAGTGTGTTTTTGGGTATGTTTGCAGTAGCAACGGTTTTGTTAATTCGTCCGTTATTAGCTCGAAGTGCTGCTAAAATAAATTCTTTCTCCATCTCTTCTTTAAAAATATCAAATTGCAGAGGACCGTTGTAGGTCGTAGAGCTATCAATATTAATCTCTGTTTTTTGATTTTGGGTTATATTTTCAGGAATGTCCTGAGCCGTGATCCAATCCCTTGATGTTAAAATAAAGATGCGTTCAATAGTGTTCTCAAGCTCGCGAATGTTGCCTGGCCACGGATAATTTTTAAGAATTTCAATGGCTTCAGGAGCAAACCCCTTGATGTCTTTCTTTAGTTTTTTATTAAGTTTTAAAGCGAAGTGTTGGATAAAATTTTCGATATCTCCGATCCGTTCTCGCAGGGGAGGTAAAAATATTGGCATTACGTTTAGTCGATAAAAAAGATCTTCACGAAATTTTTTCTCTTCAATCATTTTTTCTAAATTTTGATTGGTTGCTGCTAAAATTCTAGCATTGGTTTTAATTTCACGATTGCTACCTACAGGAACAAATTTTTTCTCCTGCAAGACTCTAAGTAATTTCACTTGCATCTCGGGTTTTAGTTCAGCTATTTCATCTAAAAAAATCGTTCCATCATTGGCAAATTGAAATTTCCCAATTTTTCTTTCGTTAGCACCTGTAAAGCTACCTTTTTCATGTCCAAATAGTTCACTCTCCATTAAAGCTTCAGGAATAGCTCCGCAGTTGATGGCGACAAATTTTCCTGCTTTTCTAGAGGAATAGGAGTGAATGGCTCGGGCGACCATCTCTTTGCCGGTGCCGTTTTCACCACGGATTAAAACAGTTGTGTCTACATTAGTTAATTTATGAACTAAACTAAAAATTTCTTTCATTTTTGTAGTAGAGCCCACAATTTCTGATTCAACGTCGTCATCAAAAATTGGTAAGTTGATCTTAAGATTTGAAACCAGCTGTCGAGCTTGATGAGCTTCATTGACAAGTTTAATCAGATCGTCAGGCTCAACCGGTTTTTCCAAATAATCGTAAGCACCAGATTTAATAGCTCGTACAGCATCGTTTAAATTGCTATGCGCGGTCATAATTAAAATGCATATTTCAGGATTATGAAATTTTATTCTTTCTAAAGCTGTCAGCCCATCCATTTCAGGCATTTTTACATCCATAAGGACAAAATCAAAATTTGCGTCTTGGATCATAGCTAAGGCTTGTGCTCCCGTGTGGGCTTCAAACACCTCGAATGCAATATCATCAAATGAATTTTCAAAAATTGATTTAATAGAATTTCTAAGTTCACTTTCGTCATCTACAATTAAAACTTTCAAAATTACATTATCCATGGAAATAACCTCATTTATAAATTGGCTTCGGTTGGCAGCTTAACAGTGACTTTGGTACCTTCGCCTAAAACACTTTCAATATCAATATGTCCGTTATGCAGTTCTATAAAGTATTTCACTAAAAACAAGCCAAGACCGGAACCCTGAGTCGTTGAAGAATTTTCACTGCGATAGAATTTCTCAAATACAAATTTTAAATTTTCCGGTTTTATTCCCATGCCGTGGTCAATAACATCAAATTGAACGTAACCGTCTGATTCGTAAGATTGAATGATAACTTTGGTATTTTTATCTGAATATTTTATCGCATTCTCAATTAGATTTATTAGAATCTCGTGGACTAGTGTTTTATCCGCTTCAATTAAAAACATGGGTTCTAAATTTTGTTCTAAAGTAATCCCCTTTTCCAAAGCGACAGGTTCCAATTGTAGACAAGCTTTTTCAATAATATCGTTGATATCAATGGGTTTTTTTATGATTGTGAAATCCTTAGACTCAATTTTTAATAGATTTAAGATGGACTTTATATACCGGTCTAAGTGTTTGCTCTCTTGATAGATCGAGTTCAATTCTTGCTTTAAATTCGGACTTGAGTTTAAAGAGGGATCTGATTTCATGCGATTAATTACTGATTGAATTTTGGCAAGTGGTGTTTTTAAATCATGGCTGATGAGACTTACAAAATTGGTTTTGAGTTCTTCTAAAGATTTTAAGTACTCTTGCTCTTTTTGCATCTGCCAAACATTTCGTTCTCGGTCAAAAAGCTTCTGGCTAATGATGATTACATAACTTAAAAATATAGTAGCAAGAGTGGTTATCAGTGGTGTCCACACATAATAGACGTCAAATAATAGTATGGACGTTGAAACGGTTATGAAGCCGATGCTGAACAAAAGAGTAACGCCGATACCTTGTGGAAAACTTAAAATGACCCATACACAAAGCAAAATTAATGGTAATAAAAATAGAGCATAAATAAAAATAGGCCATTTTTTAATCCAGCGACTTTCATCAATGTTATCGATGATATTAGCATAAATTTCGGCTCGATTCATTATTCCTAAAGGTGTTTTCATTAAATGATCTTTACCGTAATCGGGAGCAATAATAACGATTTTATTTTTTAATAGTTCAGTCTTTAGAGTTCCGTCAAAGACATTGACTAAAGGGTAGACGGTAAAAGTACCCGGTGGACCGCGGAAATTAATTAAACTTTCACGACTTAAAGTTGGGATATTAGGCCATTTCTTGGATAAAATTTCAGGCAATTGTGGAATATTGGTTTTAGAAAAATTGAAATGTCTTAAGATGCCGTCATAATCAGGTCTTAGTAAATTTACAGCTAAATTCTCATTAAAATTATCACCGAACTTTGAAGGTAACATTCGACCTAAATTATCAACTTCTGAAATCCAAAAAACTGATTTTTCTTGAGAAAGCAGAGATAAAGTATTCCATGTAACATTCAATCGTTTTGAAAAATAAAAATCGACTCCTACTTTTTTTACGTTGGCAGACTTTAAGTTTTGCAAAACTTGAAGCCAAAAAAAAGGGTTCCAGTAATAGGAATCAGTCACTGGATCTTGGCGGTAAACCATGGATTTTAAAAATGAAGGTTTAAATACTTCGTCCCATTCAGCTCTAGAAATTGAAAGTATAACAATTTCATTGGATTTAATTTGTGGCCCTCGAAAGTTTAAACGGTAGTCATGATGTTTTAGACCTGAATCCGCTAAAAGCATAAAAATAGAAATGATCCAAATAACTAAGATTCTTAAAAACACGGGGCTTTTATACAAATTTGTAATAATTTGTAAGGGCTTAGAAAGAGGTCCGAGGACGGTTTGACGATCAAACATATTGCAATGCATCTTTTACCAAGGCTTGATATACAAATCAAATCCAAGCATCTTTACTTCAACCAGTCAGGTAATAAAGTTTAGATTATGAGAGGTATGTCTTGAGGGATAAATCGTGAAGGTTGGGTCAAATCACGAAGCTATCTTAGCTCAATTGAGCCCAGGTCAAGGATTGGGTTTAACAATTGGCAACTTTGATGGTGTACACCTTGGCCACCAAAAGTTGCTTCAAGACTTCGTTATAGATTGCAAAAATTATAATTTGCAAAGCCTAGTGTTAACTTTTGATCCCCATCCTAAACATATTTTAAATCCAAGAGATCCCTACGCCTTTAGACTTTTTACAATCGAAGATCTGATAGAACAAATGCGAAAGGCCAAAATTGATTATCTTTGGATTCAAAATTTTAATCTCCTTTTAGCTCAGTTAACAGCAGAGCAGTTTATAGAAGAATTTTTTAATAAATTACCTATTCGGTATCTGCTTGTTGGGCACGATTTTAGGTTTGGTAAACAGCGACAGGGTCAGATCGAGAACCTTCTGGAATGGTGTGAGTTAAAAAAGGTACCTTTAAAAATTTTTTCACCCTTTGAAATCGATGATCAAAGAGTGTCCTCAACATTAATTAAAAACTTATTACTTGAAGGTGACCTGAAATCTGTGGAGCGATTTTTAGGAAGAAAGTATAAAGTTCAAGGCACCATTGTGAAGGGGCAAAATCGAGGGGAAGGTATTGGGTTTCCCACCGCGAATTTGGATCTTTCGGTGCCATTAAAAAATGGCGTTTATGCCACAAAATTTCAATTTGAGGGTGGGACTTTTCAAGCCATCACCAACGTCGGTTTAAGACCCACAGTTAATTCCAATATGGATCTTTGGAATAAAAATATTGAAACTCATATTCCGGGAGAAAAACTTTCACTTTATGGCCAAGCCGTAACAGTTGAATTTCAAGCCTTCATCAGGGACGAAAAAAAGTTTGCTTCACTTGGCGATTTAAAAATTCAAATTGCACAAGATATTCAGGCCCTAAAGAATTTCACCTAACTTTAGTCCAGTATTTTTTGACGGGAAGTTTAATTTAAACTCAACTAGATCACTGAAACTGTCGATAACATTAATAATTATAATGTTAAGAGGTCGACTTGAAGAGCGGTATTGAAAGAGTCCTTGTAGAAAATAAAATATTGACTGCCAATGAAGTTGCAGAGAATCAAGCTCTAGCTGAAAAAACTAAAAAGTCCTTTTTATCTGCCCTTGTAGCATCAGGCAAAGTTACGGAAGAGCAAGTTGTTGATATGCTTGCGAAACGTTTTAGAGCCAAAAAAATTGATTTAGACAAATTTGCCGTTGATGCGGAAGTCATTAAGCTATTACCTCCGCAAGTGTGCCGAAAACACAAAGTTTTTCCAGTTGCAAAATCTAGTACTAGAAAACTTGTAGTAGCGTTTTGTGATCCTGGTGATTTTTTTGCCATAGATGATGTGAGTATGATTGCACAAATGCAGATCGAAATAGTTGTCTCAACGGAGTCTTCTATAGAAGCTGCCATTAAAAAATACTATGTCCCCAAAGGGGCAGACATTAACAAAATGATGACGGAAATGGCCTCGGATGCCAAAGATCAGCTGTCTGATGTTGATAATGCTAAGGCAATCGATGATATTAAATCTACTGAGGGTGAAGGCCCAATTATAAATTTTGTAAATCGAATGTTAGCCGATGCAATTTTGGGTGGAGCATCTGATATTCATATTGAACCCTACGAAAAAAGACTTCGCATTCGGTTTAGACTAGATGGTTCCCTTATTGAAAAAGGCCAACCTCCTCAAACGGCAGCTTCTGCACTTATCAGTCGTATCAAAATTATGAGTAGATTAGATATTGCTGAGCGACGTCGACCTCAAGACGGGCGTATGAAAGTAAAAATGTCAGACGGCAAAGAGATCGATTTTCGTGTGAGTGTGATCCCCACTTTGTTTGGTGAAAAAGCCG
Source organism: Bdellovibrionales bacterium (assembly GCA_041740515.1). Classification (GTDB taxonomy): domain Bacteria; phylum Bdellovibrionota; class Bdellovibrionia; order Bdellovibrionales; family UBA1609; genus JAMLIO01. Next base: position 14,578 of record JBGSLV010000037.1, on the reverse strand, counting down.
TGCTTCGTATTTTGGATAAGTCGAATTTAAATGTGGATTTAAAAACCATTGGTTTTAGTGCTAAAGATTTGCCAACCATAGTAGAGGTTATTTCAAGACCACAGGGTCTAGTATTGGTCACGGGTCCGACAGGAAGTGGTAAAACAACGACTTTGTATTCTTTCTTAGATGCTATGAATTCCCCAGATAAAAATATTTCAACGGCTGAAGATCCCGTAGAATTTAACGTCGATGGCATCAATCAAATTCAAGTTCATCCTGATATTGGTTTTGATTTTTCTGCAGCTTTACGAAGTTTTCTTCGTCAAGATCCTGATATCATCATGGTTGGTGAAATTAGAGATCTTGAGACTGCAAAAATAGCATTTAAGGCGGCATCAACAGGTCACTTAGTTTTATCTACGCTGCATACCAATGATTCCATTGCCACTATTTCACGAATTATGGATATGGGCATACCTGGATATGTTGTTGCTGAAACAATATCACTTGTAATTGCCCAACGTCTTATGAAGAAAAATTGTAGTAAGTGTCTTGAAACCGTTACTGTACCTGAAGCCAGTTTGCTGCAAATCGGCGTAAGGCCTGCTGATTTACATTTGTATACAAACGTCAAAAGAGGCACGGGCTGCAGAACCTGTAATAACACAGGATTAAAAGGTCGAATTCCAATTTTTGAGATTTTACGCATGACAAGCGAGGTTAGAAATTCAATACTTAGAGGTGACTCGCCTGTGGACATGAAAAAGAAGGCTATAGCAGACGGAAATTTTGTTTCTCTTAGAATGTCTGCTTTAGATCGTTTAATGAATGGATACACTACAGTCGAGCAAGTTTTAAACAGCTCGGTGAATGATGAAAGTTAATTTATTTATAGATAAGTTTTTAAAGTCTGAAGAGATAAGAGCGGTATATTTCACACCCCACTCATCCATTGCCTTAAGAACGTCTGATAATCAGATTGAACTTATGGGTGACATCATAACAGCCAATGGGTCACATAGATTCTTTACTGAGTTTATGGGTGAATCCGATTTACAAGAGTTACGTCTAAAGCGACAATTATCCAAAGAATTAAAACTCGAAACACACCTTATAGCGGTTGAAGCTTTTTTATCAGAAACTGGTTTAACTTTTAGTCTTACCAAAAAAGAAACTTTAAAAACAAATATCGAAGATTATCCCCAAATTGTAGCTAATTTTTTGAATGCAAAGAGTGGCCTTTTGATTGGTGTTCAGCGTAAAACTGCAGAAATCACCCGCGTTGAAAGAGAGCTTTTTTCACAAAAATTAAGTTTTAAGCCTGTTTCTAGTTTATATTTAAGAACGAAATTTGAAATGCCATTTTTGCATAAAAATTCATTTGTTATGAATCTAGAAAAAACAGAACATTTGGCAACAACCCCTATGACCGAACACGTTGATGTTGTCAGATATGGAACTATTAAAACGTCTGAAGATGTTGAAAAAATTAAAGCTTACTTGATGTCTGGAAGTTTTGTTATGGCTCATATTCAAGGAGCTAAAGTTTCTGAAGCGTTGGTAAGTCTGCAGGCTTTGTTAACGACTTGGGAATCAAGATATTTTATGAGCCAAGCTTTAATAGGTTTTTATTCTTTTTTAAGTTGGTCTTACAATAACCAACAAAACTATGCTTTTGAAGCCTATCCCTTTGGGACCATAGCTAAATCCAATTTTTACTCTGAGAGTTCAATCGATTTCTTCAAATTTTTTGAAAATGATTTTAAAAACAATGGTTTAAGTTTTTCTCAAAGTTTACATACTAAGGTGTTGAAAAGGTCTATAGACCTTAGAAAAGCATTTGAACTTGCTCCAGATCCAAGCGATCTTGATTATATACTGAAAAAATCAGGATTATAATCTTTTAAGGGAGAGTTGCGTTGGCAAAATTTAGTTATCTTGCAAAGGATTCAACCGGTCGTTTAGTTAAAGGTATGCTAGATGTTTACAGTATAGGTGAAGCCAGAACTGTTCTTAAAGGCCAAGGCTTAGTTCCTGTTTCTATTAAACAGCAAAATGCAATGCTGTCAGGTTTGAACCGAGCAAGTTGTACTCCTAAAGAATTGCAAGTTTTTAGTCGACAATTTTCTGTACTGATTAATTCAGGTGTTCCTATTCTTGAAAGTTTGAGCAGTATTTCTGAAGGCCAAGCCAATAAGAAATTTCAAATGGCGATTGATGATGTTGTTCGTCAGATCTCTTCAGGTCGAAAACTTTCGGAAGCACTAGCTTTATATCCTGGTATTTTTGATAAGCTATATGTCAATTTAGTTCGTGCTGGTGAAGAGGCTGGTAAGCTTGATGAAGTTTTAGATCGACTAGCTTACTACATTGAAAAAAGTAATGCTCTAAAATCTAAAATCACTGGAGCTTTATGGTATCCACTGGCCACAATGGTGATTGCCTTTGCCGCTGTAACAATCGTGTTAGTTTTTGTAATTCCAAAGTTTCAAGATCTATTCAGTGAACAGGGTCAATCTTTACCTATGTTGACTCAAAAAGTTATTGATTTAAGCGAAGGTCTTCAAGCCAATTGGTATTTGTATCTTGGCATATTTGTGGCAGTTCCTATTGTATTAAAGATATATTATGGTACCCCTCCTGGTCGACAAATGATTGATAAAATACTTATTCGTATTCCAGTGTTTGGCAGCTTAATTATAAAAAGTTGTGTGGCTCGTATGTCCAGAACCTTAGCGACTTTACTTAAAGCTGGTGTTCAGCTTGTGGAAGCTATCGAAATCACTTCGGGAGTTGCAGGCAATGCGGTGCTTGAAAATGATCTTGAGATTGCTAGAAAATCGATAATTCAAGGTCGTTCTTTTGTTGAGCCCTTAAAAAAATCAGCCATGATTCCTTTAATGGTGGCACAGATGATCGCTATAGGTGAAAAAACCGGTAATATTGATACAATGTTAGTAAAAATTGCGGATTTCTACGAGGCCGAAGTTGATACGGCGGCTGACGCACTAACAAGCTTAATTGAACCCATTTTAATTGTGTTTTTAGGTGGTACTGTCGGCGTTCTGGTCATTGCCATGTTTTTACCAGTCTTTAATCTTGCTGCAACAGCAATGTAGGCCGTGCAAACTTTAGAGGACTTAATTTTTAGACCAAAAATTGTTGATCCAAAGTATGGAAGCTTAAATTTATGGGTGATTGAAGCCGTTCGCATAAGTTTCTATTTTTTTGCGGTCTTAACATCTTTAATTTCACAGCTCATTAATCCTTATTTTTTAAATTTTAATATCTGGTTGCCTGTCTATATTTTTGTAATCATTGGTTTAATTTTTCACTTTGTAGTGATTTTCACTTATCAAAAGATCAAACATTATCCATGGGCTGAAGGATTAATTTTTTTAATAGATATCTTATTTATTTCGGCATTTAACTATTATACGCACTTTTCGTATCCACTATTTACCGTATTATACATAATTAATATTATTTTAGCGGCATTTGTTTTGGGTAGTTCTAAAAGTTTTTTATGTGCAGGAGTTACAGCTCTGTTTTATACTTTAGTTTATGTAGCGCGATTAACAGATGCTAGCTACGATCAGATCACTTATCTTCTAAACATAATTACATTTTATATATCGGCCGTACTTGCTGGCTACTTAGGAGATCTACTACTTTTTCGAAGTCAGCAGTTAAAAGATACGCAAACAGATTTAAGAGATCTTAAAAACTTAAGTCAAATTATAATTAGTAATATTGGTGTTGGTCTTCTGGCCTTTGAAAAAGATCGAAGTGTCGCATTTTCAAATCAAGCGGCTAAGTATATTTTAGGACAAAATCTTGATACAGCTGATAGCTTTATCAAGCAAAGAGTTTTGTTTAATCCCCTAGAAAATTTGCAACAGACTATACGTCAAGAGATTGAATTGAATTTATACGGTTTAAAAAAGAATCTTGAGTTAATAACAACTTATATTCCTGACGAGAGCTTGCAAACCAGATGGGTCCTATTGGTTCAAGATTTAACAGAAATAAAAGGGCTGCAAAAAGAGTTAGCTTTAAAGGAAAAGTTAGCAGCTGTTGGGCAACTAGCTGGTGGTATTGCTCATGAAATTAGAAATCCGCTAGCTAGTATCAGTGGTAGTGTCGAGATGCTAAAAGAAACTACCCGGGACTCAAATCCTGAAAACACCAAATTATTCTCCATAATTATTAAAGAGATCGATCGACTTAATCTATTAATCACGGATTTTTTAAGTTTTGTAAGGCCCGAAGTAAAAAAGGTTGATGATGTTCTTTTAAAAGATCTTATCGAGGATATAATTACTTTAATTAAATTTGATAAATCTTTATCGGAAAATGTTAATTTTGAACTGGATATAACGGATATTAAAATAAAATGTGATAAACCAAAATTAAAGCAGGCCCTCATCAATATTATCACCAACGCCTTACAAGCTATAAAAGGATGCCCTAATCCGACCTTAAAGTGTTACATCAAATCCGAAGGTTATTTTGCAAGTATTGAGTTTACAGACAATGGTCAAGGAATGTCTGAAGCCACTGTCGAAAGAATCTTTGAACCCTTCTATACAACGAAAGCAAAAGGAACGGGTCTAGGTCTAGCTATTACTCATCGGATCATAGAGGGGCATGAAGGTTTAATAAAAGTAAGCTCAATTGAAAAAAAAGGGACAACTTTTTTTATAAGGTTGCCGATAAAATAATTGATAATTTATTTACCAGGAGCCACCATGAGTTTAAAGCACCGAATTTTAGTTGTTGATGATGAAGAGTCTATCCGCGAATTTTTAGAAATTATGCTAAAAAAAGAAGGCTACACTGTAACAACAGCCGAAAATGGTCGTGTTGCTAAAGAGATTTTAGAAAAAAAATCTTTTGATCTTGTAGTTTCAGATTTTCAAATGCCAGAAATGACAGGCATGGAATTATTAAAATTTGTTAAAGATCATTTTCCACAAACAATTTTTATGATGATAACAGCTTTTGGGACGACAGAATCTGCAGTCGAAGCAATGAAGATTGGGGCTTATGATTATATCACTAAGCCATTTAAAATTGATGAAGTTCGAATAAATATTGCCAATGCTTTAAGGTCTTTATCCTTAGAAAAAGAAAATCGTCATTTGAAAAAAGAATTGGTCAGGGAATACAACTTTGGCAATCTAATTGGTAATACTGATATAATGCATGATATTTTCAATCTTATAAAACGTGTAAGTGGTGCGCCCACCAATATCTTAATCACAGGTGAAAGTGGTACTGGAAAAGAAGTTATTGCTAAAGCCATTCATTACAGCGGTGATACCAAAGATCGTCCCTTTATTACGGTAAATTGTGGGGCTATTCCTGAGAATTTAATGGAATCAGAAATGTTTGGTCATAAAAAAGGGTCTTTCACTGGAGCCATTGCAGACAAAGAAGGTTTGTTTGAAGCGGCTAACGGGGGAACATTGTTTTTAGATGAGATAGGCGAACTTCCATTAAATATGCAAGTTAAAGTACTAAGAGCTATTCAAGAGCGCGTGGTTCGAAGAGTCGGTGGCAACGAGGACGTACGGGTAGAAGTAAGACTAATAGCTGCCACAAATCGTGATCTTCAACAGATGGTTACCGAAAAAACCTTCCGTCAAGATTTGTATTATCGCCTTAATGTTATTCAAATTCATTCGCCGGCGCTTCGGGATCGATCAGCAGATATTCCACTTTTGGCCAATCATTTCTTAAAAAAATATAATGATCGCCTCAGTAAAAATATTCAAGGTATTACCGCGGAAGCTATGCAAGTTTTAAAGTCTTATGCTTATCCCGGTAACGTCAGAGAGCTTGAAAATATCATTGAAAGAACTGTTGCTTTAGAGCCAGGGTCTTCGATTTTACCTGAAAGTTTACCTGCGTTTGTGAACACAGCTGAAGGCCGTAAACTGGCTTCTAGTCACGAGATCGAAGTCACAGAAGATGGTGTGGATTTAGAAAAAATCTTAGGTCAAATAGAAAAAGAACTTTTGATCAAAGCCATGCACACGTCGGGTGGCGTAAAAAAACGCGCAGCTAAACTTCTTGGAATCACTTTTCGATCAATGCGCTATCGAGCCGAAAAGCATAGTTTAAAAGCTATGATTGACGACGAAAGTGATGATGACAGTGCAGAAGCTGTGTAAAGCCATTTAAACTTCAAATAGATTAAATATCTCCGTGGGTGTAAAGAAGAGCCCCTCCTGTGCACGAAAGCATGAGTGCTTTTTGACTAGGGGCTAGTGTTATACATCCTTCGCTATAACCAATGGAATCTTTGCTTTCGACAACATCTGTTACATATTTTGCAGTATGCATAACAATGTAGCGGCGACGAGCATTATTATTGGTGCAAGATAGGCCATCTAATTTAACACCGTTATTCGGCCCAGGACCAAATGTGTCTTTGCTGCTGGAATAGCTGATATCGGTTAGAAAAAAACCTAAAGATGTCTGTAAAGAATTGGGTTGGTTAGAAAATTTAGAAGCTTTATGATCTTTTTCTTTTAAATTAGAGCCTTTGCCGTGAGCCGTGAGCAAATTATAGATTTTATTTTCATCGAATTTAAAAATATGCAGCCTCGGTTCAAGTTTTGATTTTGTGTAATCCGCAATCACCAAACAGTTTTGATTGCGAATTTTTTTGAGGTTGGCAGCATTATCTTTACCTAAGCATAGTTCTGAAGTGATTAAATTATCTTTGTGTTTTAAGAAAAATTCAAAGGCCCGATTTACCGCAGCACTGTTGATCTTAGGATTTGCAAGTGCTTGTTTATATAATGATGAATAGGGGCTCTGGTCGGGAACAACTAAAATTTGTGTTGAATTCACTGGTAAAGTTTTAATGGTTGTTGGTGGTGCAGTTACCGCGTTGGGTTTGGCCGCACAGGCCCCATTAAAACCAAGCATAAGAAACAATAGCATCACATTAAGGAGATCAAATTTAAGCATTTTTAATAATAAATCTTTAATGGCCCCTGTGCAAATTTTGATTCAAAGTATCGCCTTAAAACTTCCTTATGAGCTTTAAGGATCTGTCTTCACCGTATTTTGAAGATGTTTTGCATGAAGCCATTGTCAACCCTAGGCTTCATGGCATATGAATTAAAAAAAAGGGGAATTCTTATGAAAAGAACCAATAAATCAATTGTGGCTTTTATGTATTTAATTTTGGGCTTAGCTCAGCTCATTTTTGTTCACACTACTAACGCTCATAGTGAGCACACAACAATAACACCTCGGGAAAGTTTAGAGCTTTCTAGCACCCCCACTTCAGCCCCAGCACAGCTTGGATCCTCTAGTCTTCAGCTTTTGATGAAAGACATTCCTATTGAGGGTGGTTATGGTAAAGGTTGGTACTTTGAGATTCCAAAAAATCTAGAAGAAGAGCTTGTGAATCAAGGTTTTGCGATGCTGAACATGTTTCAATACACGGACTCTTTCAGAAGTTTTAATACTGCACTGAAGCTTAATCCTGACTCGATTGTGGCACACATTGGACGAGCCTTAAACGCCCTCAATTTAGATGGCAATGACCCTTACTTTATCGAGGCCGCCATTACTCACATCCAAACGATATCAAAGCAAGGATTTTTAGATGCTAAGACGTTGGCTTGGTCCAATATGTTTTTAGCTATGGTGACCGGCCAAGATTTAGCGGGTCAGTCCCTAGATATCAATCAAGCTTATGCAAAGTTGAAAAGTACTGATCCTTCAAACCTTGAAATCTATACAGCTATCAATTGGATTGCTGGTATAAACAACCTTAAAGATTATGACTATGTTTTAACCGTTGATGCTAATAATGCGGGGTCCTTGCATTACCTTATGCACATAGCTGAAAGCCAAAATAACCATGCAATGGCTTTAAGTTACGGCCAACGAATGGTGCCCTTAACCCCAAACTCTGCTCATGGGCAACATATGTTGGGTCATGTGCTACCGCATTTTAATCGTTGGGCTGAAGCTGACAAACAGTTTGTAATAGCCGACCAGCTGCACTTAGATTGGGCCAAGAGAAATGGATTTGATCCCAACGAGGACTGGCATTATGGTCACAATTTACAACTGCTTTCCATCACAAAAATGGTGTTTGAGCCTGAATTGGCCTTAGGTGTTCTTCAAACAATTGCAAGTTACAATCCAGGAGCCATTATAGATACTTTAGATTATCTGTCGGCGACTTTTGTTCAGACTGAAGCACAACCACTAGAAAATTATTTAGTGCAAATCGAAAATTATAGTGTGGACTATAAAAATTATGTTGAAAGCTCAAGATTATATTTTGATTTAGTCTTTAAATCTGCTGATCCAAATACTTTGCCAAAGATATCGCAAAGAGTTGCGGCTCTTGCGGATTTTAAAAACAAAAATATGATCCAGATATCATTAGCTTTATTTGACGCCGAACGTACCAAAAATACAGCTTTAAAAACCCAAATTTATGACTTCTTAATCTCTGAATTGAATATTAATTTTTCTCGAGGTGGATTCGATGGATGGCAACAATCTGTGATCCAAACTTTAATGTTTAAAAAGATTTTTGAAGTTTATAATTTACAGGATGGTTTAAAGCGTATTCAAAGTGAAATCATTGATGTATACATGAATCCAAATAATCCAAAATAATCGGAGACACCATGGGACCAGTTACTACTTTCATTAACGAGCACTTTAGGCATTTTAATGCAGCCGCACTCGTTGATGCGGCTAAAGGCTACCAAGCGCATAAAATGAAAAATGGTAAAATGATGGTCACCATTGCTGGGGCTATGAGTACAGCCGAAATTGGACGAAGCTTGGCGGAAATGATTAGACGAGGGCAAGTTGATATTATCTCTTGCACGGGGGCTAACCTTGAAGAAGATCTTATGAATCTAGTGGCTCATAAGTCTTACAAACGTGTGCCAAACTACAGAGATTTATCTCCGCAAGACGAAGAGGAGCTTCTGGCTGGTGGCTTTAATCGTGTCACTGACACCTGTATACCCGAAGAAGAGGCCTTTCGTCGTTTGGAAAAACATATTTTAAAAATGTGGAGTGGGGCCGAAGTTAAAGGCGAGCGCTACTTTCCCCACGAGTACATGTACCAAACTTTAATGGCCGGTGAGCTTAAACAATATTATGAAATTGATCCAAAGAATTCATGGATGCTAGCGGCTGCTGAAAAAAACTTACCTATGGTTGTTCCTGGGTGGGAAGATTCAACGATGGGAAATATTTTTGCGGGATATTGTCTACAGAACGAACTTAAGCCATCAACTATGAAGTCTGGTATTGAATATATGACTTGGTTAGCAAAGTGGTATCAAGATAATTCTCAAGGTCAGGGCATCGGGTTTTTTCAAATAGGTGGTGGTATTGCAGGGGATTTTCCCATCTGTGTTGTCCCTATGTTAAACCAAGATTTAAAAATCAAAGGTGTACCTATCTGGCAGTACTTTTGCCAGATCAGTGACTCTACAACAAGTTACGGTTCCTATTCAGGTGCTGTACCCAACGAAAAAATCACTTGGGGCAAATTATCGGCCTCAACACCAAAGTACGTTATCGAGTCAGACGCAAGTATTGTCGCACCTTTAATATTTGCTTACATTCTTGGGTATTAAAAAAAATCCAATTAATTTTTAAGTGCTTTTAGAATATCTTTTTCGATCTCACTTGGTTTAGTGGTCGATGAGTATCTGGCAAGGGGCTGGCCTTCTTTGCCGATTAAAAATTTTGTAAAATTCCACTTGATCGCTTTAGTTCCTAAAACGCCTGGCAGGCTATCCTTAAGTTCTGTGAACAGAGGATGAGCGTCTGAACCATTGACATTGATTTTAGCAAATAAGGGAAAGCTTACACCAAAGTTAAGTTCACAAAAACTTTGAATCTCACTTTCTGTTTTAGGCTCTTGCCCACCGAACTGATTACATGGAAAAGCCAAAATTACAAAACCTTGATCTTGATATTTTTTGTATAAGTCTTCGAGCTCTTTGTATTGAGGTGTAAAGCCACAGGACGAGGCTACATTTACAACCATTATCACTTTTCCTTTAAAAGATTCTAAAGTGACTTCTTCAAAATTAATTTTTTTTAAGGTTGTTTGCCAAGAAATACTCATTTGTTCACCTCTAAAGTAAAAAGTTTAGTGGGCCAAAATACAAGTTCAAGAGAGCCATGTAGAAGAGCAATTTGAAAATATAAATGTTGACCCAATTTGGCATCCAATAACCAAATACTAAGACCCACTAGAGCCATAATGACGGATAGTTTTAGCCATGTCGATCCTAAATCTTGACGCCACTCTTTTAACGACATTCGAAAGGATAAAGGATAATTAGACTTAAGTTCACTTTCTGGAATAGCGCGAAGCCAAACAAAATAATGGATTGAAAGACCATAAGTATATAATACTAACCAACGATACCAAATTATAGGTTCCTTAGACCAAGACGCTAACAGCCAACCTGTGTGATCAACTTTATAAGTTTTTAAGATATCCGTGTTCAACCATGGATCTAGTCCACCCCAAAGAACAAAGCCGTGAAGCAAAACAAAACATAACGTTCCAGCCATTGCAATTTGTCTTCTTCTTTGAATTTTAGCACTCACACACCAATGCAAGAAGGCTATGAAATTATGAGCGATAAGAAATGCGCCAGTAAAAAGTAATGGCTTATGCCAAGCGCAGAGTACACACCCTAAAGCAAGAAAAGTTCCAAAAATAAATCCAATTTGCCCTTTGTGATATCCAGCGGCATAAACAAAGATTAATGCCAATAAAGCCATGACTTGCGGCCAAAAGGCGAAAGAGACAAACTCAAATGAGAATCTTGTTTTATAAAAAAAAATAACAAAGATTGTTAAGACACTGAAAAGAAAAAATAATTTAGGTCGAAGTTTAATTTTTGATTTTTCTCTAATTGATAAATATCTGAAACTTGCAATCAAGTGCGGATATCCAAAAATTAAAGGACCTAAAGCTAATAAAAGATCTGGCCGAAGAATTGCTGTTGGTAAGGCTATGAGAGTTGTCATCAGCAAGCCCACGATCATCCGCATTTCGTAGGATAAATAAATTTTTCTTAACCAAAGATTCTGCAGTGATTTTTTTAACATGTGCTGGCGCGCACGATCAAAATAATCAATTATAGATTCAAGTTGGGAATCGATCACTAATCCAACACGGTTCATCGACCCTCTCTTGACATCACTTTAATGCTATAATCATATTACATCATGAGCAATCCGTTTGATTCCGCATTTTTTAAAATATTTGTCAATGTTAGTTGGTTGGCCACTGCTATTCTAAACACTTCAAGCTCGTATGCAGATATGGCTCAGATAATAATCTACAATGAAGATCTTGAAAGTATAATATCGTATTATAAAAAGAATTCATCTGTGCAAAAAGACCAAATTGAAGTACTTCAATGGGCACAATTTGCCAAAGATGTATTTGGTATGAATACATTATCAATGGATACAAAAAAAAGTGCGGATCAAGTGACGAAAGAGGATATTATAAAAGGAATCGCAACCCAAATTACAACTTTAGAGTGGACACCAATTGCAGATACAAAAGTTAAACAGAAACTAAAAGATGGGCAAGAGAACTTAAAGATAGGTTTTGGACCAAAATCTTTTTCATGGGCCTGGGTTGAATTTCAGTTGGGAAGGCCTGGCCAATCGAAACAGATACTGCAAACGCTTTTTGAGGCCGAATACAAATCCGTGTTAGCTCTTGAAGAGATTGGGTTTGGATTTAGATATGATTACAATAACATAAAAAAACCTCTTCTGTTGCTTTCAACCAAAGAAGAGCAAATAGAGATTCAAAAGAAGCTTAAAAGAATCGAAACACATATCTCGAATTTGCCGGATTCAACTATTTTAACTTAAGATAAATTAACTTAATGGACGCAACATTAGCCATAATTTTAAACAATAAATACTTAATGAAGTGTTTATTGTTATCACAGTAATTTTAAATTCATCTGTATTAAAATAATTTTTGTTGAAATTTGTAAATGACAAAAGCAATGCTATGCAATCTTGACTTTTAGATTTGATTTTGCATAGTATTTGAAATGTCAATTATGTTTAAGCCAATTCTAAGATCAATTCTGCCTTTATTTTTTGTATCAGCTTCGATTTCTTTTCTGCCCATGCAAGCGATGAGTTCAATGCCAAGTCGGCGAATGAAAACCTATAGTCCGCCAGTTGAATATTTAGAGTTAGAAAAAATAATAAAATATTATAAAACCAAGCCATTTAAAAAGACCAGTTCTCCGAATATTTTAGATTGGTCCCTGTTGGCAAAAAATGCTGTTGGTGTCACTCAGCTAGTTATGTCTAACCGAAAAACTTTAGAGCAAGTCACTGTTGAGGATATAGTAATAGGAATGGTTGCAAAAATTGAAAGCCTAGAATGGAAGTTATTGACTGATCAAAAAATTAAACAAACTCTATTCAAATGGCGAAACACCCTTAAAGCCAGTTTTGGTGAAAATTCATTCTCTTGGGCTTGGGTTGAGTTTCAAATGGGCAATAAAAAAAATTCAAAACAAATTCTTCAAACTCTTTTTGAGTCTGAATATCAAAAAATTATACAGTCTCAAACTAGACCCCGAGGAGCACCTTTCAGTTATAGTAAATTTATGAAACCACTGTTATTGCTTTCAACCAAAGAAGAAAAACTAGATATGCAAAATAAACTTAAAAAAATTGAAACTCATATTTCTAATTTACCGGATTTAAATATTTTGACTTAAAAGTGTTTGCACTTCAAATGATTGCCGACGAACTTAAATAACAACAAAAACTATCTAAATTTTATGACATCCTAGGTTCTATATAGGATCTTAAATGGGTCTTTGCCTAAGATTTAATTTAGATAGACCATAAAATAGATTTGAGACCAAGTAGAAAATAGGGTTACCCAATTTTCTTCCATTTGAAGTCTGGAACCTTCTTTGTGACCATACAGTCTTTTAAATAAAGATTGATAAGGGTTTGATACGGAACTCCTGATTTTTTAGCCAGTTTTTGAAAATAGCCAATGACCTCATCATCAAGACGAATCGTTGTTCTTGATTTAAGTTTTTTAGCATATGGATTTTTTGTCGCTTTTGTAAAATCGTATTCTTTTCTCATAATTTACCTCTCATATAAGCATTTTCTTCCGGCTTCTCGGCTGTCCTTGCTGAAATGATTCGAATGATCTCATCGTCTTCTCTATAAGCATGAACAACGACTAAAAGCCGTAGATTTTCACTCATTCCTATCAATATTAAGCGGTCTTCTTCGTCGGAATGATGTGGATCATGCATAAAAAGACCGTTTACATCCGAAAATATAGTCTCGGTTTCTTCAAAGGAAACACGGTGCTTTTTCTTATTAGCTTTATTATTTAGCTCGTCCCAGATGAAAAACGTAAAATAACGCTATTACAACATTTGCAATTTGTACATATTTTATATGCACAATATCTATATCCGTTCTAAAATAAAAAATAAAGGAGTTTTGGCAAAAATAGCACTGGTCAGTATTCAAAATAATTAGGTCTTAAAACAAAAATGCTTCTTTGGCACCTCGTGTTTGTACGGGGAATCTTAACCGTCGGACTTAAACTTAAGCTTGTTTTTTTAATTTGGATTCTAACATCAATACTCGTTCTTCAAGGTTTTTACCCTTTAAAGCTTCCGTAAGCTTAATCTTCATTAAGGTTTGATAACCTATACCAAGTTCTTTGGCCCAATCCTTATATAAATTTAATAGTTCGGCATTTAACCGAATGGTGATATTTGCGCTTATATTTTCAAGCTTTAAGTCTTCATCATTCAAAATCGGTTTCTTCTTCTTCTTCTTCTTTTCCATTATAATGCCTCCATTCTACGAGCAAAACATCACTCTGCTCTTTGATAAAATCGATCAGCTTCTTTAAATCTTTTGGGTGCACGCCATTATTTGATTTTATCTGTCCAGATTTTATTTCTATGACCGCACTTTCGCCTTTTCCGATGCAATGAACATGTGGTGGCTCATGGTCGTTTAAGAATATAATAATTCTAAAAGGACCAATTCGAAAAACAACGGGCATAGTTGAATATACATACATTATACATATTTTGCAATTTTTATTTCATGAGCGCTATAGGTTTTTGGTCTAATATTTATATGGCCTGCAGCTGAAAAGATAAGGGAAACAATAGAATTTTCTGGATTTAAATATTTTGACTTAAAAGGGTTTGTATGGGGAATTTTAACCGTCGGACTTAAATAACAACATAAACTGCAGTGCTACATCATCTTATTTCTCACAACGAGACAAACAACATACTTAATCTGTAAGCTCTTTTTCAAATACGACCGATAAATCTATCAAGACTTATGTATAGTATAAAAGGGTTAATTTTTTCTGTACTGCTTTTGATTGGGCCTTTTGTATCAGAGGGCGCTGTAACCAATTGGGGTTATAAAAAGTTTGCTTTGGTAAAACCAGGACAAAAAGTAGCATTACCAAGTAGTCTTCAAGTTGGTACTGAAGTTGTAAAAATTGGCATGAGTCCAAGATCTG
>JBGSLV010000036.1:0-69583 GCA_041740515.1 Bdellovibrionales bacterium | reverse complement strand
ATGGATACAAAAACATGGAGTATTTTAAGCTTAAAATCATGCAGAAAGTGGGCTACTTAAACAGCTGTTTTGCGCTTAAATGGATGTATGAACTCAAATCCAATTAAACCCCCATCCCCACAAAAAAAAGAAAGAGGCTGCTAAATCACAATCAAATGTGTAGTTACAAAACGTATTATTTAAAGTGTATTTTTTATTTACAAGTGTCTAATATTTATTGAAATTGTTAAACTAAATTTCGCCTTTTATATTAAATGAATTGCATATGCGCTTCAATTCATTACACATGCGCTTTAAGCTATTCCAAATGTACTATAAGCTATCCCAGATTCACTTCTAGCAATTGCATATGCACTTAAATCAATTGCAAATGTCCATAATTCCATTTCATATGCACTTTAATCCATTCCACATGTACTACAAGCTATCCCAGATTCACTTCTAGCCATTGCACATGTACTACAAGCTATTTCACATGCACTTTAAGCCGTCTCATAAGCCGGGAGTACTTATAAACTCATAAGTAAATGACACCATAAATTTTTTAAATACTTGATTAAAATAGGATTGGCTCAAAAATTGTATAATAGAAACAAGAGGGTGGTAATGGCTAAGATATTAGTGCTTGCAAAGTTTCTTATCAATTCAAGCCTTGTATTTATAACACTTATCTTTACAAGGCTTATCTTTATAAGTCATAAAAAGATAAGTCTTATATTTATAAGACTTATATATATAAGGCTTGCACTATGTATAATGGGGCTGAATATAATTGGACTGAATTTACTTTGTTCAGAGCAAAGTTATGCTCAAAGTAATTCTCGAAGCCAAGTTGATGGGGCTCTTAATCCGGCTATCAAAAACAAGCAACCCGCAATGTTGGCAAATGATGTTTCTAAAAAACCTATAGATATTTTTAAAGCTTCATTACATCCTTTTATGCAAAAAAACTGCAGTGAATGTCATGGCGATAATGCAATTTATCCTGTGGGACCCAAGCACTCGTCGTCTGATCCTCAAATTGCCTTTGAGGTATTTACCAAACTATTAGATCCAAATGATTATGTAAATTCTAGATTTATTAAATTTGCTAGCAACAGACATTACTGCAAAGACCATGGATATAATTGCTCTAACCAAGATAAAGTGAATACTGAACTGAACGAGCTCTTTACCAATTATGTAGCGGCTGTTACGGCTCATTCAAAAGCGGATGAACCTAAATCTTGGGAGCTTAATTCGAAGGATATCACGACTCATTCTGAACAGATCCAAGTGGGTCATGTGGCACTGACACTTACAACCAAGGTTCGTAAATTTAAACCTGACTTTATCAAAGTTGTTCATATTTCTTTAAGCAGTCATCAAAAGATTGATCTTACTTTGGATGGAATTGAAATAAAAGTTAATGGTTATTTACCTACTAAAGCGACGGGTCTAGAATTGCTGCAAAGAGATTTATCCTTTGATGGAATTGGTCTCATGAGAGCTAAATTAACCATGACCCGTGAAGTGATCTTAAAAGCTAAACCTGGGGACAAGCTTAGTATTTAATTATTAGGTTTTAAAACCAAGGACCTTAGTGCGGTCAAAGCTGCATGTATAGAGCCTGTAAATGCTCAAAAAACTGTAGAGAATTTTATACCTTTTTTAGCCTCTATGAGTGAAATGATTTATGGGAATCCAGAGGCCGTATCTATGGACGAAGTTTCAAATTCTTCTTCTTCTTCTTTAGCAAAAATTATGAATATTAAACTGACCAAAAAAAGATATGCTCAGCAATTGTGTGAGCAAATCTTACTTCGAATAGATAAAAAGGTGCCCTCTCGATCGATTTTAGTGCAGCAGCTGCCAACAGATCTACAAGCTGGTGCGGTCAAAATTATCCAAAACTTACTTTCTGAAGATAAAATGGAAGTCAAAAAACTAGATGAAGTTTTGTTAACAGCCAACTACGGTAGAAGTTATTGTTATGCCTTGGTCAAAGATGTTTACTGCTTTGGAAATAACTATTTAAATTTTATTGGCCTTCGGCAGTTGCATATTCCTGATGGAGTTAAAAGATTAGAAATGGGATATCAAGCGCTTGCTGTTGAAGATATGAATAACAATTGGACATTTATAGATCCTGATAGAATGTTGCCATCAATACTTACAAGCAATATTTCTTACAACTTTGGCGAAGACCTTCTAGATCTTAAAATATATGAAAGTCTAATTTGTTATTTGAACTCAGAGCATGAACTTTTTTGTGGTGGAAGTGATTTAAATGAAATTATAAGTACACCCTATGACAATTATAGTTTTCTAAAGATGACGGACATAAAAATTAAAGAGTTCTTTCTTTCCACATCTTGCGTTTTTGCTGTTGGTTTAGACGGAAAAATTTATAATTGGCAACGTCGAAGTAGATCGAGTGATTTAAATGAATATTTAATACCAATAGATTTAACTTTAGCAATGTATGAGTTTGTCTTTAATCAAGAAGTGCATAATATTTTCCAAATGGCTGATAATATTGTACTAAATGCGACTAACAATAAACTATATCTATTTAGTGAAGATGTATCTAATCTTAGGGTTACTCGAAGGAAATATGGCATAAGCTATTCCGATTTAGGCTTTAGCATTAAACAAGGCAAAGAGATCTCTGAGGGGTATAAATTTGTGGAAGTGAGTCATTTAATTGATGCCATGTGTGGAGTCACCTTAGATAAGGAGTTGTACTGTCGAGGTATTTTACCATCGGGTTTAAAATATGAAAGTAAAAAAGATCCTATCGCAAGTTCATTTACCAAAGTAAGCAATGCCCCAAAGAATTTTAAAAAAGTAATGTTTGGCGAATCATCAATTTGTTTTTTGCTTGAATCAAACCAAATAACTTGCACCAGTAATATTAGAGTTGAACTTAGAGGTGTTCGGGATGATCAAGATCGCTTAGTTTTTAGAGGCAACAGTCCCACAAGCATCTACCAAGCTCCTCATCTTATTGCACCTTTTGGGGAATGATATATACACCTGTCAAAACTATTTTAGACTATTTCGGTTAATTACTTATTCATCTCGCTGATATTCATTGTCAGAAGTCTTAGTATTTGAGAACCTTAAAAGTATGAAAATTTTGCTGCTATTTGCACTGATGCTCCATTTACAAAACGTCTTGGCTGAGGGAGTGTCTAAACCAGATGCTGTTCCAGCCATAGATGCTGCTAAGCCTATAACACCAAATAATTCCAAACAGATCACCCCTGAAGATAGAGAAGTTTATAAATCCAAACAAGCGCTTTGGATAGCCCACATTCTAAGAGATAAAACAAGCAGCAGTAGTATTGAAGATTTAATATTAGAAACTGATAAAGTTCCAGTTTATTTGGTGCCTCAGGGTGAAAACTTTAGACCCATGGTAAAGCTTAAACTTAAGTATAATAAACCCGGATGGAAAATCTTTTTGAGTGATAAGGAACCTGTTCGGAAGTCAGATGTCGAAGGTGAATACGTCGTTTACGCTTATCTTAGATCTAGAATTAGCACGCTATATCTGACAGCGGTTGGACCAAAGAATGAACGAGTTGGTGAAACCTTGTATCTTTTTGCTCCTGAAGCTAGGGAGTATAAAATGGCCAATGTTTTTGACTCGGTATTTTTTTCCATTGGGCATTCGTATTTGATCTATCGTCAAAGTTCATTTGGAACTTTTGTATCCCAAGCTTTACTCGTTGGAGCCAAGTACACATCTCCTGAAAAAGGGTATAAATTGGGATACTTTGCAGATGCTTTATTGACACTGTTCACCTATACGTCATCCCCAGTGGAGGAAAACCCACAGTTTTTTGAGGGCAGGGTAGGTTTAAGTTACTTAATCCCATTGGTGCGTAATCCTAAATATCGAAGTCGTATTACTTTGGGCGGCGGCACGATAAACCTTTTTTCCTTAGGTGCACCTTTTGGATTTTCGGGTTTATATGGCTTTGATTTGGGTTTACGAACCGAATTCTATCGTGACAGTGATATCAGTTACGGAGCTGAAATTAGTTATAGACCATATGATTTTTCGGAGCCTATTAGCGAAAGATCCTTAAAATTAAGTTTGGATTTAACCCAAAATTTAAACAATCTTCGAAGAGTACAGTATGGGTTTTCATACTCAAGCCACAGATTTACCGATACCCTTGAAAAAATAAACACAGACCAGTTCAATGCCTATGTAGCTTTAAGTTTTTAAAGCCAATCTATAGTGTCTTAATGTTTACAAATCTTAGTGTCTCAAAAGGATATTTTTGTGCATTTTCAAAATGTGTTCTGCATGAAATCTTAAGATCTTAAAAATCAGAACATAATAAATTCTTATTTTGATACACTTAAATCCACTACGTTGGATGAGTGATGAAGATTTATCCTTTAACCTAATCTTAAGATTTGTTTTCTGAACTTTGGTCTTAAAATTTAGTCTATTCTTAAATTGAAACACTTATGTCCTCTTAGAATCTGCAGGACTTTATATAACATGACGATAAATATCTGTTCAATTTTGTTAAAGAATTTGTACGTAAGCGGGAGAGTAAAGATGAAACATGTAAAAGCCATTTTACAAGTTTATAATTATAAAGCAGCAAATCTTAATAGATTGTTTCACTTAAAAAATTTCTTAAGATTAATATTAGTCTTATCTCTTCATGCCGTAGTTTCATGTATGCCTTCTGAAGAGTCATTAACTCAAGCTATCATTGATGGGGATACAACATTTGGTGGCTTTACCGGAGCTGCCACAGTCCAAACTTTATCAGACTCTTCGGTCCGAATCACTTGGACTCAATCTTCAAGCACAAGAGTAACAGGTTATCGCATCTACGATACAACTTTACCTTCCTTCCCAGAAATTAAACGAGAAGTTGGCAACGTGTCTTCAACCATTATTTCAGGCTTAAATAGAAATAGAGTTTACCAATTTCGAGTCAAAGCTGTTGATGATCGAGATATGGAAGACATAAATGAAAATGATCTTCCAGGTATTGCTTATGGGGGTGCAACCAATGCACTTGTAGTAAGTAGCACTGAAGCTATTTTAAATTTTAGTCCTGCTACATCCGGTGAAGCCACAGCAGTTAGCGTCTATTGTAAAACCGCTGCAGCAACTGAATTCAGTTTAGTTAGCACACTTACAGATATCACTTTGACAAGCGTGCCAATCACAAGCTTAGTTACAAACACAGTTTATAATTGCCGTGTTGCTGTTTCCGTTGATGGTATTGAAGATAATAATAATCAAATTGTGACCTTTACAGCTTTGGGTCGAGCTGAATCTTTAGTTTTTGCAACCCAACCTGGAAATGCTCAAGCGGGACAAATATTAACTCAACAGCCTGTAGTACGAGTTTTAGATGAAAATGGTAATATTGTTTCAGGGGGACCTGATGCCACGGCTCTTATCACTTTAGAGATCGCACCGACATCCCCCTCCAGCGGAAGTGTTGGTGGAACATTTGCCATCAATGCTGTGGCGGGAGTTGCCACATTCACTGGAATTAATTTTGAAGAGTCGGGATTAAAAATAATATCGGCACGTAAAGCTGATACCTCAGGTTTACCTTTTGGTAGTCCAGAGATGGTTGTTGACTCTAGCCAATTTAATATAACACCAGGAAACGTTTCGCCGACTTTAAGTACACTAACAATTAATCCAGCCATTATTCCTCCGTTTGAAGCTTTGATTGCCAATGGCTCGGATTCCTATCAAGTGATTTTTACGCTTCGTGATTCTTTTGGAAACCCCGTTTCAGGAATTAGACCGCAATTTTCTTCGAACATTGTGGGTGATTCGATAACACAGCCCTCGTTAAACACCGATGCAACGGGAGTCACAACTGGTTCTATTTCAACTTCAATTGCAGATACAACACCGGCAAGAGTTTTAAGTATCACTTCACCCTCGGGTCTTAATGCCATACAAGTTTTAGCTCCGTTCAAAGCGGGGCCTCCTGCTCGATTGGCTTTTTTAGCACAGCCACAAACTTCCCCTGCAGGTCTGGCAAGTATGAACCCAATTCAACTTGCAGTTCAAGATGCCCAGGGCAATCTTATCACCACAGGTGCACAAGCTTCGTCATCAATTGCTTTAACAATTTCGAATAACGTTAATGGTGCAATACTTACCGGAACAAATCCTGTGGTCGCTGTTAATGGGATTGCTCAGTTTAATGATTTAGGTATTGATAGAACAGGTACCAACTATCGTTTGGTCGCCAATTCTGGAGTTTTAACTCCAGCAACAAGTAATAACTTTAACATTACAGCCGGCATACCAAGAGTCATTACAGTATCAGGTCCTAGTGAAGTTCGATCGGGACAGTGTAGTGATCAGATCTTAATACAGCTTCGCGATTTAGGAGGCAATTTAGCCAACGCCACTGGTAATACAACCGTGCAAATCTCTGGTCATGGGACTTCAAGTTTTTACTCTAGCAACACATGTGGGGGCGCACCACTAAGTACCAATGTTCTATTCAGTACAGGACAAAACACTAAAATTCTTTATTTAAAAAATAATAAATCATTGGCTTTAAATATTGCAGTCTCTGACTCTTCATCTGTTTTAACAGCGGCAAACTACGCTTTGAATATCACACCAAGTAAAATTCGTTTATTGGCTGAAGCTGCTATTCCTGCAGCCCCAGGAACATTGCTGACGGTTCTATCTGGACAATGTTCAACTCGAATTGTGATTTCACCCCTTGCAGAGGACGACACCCAAGGACAAGTTTTTGGAACAATTAATATAGCTATGTCTGGTATATTAGGGTCAAGTGCCACGCTTTTTTCTGATGATACTTGTACAACGGCGATTACGGCTACAAGTTTTCCAATGAGTTTAGGGGCCGCGCCAAATTCAAATACTTTTGTTTATTTAAGAGATCCTGTGGGTGAAAATTTAATGGTTAACGCCGCTGATCCAAATGGTTTAATTACTACGGTGTCCTTGCCGCAAGAGATTAAAGTTTTAGCTTCAAGAATTAATTATACAGGACCATCAAGCGTTGTCGCAGGTCAATGTTCAACTGCATTTACGGTAAGTCTTCGAGACACTTTAAATAATGTTGTTCCTGCACATCAAAATTTAAATCTAACCATCAACGGTGTACAGGGAGTATCAACCACTGGCCGATTTTACACATCTTCGTCATGCACAGGTGGTGGGTCTAATACGACAATCACTATGCCGAATGGATCGGGATCAACACCCGTATATTTCCGTGGTAACCAGGCTGAGATTTTAAATATTTTTATTTCGAATGTGGCCTTGGGAATGACCCAGTCTAGTACTCGAACATTAACGATCAGCCCATCTGCGTTTCGTATAACACCTCCTGTGTTGCCAGTAAGTTCTTTAACTAGCCAGTGTCGAGGACCATTTGTTCTAGAAACTTTAGACGGTGTAGGAACAGTGGCTCCGGTGGTGGCAACAACCCAAGCTAATTTATCTGGGGCAGGAATTTCAGGGGCTTTTTATAGCGATAATAATTGTACCGCAATCATTACATCTACAACTTTTATTTCAGGTCAAAGCTCAAGACAGTTTTACTTTAAAGGGCAGTTTCCTGAAACAAGTTTAACTTTGACGGCGACTCATAGTGCTGGAGTTTTAACAGCTGCTACACAAGCATGGGCTGTTCTTGGCGATTTAGGTTGGGTTGGAACTGCTTCAACTCAGACAGATTCAAATGGAAATTTATTGCCTTTTAGAATGGGCGTAAAACCAGTTGCCGCACGATATGATGGAATTCGTGGTGCGAATCATATAGCTTTTTCGCCAAATAAACAGTTCTTATTTGTAGCAGATCATGATGCCAACCGTGTGATCAAGTACGACTACCAATCATTAGAGTATCGTGGATGGATTGGGCGTATGCGCCGCGAGAACGGTATAGGACCATCTGGAAGTGCGCAATCGATTCCAAGCAGTGCATTATGCGTTGGAACCGGCAATGATCAGCCATTGCCAGGATGGTGTGTGGGTGGATTGTCAATCAATGGTACTGAATCAACTGGGGGATTTAGTAATCCATGGGGCATTACAGCCGATGATACTTACATTTATGTTTCAAGTTCAAATACAAATTCAGTCTCTCGTCACCGTATTGATACCGGTGAATTCGAAGGGTGGATTGGTCTGATAGGTACAACAGCTCCAAGTGGATCGGCAACGGGTGGTCCTGGAAGCTGTAACACTTCAACAAGTACAGTGTCACCGGGTTGGTGTCGAGGTGGAAGCCTTGATACTGGAAACAGTCGAATCGGTGATGGGCGTATGATTAACCCCAACGGTGTAAAAGTAGATTCTGTATTCATGTATGTAGGCGTTTCTGGTGCTGTTTTAAGATATAATAAAGCCACAGGGGCCTTTCAAGGTTGGTTAGGTATTGTTAACGTGACTCCAACTGGGGGAGCCGTAGGTTGTACTTCAACTCCACAAGGTCAACGGACTCCAGGTTGGTGTTTTGGTGGTGAGTTTTTATATTCCAATGCTCAATCCCAAAGTGGGGTGCAAGGTGGTGTTCGTGAAGCCCGTGACATGGTTATCAGTGGCACAAACCTATACGTCCTAAATAGTGGTGATGGTGGTGTGATCAATAGATATAATATTGATACTGGTGCCTTTATCCAACGATTAGCCAATTTAAGTTTCAATTGGAACAATCCTATTGCAATGGATTTTGATGGATCATTCTTTTATGTGGCCGATGATGAGCGTATTTTAAAAGTTGGTGCAACTGGCCTCATAGAATCTTGGATGGGGAAAGTCGCCAACCCTTCAGGCATGAGTGGTAATGCAGGCTGTAACTCGTTGGCGTCAAATCAAAACACACCGGGATGGTGCTTGGGTGGAACCTACAAACCAGGTTTAGATGAAACTTCTTTCTTGGATAATTGGGGCCTTGCTTTAGATGGTTCAGGCTCATTTGTGACCATCAGTCGACGCTTTCCTATGCTTAAAAAATTCAGCGTTAGCACAGGTAATTATCAAGGCAGCATTGGTCTAGAGAGCATCAGTCCAAGATCATGGTCTTCTGACAGACAAGCACGAGTGGAATTTCATGGCTTTGATGACTATTCGACTTATAATCCTATGGGTTCACTTATTGTGGGTGATTTTTTGTTTATGGCCGAAGTGGATGGCTCTAGAGTTAAAAAATTTAATAAACGCACTGGGGAATTAATAGGTTGGATCGGAGCTATGACCTCGACCGCTACGGGAGGACAAAATCCAGCTTCCTGTTTAGCGGCCAATGCTATGGGGCCATCACCGAGTTGGTGTTTAGGAGCCAGTAATTATCCGTCTTTCACATGGGGTGATCAAAACTTAATTGCTTCCAACGTTAATGGTATAATGCAAAGACCCCACGGTTTAACCACTGATGGCACATGGTTGTATGTAACTGATTTTAGTTTACATCGAATTCAAAGGTTCAATCTTGATACTGGTGCTTATGGGGGATGGATTGGTCGCATTGGAAATTCTGTGGCTAATATTCCAACCGGTGGCGATCCTGGATGTACAGCCGCTGGAGTGAACTCTTTTACTCCGGGTTGGTGTTTAGGTGGACTTAGCCGAGAAGGTAATGGGGATGGTCAAATGTATCAACCCACAGCTATTGTCTTCCATGGTGGGAATTTATATGTAGTTGATACAAGAAATCACCGTGTGTCCTCCTATAATGCGGCTACGGGAAATTTCAATGGTTGGATTGGTCGAGTGGGTTCAGCGCCAAATCCAGGTTGTACAACAGCAAGTAATGGCAACTATGTGGTATCCGTGGCAGGATGGTGCTTAGGTGGTTCGGCCTCTTTAGCGAGTTATAGAAATGATCGTGGTGGTGGTTTTAACTTTGATTGGGGTAACTATGATCGAGGTGGAATAGCCACAGACGGTTCGCACTTATACATCACCAATACTAGAAATATCCGTATCGACAAATACACTTTTGGTGGCGTGTTGGTGGAATCCACTAGCACACGACAAGATATGTACGTTAACACGTGGCAAAGTGCCGCTGCTAACATTGCCAATATTGGTAATGGTCTAGACTGCTCAATGCCAGTGAGTGTATGGGTTGATTCAAATTTTATTTACGGTATGAATGCCAACACATGTGGAAGTGGCAATGGCGCTGCTATATGGAAAATGGATAAAACCACAGGAACTATTGTAGGTTGGAAAGGTGGCATTCAAGCTTCATTCCCAACCAGTGGTGGCGATCCAGGCTGTGCTGGGTCATCAGATTTGACACCCGGATGGTGTCAAGGCGGAAGAGTCTCTAGTGGATCTACTTTGGGTAAATTTAATGACTCTTTGGGTATGATGTTTGGAGACGACCACTTTTTATATGTCACAGACAAAAATGGCAATCGTATGACACGATTTCCGAAATAGATTTTAACTGTTGAGGGTTTAACTTTTTACTATGAAATAGGAATTTGCAATTTAAAATATGAATATAGGGAACGTTGACTTTAGTTTTAAAATTATAAAATTAATAACAGCATTTTTTGCTGTTATTAATTTTATATCTTGTAAACAAAATCTTAATGTTCAAAGCTCTAACAATGGTCCCGATATAGAAGTACCTGTTTTAAGTATTCCTGCACAAAACCCTTATTACTCGCAAGGAAGTACTTTATCAATTCAAGGACTTTGTAAATCGGGGAGTTTAATTTCTCTCTCTGGAGCCTCGATCGCCTCAACGATATGCTCCAACTCTGAATTTTCTTTTGCGCTAAGCCAAACGACCGATGGCGTTTATAATTATTTTCTAACTCAAAATGATATGGGAAACATTTCAGCCCCAGTGAGTTTTATTTGGTATCGAAAAACCAGCGTCTCTCAACCTTCTTTAACTTATCCTCCCAGTAACCCACATAGCTCTAGCGAGGCTGTACTCAATATTCAAGGGGGCTGTGAAACAGGCGCTTTGGTTAGTTTAGCCAATGATGGTACAGGTTCTACGACATGTTCCAATTCGACATTTAGTATAAGTTTACCTAAATTTGCTGACGGCAATTACAATATTGAAATCAGACAAACCGATCTAGCGGGTAATCAAGCCAGCTTAAATTTAGTTTGGCAAAAACAGTCATTAAGCGTAATCCCAAATGATCCACAGATCGTTGTTGGCCAAAGTGAAGTTTTTAATATCACCGGCGGGACAGCACCATATACGGTTGTGTTAACGCAAAATAATTCGCTGACAGCGAATTACAATTCAAGCACCAGTACTTATACGGCGGGATCCCGAGCTGGCGTCACCGATGTTTTAACTGTGACTGACAACCAAGGATTTTCACAACAGATAAACATTCAAGTTTTAGCAGATGTCGCTGATCATTTTGAGTTTCCTACTCTTAGTGGAAATAATCAGTCCGCATTTATCGGGCAAAGTTTTTCTGAACCTATTAGTATACGAGTTGTAGATCGTTTTGGTAATGGCGTATCAAATTATCCAGTCCTCTTCCAACGAACAGCTGGGGATGTTCATATCATTGGTCCTTCAGAACGTCGCACGAATGCATCAGGAACGGCAACGGTATCGGTGCTTCAAGGGTATAATGCAGCAAGATCCTATGTTTCTGTTTTACCCCTAATTGGAACTCTACCCGATGTGGTTGCTTCAGGATTAAGTAAAGCTCGCTTTTTATTATCAAGTCAAAGTAGAAATTCAGGAGCTTTTGATTTGAATTATAATGTGGGTAGTGGTGCCGAAAATACTTTGGTTGGTGATTTTAATAATGATGGTTTCAATGATATTTTTGTTTTAAACAAAAGTGAAGCTACCATTTCTAGATTTTTGGGACGAGGCAACGGACTTTTTACCACACAGTCCAAACTAACTGGTCTTTGCAGCGGCCCTTCGGGCATGGCGTTTGCGGATTTCAATAATGACACCAATAAAGATTTAATTTTAGTTTGTAATGGGACTGGGCAATTTTCATTTTTAGCTGGAGTTGGCAATGGTTCTTTCAGTGCGGCCGTAAATACTTTGCAAGATCCCCTTGAAACTTTACCAGTTGATGTAGCCATTGGTGATTTTAACAATGATGGCGATAAAGATATTGTGATAGTCAATGGAGCTTCTAACAACATTGCAATAAGATTTGGAAATAATAATGGCACTTTTGACTCACCCACTATTTATCCTTCTGGATCTCTACCCACAAAAGTTGCGGTAGGTGATTTAAATAACGATGGTTTTGAAGATTTAGCTGTTATCAACGCATCTGATGATACGATGAGTGTTTATATTAATAATGGCAGTGGTGGTTTTTCATCACAAGTGATTTACAGCACAGGTGTGGCCCCATCAAGTGTTACCATGGCTCGTTTAAACGGTGATCTTTTTCAAGATATTATTGTCACAAATAGTGGGAGTGATAATATTTCGGTATTTCTAAACTTAAATGATGGAACATTTGATATTCCGGATATTACAAGTGTAGGGCTGACGCCAATTGCTCTAAGTGCTAAGGACTTGAATGCCGACGGCTTTATTGATTTAGCGATAGCTAATGTTGGCGATAGCACGCTTTCAATTTTTTACGGCTTGAATACCGGGACATTTGATATCAGACCATCTATTAATACTTTATCAAATCCCATCAACATAATGGCTTCAGATTTTAATCAGGATATGCTTCAGGACTTACTGATTGTTTCTAATGGGGAAACTAAAATTCAAATTTTACCGGGTCAAACAGATGGAATACTTGGTTTTTTAACCTCAGTGTCAGATACACCCGTAAAAGTGATCAGTCATGATCTGGATAATGATGGATTTTTGGATAAAGCAGTTGTCAATCGTGCCGCAAATTCCATAACTCTTCACAAAGGTTTAGGAAATGGTTTGTTTAGTTCTCTTGGATTTTTAAACGTTGGCAATAGTCCTACTGATGCCGATTTTGTAGATTTAAATAACGATGGTTTAGTAGACTTAGTGATTGTGCTTAATGCTGCAAGCTCAGTGCGGGTTTTTATGGGGCAAGGGGGCGGTGTTTTTGCTTCAGGTGGAAGTTATCCCGTACATTCACAACCCACATCTATAGTTCATGGAGATTTTAATAACGATGGTCTAATGGATGTTGCCGTAACTTGCAGTGGGGCAAATCGCATGAACTTTCTTCCTGGGCAAGGAGATGGATCATTTGGCCCAAGAACAACTTCAGTTTCAGGAGCACAACCCTCACATATTACCGCTGGTGATTTTAATGAAGATTTCGTTTTGGATGTGGCTGTTGTAAATCAGTCCGATGATTCCGTCACAGTGTTTTTATCCAATGGCAATGGCACCTTTCAAACAGCAGACTTTGATGTTGAATCAGGCCCCAATGGTATCATTGCTGGTTTTTTTGATTCGGATGGTTTCTTAGATTTAGCCGTATCAAATAACATATCATCTTCGGTAAGTATTTTAAAAGGTCGAGGCGATGGAACTTTTAATCCAGCCAATCATTTTTCAGCAGGTATTGAACCTACTTCACTGGCTAAAGGTGATTTGAACGGAAATGGTCGAGAAGATATTATTGTTGGCAATGGTATGCAACGAAACCTAACCATTTTGTTTGGTTCACCAACCGGCAACTATGCAACTATATCTAGTATTAATACGGGTGTGAATGCAAGTCATATTGCTGTCGATGATTTAAATAATGATCAAATTTTGGATATAACCATTTTAGATGATTCGGAGGCGCTCATTAAAGTGTTTCTAGGTCAATAAAAAAAATTTACTATTAAGGAAGTTATTCTGGAACGTGTTTGGTTGCTAATATTACTGTTTGCTTTTGGGCTACAAGTTTCTTGTGCTGATGGTGAGCGTGTAAACTCTTCTGAAGATTTAAGTGTATCGCTGACTTCTAGCCAACTTATTGATTACACAAGTGTCTTGGCCCAAATAAGACTTATTGGCGTTACTTCAAGTGATTATTTGAATTTAGACCTGCTCACCGTACATACAGATAACTTATGTCAAACTGTAAGTGTAGGCCAAGCTACTGTAGCGCAGTTTAATAGTTCGGGAATTTTAGTTCAAATTCCGGTGAACGTGCCCACTGATTTTTATGTGAAATCGCAAGCTTTAAATACATGTACCTTGCTGCTTGAAAACTTTAGTCATGACCCTTTAGTTCCTGGGGAGCCAATTTTTACTGCCATATCGCCCCAATCACCCTCAAGATTTACTACGGCTCCGGGTTTGTTTGGGCAGGCACTGCCATTGTCGTCAACGGTTGAATTTTTTAGTGACGCTATTTGCACACAAGCTTTAGCTTCGGGGTCAGCAAGTAATTTTGCGCAATCTGGCATAGCTGTGCAGCTTCCTTTAAACCAAACAACATCTATTTATGCAAGAACCAGAGATCCTATTGGCACATTGTCGGGCTGTGTTTACATGACAGATTTTACGCATTCAAATGTAAATAGTCCCTTTCCTGAATTGTTAGCCATTACACCTTTGTCACCTTCAAAAGCTTCTTTTGCGCCTAATATAAGAGGTACAACCTCGGTGGGTTCAGTCACAGTTTCGTTGTACACAGATTCTGGTTGTATGAACCTTTTGGTTTCGGGTGATCCCAGTGACTTTGAGACGGCAGGCTTTGATGTAACTTTGCCTGAAAATGCAACCACAGTTATTTATGCAAGATCCGTTGATGGGATGGGAGCCCCATCCGTATGCGCTTTATTTACCACTTACACTCATGACAATTTACCCCCAGCTGCTCTTGGATATTTAGGGGCAAGTCCCATGTCGCCCACAAACCAAAAGACTTTGCCAAGAATTTTTGGTTCGGCAAGTAGCGATACAGATGAGATTATTTTTTATGATTCGGCTTTGTGTTTAAACACTATCGGTTTTGGAAATCGTCCTGATTTTATTGGAATTGGTGCCGTTACAAATGTACGCAGCAATGACACAACCAATATTTACGCACGAGCTTTTGATAGCTCTGATAATGGCTCGGACTGCACATTTTTAACAAGTTATATTCATAATACTACACCTCCTGAAAACCCAGTGTTTAATAGAACAGATCCGCTTTCGCCTACGAATTTAACAACAACTCCTTTGATCATCGGGCAAGCGGCAGCTCGAACAGTAAATTTGTTTTTCTATAAAGATGAATTATGCACTGTCAGTGTGGGTCAAGGGGATATCGATGATTATGAAGTGAATGGTATTTTGCTAAACTTAGATACCAATTCGACCACTCCCATCTACGTCCGCGTTTCTGATCTTGAAGGTAATATGTCCGATTGTACCTTCCATGCCAGTTATGAACATTCAAGTGTGCCTGCGCCGAATCCTACATTTGCTTTCACAGTACCTGCTTCGCCTTCAAGATTTTCTAGTACTCCTGCTATCTTAGGAACAGCTGATCCTACAATTGAAACGATACGGATTTTTACCAACCCAACCTGTACCACACAGATTGCATCAGCTTCCAGAGGGCAATATACAGCATCGGGAGTTGTTGCTAATTTGCCTTTAAATTCGACCACTCAGCTTTTTGCTCGCGCTGTTGATATTTACGGTAACTTTTCAGCTTGTGTTTTTTTAACGACTTATATTCATAATAATGTGTCTCCAGTAAATCCAACATACAGCGGGATTGCTCCCATTTCACCAAACAATCAATCCTCGACACCGACTATTTCAGGGGATGTGTTAGATAATCCAGCCAGTCAGTTGCCACCTTCAAGAGTTGAATTCTTTGACAGTGACTCCTGTGTAACAAAACTGGGTGAGGGTACACCAAATCAATTTAATGCAACAGGAATAACGATTGATGTGAATATCAACGCTGAAACTTCCATCTATGCTAAAGCCTTCGATGCGGCAGGTAATGAAAGTAATTGTACGCTTTTAACTTTTTACACTTACAATATTCTTGTACCTGCCGCACCTGTCTTTCAAAGCACTACACCTACTTCTCCGTCTTATAACCAAGAGATTAGACTGTTTGGGTCTTACACATTAAGTCCAGATTTTATGAATCGAGTTAACTTAAGTATTTATGCTAATTCCATCTGCACAAGTTTAGTCACTTCCGCAAATCCCACTCTGTTGACAACCACTGGTGTGCCAATACAAGTAAACCCGAATGCAACAATGGCTTTGTATGGCCAAACAATAAATGAAGTCGGAACTTTATCTGCATGCCGATTTTTAACCAATTTTACACATAACAATTTACCGCCAGCGAATTTGGTGGCTAGTAACAATGTAAATGGTTCGGTCAATTTGTCTTGGCTTCCTGATGGACTTGCAAATCCCACTCCTAGATACACAGTGGAAAGATCAAACCAGTCGGGTGGCCCTTATACAGTATTAAGCAGTCAACAGATTGGAAATAACTATAACGATTTACAAATTACTGATGGCGAGACGTATTATTACCGCGTGTTTGCATCCAATGTTACGGGGCGAAGCCAAAGTTCCCCCGAAGTTAGTATCACAATTGCAGCTCCAACACCAATTGCTTCTAATAATTTGGTCACTACTGTTGGTGATTCAAGAGTGAATTTGACTTGGAGTGGATTTCCTGAAAATGTCACTTATCGAATTTTTCGATCTTTACAATTTGCCGGACCATTTACAGATCTAGGAGTTACAACGACTTCAACTTTTTATGCAGATACAGGTTTGTCGAACGGACAAACTTATTTTTATTTAATCAAAGCCAGTAATCCTGCCGGTGAAAGTTCCCAGTCTAATATAGCTTCAGCTGTCCCAAAAGCTAATCCAAGTGCTCCGACCTTATTGTCAATCACTCCACTTAATGCCATTGCTAGTTGCGGTGGTGGTCAGGGTTTAAAAATAAATTGGTCCAGATCTTCTTACTATGACACATTTAATGTTTATAAAGGCTTTCCAAAAAATTCTTTAGGGCTTATGGGTTCTACTGATTTAGCTTCATTTGATGATTGTGGTTTTGGCAATGATAACATCAATTACATTCGTGTCAGAGCAGGATGGGGACTTTCTGAAAGTGGGGGCTCAAATATTGTCGGTTTTTACTCTTCGGATTCGCCACAATTAAATCTTGCTCCTGGAGATGGCGAAGTGATTCTTTCTTGGACGGCACCAAGCACTTTTGGGTCCTACAATTCCGGGGATTTATTCTACACTGTATATAAATCTTCAGACCCTGACAAAAATTTTTCAGTTTTAGTGGATGGCTATACACCACGTTCTTTGGTTGATCCTACAGCCAATATGGATGGGGCTTATTATTATGTTCAAGCTTATCTTTTTGATATCGATGGCGATAAAATTTACGTCGGTTATCCAACTGCTATCAAAGCGGCAAGAGCAAACGTTAATCCATCTGCGCCGGGAAATTTGATTTTAAATTTCATTGCTGCAGATAATAGAGTTCAGCTGGATTGGATATCACCTTCACATTTTAATAATTTCAGATTGTACCGATCCGCCAATGAACTTGGACCATTTACTTTTGTCCAAAATATTAACACTACATTTATGAGTTCCGCACCTTTATTAACTGGTATGAATTTTTTTCGAATCACAGCGGTTTGGGGAAGTCATGAGACAGCTCCTACAAATACTGTTGGATTTAGAAATGCACCTATAACTGGTTTTGCAATGGCTCCTCAATCGGATCGTTTGCAACTATCTTGGAATGCTGTAGCTGGCGCGCAAGACTATGTCATAGCCAGAGCCAATTCTTTTGATGGTCCATTTGTCAATTACGATGTTGCCTCTACGGCAACTTATCAAGACACTGCAGTCAACGTGAACACGGGTTATTATTACCGAGTACGTGCGCGCTTTTCGGATTTAACCGAGGGTCAATCATCTCAAGTTGTGTTAGGTCAAATAACTACTTCCACCCTTCCCTCTAATATCAGCTTAACGGTTCTTGGTGATACGTTCATGCGTGTAGATTGGCCAAGTGTTCCAGCCACAACTTCTTATCGTGTGGAACGGGCCTTAAACATTGCAGGTCCATATACAATAGCAACCACAACAGCAACGAATACGGCAACCATATTTGGCTTAAATCCTCAAAGTTTATATTACATCAGAGTGGTGGCCATTGTTGCCGGTGTTCCTCAAACTTCACCAGTAGCTCAAGCATGGACATTTATGCCAGCTTCAGCCCCCAGTGGAATAACGGGTAATAATCAAGTGACTTTGTCATGGACACCAATGGCAGGGGCTATTGATTATGATATTGAAAGATCAACGGATGGATCAACCTTTAGTGCCATTAGCACAAACTATGCAATGACAAACTTCACTGATAATACTGCAAGCAATGGCAACGTATATTTTTATCGGATTAAGACAAACTATCCTCCACTGCAATTGCTTTCGCCAATTAGCGTTGGTTTTAGTCCTGGGCGTATACCACTGTCTCCAGTGCAATTGCATGCTGAAAACACTGGATCTGGAAATGATGTGAATTTAACTTGGACGGATGTCTCTGGGCGAACTTCTTTTAATATTTATCGATCAACAACTTCCGGAGTTTACGGGGCCCCGATCCAGAACACTACAAGCTCTTCAGGGACTATTGTCAGTGGTTTAGTAGCAGGAACTACGTATTATTTTAGAGTTACAGCTTTGAATGGCTTTAATGAAAGTGCACCTTCTAATGAAGTCATGATCCAGTCTGAAATGAGCACGCCTAAGCCAGATGTGCAATTTAACACTACCACTTCAATTGGAATATCTTGGGCAAGTGTCGTAAATGCAAATACCTATAATTTATATCGTTCAACAAACGCTGTTAATTTTGAACTCATTGCTTCAGGGTTACCAACGACCTCTTATGTCGACGCTTCAATTGCACCAGCTCAGACCTATTATTATCAGTATCAAGCTATAGCGATCAACGGCAGTGAAATGGCAACCTCGCTGATCAGTGACCCTGTGAATGTATCAATACGACCTCAAACTCCGGTTGGATTAAATTTAGCTTCGCAGTCAACAAATTCTGTAGAGCTATATTGGCCGAATGTTCCTAGCATCGCAAGTTATGAACTGCTTCGATCCGTAAATTCAGGGGGACCTTACAGTGTCATAGCTACGTTACCTCCAGCTACCACAGAGTACTTGGACACCACGGTAATTCCTGGGGATAGTTATTTTTATGTACTTCGAACGGTAAATAGTTCAGGCGTTATTTCTAACAATTCCAATCAAGTTTCGGTCCTGTTAGTGAGTGGTCCGACAAATTTAACAGCCGTAAACGGTACCTCAGCTGTTGAATTAAATTGGGATGTTATCCCATCCGTGACACAGTATGAAGTTTTAAGATCCGAATCCTCTTCAGGTCCTTACGGCGTGGTACAAACTTCTGTAACAACTTCAGCATTAGACAGTAATGTGGTCGCAGCTGTGACTTATTATTATGCCGTAAGAGGAGTGTATGCAAATGGTCGCAGATCGGTGAGTTCCAACACTGTCAGTATCATTAGAGATGGATCTTTACGCTTTCAAGTTCCTATTGAGTTAACAGACTTAGCGATTGCATCTAGTGGCTCTAACAACATAGCTTTCAATAGAACTTTAACAACTTTTGACACTAACGACTACGATGGTGTTACAGGGTTAGAGTTTGAAGTTATAGGAACTAATTTTGATACAACGGCTAGATCTGTAGGTATTGTTAATGAGTCAGATGTGATGATGGATTTTATAACAATTCCAGCAAATACTTTTGAACCTACTGTTTTTAAATCCCCTATAACTATAAATTCGGGGGCACAGAAACTTCGACTAGAGCTTGAACAGACGACTTCAGATGGGCAGCTGTCGGTGTACTCGGCGAAATTACTTGTTAATCAAGTCAATGCTACTAAGACAAAAATCTATTATCCTTTGCTAAGCTCTGATGAATCCCCAATCAATGTTGACGCTGATGTTTTTGCTTATAGCACATCAGACACTGTCTATCATGATTTCCCCCAAGCTAGTCTATTTACCAGAAGAGCTTTAAGTTTAGATAAAATCATTGAGTATAACGCTTGGGAACTTGAGACATTAATTTCAACAGTAAATGGAGCCGAAGGAATATTAGGGCTTTACAATAACAACACAAGCCAATTAGTAGCTATGACCGAAACACGATTTTCAGGACCTGGTGTAATAATAACTAGTATTCCATTTAACGAAGGTGTTTTACAATTTCGTGGGGTCAATGAAGGGCACAATTACAGATTAGTTTTACGATGTGAATATTACTGCTCAACTGGTTCCGTCCGAATTCACAAAGCGGGGCTTTGGGTAAAACTTAGAAATTTATCAAAAACAAGTTTAGTTTATAGAATTGGATCTTTAAATCGCATGATTGGAGTTGAAACCATACTTACTTATCAACGCGCTATTTTTGATCGAAGCCAATTTACTAATCCTAAAGTATATTATCAAGTGACAGCCGATACCGACAGTTTATCGCAAGGGTCAGTGGATTTAATGTATCATAGTGCAAGTTCTGGCAATCTAGGATTAAATTTAGTGACGGGATCACAAATTTTTATCAACCCTGCGACTTTAAATAACTATCGAAGTCCAGAGATTGTGGGTCTTCCAATAAATGAAAAATTTGTATCACGAGTTTCACCATCACAAGGTCAAATAACTATTCGAAGTTCGCAGATACTAGTGGAATCAGGACCCTAAATCAATGCAATTATCGGCCATATTAAATTTAACGAAGTATTGTTTTTGCACGACTTAAGTCTTATTTGTTTCAATTTAAGGCTTAATTTTTTCAATACAAAAAATGCATATTTAAGAATCTGAAATCTTAAGAAAATCTTAAAAAATAAAACAAGTCTATAGTTTAGAAACCCTGATACTACATCAAGAGTACCTACTGTTTTCTCGATAAATAGCATGGAAGGATCATTATGGGTAAGTTGGTTTTTAAAGTTTCTATGGTGTTGGCTGCAATACAATTTCTTACAAGTTGTGGAACGGTTCCGTTTAAAGTGATCACAGAGCCTGAAGTTGCAGATGTTTATATTGTGAATCCTGAAACTAAAGAAGAGAAAAATTTGGGGCAAACCCCACTGCTTAAAACTGATAAAGACTTAAGCGAGCACTTAAAAGGCCAGAATTATCCAGGTGGGTTAGTAAATATAATTATTCGTAAAGACGGTTTTAAAGCTAAAGACATTTGGGTTCCTATCAATGCCGGTGGTCAGTTGGGAACACAGCTAGTTTTAAAGTTAGATCCTACCACAAGTAGCTCCGATGAACTCAAGACAGCCCAAGATTTGTTACAAAAGCTTTTTTTATCACAACAGTTTGCCAAATCAGCTCAATTAGAAAGAGCCTTAATTGAAATAGACAAAATCCTTGAAGTGTTTCCCAAGTTTGACCGCGCATTAAGTATGAAAGCGGCCATTCATTATGCCAAAGGGGAGTTTGAAGAGAGTTTAAAATGGTACGAAAATGCTTTAGCTGTAAACCCTGAGCTTAAAACAGCTATCGATATGGCTGGTAAAGTCCGAGACACACTTCGAATACCTAATCGACTGCCAGCTCAAACACCGTCATCCAACGAAATAAAAGCCACTTTAGAAAATTCTCTAAGTCCAAACCCAGGTGCAAAAAAGGCATCGCCATGAATTTGAAGATATTTTTAATAGCTTTAATATATTTTAGTTTTAGTTGTGTTTGGGCGCAAAATACTAAAAACACATCAGAAACTATTTCGCCATTACGACGTGCGGACGTTATCAGTGTCAAAGCGGCTTTAGAAGAGATGATCGTGAAAAGGTATACTCAAGAGTTATCTGCAATTATAACTTTTGAAAAATTTAATGTTGGAGCACGATTTGAATTAGAAATTATTGATGATTCCCAAAAGAAAAGAAATTTCAATGGACAAGATGAAAATTATACGGATTTAGATTTAGGTTACTTAGATGCAGACACTTTATTTGATCGTTATGCCAACGTTGATGCTGGCAGCGTCAGCCCTTTAGCAAAGTATGCCATTAAGTCAGTGAGTGTAAATGTTGGATTACACCAAAGCATGGGTGATACCGTAAAAAAATCCATCGAGACTTGGCTGCAAAACCGAGTTCAAGAAGAGTTTCAAGGTTTAGGAAAGTCGCAAGTACAATTTATTCAAAATGAAAACTCTAATCCATCAACTTTTGATCGCATTATTCAAGTACAAGGTCTTGTAGGTCAGCTCATCTTAGCACTAGCAATATTACTAGGAATTATATTGTGGCGTATTTTAAGTGGTGGAGCCGCAAAAGGGGAGTCACAAACCCCTTCTGTTAATATTGAAAGCAAATCAGAAATGAAAGCCGGCGAAGGCTTTATGTCGGGCCGTGGTGCCGACGATCAAATGCAAGTGGCTGAAAAATTAGCCATGGAGACTAAAATTGCACAACTGTCTTTACAAATAAAAGAACTTGCTCCGAAGTTAATTACCCAATTGGATCAATTGATCAATCAGTGGTGTGAGCAAGGAGAAATAGGTTTAAGTCAAATTGCTTGTTTTGCTGAAATTTCAGGAAGTGTGCTTGGTAGTTTGCCTATCCCTAAAGAAGAAAAAAAGAAGATGGGGGATGTGTTTTCGCAAATGTCAGCTTTAAGTTTAGATAAACGTTATGATATAGTAAATAAAGTTTATTGGGATTTGGTGGCCTCCTTGAATTTAGGCACAGACGCTTTGCACAAGCCGTTTTCATTTTTAGGTAACACGAATCTGGGGACTGTTAACCAAGTTCTATTAGGGAACGATACGGATATCCAAACAGTTGTTTCTCTATACATGCCTGAAAATTTACGAAAAAACTATTTTTCTAAACTTGATCCTGATAAAAAAATTGAGCTTTTAAACAATGCCGCTCAGCTTAGCTCTATCAGTCAACAGAAGTTAAAAGACATTGAAAATCAAATTGCTCCCTATTTCACGGAACAAATCAGCGAGTCTGAAATTTCATTAGCTATGACACTTAATAAACTTGTAGACAGTATGTCGTATACAGAAGCTTGCAAGTTGTTGCCTAAAATTAAAGGTCCTATGGTTGAAGAGTACAAATGCAGAAGTCCACACATTGGCTTTTTTTCTAAATGGACAGTAACAACGCAAGAGATCTTAATTAAGCGAGCGACCAATGAAGAGTTAATAGCCTATTTAAGGGTTGTACCTAATATGATTCCCAGTGTGTTAGAGCTTATCTCACCAAGAGCTAAACAGATATTGGAAGACGATTTATCTCGAGCTGATAACTTACCTGAAAATGAAAAAGAGC
Source organism: Bdellovibrionales bacterium (assembly GCA_041740515.1). Taxonomy (GTDB): domain Bacteria; phylum Bdellovibrionota; class Bdellovibrionia; order Bdellovibrionales; family UBA1609; genus JAMLIO01. Next base: position 46,290 of record JBGSLV010000036.1, on the reverse strand, counting down.
GTTTAATTTTATCTTTGCATAATAAGCTTGTGAATCTGGTTTTTAGTAATGTCTTAACTTTAGAAGATGCTATTAAAAAGGAAGATAGTGCTAAGGGGTTATCTGTTGCCGCTTAATTTCTGGTTTCAATCTTTTTTAATTATTGTAGCAAGCGTTGGGTTTATGAATTCAGCTCAGGCCATGAGATTTAAACCTGATTTTATTTATGGTGGCTTGTTTGGATATGGTGGTTCTGGGATCGATAAAACGGTAATAGTTGCTGGTGAAAGTTTTGATTTATCCAGAGCAGAGACACCAGGAATGTTTGGGCTCAGTATTGAAACTTTCATTGCCCCCAAGTATTCATTAGCATTAGGGCATCGTCGTGGGTTTAGACTTGGACCATTTACTTCAGGTGTTAGTTTTACAGGTTTTACTTTACGAAGATACTTTTATAATCCACCTCCCGTTATTCCAAATAGCAAATTAGGTTCTTCTGTAACGATGCAGACATGGGCGCCTTTTATTGGTTTAGGATCTGGAATTGCTATGGCTAAAACAGAGCGTGAAACCGATGTGGTTGCTGATGTTACTTCTTCCCAAATATACTTTGGTATACATATTGGTTTTGATTATCAGATTACACCACAATTGATACTTCGACCGGAAATTTTCACATCCTCTTCATTCATTGACGTTTCTGACACACCAGCCACATTGGAAGAGTTTGGTGTTGTTTGTGGGTTTCATTTTAGACTTTGAGTTTAGTTTTGATATTTACAAAACTTAAGGTGAAAGCTCAAAAGTAGTCATCTGAATTTTGTAATTTTCTAACATGCTTTTTTTAAGCCTTACAAGCAGCTCACTTTGATTTATGGTCTTGTGGTCTTGTAATATTAAATGGGCCTGAAGTGCTATTTGGCTTTCATTCATGGACCAAATGTATAAATTTTTGATCTCTTTGATTTCAGTACAATTCAAGATTGTTTTTTGCACATCTTGATAATTGATGTCAGCAGGAACAGCTTGCATTAAATGTCGAAGACAATCTTGAATTAAACCTATCGATTGATAACAAATATATCCAGCAATTAATAGGCTGGCCAGTAGATCAAAAATGTAAAAGTCATAAAGTAGCACCAACACGCCAGAAAAAATGACGACAATGGAGGCCAAAGCATCGGTTACATTATGTATAAAAGCCGCTCGCATATTGATGTTGTGTTTTGAGCCCTCATGGGTCAATTTGGCAGTCAGTAAATCAATGACTAAAGCAAAGCTTGCCACGATTATAACCCACCATCCATTAATGGGTTTAGGTTCTAAAAATCTTAAAATGACTTCGTAAATAATATATATAGCCACTAGGATTAATGACAAACTGTTAATTAACGCCCCAATAATTTGAGCTCGTCCATAGCCAAAATTTAAGTCTTGATTGGCAGGCCAATGCGATATTTTTTCGGCAACAAAAGCTATTAATAAACTGATAGCATCACTGAGGTTATGAATGGCGTCCGCAATCAGGGATAAACTTCCTGACAGCAGGCCCGCTAGAATCTGTACTATCGATAAAACTAAATTTATACCAATGGCCCAGCTTAAATTTCGAAGGGAGATGGTATTGTGCTCGCATTTAAAGCCCATCACTTAAGTGTGCTTAGCCCAGCTTTAAGCTGTCAAGAAAGAATCATTCAAAACGCCATCGATTTGCTAGCTTCACAAGGGATAACATGACGGGCACTTCGATCAATACACCTACGACTGTAGCTAGAGCCGCCCCAGAATTTAACCCAAATAAAGCTATAGCCACAGCTACGGCCAGTTCGAAAAAATTACTGGCACCTATCATGGCTGCGGGGGCTAAAACCTTATGAGTGAGCTTTAACTTCTTTCCTAAATACCAGCTGACAAAAAATATTAAATAGGTTTGCACAGTAAGTGGAACGGCAATGATCAAGATATGAAGAGGTGACGACAAAATAGTTTCACCTTGAAAAGCAAAGAGTAAAATCAGAGTGCTAAGAAGAGCTAAAATAGATACAGGCTTAAGTTGAGGTAAAAACACAGATTCAAACCAAGTTTGCCCTTTGGTATTTATTAAAATCCGGTTGGTGATGAGCCCAGCCACAAGTGGAATAACAACAAAGATAAATACCGAATAAAATAAGGTAGCAAATGGAATTTCAATATTGGTGACCCCTAAAAGAAATTTAACGATAGGTATAAAAGCCACGAGCAAAACTAAATCATTGATGGCTACTTGCACCAGCGTGTATTCGGGATCACCTTTGGTTAAATAGGACCAGACAAAAACCATAGCGGTGCAAGGTGCTGCACCTAATAAAATAGCTCCCGCCATATATTGCTCTATTTGTAGATCCGTCAAATAGGAAGCAAAGACCATTGTAAAAAAAATCCAAGCGATCAAAGCCATTGTGAAAGGCTTGATGAGCCAATTGATGGCTAGGGTTAAAATTAAACCTTTAGGATTTTTTCCCACATCTTTTATGGCGCTGAAATTCACTTGCACCATCATGGGAAAGATCATCATCCAAACCAATAAAGCTACGGGTAGATTTACATTGGAAATCGTCATAGAACTTAAATCTTCAAAGATAGGTCCAAAAAATTGGCCTAAAATTAATCCTAAAATGATGCAAGCACCAACCCAAATAGTTAAGTACTGTTCAAAAAAACCTATCTTTAAGTCATTGTTTTTCATTTAAACTCCAAGCTATAAAAATCAAAGTTTTTAACGGCGAGTTTAATCTCGTCACGGATTCGACGATACACTTCTAAGATCTCTTCTTCTTGACTTAAATTTTTCGTGAGTCTTGGTGGGTCTTCAAAACCCATGTGTAGAATATGTTGAGCAGGAATATAGGGGCAATTTTCATGAGCCTCAGAACATACGGTAATAACTAAATCAAATAACAGTTCGGAAGCCCTAGGATCTGTATAACTTGCTCTTAAATCTTCAACAGTTTTTGAATAGTGGGAAGAGATATCTACGCCAACTTCTTGCATAACTTGAATAGCTCTTTGGTTCATGCCGTGCTTGGTTGTCCCTGCGGAAAAAAACAAATAATTTTCCTGATTAGGAAAATAATATTTAGCCCATCCCTCGGCCATCTGAGATCGACAAGAGTTCCCAGTGCATAAGAATAAAATTTTTAAGGCCTTAGGCTGCAGATTTGTCGATTCATGGCTTAATGTCGATTTTATATTGATAGTCATATAGTGGCTCCAAAAGCGTCAAGAATAGGGCATTCAGATAATAAGACCTCTTGATCTACACAGCACTTGGAAAGTTTTCGAAGTGAAGCTTGCATTTTTTTTAAATCTGCAATTTTTTGCTCTATTTCTAAAATCTTAATTTGGGTTTTAGTTAACACATCTTTACACTTAGCTTGCTTCGTTAAATTTAAGTCCAATAAACTTTTGGCTTCAGCGAGAGTAAATCCCAGTGCCTGCGCTTTTTTTACAAATTTTATTTTTTTTATGTGGTCTAAACTATAATATCTAAATGCGCCGCTTTTAATAGGTTTTTCGATTAAACCTTTAGCTTCATAAAAGCGCACTGTCTCTAAATTTACATGGGCCAGCTTTGCAACTTTGCCAATAGTTAAACTAGTGTTTGATTTCGCTTTCATAATTTAACTTTAAACCCTGTACTTAACTACAGGGTCAATAGTATGACGCGTAGAAAATAATTACTGCGCTAAAATTTTTGGTGTTAATTTCGCAGGTTTTTGAGGAAGGGTTAACAGTAAGATTTTTCGACACACAGGAATTAAAAGTAAAAAGATCAAAGCGCCTCCCACATTAAAAGCCACGTGAGCATTGGCAATCATTCGGGCTGTATTAGCTCCACCGCCATCAACCCATACAACAAAGCCTTTGAGCCATGCGAAAGTTATTAGTCCCATTATAACTGCAAAAATATTGTAAAAAAGGTGGAACATACCAATTCGTACGGCTTCTCTGGATCGACCAATAGTAGCCAGTAAAGTGTCAGAGCATGTGCCGATCTCTGATCCAAGCATAATAGCTATCCCTGCATCCAAAGACATCATGCCTTGACTAGCTAGAGTGATCGCAATTGCTACAGTAGCTGAAGAGGATTGGATGATAAGAGTTATAAAAGCTCCAATAAGGACACCTGTGTAAGGATTATTTAAACCTGCCATCCACGACTGCAGTTCGGCAGAATTTTTATAAGGCAAAACTGATAAATTCATAAGATGTAAACTAAAAAATATCAAACTAACGCCAATTACAAATTGGCACATCCACTGAGCTTTTTTACTAGAGACCAGAAGTTTTGTGAAAACGGCAACTATAAGAGGTAAAGCGGCATAGTCACCAATCTGAAAAGCTATGATTTGACTAGAAATAGTTGTTCCAATATTAGCTCCTAAGACTATACCCAAAGAATTAGAAAAACTTATCAAACCTGCATCCACAAAAGTGATTAAAAAAATAATCACAACCGAAGAAGAGTCTAGAAGGGTTGTGGTTATAGCACCGGTAATAAGACCTCTGGTCGGCGTTTTAGAAGAGTAAAGTAACCATTTTTTTAAATTTTCAAGATCAAGATTTTTTAAAGCATCGGCAAGATATTCAATCGCAAAAAGAAAAATAGCTAAGCTACCCATCAGATTAAAGATCACTGTGAAATCAATAGTCATGAATCCATCCTAATATAATTAAGTCGTCGAAATATTTGTTATAGAAAAATACTAAAGTTGAAAATACGCTAAAAAATTAATTTTATTTATGAATTTAAAGGGGGTAACGCTAAAAGCCTAAAAATCTTAACAAATAACCGACAAAGAAATATTTATGACTATACACCGAAGATGATTATTCAACCCTATTAAGTTTGGTTTTCTTAGAAATCTTACAGGGTTTATGCTCGTTAGGTTGATTGTGGCTTCTTAAAGCTGTGGTGAAAACAAAAAGTACATAGCACATAAAAAACTTATCATAGCATACCACAAATATTTTGAGGGCCATTTTTTAAGCCATAGGGATTCAAAGAAGGTTGACATCATAGGATCAGTTAAAACAATGGATGTGACTGCTGCTAGTTTACCGATTTTAACAGCTTGCATGTAAAAGGCGAGGGATAAAAAAGTACCCAAAAAACTGGCTACTGAAGCCAGTAGCTTTTCGCCAGATGTGAGTGCTAAAAAGTTTTTAATAAAATTTAATTCGATAATTTTTAATCTAATAAATGGAATCAAGACCGTAAAGCTAACTAAGGCCGCTAGTGTTCTTAAGTATTGGGCTTCAACGCCTGTTAACTGCGGATTTTCATTAAAACCATAGCGAGTTAAGATTACTCCAAGGCTATCTAAAGTTACACCGCCAAGTGCAAACAAAAGTCCCGAAAAATCTAATTTACGCTGTATTTGAAATTTCTCATACCCAAATAGAATTAAACATATCACAAAAAATATAATGGCAATGAGCTGTTTAGGGTAAACCATTTCGCCCCAAACATAATAAGAAAAGCCACCAGCAATCAAAGGTTGAAAACCAAAAAGTAAGAGGGTGCGTGCGGGACCAATTTTTTTATAAGCGCTGAGTAGCAGCCAATCGCCCAAATTAAGTCCAATAATGCCACTTAAGTAAAACGGCCAAGCCTGTTCAAAGGACCAATAAACTTGATGATTTAAGTAAATAACTAAAGGTAGGCTGATCAAAAAGGAAAAAATACACTTAAAGATATTCATCCAAAGTGGTGATACCTTTTGACTTAGATAGGTAAACCCAATCGCCGCAACAGAGAAAGTGAAAACTGCAGAAAAAGCGTATAAATAGGCAAGGGTATCTTGGGACATCTCAAAGATATCTTCTACAGATGTCGGTATATCTTGTCCAATTTAATTCATTAAATTTTATAAATTGATAGTGTTGGATTTTATGAAAAGGTCTAAATCAAAATTTTTAAACCTTTTCACATTCTAGAAACTATTTGATTAAAACTAATTCAACTTCAGGTTTAGCAACATACTTGCCATTTTTGAATTGAGGAAAGTTTTTAGCTGCAGCTGTTCTAACCTGATAAATTTGCTATTATTTTTTTGGGGACATTTAGATATGTTCAACACTACTTTTTTATAAGCCATGAAAGCATCATCTTCGATAGAGTCTTCAAGTGTGGCACAGGATAAAGCATTGATGTTCATCATATCTTCACTATCGTCCCCACAACCTAAAGATGATTTAACTTTATATTCAGAAACAAACTGAACAACTTGCGGGCCTTGAGGCAAACCATAACATCCAATAACGGGGACTTTTTGGACAAAAAATCTGTCCTCTTCATTAAAATCTTCAACAACAATCCAAGCTTCAGTAAAGCCATCAACTGTAGCAAAAGTGTTAAAACTAAAAAGTGCAACAGCGATAAATAGTATCTTATTTAATAGTGTCATAATTCCCCCCTGGAATTTGTATATTGGTTGTAAAATAAAATAAGCCATACATCTTGGCTTAACTCTTCTTATATCCCTTTTATTCTATTCACTCAGCTAGACAAGCTAAAATTAAGTTAACACAAGATATTAACTTAATTTTAGGAGTAGCGACTTCGATTTTTTGTTTTGTGAAAATTAAGTTAGTGTCAATTTTGTTTTTAATAATATTTTAATATTTTAATATTTTAATATTTTAATATTTTAAAATACTAAAATACCAAATTATTAAATTACTAGAGTACTAAAGTACTAAAGCATTAAAGTTTAAGTTTTTTTAGGGCCGCAAAGGGATTTGAGCTTTCGTTAGAAGTATCAATCGGCCTGTTATTAGATTTATTCTTTTGAGGACCATCGTATTTATTGTTGACTCTATCAACAGATTTTATAGACCGATCACTATTTTTAGGTCGTTGATTCGAATTCGTTTTATTACCCATCTCGGGGTTAGATTTTAACGACAGCGAAATGCGTTTTCGATCTACATCTAAATCAATCAGTCGTCCTTTCACAGTTTCGCCAACTTTTAAAACAGCCAGTGGATTGTCAACAAAGGTATCCGACATTTGCGAAATATGAATAAGAGCATTTTCTTTGATGCCAATATCTACGAACGCCCCAAACTGAGTGATGTTGGTGACCAGACCTGGATAAATTTGACCTAACTTTAGATCTTGAATCTCTTTGATGTCATTACGATAACTGAAGGGCTCAAAAGCTGTTCTAGGATCTTGTGTGGGAGCCTTTAAGCACTTTACGATATCATCATGTGTGTAATCACCAATATCAGATCTGAAAGTTTTATCTTTCGCTAGGAGCTCGATATTTTCTTTGGATTTTGGTAAATCCTCAAGTTTGATTTTATTAGTTTTGCACCACTTTTCTAAGATGGGGTAAGCCTCGGGGTGAATGAAAGTAGCGTCTAAAGGATTAGGTCCACCATGAATTCGTAAAAATCCTGCGGACTGTTCAAAAGTCTTTTCAGTAAAGCGAGAGACTTTAAGCAGTTGCTTTCGGTCTTTGAATCCCCCTAGTTTTTCCCGAGTTGTAACTATACTTTTTGCAACACCAGGTCCAATGCCAGAAACATAAGACAAAAGCGAGAAGCTGGCGGTATTTAAATCTACACCCACATGATTCACGCAGGCTTCGACAACATAGCCTAAAGATTTTTTTAACTTCACGGGATTAACATCATGTTGATACTGACCAACACCAATAGACTTTGGATCTATTTTTACTAATTCGGCTAAAGGATCTTGAAAGCGCCTTGCGATACTTATAGCCCCTCGAACCGTGACATCTTTATCAGGAAACTCTTCACGCGCTATGGCGCTAGCCGAATAAATACTTGCTCCATCTTCATTCACAAGAACGGCTTTAACTTTATTTGTTTGGACTAATGGAATATGTTCTTGCAAAAATTGTAAGGTCTCGCGGCCATAAGTTCCACTACCGATCGCGATAAACTCGATATTAAATTTTTCTAAAAACAAATTGATTGTTTTTGCGGAGCCCACTTTGTCGTTTTTAGGTGGGTGAGGATATACAACAGAGTCAAAAAGATAGTTGCCATTTTTGTCGATAGCAACAGCTTTAACACCTGTTCGAACTCCAGGATCTAATCCTAAAATGGCTTTTTGCCCAATATAGGGTTGCAAAAGTAAATTTTTTAAATTTTCACCAAATATTTTAATCGCAGATTCATCCCCTAAATCTTTAAGTTCACTTTTAATCTCAGTTTCTAAACTTCGGTGAATGTATTGGATGTAAGCTTTCTGAACGCAAGACTCTAAAACCTCTTGGCATCCTAAGGACGAGAGCTTAGGAAACATTTTTGCTTTAATAATTTTGCTAGCAAACACTTCGTCAAAGACTAGATCAAGACTAAGAATCTTTTCATTGGCACCTCGGCGAAGTGCTAAGAATCTAAAATTATTTTTGGGCTCTTTCAGCGTTGCAAGCTTTTGTTCAAACTCAAAATAATCTTGGTACTTGACGTGATCCGCAATTTTTTCAGCGCCCTTTTTTAGTTTTGATTTTAAAGTGGCATCCACCCAATACATTCGTCTGAATTCGTCTTTGAGTTCGGGAGTGTTGGCAATCTCTTCAATGATGATATCCGATGCGCCATCAACAGCTTCAGTAAAGGTTACCAATTGATTTTCTTTGGTAAGAAACTCTTTGCCTTTCTGGCTCTCCAATTCATGCAGCTTTAGGGTTGTTGTTTTTAAAAGTTCAGCTAAAGGTTTTAAGCCTTTTTCAAAAGCCACTTGGGCCTTAGTTTTGACTTTACTTTTGTAAGGAGCATAGAGGTCTTCCAGTTGATTTAATGAATTGGCATTTAATATGGCTTTTTCTAATTCAGGAGTTAACTTTTCAAGTTTTTTTATCGTTTCAAGAATAAATAGTCTTCGGTCTTCTTGCTCCACACCGTCATTATAGGTATCCAAGATTTCAATCAGGGCTAGATCATCAAGCCCTCCTGTGGCTTCTTTTCGATATCTAGAAACAAATGGAATCGTGGACTTTTCATCGATTAACATTTGTAACGATTTAAGAATCTGCTCTGGTTGATAACTTAGATTTTTATAGGCTTTAGTTAAAACAACAGTATTAAGCTCAGACATAAAACCCCCGAATTTGGCTTAAAAAAAATATTAAAGCATAATCTAAGCCAAGGCCCTAATGTTTTTTAAGGCCAATTTTACTTAAAATAGCTTCACCTTGTTCGGATTGGGCTAAGCCTTCGAGCATTGCACCCAACTGAGTTCCACCATTTGCTGAAAATACATCCATTAAACCTTTCATGCCACTTTCCACATTGCCCGAGTTGGCGATGATTTTTAATTCAGCTTCAGCAAGTGCACGAGCTTGTTCGATACCAACGGCTTGATTGGCTTTAACTTGCTCAATAGTTACAAGATATTTTTGATAACCTTCGTTGTTACCTATCTCTTTGGCTAGAACAATTTGGGCTTGGACGGGGGCCAGTTGCATCGCTTTTTCAGCTTCGGCGCGTGATGTACCTTCCACAGCAATCCCTTCCGACTCGCGTTTTTTACTTTCTAAATTTCCTTCGGCCACTAAAATGGTCGTGGCCTTTTCCCCTTCAGCCACTAGAATTTTGGTCTCTTTATCCTGGGAAGCCAGAATAAGAGCTTTTTCTTTTATAATACTGGCGGTTTCTTTATCTTGATTGGCTTTAACAATCTCAACACTTTTGGCGATTTCAGCTTCGGTAATCTGTTGTAATTTTAAAATAGCCAATTCTTTTTCAACAGTGGCTTTGGCTTCTTGTTTGATAGACTGTTGGGCCTTTTCATTTGAAATTCCAACAGCTTGATCTTTTTCAGCAGTCCTTGATCCAACTCGTTGTAAAGCTTCTTGCAATTGGATGTCGGTCTCTCTTTTGGCTTCAATTTCAGCAATACTGGCTCGCTTCATATTTTCAGCCACTTCAATTCGACTTTGCATTTCAATCAATGATTTTTTCTTTTCCATAATATTACGAATGACATTCGAAGACGTAGAGTCTCGAATATCCATAAGTTCAATATTTTTTACTGTGGAAACACCCCAGTTTTTTAGTTGCAGTTCAACTTCTTGGGTAAACATTTCGCCAAATTGACTTCGACCTTGCATAATATCTTCAATATCGGCAGAGGCCAAAATGGTTCGAGTGGCACCTTGTAGAATGGCTCTAAGTTGACTTCGAAGTTCATCAAACGAACTGACGCGTTGGGCGGCCACATTCGAATCAGTAATGCGAAAAAAAGCTTTGATATCAACAACAAAGGGCAAGCGTCCCTTATCGTAAGCTTCATAAGATTCAAGATCTTCATCAAAAACCGACACCGGCAGAACAATTTTCACAATCCCAAATTTCGGAATCCAAGAGGGCCATTCGTAGTATGAATTTCCAGAAGGATGATCTTTACCGTAAGAGACAGTGGCTTTGCCTGATTGCACGATATGCACTTCATTGGTGTGCACGACTCTTCGAAGCAGTAGCGCAATGACTAAAGATAAACCCAAAAAAACGGCGGCTATAATTACAATGAGCTGTAAGCTTCCATCTATGTTAAATCCCAACGAATCCATTATAAGCTCCCATTTATTTTGCAAAAGTAATTTTAAAGTTCATAGAAAAGATTTTTAAAGTTGCAAGTCTGTTAAAGTAGCAAATTTTTAAATTAAAATTTTAAATAAGCATTTGTGAATCTGCAATCTCTAGCTTTAAAAATTTAATTTCAGATATTATATTTCTTTTTTCTTCACACAATATATAACGCTCGTGCAGATAAACAATTTTAGTGATGGGATAATTTATATTGTCCCATCACTAGCTTGTTGCATTAGGTACGGATAAATAAGAGTTAAAGCTAAGCACCAGTTCTTTCTATTTTTTAAAAGCAATGCCATACTGGCTTTAAGTTCTTTTGGTATTAAGTTTTTATGAGGATTGCATGAGCACAATTAAAATTTTTCAAGCGGACGAATGGCTAAAAGCTTTGCAGTCAAACCCACAAAATACCCAAAGATCAAATTATAAAGCTATGTTTTCGTCTTGGTGGAACGGTATTGTCATAGACCCAACTCGTATGTTTGTACCCATTGATGATCATCAAGTCCACCGAGGTGATGCCGTATTTGAAGCCTTAAAAGTTATTAACAGTAAAATTTATTTATTAAAGGAACACTTAGATAGATTAGAGCGATCGGCAGCAGCCATCGGTTTAATATGTCCTTATACAAGGACTGAGCTTGAACAGATAATGCAGCAGACTTTACAAGCTTCAAACTTACAAAACGCCATCTTACGATTATTTCTAAGCCGCGGGCCTGGATCATTTTCAACTAGTCCTTACGACACTCTAGGTGCACAGCTCTATTTAGTGGTTACAACTCTTCAACCTGTCCCTGAACTTAAACATAAAATGGGTGTTCGCATTGGACTTTCACAAATATCGCCTAAAGAAGGTTGGCTGGCTCAGATTAAAAGCTGCAACTATCTGCAAAATGTTTTAATGAAAAAAGAAGCCATTGATAGGGGGCTTGATTTTACTATTGGGGTTAATTCACAGGGCTTTATCACTGAAGGTAGTACAGAAAATTTGATTGTGCTTACCGCCGATGGAGCCTTAATAAAACCTAGTCTGGCTCATATCTTACGAGGAACAACTATGCAGCGCACCTTTGAGCTTGCGGCCAATGTTAAAACTATTAAAATTCGTCAGGAAGCAAATTTAACAGTCAAAGATTTAGCCGAAGCCCAAGAGATCATGATGGTGGGTACAACGTTGGATGTGTTAGCTGTGACAGAATTTGAAGGTCAAAAAGTAAGCGATGGCCAGCCAGGTCCAGTGGCTATGCAACTTCGAGAGCTGATCCTTAAAGACCAACTATAAAATTTTGCAGAATTTAGAACTCTGTAAAATTTAAAGTGACTATGGCGACATATCTTGACAGGCCAGGGCTTTAAAAGGTAACTCCACCACATCCAAAGGGGGATTATGAAACACAAATCAATTTTATTAAATCTAGTATTAGCAACAGCTTTTTTTTCGATTGCAAACACAGCTATGGCTTACGACTCTTCATGGCACAAATCGATGGGATGGCCCGGAGAATATCCACCAGGATTTCAAGTTTACAAAAAAGGTGTAAAGATTTTAGGTCGAACTTCGGTAAATAAAGAAGAAACACCTACTGTCGAGTGCGTGTTAAAGCGAAACCGCTATGCTCCTGGACGAGCTTTACCAGCTGCAACTTACATTTCCATGTCAAAAATTGTTGAATTGCCTGTAAAAAATGATTTTGTTTACATTACCAGTGATTATAATTTTGAAACTGAAAATTTTGATGAAGTAAGAAGATCGTTTAAAGCTGGTGATTTCATTGAATATCTAAATTACGGAGCTGAAGGATTTTTTACTGTTAGATTTAATGGTGCCGAATTTACAGCGGATCAAGATCTTTTTAACTATGTCGAAGTACCTATGGGCACTGACGAAGACGGACCATTCATAGAAGACCTGTGGGTAAATCTTTCTTGTTTCAATAATGTGAATGTTTGGTTAATGTTCTCTGATTTTGATGGTGGTGGACATGACCAATGGATTGATGGCGTGCAATTTTACTCTCACAATCCTTACTAGACGAGTGGCAAGTTAATGGTGTTATGATTTATATCGCCTTCGTTGAATTACAAAGCGACTAAAAGCTAACACAGACGAAAATAAATTGTTGCAACCCTATTATAATATTTATTAAGTAAATTTTTTTAATGATTAAAATTTATTAGTATCAAGCCACATGTTCAAACATGTGGCTTTTTTTTTAAAATCCATCTTTACAAAAAATAAACTTTTAATGCTTGTGTCATTTCAGATTTTAAATCAAATCTTATAAAACAAGATTAAGCGTTAAGATCTAGTCAAAATTTAAAACAAAAATTAAGAAGTTGTTAAGAAACTCGGTTGACCCTTTCTTAACATGACTAAAAAACCAAGTCTCAATTAACTTCAAGCCCGTAAGAACAAAATTTAATAATTAATGAATATCTCACGGGGGGATTATGTATTCTAAAATAGCCATTTTATTATCATTAACACTTGGAAGTGCAGCATTTGCTGTGTGTCCTACAGGTACAACATCTGGTCCAAAAGCTTTTGGTAAAGACTCTTGTGTACTAGCAGGAAATATCACTACCGATTTAACTTTAGACAGTTCGAAAAATTGGATTTTGTCCGGTGGCGTTTTTGTGGGTTCTAACAAAATGATCACAGACTCATCTGAGTCCAAAGTAAAATTAACAATAGAAAAAGGTACCAAAGTTTACGGTCAAACAACTAAAGATTTTTTAGTCATTGATCGTGGCGCGCAAATTATGGCTCAAGGAACTAAAACAGAACCCGTTGTCTTTACAGCTGCCAAACAAACCAATAGAGCTCGTGGATCTTGGGGTGGTTTAATAATCAATGGCAATGCACCAGTTAATGGCTGTGATGTAGGAATTTGTGAATTATCAGGTGAAGGCTCTACTGGAAATTATGGTGGACCACTTGAAGACGATAGCAGTGGTGTCTTAAATTTTGTGGTTGTAGAATGGGCTGGTTCTGAAATAACTCCTGACAACGAATTAAATGGTATTTCCTTTCAAGGCGTTGGTCGTGGAACTTTAGTAGACTTTGTTCAAGTTCACATGAACTCTGATGATGGCGTTGAATTCTACGGCGGCAATGTAAATGTTAAACATTTAGTGTTAACGGGCATCAAAGATGATTCGATGGACTGGGTTGCTGGCTGGAAAGGTAGTGCGCAGTTTGTAATTATTAAACAGTTTGACGATGCTGCCAATCATGGAATTGAAGCAGACAATTCAGATTCACCAATGGATAGAATGCCTCGTTCGGCTCCAACATTATCGAATATGACTTTGTTAGGCACAACTGGTGCTACAGCTACTGGTGGTTCAGGAATTTTATTACGAAAAGGCACAGGCGCTTACATCTATAATTCAATCGTGAGTGGTTTTAAAAGTTCTTGCATTGATATCGATGACAATGAAACATTTAGAAATGCTTTAGAAGGTAGTAGCGAAAATAATCGTCAACCTGGAATCGTATTTGAAAATGTGTATGTATCTTGTGCTCAAGATGTTACGCCTTTAGAAAAAGACGAGCCATGGTTACTTCAAGACTGGTTTACAGCACAAGCTGGCAATAAAGTTGGGTTTAGCGTAGCAATGTCTGGATTTGCAGCTATAAACCCAATACAACTTCAAAATTTAGTAGTACCGCAGTTTAGTGCGGCCATCATACCAACGGATTATGTCGGAGCTGTTAAAGACGCTTCTGATCTTTGGTTTGAAGGTTGGACAACTTCGGCCCAAAACTAAATTTTAAAGGATCAGTTGGTTATTCTTCAATCCTAAAGCTTATGACTTCAAGCACCTGCATCTTTTAAAAAATGCAGGTGCTTTTTTAAGTTCAGTTTTAATTTTTTTATTTATAAGGATGTGTCTGATGATAAAGTTTTGGTATCTCTGTTTAATAGTATTAGTATTATACATTCCATTTTATGCCTTTTCATCAACAGACTTCGCAACCAAAATCATGCAGCTTCGTGATGAAGTCGGCGCTTTAAGTGATGATTTTAAAACTGAAAAAGAACTTCTAAAAGCAAAAATTCAAACATTAGCTTTAGAAAAAATGGATTTAGATTCAAAGCTACGTCGTCAAAACCTGCAACTAAATGCCATTAATGACAAAATTGCGAAAGCCAAAAATTTAAAAGACCTTAAAAATCCAGAATTTGACAAAATTATAGCTCAATTTATGGATTTCGAAACGGCAAGGCTTAAGAAATCCTTACCATTCAAGAGAACAGAGCGCTTACAGTCCCTTGAACAGATAAAAAATGATTTTTTACAAACTAAAAATACTCCAGAAAAAACTTTGCAATTATTGTGGTCACATGTCGAAGACGAAATCCAACTGGCAAAAGATATCAGTATAGATAAAGATGTTATTGATTTAGCCGGTCAGCCCACACTTGTTGAAGTGGCTAAAGTGGGAATGCTAATGATGTTTTACAAACTGTCCAACGGCGAGCTTGGATATATCCACTTAAGTCCTGAAGGCTGGACGCCCAAAATTTTGCCGAATTCGCAATCAAGTCTTCTCATTGAAAGTTTTTTTTCAAGCTTAAAAAAACAAATACGAACAGGCTATTTTGAATTTCCCAAAATTCCAATTAAATCCAGCACACCCAATCCTAAGCAAAATGTAAAAAGGGGAGAAAAAAATGATCAGGCCTAAATTTAAATTATTTGTTTGTGGGCTCAAAGATTTAAAAAACTTTGGGTTTATTTTCTTTTTGCCTTGGCTGACAAATTTATCGGCCCAAGCTTCTGATATTAAATTGCAAGAAGCTTACCAGCGGGAGTATATTTATTTAAACACGCAAAAAAATAATTTATTGAAAGCTAAAGAACAAACAATTAACGAGCTAAAATCTTCCATCAAAGAACTTGAATCCAAAGTCGTTCGTCAGCTGGCAGAGCTATCTTCATTAGAAGCAAAAACCGAAAATCAGCTTGCCGCTTATCAGACGTATCAACAGTTGATTGAAAAGTCAGAATCTGAAGATCGAAAATTACAAGCTTTGGCTCAGCAAACTACGGAAACTTTAAAAAGCTATGGATATACAATCACAGGTTCTGAATCTGGAGCTAGTAAAGTAGAAGTCTTAAAGCAAGCATTTATGGAAGCCGAAAGTTTACTAGCAACTACGGACTCAGTGCAGAAAGTAAGTATGGATATCTTTGATATAAAAGGAAAAAAAATATCTGCTGATGTTTTACAGTTTGGCTTAATCTCATCAATGGCCGTAAATCACACTGATAATGGCAATACAACCAGTGGCATGGGACTTTTGGCTCCGGCCGGTTTGGGCCACCTTAAAGTGGTGGAAACCACGAAGCCTTTTGATCCTTTAGTGAGTCAGCCTCAAGATTCACAAAAGTTTTTTATTTATGACTCTATCAATAAACCCTTTGAAGCTAAACTAGAAAAAAGTTTGAATGATGTTTTAAATGCGGGTGGATTGATTGGGTACGTCATCATTATCTTTGGGCTATTTGGCTTAGTAGTGGCTGTTAAAAGATTTTTTATATTAAGAAAATACAACTTTGATGATGAGATAAAGAGTGAGTTTATAAAAGCCATAAATGCTAAAAATAGCACCAAAGACAACAGCCAAGAGATTGCCAAAAAATGGGAACAGCATCCTGCTCTTGGCCCTTTGTATGCTGAACTTAAATATTTAAATATTAAAAATGCCAAAATTGAAGCTGAGACATTGATTCTTTCTTTAGATCAAAAAATTATGGCTTATGCTCCGGTGCTACTGGGAATCGCAGCCGTAGGTCCGCTGTTAGGTTTGCTGGGAACAGTGACTGGTATGATTGCAACCTTTGATGTCATCACCGAGATTGGAACAGGTAATCCGAAGATGCTATCTGGTGGAATTTCTGAAGCTTTAGTAACAACAGAGTTTGGTTTGATAGTAGCAATACCTTGTTTGCTTTTAGGCAACTGGTTGAACTCTTGGGCTAAACGAATTTCAAGAAATTTATTTGAAATTTTTGATGCCACAACTTCGGAGTCTTAGAAAATGTTTTTCATAGATTTTTTTATAGATGGGGGTTGGGTGATGTGGCCCTTAGGTCTAGCGGCTCTAATCCTGTGGTTTTGTTTAGGCTTTCGATTTTGTCTATACCAATATTTTAATCATCAAATTAAATCTCACACCTTTGATTATGAAGATCAAAGGCTATATCAAACCCATCAAGATCAATACACCTCACTGATTAAAAGTTTATTGATGGTGGCTCCACTTTTGGGTTTGTTAGGAACTGTTTCCGGAATGATTGAAACTTTTGATTCCATGGGATCAATGCAGTTATACAGTCAGTCTGGAGGCATAGCTTCAGGAATCTCTAAAGCTCTATTTACCACACAGATGGGATTGGTGATTTCAGCTCCAGGTTTATTATTTAGTAAATTTATTGAAACCCGCATAAATAAGTTAGCTTTTCCACCCATTATCCAAGGAATATCCAAAACTTAAATACTAGTTTTTAAGTAAAATTCTTTTTTAAAGGATTAGAATATGAAACGATCAAGACAAAGGGTTGAAGAGAGTACGGATTCTGTCGATGTCACATCTTTAGTGGATATGGTTTTTATTTTATTAATCTTTTTTATGGTCAGCACGACATTTGTTAAAGATATGAAAATTGACTTAGACCGACCAGGAGCTTCA
This sequence comes from Bdellovibrionales bacterium, assembly GCA_041740515.1. Classification (GTDB taxonomy): domain Bacteria; phylum Bdellovibrionota; class Bdellovibrionia; order Bdellovibrionales; family UBA1609; genus JAMLIO01. Next base: position 28,990 of record JBGSLV010000036.1, on the reverse strand, counting down.
AGTGCCGAAAGCGCCGACACAAAATCTATTCGTGTCACTATTGATCCTCTTAAAAACATTTATGTAAATGGTGAAGCCGTCAAAGCTTGGATGATTCAGAGTCGAATTCGTGAAGCCTTAAAAGAAGACAAAAACAGTCCTATTTTAGTTTTGGTTGATAAAAGTGTGGAGTCAGAGCTTTTAATTGAAGTGGTTGATCAGTGTCGTTTGGCTGGTGCTAAAGATATTGGTGTAGCCACAGATCAAGAGTTTGGAGCTTAAGGATATAATGATTTTTAATCATGTTAAACCTACAACTAAAATTTATCTGCAAGCCACACTATTTGGCTTAGTATGTACGTTTTTAATTTTAGCCTTGCTGCAGTACTTAAACCAAAAAAAATCGTTTAATAAAAATTATGCTGCAAAATCGACGACTCGATTTGAAGTTTTAGAAAAAAAACAAGCGCAAGAACAACCTAAGGCCTCGACAGAACCAAAAAAAAGCTCTGACCTAAGCCCAGAGCTAGATCAAGTGCTAGAGGGATTTTCATTTGGCTTACCTTCCCTTGAATTGGATTTAAGTGCAGGTCAAGCATTGCTTAATGGCGCTAATGACGGCGTGATGTCGGCTCAAGCCGTTGATGTTTTGCCAAAATCTTTAACTCAGCCTGAACTTAATTATCCGGCTTCAGCCGCAGAGAAAGGCATTCAAGGTTTTGTCGAAGTCAGTTTATTGGTCAGTGAGTTAGGTCAAGTTGAAAAAGTTAATATACTGAAAGCTAGTCCCAAGGGTGTCTTTGAAGCCGCAGCTCAAGCCAGTGTCAGTCAATGGCGCTTTCAACCCGCAGAGTACAAAGGTAAAAAGGTTGCCGTTTGGTTGAATCAAACCATTAATTTTGCACTTGAGTAGTTGAATGATTAGGAGAACTAAAAACTTATGAAAGCTATTTTTAGTTATGTGATGCTGCTTTGGTTCATCCTTGGATTTATTACACCATTTGAAGTTTTGGCTAAGATAAAAAGTCCATCTGTTCAGACTGATTTAAAACCATCAATCGAAGTTAATTCTATCGAAGTGTTGATAAAAAATTCTGAATTTAAAAAAGCTAAAACTTTATTTAAGTCTATAAATCTTGCTCATTTAAATCCATTGGATCAGGTTCGATATTATTTTTATCAAGGCATGTTGGCTTTTGAAAGTAAAAAATATGTGAAAGCTTTAGAGTATTACAGGCAGGCTGAAAAAAAATTAAAATTTATAAACCCCACCGGCGAAGTTGACTATCAAACACCCATAGCAACTTTTATGGCGCAATCGCACTTTGCACTTAATGAATTTGAAAGTGCTATTTCAGCGTTAAGGTTACAAAAAAATCGAACGGAAAAATCCTACTTGATTTTAAGTAGTAGTTATTGGGGTTTAAAAAAACAAGATAAGGCTTTTGATATATTAAGCCGAGCTTTACAAAAGTTCCCAAGAAGTTCAAATCTCATCAAACAAAAAGCTTTGTACTTTGCCGATCTTGGGCTATTGCATGAACTTTATCTTGAAGGCCAAAGCTTAATATCTGCTACTAAAGATTTTGATCAGACATACTTTTTGTTTTTAGTTAATCTCTTAAAACAAAAAAATGAATTACATCTTGCAAAAAAACTTCTTGAAGCTGAACTTGCAGTTAATCCTCTAAATGCCGATATAACTTCGGAATTGGCGTATATATATTATGCTCAAAATAGCCTTTATCCCGCAAAAGATTTGTATTTACGAGCTGCGAATTTAGATGCCAAATACGCTTATCAAGCCGCCGAGGTTTTGCTTAAAAACAATGATCTTGTTTTAGCTAAATATTTTAACTCGAAAGTACTTGATGCCAAGAAAAAAACTAAACAAAGATTCGCCTTAGAAATAAAAGCTGCAAATTTTCACGAAGCCTATTTTTTAAAAGATGAATTGAACCGTCAAGGTTTACTCGAAGATGAGTCCCTAATTTATGCTTTGGCTTACTGTGCTGTAAAAATTGGTAAAGTAACAAAGGCTAAACAATATTTGCAGCAAATTAAAACGCCAGAAATGTTTAAAAAAGCTCTCAAGCTCAAAGACTGGTCTCAAGAATGTGCAGAAGATGGATCTTGGAAGTGTTTGATATGAACTTAAAGCTGAATTACTGTGTAAGACAATTAGTCCTCACTTCATGGATTAGTTTTTGTTGTATGGTTACTATAAGCCCCAGAATTTTAGCAGATACACTATCGAAGTCCCCCGAATTTTCTTTGGCCGTAAATCTTTTAGGAAGCCATCCTTCCTTACAAAATCCCAAGACTTCAATAAAGCCAATTAAGCCCTCTAAATCTGGTTCCATCACTTTGTATTTTTTTAAATTCAATAACTTGGCTTCAAATATCGATATTAAAATCTTACCCGTAAAATCAGCCCCGGTGAATCCAGAATCAATCGAAGATCTATCTAAAGATAGTGGAACTGTAACTTCACTAAAGCGAGAAGAAAATGAAGATATCTTGGTTCATCAAGTTCTTGATGAAGGAGTTTTTACCACTCAACTTCAGGAAGGGTCTTACGTTTTAAAATATAAATTTAAAGATAAGTTGACTAGAAATGTTAAATTTTCAGTTTATGCCCAAAATGAAACTCAAGTCATAGTTTCATTTGATGACTACGAATTTAATGTCCAAGTCGAGCACCCAAAAACCTTAATTGCAAATTCTCAATCCGAAGACTCAATTGACCCTTCGGTCATGAATTTGAGCAGCTCTTCAAACGCATCAAAATATTCAGCATTAAATAGGGCTTCTATAGATGCCGAAAGTACGGGTTCAAATTTTCCTCAAAATGCCGTTGCAAGTAATACCGAAATTAAAGCTTTAAATTCTACCGATGCAAAAATTCAAGGTCGAGTTGTGGATAAAGAATCCTTTCGACCTATAAATAATGCTAACGTTTTAGTTCCAAGTTTAAATTTAACAGCAATTACAAATGACCAAGGTGAATTTGTTCTTAGTTTTAATTCATCTAATTTAACTAAAAATGTTATTGAAATGGCCGTTGTACATGCCTCTTATGTGACATGGTCGGAATCAGTTCCTTGGCCTTTAAAGTATCCAAAACTTGAATTGGCTCTTCAACCTTCAGGAATTGCTTTGGACCAAATTACCGTTATTGCACCTCATGTTAAGGGCAGTGTGTCTTCGATGTTAAATCAACGAAAGTCATCCATGTCAGTGAAAGATCTTTTAGGTTCAGAGCAAATGGCAAAATCGGGGGATAGCAGTGCGGCTTCAGCTCTAAGGCGTGTGACGGGTTTAAGTTTAGTTGATGGAAAATATATTTATGTTCGGGGCTTAGGGGAGCGGTACTCGTCCACATTATTAAATGGAAGTATGTTGCCAAGCCCTGATCCTTCAAGACGAGTTGTGCCCTTAGATATGTTTCCGTCTGCACTCATAGAAAGTATCGAAGTACAAAAAACCTATAGTGCTGATCAGTTGTCAGAGTTTGGGGGCGGGGTGGTGAACATTACGACCAAATCCATCCCTGACCAGGCCTTTGCTCGTATGAGTGTGAATGTAGGCGTAAGTTCCGAAGACGTATTAACAGGAAAGGAGCGTGGATTATTTCATGCCAATTCAAATTCCGATTGGACGGGGTATGATCAAAATAATATTCGAGGCTTACCAGAGGCTGTGAAATCGGTTTTAAAGCAAAACCGAGATATCAACAATCTTGTGGATGACAATCCTTTTGCAGTGAATGATGGCAGTGGTTTTACGGGCGAAGAGATTGAAGCTTTAGGTCAAAGTTTTTCTCGAAATTATAATGTCAAAGAAGCTTCGCTGCCGGCTAATTTTGGAATGAACTTTGAAATGGGGGATAGGTTTAAGCGCGGAAATATTTTTAAAATTGGTGGGACAGCTAAGCTCGCCTATGCCAATGCCACTGATACAGATTTGATTTTGCAGCGAAGGGTCGACATGGTGACTCAAAGTGAAGGGGTTGTTGGACTTGAAGACAATAATACTCAGACAGAAAATACTATCAATTTTGGTGGCATTTTTGGCTTAGGCTTAGAGATTTTTAAAAACCATCAAATCAATGCGACCCAAGTAATTACCCGTTCTAGTTTAAATTCGACAGTCGCCATAGAGCGAGATGGCAGAAATAATATTGACGATACAGCAAATATTTATCGACTAAGATGGCAAGAGCGTGAACTTAATACCATGCAGATTTCAGGAGTTCATAAATTTACATCATCTGATAAAGGCCCTAAGTTAACATGGGGTTTTACTAACAGCCAAGCGCAGTTAGATGAACCTGATTTTCGGGAGTATTACTATTTGAAAATCAATGAGCAGTTATTGTTTGCTGATGATAAAGTGTATGGCAATGAGCGAAGCTTTTCGGCTTTGAATGAAGTTTTGAATGATTTTAAAATATCTTATGAAAGTCAGGCTCGACTTAAAACTTCGGCCACCGCCTTTATGGATGTTGGACTTAAATTAGGCTTTCAAAATATCAATAAAGACCGAGAGTTTAACGTTCGAAGATTCAAATTTAGGAATGATTCTACTGCGGGCTCGCAAGTGGCCTATAATCGGCAAGACGCCCTTGATGATATCTTAAGTGATGAGAATATTAGGCCGGGTGGTTTTCGACTAATTGATTCAACACTACCAACGGATAATTATTTGGCCGATCAAGATGTAAATGCATTTTATATCCAAGCTTCTAATACTTTTAATTTTAAGTATAACACAGCCACAGGTTATGACTACTTCAAGCCCCAACTTGTTTATGGCCTAAGGCTCGAGCGCTCGACTCAGAATGTGAATACATTTGATTTAAACTCTTCAACATCTAGTGTAAACACTGCGCTTGCAACCGATGATTTTCTGCCTTCATTAGGTTTAAATTTTGCTTTAAGTCAAAAGCACTCTCTTAGATTTGGTTTTACCAAAACAGTATCAAGGCCAGATTTCAAAGAGTTGTCACCGGCAAGATTTTTAAATGATAACGACAACATTTATGAAATAGGAAATCCTGATCTTGTTGCCGCCGGGATAACTAACTTTGATTTTAGATGGGATTGGTATCCAACCTCCAAAGAATTACTTTCAGTTGGTGTATTTCTAAAAAACTTTGAAAATCCAATTGAAGCTTACGCGGTCAATTCCACGGATACCATAAGATCATATCGAAATATCAGTGAAGCCAGTAACTCGGGGATTGAATTTGAAATCCGTAAAGACATCACGGAATTTTTAGGTGCAGGATTTAATACCGAAGTTTTTAGCAATTATTCGTTAATTGCTTCACAGGTTCGTTTGTCCGCTGAAGAGAAAGGAAACTCCACTACTTTTTCCAGACCACTACAAGGTCAATCCCCCTACTTATTAAATTTTGGTGTTGATGTAACTTTGCCCTGGTACAATTTAAATACGACCCTGGTATATAACATTGTGGGACCACGAATTACAGATGTGGGGGATGGGGGGCGACCAGATACTTATGAGCAGCCGATCCATCAGCTAGATCTATCGATTATTCAAAAAATAAAAAAGAATTTAAATTTAACTTTCCGGGCTCAAAATCTTTTAGATCCAGATGTGACGCGCACACAAGGGGATTTTGTGGTATCAAGCTTTCAACGGGGGCGAGCTTTAAGCTTAGGGTTAGCGGCGGTATTTTAAGCAAGTTTAAAAAATATTTAGAGCTTAATACCAATGCGGTATGACTTTTAAAAAAAAATATATAACGTAATTGTATGATATTAAAAAAGCTTAGATTGAGAGTTAAAAAATTTTTTAAAAATTTAGTTTTTTTATTCCTGTTTCTGTATCTTTCCTTACTTATTACGATGTATTTTTTGCAGGAAAAATTTATGTTTTTTCCCAAAAAAATGACCCAAGATTTTGCCTACTCTTTTGATATCCCTTTTGAAGAAAAATTTTTTCAAGTTAAAGATCTTAGAATTCATAGTTTGTATTTTAAAACTCTAGATCCTAAAGGATTAATTTTATATTTTCATGGCAATGGATGTGAGCTTAGCCAGTGTGCTTTAAGCGCCGTAGAGCTTGTTAAAAAAACAGGTTGGGATGTCTTCATTATTGATTACCCTGGGTATGGTAAAAGTGAAGGTGACATTAAATCCCAAGAGCAGTTGGAACTCATTGCTAGACATGCTTTGAATGAAGCCTCCGCCTACGATTTTAAAAAAATTGTTGTTTTAGGCAGATCCTTAGGTTCTGGTTTGGCACTTGGGTTAGCTTATTATTATGAACAAAGTCAAAAAATCGAAGACCCCTTAAATCCACCGAAAGCTTTAAATTTTCCGTTTAAATTTAAAAAAGCCATAGACGCTATAATTCTTGAAACTCCTTATTTTAGTATAAGGGACTTAGCTCTCGCGCAATATCCTTTTGTTCCAGCTTTTTTACTCAAATATCCTTTTCGTTCGGATTTGATAGTCTCTGATGTCAGAGCGCCTATTTTTATAGTTCATGGTGTAGAAGACGCTTTGATTCCTATTGATCATGCTTTAAGACTAAAAGGGCTTAATCAAAATATCACATTGGTTAAGATTCCTAAAGGTACCCATGATGACTTGGCCACTTTTCCTATCTACTGGACCGAGCTTAATCAATTTTTAAATAGCCTCTAAGGAAAGTTACCTTTCTAAAGTCGCCTTTGGTATGATTAACCTGTTTGGTCTGGTTTAAAACGAATAAGTATTTAAAATCGATTAAAATGCATTTTTAGGTCTTGAATTGAACCCATAAAATGGTGGACGATATTTGGATCGGCACCTCGTTCAAGTAATTTGTTTATGACTTTGGTGTTGTCTGATTGTAAGCAGTGTTTATATACAGACCAATATAATGCTGTCCCATTCAAAAGATCTTTTTGATCAATATTTTTTTCACTTTCTATAATTAGGATAGCTTCAGTTTCAGAAAGGGTGAAAATATTTTTAATGAACCAAGTGCTAGGATGTTTAACATTAATAGCTCCATTCAAATAGTTTTGATGATTCATTTTTGTGTATATCGGCAGTTCAATATACTCAGTTGCTGTTAAATAATTTAAGACTCCACCTTGCTTTTTTAGTAAGTCTTGGATTAACTTTTTATCGCTTTGGCTACCTTTTTTTGTTAACGTGATTAGATCTAAAGGTGTTTGTCCAAGTTCATTTAATAAATTTACATCATTAATAGTATCTAGAGCTTTAGAAGCTGCAAGGTAGGAACCGAATTGGCAGGCGAGATGTAAGTCCGTTGTCTGAAATGGAGCTGAGTATAAATTTTTAACACCCCAAGCTTGAATCAAAACTTGATAAGCTTCAAAGTTACCACGATGTAATGCTTTAGTAGCTAGTTCAGATTTTTGTTTTAAATTTAGTAGATTCTTGGAATCAAAAGAGTTTAAAAGTAGCTTCGTGATTTCAGCTTTATGGCCTTTGTAAATATATTCAAAACAACCGACTTCAGATTTCGAATTTAAAAATGGGTTGGGCTTTTTGGCTAAAAGTAAACTCAATATTTTTTTTTGTAAAATTGGTGGATTGTGTTGAATTGATATTTCTAAGGACCACTCAAATGCTGATCGTCCTTTCTGATCCTGTTGGTCCACTGATTCAGTTTTAAGTAGATTTTGAACTTTGTCAAAATCTGAATTAAAAACAGCATAAACGAGTTCAGGACATTCAACCCAGTCTTCTCTATAATATTCAACTTTAAACATGGTTTTGTGCATTTTTTCGTTTAGCCATAATTACCAATGGGTTAGTTTTTTTTGAATCTACTTTGAACTTTCAAAATAGAAATGAGACTGTTTAGGCATCTACCTAAAACCAACTATAATCGGTTTATCGTAGTTTTTCAAACCAAGCTTTATACTCTTTAGAAGACCTAGATCTACCAAGGATTGATGTCTAAGGTTTATGTAAATTTAAAAGAACGTATAAATATGAGACAAAAGCTTTGATATCTTGTTTTCTTCTTTTGTTTTTGACGTATTAAAGTGCGACTTCAGGCTAAGATGGGCGAAAATAAAATTACATTGTTGCGTTACTGGGTTTGTAAGAAAATAGTTTTAAATTTCAATGGTTTAATAAACTTTACGTTAATCAATTCCGATATATACAATATGTTTTTCAAGTTTTTTTTACTCTCAGTTTACACGATCGCAACACTTTTTCTAACCACAGGTTGCGGCGAAATTGTTTCAAGCCTAGAAAATTCTAGCATCAAAGGTTTTGATTTATCTTTTCAGTCTTTACCAAACATTACTGCAAGTAATGTTGTAACCTATCCTGTTTCAGGCCGGTGTGTGCCCCAATACAATGACGTGACTGTGAATGTGGGAATACCAAGTTTGGTGTCACAAACTTTTCCATGCGTGAATGGATTGTTTAGTGGCGCAGTGGATTTAAGTACTGCGGGATTGCCAGAAGGTTTAACTTCTATATCTGCGACTCAAGCGCTTTTGACCGCTAGCGCTTCAATTCAAGTTTTAAAAGACACTATTGTACCTACAGTTCCCGTAATTTTAAATCCAATCAATGGCGCTTCATTTAACTCAACACCAATTACAGTTTCGGGTACATGCGAAACAGGAACTACAGTCAGTGTTTTTGGTGATATCGAAGGTTCGACTATCTTAGTTTCTTGTGTGGCAGGGGCTTTTTCGACTCCAACTTCTTTGGTATTAGGTAATGGCGCTAAAAATATTTCAGCTACACAAACTGACTCTGTTGGAAATACCTCTGCAGCTGATGCAATTAGTGTGAGTCTTGGGATTTTACCTTTGATGCCCACAATTCTAACTCCTTCAGCAGGACTAATTACTTCCTTAGTTGCACAAACTATTTCGGGTGCTTGTGAGTCTGGAGCAACAGTGAATATTTTTGGTGACGTAGTTGGGGCTCCGGTCACTACCGCTTGTGTGTTAAATACTTATAGTTTAGGTGTGACTTTAACAGCATTAAACGGTTTAAAAGCTATTAACGTTTCACAAACCAATGGTGTTGGAACTTCGCCAACTTCCCTATTAAATATAACTTTAGATGATGTTATTCCTTCGGTTCCAACGATCTTAACACCAGTAAATAATTCATTTACAAACATCACGTCACAAACTGTAACTGGTGCATGTGAAACTGGTGCCACAGTTAATTTAAGCGGTGATTTTACGGGGTCGCCTTTGACAGCTTCTTGCGTAGCGAATGCTTATTCACGAGCTATCACGCTATCAGTTGCTCAAGGAAGTAAATCGATCAGTGCCACACAGACAGATTTAGCTGGTAACACTTCGGTGACTACCAATATCAACGTGACTTTAGACACTATCGCACCAAGTGCACCAACAGTTGTGACACCATCAAACGGAGCATTAACAAATACCACAACCCAAACTGTAACAGGCGCTTGTGAAACAGGGGCCACAGTAAATTTAAGTGGAGCTTTTACAGGATCACCAATCACAGCTGCGTGTGTGACCAACGCATACTCTCAAGCCATCACTTTGACCGCAGCTCAAGGAAGTAAATCTATTAGTGCCACACAAACAGATTTAGCTGGAAACATTTCAAGTGCAACAAACATCAGTGTGACTTTAGACTCTGTGGATCCGTTAGCTCCAAGTATCACAGCTCCTGCAAATGGGTCTTTTACTAACACCACTTCGCAAACAGTCAACGGCGCTTGTGAAACGGGGGCCACTGTAAACTTAAGCGGAGACTTTACAGGATCGCCACTGACAGCTTCGTGTGTTGCATCCCTTTATTCACGAGCCATCACATTGACCGCATCAGAAGGCAGTAAAGCCATCAGTGCCACACAAACGGATTTGGCGGGTAACACCTCTTTAGTCACAAACATCAGTATCACTTTAGATTCAACTTTACCTGGAGCACCAACCATAACGTCGCCTGCAAATGGAAGTTTAACCAACAATACATCTCAAGTGGTAACTGGTGCCTGTGAGACCGGGGCAATTGTTAGCATTTCAGGGGATATCGTGACTTCTCCTCAAACCACTACTTGTGTGGCTTCGGCTTTTTCCAGATTAGTAGTCTTATCAGCGGGTGATGGTTCCAAAGCTTTAAGTGCAATTCAAACGGATATAGCTGGAAACATTTCCCTTTCGACCAATATTTCATTCACTTTAGATACAGCCGCCCCAAGTGCACCGACAATACTTACACCAGTGAGTGGTGCTTTTACCAACACCACAGCTCAAACGGTGACGGGAGCATGTGAGACCGGATCCACAGTAAACTTAAGCGGGGACTTTGTCGGATCGCCTCTGACCGAGTTGTGTGCAGCGGCTTGGTATTCCCGAGCCATCACTCTGACAGCATCTCAGGGAAGTAAATCCATCAATGTGACTCAAACAGATCCTTCGGGAAACACATCTGTGGCTACGAATATAACCGTTACGTTTGATGCTGTGGCCCCAGGTTCACCAACGATAGCAACGCCGGCGAACGGAGCCGTAACCAACATCTCGGCACAAACAGTAACTGGAGCATGTGAAACGGGAGCCACTGTAAACTTAAGCGGGGACTTTGCCGGATCACCGCTGACAGCCACTTGTGTGGCATCACTTTATTCACGAGGGATCACGTTGACAGTCGCTCAAGGAAGTAAAGCCATCAGTGCCACACAGACAGATCCATCTGGAAACACATCAGTGGCTACAAATATAAATATCACTTTTGATTCAGTAGCACCAACAGCACCCACCATAACTACTCCAGCTAATGGATCGCTTACCAATACTACGGCACAGACAGTAACAGGATCTTGTGAATCGGGCGCGACTGTAAATTTAACCGGAGACTTTACAGGATCACCACTCACAGCAGCGTGCGTAGCAAATGCTTATACACGAGCGATCACGTTGGCCGCATCCCAAGGCAGTAAAGCTATCAGTGCCACACAAACCGATTTGGCAGGCAACACGTCTTTAGCCACAAATATCACTGTCACCTTAGACACAACTGCACCAAGTGCACCAACAATAACTGCACCAGTTAACGGTTCATTCACCAACACCATTTTTCAAAGTGTAACCGGCTCTTGCGAGAGTGGTGCTATTGTGAACGTCAGTGGAGACTTTTCTGAATCACCGGTCATTGCTCCGTGTTCCTCGTCTTCGTATACTGTTGTGAATATAACATTAATTTCGTCGCAAGGATTAAAATCAATTAGTGCAACACAAACTGATCCTGCAGGAAATACTTCATCAGCAACAAACATCAGTTTAACTTTAGACACTATAGCTCCAAGCACACCTACTGTTGTAGCGCCTACAAATAACCTTACCGTTTCATCTGTAAGCCAAACAGTTTCTGGTGCCTGTGAAACGGGGGCGACGGTGAATATCAGTGGTGACATTGTTGGGTCTCCAGTCGCTACAACTTGTGTAGCAAGTGCTTACTCAAGAGCAATTACTTTAACGGCAGCATTCGGAGTTAAAGTAGTCAACGTCAATCAAATAGACCAAGCTTTAAATCCATCAGGCTCAGTTGGCATTACAATCAATTACACAAATTTAAATGTCACTTATCCTGGGACATTTACGGGACCAAAATACACGCCACTTAATGATCCCTCTGCAGGTGTGGCAGCGACGGTGGTTGCTGGAGCGCCAACAAACTTTTCAATTTCACCTTCCTTACCTGCAGGCCTGACTATAAATGCGGGAACAGGATTGATTTCAGGTACTCCTACGGTCAGTGATGACGTTGGACAAAATTATACTATCACAATCTCCGATGGGATTGGGACGATACAAAGGGTGATGTTTTTACGAATAGCTATTCCAGATTATACATGGTTAGGAACTGCTGGCGATGGTCTTTGGACCACGCCGTCCAACTGGAGAGTGAATGCAATCCCACCAAGTACAGCGTTCACATATTTTGACGACGAGTGTCTGGTTACAGGCAATTGTAATGTCAATATCAATGCGAACACTCAGGTTCGGCGTGTTTATATGAAACCAACTTACTCAGGGACAATCACTCAAAATCCTGGTGTCACTTTTCAGGTTGGTCTTCGTAGCTCTACAGGATCAGCACCCAACTTTGGTAAATGGGAAATGGAAGCCGGAACATTTCAAGGTGGGAATGCGAATTTAACTGTCGATCGATTAAATATCATCGGTGGTGCTTTCACATCGACTTCCGGCACTTTGCTTATGGGAAGCAGCTTTAATAATAGTAATTGCGAAACTGGATCACCTGCTTGGGACTGGAAGAACTCCAGAGAATGTGGCTTTACACTTTCAGCGACCGGCGTTTTTAACCACAATAACGGGACTGTTCATATCAATTCTTCTACAAACTTAAACGGAGTTCGAGTTTTTGCTTTCTCTGTGGACCAACAATTAAACTTGGCCAACTTAATAATTGATAATAATTCCAATGGAACCGGGACTACTTTTGGAAGAAAAGCTTTAGCTAGCACACATATTTACGGAACAAATAAAATCATCAATGTATCGACTAATCTGGACTGGAGAGACGGTCATTTTTTACAAGGCGAAATTAGATATCAAGGTTTAAATGCGAATTTCGAATGTGACAATATCGCGGCCTCAGATAGATGCTCAGATTTAGGTTCAAATCTAAATGTATCTGCGATTCCAGGTGGGGCTTCCATTGTTGGAATTCGGGCGCATACGTTTTTACGATTTAATCGAAATGATGGAACTCCGCAAACATACACTTTTGATGACGGTGCTGCGGCACCAGGTTTTATCATTGATAATCCTAATGGCGTTAATCAGATCGCAACCAATCCTGCTGTTGGATATTTTAGATTAGGAAGGTTTCGACTTATTCAAGGAACTTTTGTAGCACCTAAGCATTTAAGCTTTGGTGAGGGGTCGAATACGAGTTTTGCAACAGAGAGCTCATCAATTGGTTTTGAATATCTTGGAGGCTTCTTTGATCATAATAACGGTTTAGTTTCGTTTGATTCGGTTACAAATAGCAATGACAATAGGTCTGCCATGGTTATAGATATAGATGGCCCGGGGATCATTTTTAACGACTTTGCACTAAATATCGCCGGCGACCTTGATTTGAATGATGGGCCCACCGGAGACGAATACTCGATTAAATTTACTTCGGACTCTATTGTAAATATTGAAGGAGATATGGACATTCACAATGGAACAATAAAATCAGATTTTCCAACGTTTGCTGTCTTTAATGTCTACGGAAATATAAATTATCATTGTCAGAACCCCGCTACGAAGGATTGTTATGGTGCAATTAGGGATGTGGATATAAATCTAGTAGGTGGGGCAGACTCGCAACTTTATTTTGAACCTGGTGGGTCAGGTTATATGGGCAGTCGTGGTGTAAGTTTACGGATTAACAAAAACCTTAGTACAAATAGAGTTTCATTGATTGGAAATGGTGGATTAGCATCGTCCAGCACCTATTCTCCAGTACTCAATATTTCAAGCGGCATATTTGACATCTCTACTTATCAATTCAGACATCAGCATAATTTTGTTAATAACGGAGCTGTTCAGTGCTCTGTCGGGATGGGTTACTTTCAATTCACAGGAAGCTTTTCTGGGACCCCGGTGGGTGGAAATCAACCCTTGTGTTACGGCCCATAATCATTATTTGAAGCATTTACTGGATAGCTAGACCTCTAATATTTATCAAAAGTGGTCTAGCTATAAATAAATTGGAAAGCGATATAGCAAAAAACTAAAATATTAAAATAATAAAAACTAGTTGCTATTATTTAAAAACTTAAATGATATGAAAATAAAAATTAATTATTATTTTTTAAATAATTTTTACATAAATTATTAGTATTCATTATAGGAGATAAGCTTCGGACCCCAGGTTGAGCTTGGTAGCTTAATTTAGAAGTAGTATCAGCCGATGTCCCTACTTTGACTGTGTCATTTAAAACAATTTGAAGCAGAGTGTTTGGTGTCAAGGAAGGATCTTTAGCTAAACTTAAAGTAATTTTTTGTGAATTAGGGCCTTCATTGGTCCACAGTTCTGCTTCATAAGCCCGAATGTCTGGGGGCAAGGCAAAATTTTGGGGATTAACGATTGTCATATGATTGCCTGAAGAAGTGCGCCCACTGTTGGCAATAGTGAATGGTAAACCTCGTACTGTATCGTTCACCAATATGGTCACGGTGTGGGGTCCATTTAAGCTCAATACATAGGTTTGGCCATAAACTTTGTCGTGATCTACAACAGCCGAACTCATAGGGACATCAAAAACAATTTTAACTTTATCGCCCGACTTTAAATCTGGAAATAAGGCTTCAACGAATTCAGAGTGCTCATAGGTTATGGTGGATTGATAAGAAGATTCTAAAGCCCAAACGGACATACCTAGGGTCATTTGTATTAAGACTCCGCTTAAAACCCACTTAAAACATCTTAAAAAGCTAAATTTTATGATCATTATTTTCTCCTTGAAAAAAGATTAGTCTAGTTTTCATCCTTAGATGCCTTTATTTTTATATTTTGTAAATTAATTTTCACATATATGAAAATTTTTTGTTATAATATGAAAATGCATAAAAAAATCCTCCCTAAAGCCGTTAAACTTGCTGTTTCCTTTGAAAGTGGCATTCGAGGTGACATTTTAAGGGCGGCAATTGCTACAATATTGAATTCTGACACGCAAACTACGTCCTTAAATGCCGTGGCTAAAGTGGCAGGAATGTCGGTGCAGAAACTTAGGTATCACTATAAATCTATGGATGAAATATTAGAGGACGTGCTTCGATGTTTGATCGAAACAGGTCGGACAACGACTGTAAATCTGATATTAAAATATCCACCCAACTCTTATGACGAAACCATACTAAGAATGGCCGAGGCTATATTTTTATGGATTGCGGAATATCCCCATTTATGTCGAATCTCCTCCTTAATGACAGCCATTGCCGAACGATCTGAAGTGGGTCGTATTTATAAAACGGAAGTTCAGTCTGGTTTTATTCGCATACAAAACGCGCTAAATTTGGCTTACCCTCATTGGTCTAAACCTGATCTTTACCGTCGCACCAGATCGATTCATATGATTTTATTCGCTTCTTTTGATCATCTCTTAAGGCAAGGTAAAGGAGCTGATATCCAAGACGAGCAGGAGCAGATTATGCTCATACTAAAAGAGCAACTGCTTCTTTATAAGAGTTTATAGCTTTCTAGTCTGGAACAGAGATTGCATTTACTTCAATATATGCAATTAAAGTTTAAATTATTTATGTTTTTAACCTGGATGGTATTAACTCATCCAATCGCCGCTCAAGTTAGTTGCGCGTCCTATCTTTACAATCGCCCAGGATTTGATTTTGTCCGTGACGGCGGATTAATCATAGAAGCACTAAGTCTTATCGAAAAGCTAAACGACAATAAGCCCGTCAGGTTAGACTGGGCGGTGAATCTTCCTGTGAGTATAAAACCCGGGGAAATTGAGGCCACTCACATCAACAAACGCCATGGCTCTTATGTGTTCGCCCCACAAGGAGACCCCAAATCCACTCGGATAGGTCGAATGTTCCCCGGTCCTGGAGAATCTTTTATGACTCATATTCTAGATTGGTACTCCCATACTTTTAATGTAAATGTATTGCATTTAGTGAAGTCTCTTAACCAGCAGTTAGATCCCTTAAGGAGCGACAAAGCGGATATTGTTCTTGATCCTAGTGGCTACTACGGCCCCCGGGAGATTCTGGGAACCATTCAAGTCTACGATGCTTCACCAGACAGAGTATATGTGCAATACCCCGAATTACCGCCTAAACTGCCAGTTGAAATAAGTTTAGATTTTCGTAATTTAAACAGTGATAGTTTATCTAATAAACTTATGCAGCTAAAACTATTAAACCCAGGGCTAAGACTTTTTGAAATTGGTCGCTTAACCGCTAAAGGTAATTTAAAACAGACCAATGCCATTTTAAAATCCTTCGAACTTTTTCTAGAAAATTACTATTTACGACACTTTCCAAATTCCTACTTTGTCGCTCACGTGGCAACCCCCATACACTTACGACTGTTTCGAAGTCGCTATCAAATGACATTATTAGAAACTATAAATCTACCCGATGGCTCTCAAGAGTATGTGCTTGGCATTAGTGGCAATGATTTTAGAAAAATTCTACAATCCCGAAACTCTACACCATTGGTCGGGGAGAATTTATGAAGTTTGTAAATTTAGTTATATTGGTTTTGGTATTTGCTTCAAAGAGCGCAGTGGCAGAAATGACCTGTTCAAATTACTTAGCGGCTTCAAATCTTAAAGAGCCTCTTATGCATATATCTAAGACTCTAAAACTGCCTTTTCCGAAACTAGCGGATGCAAACAACTCTTCAAAAAACACTTCGATAGATGCTTTCATTAAGGCTGTTGAATTTTTTAAACACGGTATCGAAAGTATGAAAGGTGCACCTGAGCTTTTTAATATTTTGCAAAGATCTCAAGGTCAGTTTCCTGAAATGCTAAAGCATGATTTAGCTATTTGGGCAAAAACTTTTCTGCCGGGGTATGAATTCATCTATGCTGATCAGGTCAAAGCCTTCCCTTATAAAAATACCAAAGCAGGCTCTGTGCAACTTTTTTTTGATGAGAGAACAGGGGTCTTGGATGACAGTTATTTATTTGAACTTTATGCCCATAAAAAAATTCCACTACTTAACATCGACGATCTTATTTCCGTAAGTCTTCTTATGGCTCAACCTAACTTAAGGCAACATTTTGAGCTGGCGATTCAGCTCTATCAACGAGCCGTAATTTTAGGGGATTTAAGTTCAGCGGCACAGCTTTTTACTAATTCTACTAATCAACCTTTTGCCGATAAAAACAGGTTAGAGTATCTGGCAACACTTATTCATTTTTTATTAGATCAAATCGCTTTTATTTCAACCTCAAAAGGGGAAGTAAAATTAATCTTATGGGGCGCTAAAAATTTAAAATGCTTTGCCGAAACCCAAATTGGTCAAGATTTGCCAAAAGATTTCAAAGCCAGTTTAGATTTAAGTTTGTATAATCATCCCATAGCTCTAAGCTACTTTGTCGATCAAAGTGGCTCGCAAAATGCAGCCAGTGTCCTAGATTTTTTTAATCTTCTGGTTTTGAACGGATTGCTGCCTGTACCTCCACAATCTCATCTGGTCGCGCCTAGAGAAGCGCATGGGTATATACATCACAGGCTTCATCATTTTGAAATTATGCTTATTAGTTCTAATTTTGAGGCGACTCAAGCCAAGCAAAATTTTTCGCAAGCTTGGGATAGGCTTGCTAGGGCTATAAACTTACAAAAAACTGATCCGCTAAATTTTTGGCTTGAATATAGTTCGCGTTTGTTAGTCATTAAATACTATTTACAAATTGCCAATGAGGATATTACGAGCGACGAAGCACAGCTTTGACAAAGTGGTTTTCTTTAAACCACAAATCCTGTGTTTCAAACACAGGATTTGTAAATTTTTAATTAAACATAATTTTTGCTAAAACTTATAAATTTAGTTTCCACCTTCATAAGTGACTTTGATGTTGGCAACTACTTCACCTTCATCAGCTCCACCCTCATTTTCAAAAAATTCGACCGTATAGGACGCGCTACCAACAGTTGCCCCATTTGAAAGAACAACTTGAAAAGCATTTGGATTTGAAAAATGGTTTACAACAACGCTATCACCAGGTTGACCATACATGTTGGTAACAATCTCTGCGGCCAATTGTTTATAATCTTTTGCAAAAGCGGAACAAGAAAAACTCATTAATGCTGCAATTACTAAACTAGCTAATTTCATAAAATCTCCTTCAAGGGTTTAAATGACTTATTAGGGCAAGTAACATATTTCAACATTTTTGCAATCCATAAGTATAATGATTTTTGGGTAAACCCTTTACTTCACTTGATCCTAGTCATTAAATGGTGGTTGAATTAACTAAAATAAAACAATTGCCGAGGGCTTATTATGGACTTTATTGCACTTTCTTACTTTGTAGCACCTTTTATAGGTTTAACCACAATTTTTATTGGCTTAGGCGCTATCTTGAAGCCAGAGCCTATGTCCAAAAATTTTGGTATCAAAGCAAGTGGAACGGCCACAGCTTATGTCAGAAGTGTTGGGATTAGGGATATATTTATGGGTCTAACTGTTTTAATTTTATACTTTAATCAGTTATGGCTTCAGATGGCTTTAATTCAATTTTGTATCGGGCTTGTGGCTTTGTCGGATTTTATGGTTGTAAGAAGCTGCGGTGATCAAAAAGCCTCGCTGACTCATTTTGCGGGCGCAGTCGCCGTGGTAGGTTATGGGGTGTGGATACTGATTTTTATTAAATAAGGCTAAGTAATTTTGAGATTAAACCTTACTTATTTTTTACCATACTTTAAAAGCAAATAGAGCTTGTGCTGACCAACCTTTAAGTTCTTGGACAAAAGAGCCATTTTTATTTTCTTCTCCCAACAAATGAAATCTTGATATAGTAAAAGTCGGCCAAAACAAATCAATCACTTTTGGACTTACGACTGAAATTCCATATTCAATATTGTTAACTCCACTTTTATTGGCTCCTTGCCCGTAAAAATACTCATTATGTCGTTGGTCCCCATAGCCAGCAGCGACAAATAGCCCAGCCTGAATAAGTGCTCTTTCACCTTCGTTTTTTATTAAATTTAGAAGACCTAATCTTGCTCTAAGCTCTAAGTAATGTCCTTTGTGTGCTACTAAATCTTGGCTCAAGTTAAGTCGCAAAAAACTTTCGTTGGGCATTAAATACTCAAGGAAAAGGTCAAGCTCAGTTGTGTCTTCTCTTCGAATTCTGTCTTCTTCTTTTTCAGTTGTAAAATAAAGTGGCGTATCGTTTGTTGAATTCACATTAAGTCGTGTTCGAAAATATAGATTTTCATAAAGTACTCTTTGTTTATAGTATAAGGCGCTGCCCGCCAAAATTAAATCGGGATGAAATAAACTCACTGCATAAATTGGAAAGGCTTGAGGACCTTCATAAGTAATAATGCCTCGCTTATAAATCAGTGAGTCGGCTTGCAAACCCAAAGCGACCTGAAACTTCTCTTTGGCAAAGAATGGACTGGCCCATATATTAGAAGCTAATAAAATTTGAAAAAAAATGACTTGCAAAATTATGAAGTAAAGTTTCATGAAGCTCCAGTGCAAAAAAATATTTAAGATGCGAAATTAGAATCCAAACAAAAGACTATAATCAATATTTGAACGTTAAAGCTTATTAGACAAGTTAAAATTTGCTTTAATTTAAAAGCTTTGGATCTATAATTAAATATTTTTAGTTATCGATCAGGATCATACCAATATGAAAGTTCTTGATTCGATAGTTTAAATCCTAAATAAGCTTTGATGCCGCTGCCAAAAGCCCTAAGACTTTGTGAAATGGAAGCCTTTTTTCTATCCATCGTAAGGATTCGAACCGTATGGAGGTTAAGAAATTTAAGCCCAGTCTTTGCACCAAATCGTTTCAGTTGGCGCGCAAAAGCTATATCTTCGGCCGCCATGAATCCTTCTGGAAAGCCACCAATTGCAATAGCGGCTTGCTTGTCGAAAAAAAAGAGACCGCCCGAAAGTCTAGTCACCATAAACATGGCGGCATCAAGTGTTGTTACTAAAATCTTAAAAGTTTTTCGTGGCCCACTAACTCCCACTCGTACGCCACCACCAACATAGCGACCAGTTTTCATGGACTGCCAAATTTTTATAAAGGCATGCTTCGGAACTAAAGTATCAGCATCTATCGTTAAGACCAATTCGTTGGCTGCAGCTTGTATTCCCGCATTTCGAACCGATGCGATATTTCTAGTTTCGTGACGGATTACCCGCGCGCCAAAACTCTTGGCCACTTCAGCCGTTGAATCTGTAGAGACATTATCAACGACAATAATTTCGGATTTGATGTTAACATGGGTTTGTAATTCTAATAGGGCATGGTTTATCGATGCCAAAGTCAAAGGCAGTGCCTTCTCCTCGTTATAAGCGGGAACAACAATTGACATACCTTTAAAAGAAGCAATTACGTGTCGGCCCATCTGTTAAAAGTAGCAGTAGTTCTAAAAGTGAGCACTTGCATTTTTTTATAAGTCGCAGAGTGTCCATAAGGTGAATTCGACCGTTTTCATCAATGATAGATTGAAAGCTGTGTACTGTGACTTCAGGTCTACTTTGCGTGTTATGGGGAGAAAGTGCCAAAAACCGTCATCAAGCTTAGGGGTAATAAAAATATAGATTTTTGAATTGAAAGTAAATTGCGCTTAACAATTTGGTCCTTAACTTGCAGTGTAGAATTAACAGATTTAAAAAAATGGAAGGTTGTCATGCCACGATTATTAGGATTGGGTTTAGGGTTAATCCTATGTACACAAATTTCATACGGTGAAATAAATAGGTATGGGACAGATACTAAACATGATAGATATAGCAATGGAATCAAAAGTAAATTAAAAGTTGTTGAAGAAAATCCGACCCATTATCGTTCTTCCGATTTATTAATTGATGGACTTGAGGATCAAAATGGTCTTATCTGGAGTGATATGATTTTTGAGTCCTCCTATGAGCAAGCAGAAAAAGCATGTTCCGATCTTGACGCTCGGTTACCTGAATATTTTGAATTTATCCGTCTAGTTCAATTTCTTGGTCATCAGGAGGGTTGGCTCCCTTCGACAAAGTATAGCCCATTTAAGCGTGGGACAAAGACTGAATTGATAAAGGGTCTAGCTAATTATAGCTTTTGGACTTCAACCTCTTTTGACGGAAATTTTCATATGCCCCAGGATGACTATAGTCTTTTTGTCTGGAGTTTCATTGGCCGAGATAACTCATTTGATTTTGCCCCAATTAATCGATTGCACAGATCCGGTGTGATTTGTGTTTGGGATAATCACTAATAAATTTTAAATATAGCGATTATTTGTTTTACCCGCTTTAGTTTAACTTTTCTTGTTGGAACTGTATGTATACTATTTAATCTTATTGCGACTTTTAATTTTTTAACTTTAGACTTATTATTTGTTTATTAAATGCCTATTAAATTTGTATGGAATTATGAAACTATAAAGACTGCGGTTTTACAAATTTATTAATATTAAGAAAGTTAAATTTTTATCTTAGGAGTTTGTAGTATTGAAGATAAAATATAAATACTTAGCTTTTTCTTTTCTTACAATTCTTATTTGGATTTTATTTTTTGATAAAAATTCAAATTTTGTAAAAAATAAATCTAAAGCTATTAGTAAAACAGAAACAAATTTATCAAAATCTCAAAATAAAAAATTAGATATTAAATCTATCGCCAAGCCTTTTAAAAAATCCAAATTAATTATTGATGAATCCAAAAATAATAGTCAGAAGCAATTATCTAAAAATTGCGTGCAGACATTTGAGGTTTTAAATTCACGGGATTTTTTTGCATTAAAACTTGATGAGCATTTTTGGGAGAAGTCCTTAGCTTGTCTAAAAGATGATTTTAAAGATAATATAGAAAATCACATGCTTTTCTTTAATAGCTGTAAAGATCTTGAATCAACAAATACATCTAATACTTCGTGTTTGGATTTTTTATTGGGTTTTAAAGGTTCTTTGTTTTTATTAAAAAACGCAGAACTACTAAATTCGGACCTAAAAAAATTAGAAGATCACGAGCTTTTTGGACTGTATCTTGGACAAAGATTTCATAAAAAATCATTTATTGTTGATGACTTTAAAAAATCTGAACCTCTGTTAAAAGAGATGTATTTAAGATTCAGTGAAAATAAGTCCATCAATTTATATGTGTTGATGGAGTTCGGGATATTTTCACCCCAAGACTCTATTTTGACTGATGTAAAAAGCTATTTTGAAAGGAATTACCCTAAAGAAGAGTCTTATTTAAGTTTAAAACATCGTGAAACCGAAGATTACCAACTTCAAAAAGAGATTTTCTCTGAGATTTCAAAAAGTAACCACCCCAACAATGGGCATATTGAACAACACGCTTTTGCTATTTGGAAAAACGAAGGTAAATCAAATACACTTGTGTTTTTACAAGAACAACTAAATTTTGTTCAAGAGAATTATAATCCTACAAGTCCTGAATATAAAACATATGTTATAAATCGACTCAAAAAGTTAGCTTTAGAAATAAAAAATGACCAAGTTTCTATTAAACATAAGCCAGCGACTTTTCAAATACCACAATTAATTCCACTTTTAATAGGTCAAGAGAGATAACATATTTGGGTCTTTTTCAAGGAGTTGCTATAGAGGTATCTTCCCAATCTACTAACTCCTATTAAACTCTATAAAATTATTTAAAGTATCAGAAGTTAATCAAGATTAAAAATTAATAATTATGTATTAATACAATGGTATAAAATAAAATTTAATTTTAAAGTTAGCGTTTCTGAAAAAAGAAAAAGCCCGCTTTATCACTAAGCAGGATTGCGACAGTTGGTTGCTCAAAGAAACCAAGTGATAACTGAACTACTGATTTAGAATTGAAATGAGACTCGCGATCTTTATACTTTAGAACACAGGGGCTAGAAAATTAGACTAGTAAGCGATACAATTAGTAGTGCCGGCATTAGTCACAAATAGTGAGGTGTAATTAGAATGGCTTTTAATGTGAGTTGTAGCATCAGTAAAATTTCAATTACTTATAAAGAACAGGCTGTGTATGTGCCATTGTTACATAAATCTTATGATTACTATGGAATCAGAGGTGAGTTAAAAGATCGAGATAAAAAAATACTTACTGATGTCCAGAGTCAAAGTTTTTACGTTTACCCCAATGATATCTATAACGTTTTATGTTTTCCGATAAAAGGGACTTACAACGAATATGGCGGACTCAATAACATCGAAAGAAATGCTAATACTGATGCGATAGAAAAGTTTTTTGGCTGTAGCATTGAAGATGTATGCAACAACCAAACTCTAAAAGAAAAACTCTGCTCGAAGTCAGGAAAAAGAAATAGTTCGGATTCGATAAGTAATAAAAATATTTTGTTGGATCTTTCCCAATTTCTTTCAGGAATGTTTTTTCACCGTAAACTTTACGACAATATGGTCGAAGATATCAATGTTAAACAACTCGAGGCCGGCTATTTAGATAGAGTAGGATTGACTGTTGATATTCTTATGCAACTGGGTTTCACCATGTTCCTTGAACTTGAAAGTCCCTACCTTGGCGAAAGGCAAGGCTTCATGACCCACGAATGTCTTCCTAAAGGATGGTATGTCTTCGCTGACGTTGGAGGAGGATCGTTATTTCAACTCAGCGGAGATTGCGATTTAAAAAGAGATTTTGTTAACTACACACCTCAGTTTAGTCTAAAAAAATCTGTATCTTTCGCTATTGATAAGGGCGCACTTCAATTAAAAGAACTAATTCAAAAACACCTAAATTTTGAGTTGGACATCAGTTTATTATCCAAGACTAAAAAAGCAAGTTTGGAGTTCGATAAGATGAGACAGGAGTTGAAAACCAATCCTGATTTTATTTTTGAAGGGCGTGGACCTTTTTATCCTCTTTCTAAGAAAATTGATCCATCATCACATAACGTTTCATGGACTTTTTTGAATGATATTTATCGTGAGGCGATAATAAATGGGACAATACGGCAGGACTGGGTCGAATGGTTTGATTTCATCGCCGCCGCCAAAGCAGCCAATATTCACTGGACTCCTTCGATGAATGGAGAACAGCTAGCCAATGATAAAGTAGCCGAAAATGTCTTAAAATCCGCCTTAGGCATTATTGAACATCGTAGAAAGTAAGCTCCAGCAGATTTAGCAGACTTGAAATTCTCCAATTGCCATCAATAAAAGCGTTAGGACCAGATGCTAAAATAATTTTTCTCTCTGATTGAGGTTCACAATATCCTTGTCGTGCAAACTTGAATTTTTTAAAAAATAGAGGATAGAAAGAGTGCTAGAATTAAATCCAGAAGTATTGAATTGCATTGAAAATAGAAAAATTATTAATGCTCACAGAGCTGCCGGCCGCTCTTCCATAATAAATGTAAGCGAGATTTAGCTTCCAAGATACATGATACTAGTGTCATGTTTCAGTTCTGCTAAATTTCTCTAAAATAACCAACTTATGATCTTCGAGCAGAAGGGCTATCTCGAGATTCCTTTTGTCTTGTTTTTCCCCTCCATCAAAACCCATACGTTCACGTTCTATCCGCGTTAAATATCTAGCCACTTCATTTGGTTCTTTATTTTGCTTTAGCATCGAGAAGACCACTGGAAGGTACGCATGGTATTCATCTCTCGCTTCAGGTGTGCCAGAGACACCGATTGGATCCCAAAGATAAAAAAGCACTTCGTCAATTCTTCGATATAACTCCAAATCTTGCTGCGACAATTTCGTTCCCATTGAGCGATCATACTCGAGCCATTTCTATTTCGTCTAAAACCAAAACTTAGCATATCGCATGGTGTCCATTTTATATGAATTTTATTTTGCTAAATTGGATAGGACTAAAGCTGGATTTCAGGGAAAGAAGAATAGTAGAACCAAAGAAGACTAAAGGTAATCCTGATAGTATGAATTTGAAATGGTGCCTGCCAAGCAATATGCGAAGAACTGCTGACTTGGTGCAAAAAGTGCTCAATCAGGTGGCGGGAGCTGAAACTTAAATCTACGGAGCTGGCAGTTTTGATATAGATAAAACGAGAAAGCCTGTGGTTTTAGACACAGGCTTTGGAAATTTGATAAGTGCTTAGTGACCTATTTTCCTTCAAGAAGTTCTACAGCATTGTTTCGAAGAATTTTAGCTCGCTCCTCTTCGGTGAAGGGATAGAGCCTAAGGGCCTTCAGTGAATCGTCTTGCCGAAATCCCTGATAGCTCCAATCCGAGCCCCAAAGAAAGTAATCAATGCCAAACTTCCTGAAGTACCAAACAATGTCGTCCATCTCGGGGGCGCCTGCATAGGTTTCGAGCATCGTGCTTGTTTCCATGAAAATGTTTCTAGGAACGCCAAATTGCGAGAGATAAACAGCGAGATTGAGCAGCTCCCGATAGTTTGTTCCGAATGCATGGGCCACCACAAATTTGGCATTTGGAAACTTGAGTGCCGTCCTCGTAATCGAACGCATTCCCTCGTTCGTGTAATCGGCTAAGTGAACTAAAATCGGAATTCGAAACTTGTCGCTAAGAGCCGCTAAGTTTTCTAACCGCTGAAAGTCCTCAGCATTGACCGGACGGAATTGCTCTTGGCCAAAATGCAGCTTTAGTCCTTTTAATTGTAATGCCTCAAAGCATCGGTTCGCTTCGCGAAGATACCATTCGGATTTGATGGGGACTGAGCAAAATCCAACTAGGCGATTGTTCGCCTGTTCCGCGATGAAATCGTTGGCGACCTGAGATGCGACTTCGCTAGAAGTGGCATACGCCATACTCAAAATAATCGATTTCTCGACTCCATTCACATTCATGCTTTCTAGCAAAGACAAAAGATGCGCCGGCTCATGGACGTGAACATGAAAATCAATGCTGTCTTTTAATTGAGGGCGAGGCGACGCCGTACCGAGCAGGAAAAATAATATAGGAAAAAGAATCGCTCTCTTCATCGGCACTCCCCACGAGATTGAGAGATTTTCATATCCAACATCGGTAACGTTGTCCATTAATCCAATCCTTGCGAGTCGCATGGTTTCCATTTTTTCGCTGGCTTTTGGTTTTTGAGAAATAGATTTCAGACTAAGGCTATTTAGGAATTCTAATACAGTTAACGGTATTCTGGATTCCGTACTGACATCGGATATCCGCTATCGAGATATCTGATATCCGAAATTATGTGGATAATATCTGGTGCCCGCGGTCCCAAAGTACACGAACTACCTTTGTTGGTGGAATTAAAATATCAAATTCAGTGGGAACGGTTAAAAGTAGATCTTACTGAGCTAGCAAAGAAAAGATATTTTGATAGATGGTCAGTTGCAAAACTAGCCATTCACTTTGATAGATCACCTGAAACTATTCAGATGTACTTGTGTCGAATGAAAAAGCATGAAGTACTTAAGAAATTAAACTTAAGCTATTCTGAAAAGCTTGCGCTTAAGCCATTACTTCATGAAGTTTTTCAAGGAGTTGCTATAGGGGTATCTTCCCCTATAGTTTGAAAAATCTTGATTATTTTTTTATTTATGATTTCAGTATCTTATAAGTTAAATGACTAAAATTAGCCTTTCGTTGTTAGAAATGGTTTTTGAGTAGATAATGCAAGGGCGTTTTATTGCAATCTACTAATTCTTATTGAGCTCTATAAAGTTATTTGAACTATCAGACGTTAATCAAAATTAACAATTAATATTTATGTATTAAGTCACTGAGATAAAATAAAATTTAATTTTAAAGTTAGCGTTTCTGAAAAACGAAAAAGCCCGCGCTATCAATACGCAGGCTTTTGACAATTGGTTATTCATAGAAACCAAGGGGTTTCTGAGGTGTATACTGCGAGCCGCCGAGGGTGCGAAGCCCCTCGTCGGGCAGCGAGGGTGCTAGATTCCTTCGATTTGCTAAAGGTCAATAAGGTCTGAGTTTCAAAATTTACGCACGAGTAGGCAAAATTTGAAAAATTTCATATATTTATTTTTTTGTTTTTTTAAACAAGAAAATTCCCCTTAAATTTAGGGGAATTGGTTTTTTTTGTTATATGCAATTCTTCATGATATCTAATCTTTGAATTCACAATTGTAAACAAAAGTATCATTACGAATGTCACTAGTGACGTTTATTTCAAAAACTATATTTGAATCAACCCGCTTAAGCTCTGATTTCCAATCTTCATCTTTAATGCTTTCGCATTTATTATCATAGTAGGCAGGACATAAGTACTCCACTAAAAGTTTATTATTTAATAGAATTAAATCATTTTTTCGGCTAAGAGAATATTTGCCGACTTGTTTTCCGTGCAATATATATGGCTCCAATATTCCTGGCCTTGTATATGAAACCACATATGGTGCACTATCAACTGTTATTACTATAAATTCATTCGTTCTGACTATTAGCCTAATTGGTTTAGAACCATTAATTTCGACAGTTTCATCGCAAGTGTAGTGGCCATTTTCTATATCAGCAAAAGTTTTAACGCTTAAAAATATCATCAAAATTAATATCGTTTTCATAAAAAATTCTCCTAATTTATTTTTCATATTGAATAATCGATAAACAATAAACAATAAACAAACATATTATTTTTTTATGTAATTATACCACTCCCATATAATAATTCCCCTGCGTTGCTGCGTCTTCAACGTCCAAAAGCTAAGCCTTCAGGCTGGCGTCTTGGGGAATTATTTTATGGGAGTAGTATGATGATATCGACTGGCAACTTTACAAGACTCGAGCATTCTAAATCAATTACAACCAGATTAGATAGGATAAAATGAAGCTTTAAAGGTATGCTTTTTTTCTTTTCAATGAGAAGTTTTTTTCTAGCTAGATCTTTTAAATCAAGGCGTGATTGACCTTTTTTGCTCATTTTTTTATGTGATCCCGATCATTTTGATCTCAAAAGGATTTTGTTTGTATCAAACATCGGATAGAATGACTCTTTTGTGGGGAATATTTTATGTTAAAGAAGATATTAATATTTTTAATTTTACTTAATTTCACAGCTGCGTATGCAATTGATAGTTCCGAATCATGGTTTAATGGAGGAGTTGGATTTGGTGATAGTCAAGGCGGTTCTTTAAGATCTCTGACCGATTCCACATTGCCATTGCCATCTGGGACAAGCTTGGGTCAAAAGTCTGAAAAAATTTGGACTCCCAAAATGTGGATAGATGGGATTAAAAGTGGAAAAGTTCCTTTTTATTTCGATGTGAAGAACAATATAAATCCAAAAAAGTTGAGTTTTAATGAAATTAAATCTTATATTGAGTTGGAACTAATTCTCAAGAAGTACAAAACTAATTTTAACAATGAAGCAGATGTAGAAATTAAAAAGTTTTTAGAAGATAAAAATAAAAATCCTGTAATTCTATATACGGAAGTTGATAAAAAGATACTATTTTTTAGCTGTTCCAGTAATGGGAAACGTGCCTCTATAGTTTCTGATTGGTTTGGTATAGATTAATTTTTGGTTCAATTTCAAAAATTATCTGCTTTATGTGTCTTTGGATACCAAGGACACAACTTTAATGAAAAAGCATTTTTAAATTTATAGAACTTTTAATTCAGATTTAATTTTTTTCATATCAATCCAAAACACAAATTTTTTGCTTTCTTTCTTTTCAATGAGAAGTTTTTTTCTAGCTAGATCTTTTAAATAGAGGCGTGCGATCTCGCGAGATTTTTTAATGCTTTCGGCGTACTCTTCAATACTAATTGATCTAAATTTATTAAGAGCCATTTTTTGAAGCAAGACAATTTGCTGTGAATTTAGCTGGTATTTTTCTTGTAAAGTTGCAATCTTAATTAAATATTCAACTTTTCTTTTGGCGTTAATCAAAGCCTTAAGTAATGAGTCTAAACAAACATCAATAAAATAAGTCATATCTAAATCATGCTCAACAACAAGATCAAAGGACTTTTCATACTTTTTCCCCATATCTTTTAAAGTTGCAGAGATGGATAAAAGTTCAACAAACTGTAAATTATTTTTTATGGCTTTAAAATAAAACAATGATCTTGCTATCCTACCATTTCCATCAAAAAATGGATGAATATATGCAATAAAATAATGAAATAAAATTCCCTTAATTAAAGAATGCAAAAATCTTGGGTGATTAGAGCTAGATAAGGCAAACAATAGCTACTTTTGTGCTTAGTTGAGAATACCAAGCTAGCCGTTTTCGGGTTCTAAGCTGGTCAATATGCAAAGCCTTTGGCAATGGCTTCTAAACTTTTTTTAGCTTTTTGCCCATCACTGGTCTGTTGAATTGCGAGTTGCATATCCACATAACCCATCTTAATCTCAGCGGCTTGAAGATTCATCGAGATAAACCCTAAAGACAAAATCAT
>JBGSLV010000035.1:0-103492 GCA_041740515.1 Bdellovibrionales bacterium | reverse complement strand
TGGATACAAAAACATGGAGTATTTTAAGCTTAAAATCATGCAGAAAGTGGGCTACTTAAACAGCTGTTTTGCGCTTAAATGGATGTATGAACTCAAATCCAATTAAACCCCCATCCCCACAAAAAAAAGAAAGAGGCCGATAAATCAAGACTCCGGTCGAATTTAAATAAACGTTTTTAGGATTTCAATAAACTTTTCAACAACTTCAAATTTTTTCTCGGGCGACTAGTTAATATCACTCCATTCAACATCTATATTGATTGATTTGCCTCTACTCCAATTAACTTTTTTATCCTTGTAATATAAGTTTAAAGTCAATTCGGATAATTTGGAAATATCATCAGAAAAAACATCAATGTTGTATACTGCTGCGCAAATTCCTTTTTTAGGATCACGGCAAGAGGGGTATAGTATTCCGTCCTTATTTCTTTTTATGGCATCCGCTGCAACAGCATAGGATGCTATGTGACTATTTTTATCCATAATTTTTTTTATATTTTTATGTTTAAGTATGTTCAAAAAATTTTTTACGTTGCCGTGGGCATGAACTAATGTTCTTGACTCTACACTTCCTCCAGCATTTTTTAAATGCACTCTTTCTTTAAGAAAATGAAATGAAGCTTCAAATATCGCGGTTTCAATCTCATAGGTTCCATACCAGACATTTTTTTCAAAAAGTGGAGGCCTGAATCTCGCACTATATATTTCAGGAACAGGCAGATCGTAACGAAAAGAAGTGTAAATAAGTTTATCAAAACTACTTTTTTCAATGAATGGTTTGCTTTTATCTAAAATCTGATCAAGCAATTTTGATTCTTCGTAGGTATCCGTTGCTTTTTTTGCATAAGAATCACCTAATTGAAGTTCTACAATTCTATATAAGCTTTGATCCATTAGGCACCACGACCTCTTACGTAATCAAGATATGTTCTAACGCGCACTAAATTGGCTGAGTCTTGACTCATAACTTCAAGAGGAGGGGCTTTAAAAACTGGATGTTTGGTTTCTAACCAAGCTATTTGATCTAATTCGCTGTTAAACATTGAAAACAAACTTTTGTGTATTGAGATTAAACTTATAATGGCAGTAACATCTGGTGAGTTTATCTCTTTGGGAATATAACCATCTTTTATCCATTTTGATAAAGTGGTTTGTGGGATGTTTAAAACATCACTTAACTTTGTCGTAGACCAATTCCATTCTGCCTTAAGGAATTTGAGAGCCTTGATAAGAGCCTCAGTTTTTTTTCTGTTTGGAACATCGGTTTGAATTTCAGATGTATTAATTATGCTTGTATTTTTCATATAACCAACCTCAATCTTAGTATCGGCAAAGATCTGGGCTCAATCAAGCGATTTTGCTTAAAAAATTTTAAAAATTATTTAATTTTATTTAAGTATATAATGTTATTATATATTTTTAATTAATCATACGGCTTGATTTGCTCAAAATAAATAGCGGTTCGTTTAATTTACATTAATTTTTTTTAAAGGTCCCGTTTGTGATCACGCCATAAAGGTTAGGTTTAACTTGTGAATTTAAAGTAGAGATGAGATCTAATAACATAATGAAAACTGAAAATATGTTGATGCTGGCCCCCATGGAAGGGGTTGTTGATCCTTGGATTCGACAATTGCTGTCTTCTTATGGGGGCATCGATGTGTGTGTGACAGAATTCATAAGAGTCACCCAGCAAATTCTTCCTGATCACGTATTTTTTGAATATGCCCCTGAACTAAAAACGCAGTCCAAAACAGAATCTGGCACTCCAGTGATGGTGCAACTGTTGGGAAGCGATTTAAATTTTATGGCCGAAAATGCTGTGAAAGCTGTTCGACTGGGGGCCCTAGGAATTGATATCAATTTTGGCTGCCCCGCAAAAAATGTGAATCGAAATGATGGGGGCTCCGTATTGCTTAAAAATCCAGAGCGGGTCTATCAAATTACCAACGCCATTCGAAAAGCCTTGCCCATGAACATCCCCGTAAATGCCAAAGTTCGTTTGGGGTATGAGAATAAAGACTTTCATAAAGAGATTGCGAACGCGGCTGAAGCTGCGGGAGCAGGTTGGCTTGTTGTTCATGCTCGCACCAAAGAGGAAGGCTATAGACCCCCAGCCCACTGGGAGTATATCAAAGCCATGAAAGACTGTGTGCACATTCCAGTCATTGCTAATGGGGAGATTTGGACAACACAAGACTTTGAGAAGTGTCGAATCATCAGCGAATGTGAAAACGTTATGATTGGTCGCGGGCTTATGGCTGAACCCTTGTTGGCCGTTAGGATAAAACAACAACAGCAGCAACAACTTGCAAATAACAGTTCCATATCTTGCAGTGTTAATACAAAGAACTTCATGGCCAATATTTTTAGCTTTAATGATCGGGAATATAATCTAGAATCCGAGCAAGATGTAATTGAATTTTATTTAACAAATTTTGTTTTAAAATATATTGAAATTTGTCCCAAAAAAGCCACAAATTTTTTAGTGGGTCGAACCAAACAACTGATAAAACTTTTATGTCGAAATCATCCCGGATTAAACGAGCTATTTGAAAGTATCAAACCCTGTCAAAACTATGTGGCCATTCAGCAGATCATCCAAGACTATGTTCGTATCAAATGGCCTTAAATATTCCAAATAGCACAAAATATTCTAGCGAAATGGCAAACTTAGTTTACCTTAAGTAGGACTTTTCTGGTGCTTGTCTTTTCTATAGCTTACTCACACCCCATTGATGTTCTATTTTGATACAGAAAAAAGCAAATCATGACGAATTCTATTTAAACCCCGACCAAAGTCGCCGATATTATAGGATG
Organism: Bdellovibrionales bacterium; assembly: GCA_041740515.1. Classification (GTDB taxonomy): domain Bacteria; phylum Bdellovibrionota; class Bdellovibrionia; order Bdellovibrionales; family UBA1609; genus JAMLIO01. The sequence continues at coordinate 100,672 of JBGSLV010000035.1, read as the reverse complement.
GAAAAGTTTAAGATAACCTTACCAAAAGTTTTGATTTCAAGCTTTCTGCTTTTAATTCTTTCACCAAGTTCATGGGCGCAGTTAAGCCCCTCGGATGCGGAGGCCTTAAGTAATACAACTCAGCTTTTAAAAAGCCAAAACCAAAGAGAGGCTGTAATACAAAAAAACCCCAAAGCCCAGGAGTATGTGCAAAAGATGCAGCAAATGGGCATGTCTGAAAAGCAAAAAGCTCAGACCTTTGCTATCAGCGCCGATGTCTTTGAAACTTTAATCAAAAATCAAAATGGCGACTCTCAGGCTGTGCAAAAATTATTGTTGAATGCACAAAAAGATCCTCAGGCTTTTTATAAATCTTTACCCCCAGAAACCCAAAGACAAATTCAAAGTTTAAGCACTGAAGTTGAAGCGATCATGACTGGTAAGCCGCCGTACTAAGTCCTATGCCAATGGAAAGCTAAAGGTTTTTTTACGGTTGCACACCCTAAAAATAGATGCAAAGGTAAGAGCTATGAAACATGTTAAAGTTTATTCTACGGAGTATTGCCCCTATTGCATTCGTGCAAAGAATCTTTTAACTCAAGAAAAGATCTCTTTTGAAGAGATTAATTTGCAAAATGAACCCGAAAAATTAAAAGCCTTAAAAGAACAAACCGGTATGCGCACCGTTCCCCAAATTTTTATTGGCGATGAATTGATTGGTGGCTTCACGGAGCTGCAAGCTTTGGCGTCGAGTGGCAAACTACCTCAAAAACTGCAAGACTAAGTACTAATCTAAATAATAAATGTCTATTTCTAGATCGTGCTTGATGGTCTCAATAAGTTCGGAAGAGTTTTTATCCGGCGAGCCTCCAAGAAAAACCGAATTGTATAAAACTGATTTTTTCAAAGTCTGAAGCCCTTCCACTAAATCCCCTGGCAGAATTTTAACCGTCAATACCAAATCATCACTTTGATGAACCGGCGCAATCTGCTGGGACACAACCCTTTGTAAAAGCTCGTGAAAAAATCCTTCATAATCGGGTGTAACTTCAGCGTGAAATACAACTAATTCAAAAGACCCTTTGCAAAATTCAGCTTTAATTCTTCGAATCGCCGCATGAATTAAACGTCTAGCTCCGGTTCCACCGGCACATAAAACAAATTTTGGCAAATCGTCAGGCAATTCTCGCTTGCCTGAAAATTTCCCCGTACCTAAACGAAGGTCATTTCGTTTCTCTAGACGCTGCTCTAAAACACCCCAGCGATAAAATGCCATCATAATGATAATCAAAGCTAAAAGTTGCAGCAGCAAAGATCTTGCTCCCAATGAAGCTGAAAAAAGCAAAATCACTTGAGCTAAAAATAAAATGACTCCAGAGATAAAAGGGATCAAAGGAATGACTTTCTCTTTACGACTTAGCACCCACTCGCTTAAAAAACGTGTAGGAGTATCTTTTCGAATTTGACGATTACGGAGCAACACAACACCAATGCAAAAACTGATCATGACCCCTAAAAATGCAATCTCATAAACTTTGGCTAAAGTATTTAAGCCTTCAGCTCCAGCTACAAAAGCACACATCAAAAGGGACACCATCATAAACATGACTGCAATGAGAGGGTAACCTTGAATCGAGGGATATTTGTGGGCAAATCTTTGAATGAAAAAACGGGGAAGGTTCCCCTGCTTGGACATAGTGGTGGATAAACCAATAAATCCCACATAAGCGGTATTGACGGCCGCAAATAAAGTCAGTGTGGCATCAACCACTATTATATAAAGTAAAGCTCGTCCTCCAATTTTTAGACTTAAGCTTGAAAGTAAAGATGATAAATTCTGTTCAATTTCATTCTGTGTTAAAATGACTAAGCACAATAACGAGATCGCAGGCGCTGTGAGTGTCACCAGAATTATAACAGTAGTGTAAAGCTTACGAATAGTTTCTAACTGTGGGGCTTCAAGCTCTTCTACAATCTGAGCGGCAGACTCAAAGCCTGTAATACCTAAAAAAGCGGCGGCAAAGCCATACATGACGATAGCAAAGGACAGCTCGCCCGAGGGGGTTAATTGAGCAAATTTGTTAAAATCAATCTGCTCCCAATGCCCCACAAGATATATGGATCCCCATATGGCAATCACAATTAAAAGCAAAAAATGAAAACCTGCAATAACAGTCACAAGTTTAGCGGGTTCCTTAATGCCACGAGCATTTAAGAGTCCAAAGAAGATAATGGGAAAAAAAGCAATTAAGGCCACCGTGCCATCTGAAAAATTGTTAGACAGCGATGTTAAGTAATACGCCCCACTGAGTGCGCTTACGGCCGCAGTTGCCAGGTAGGACACCATAGTCATAGCTCCTGCAAGGACAGCTGCTTGTCGTCCTAACGATCTTAAAATCATCGAATAGGCGCCGCCATTATAAGGGCTTAAAGCAAGTCCCTCTTCATAAGTTCGTTTAAACAGCCACATCATCATACAACAGAAGAGAACAAAGAATGGAGCTAAAAATCCAACTTTTGGATACAAAATTCCGGTGCCGTAAAAGACCGAAGTCCCAATATCAGCACCCACGACGCCAGACGCAATCACCCAATTCAGACTTGTTTTATGGGTTTCCAATGTTACACCTCAGGTTATGTATTAACTATACCAAGGGAAATTAAAGTGTCATGCCCACTTTGCAAAGCACCTAAAAATACGCCTATTATTCTTAACAATTTTAAAAGATCCCTAGACTTTTTCCATCAAAAATTAAACTTATGGACAGAAAATGAGCTTGCCACTACCCCACATTTTTTTAAATGTGCGTCTTGTTTCGCAGTTTTTAGAAATCCACAATTTATTTTACCAGAAAACGAAGAAGCTTCTCGTTACCTGTCCCACGAAAACAGTTTAGAGAATCAAAGATATCTTGCTTATTTAAGCTCTAGTATTGAGCCCTTTTTAAAATACATACCAGAAAATTCTTCGGGTTTGGACTTTGGCTGTGGGCCCACTCGCAGTTTTGAATATGTTTTAATGCACTTAGATTTAAATCGTGAAAGTGCAAGTGCAAGTGCAAAGAAAACTATTGCAGGAACTTATCCAAACCACACTTATAAAATCTCTAGTTATGATAAATATTTTTTTGCCGACGACGAAAAACTACAAACGACTTATGATTATATTATCGTTCACGAAGTTATTGAACATTTCGTAAATTTTAAACAGGAGTTTGAAGATCTTGTAAAAAGGCTAAAACCTAAGGGCCAACTTTTTATCCGAACCGAACTTTACCCTACAAATTTTATCGATTTTGAAGACTGGTACTACAAAAATGATAGCACCCATGTCTTTTTTTTAGCTTTAAAAACTTTTAATTATCTTGAAAAGACGTACAATTTAAAATTCTTGAGCCTTGATCACAATAAATTCATTCTTACTAAAAACTAAACGGAGCTCCTATGCTTGCAAAACAAATTCAAAAATCCATAACCCTATTTGCTTCTTTCTCAGCCAGCTTAAAATTATTTAGTACAAATTCCGTTTGCGTAAAGACAACAAATTTTAAAGGCCTAGTGCTGACTTTTAGTTTTATGTTAATGTCTTTAAATGGGGCCCAGGCTCAGGGGTTTGATTTTAAATATCAACATAAATTAGACCGGCCTCGTAATGAAATTTTGGCTCCCTTTGTTAGTTTTTTTCTTCCCGGGGCTGACCAGTGGGTGGAAGGTCAGTATCAAGCGGCTAGTCTTTATTCAGGTTATGCGGCCCTAGGTCTTGCAACAGCAGTTTATCAGTTAAAACGAATCGATGAACTGGATCTGTCGACAACACCTTCAGATCAAATGCCGACGAATTCAAGAGAACAGCTTTTGGCGCTTGGGAGCCAAGCCTATATGTTCTCTGGATTTATGAGCGCTTATCACTCGTTTAGATCCTCGGTAAAAACCCGCCATCAAATTTCTGAATATTTATTTTTACAAGACAATGAAGACACTTTGCCAAAATTGGCACTAGCTCCGTTTGATTTTAAATTTATGTCCAGATGGACAACCCTTGTACCTTTAGGTCTTGTAGCGGCCCTGATCAGTGCCGGAGTCAGTTCCGAAAACAATACTTACACGATGTCTTCTTCCGACTGGGCTTTTACATCAGGCGTCTCTTATCATGCGGGGGTTGGTGAAGAGGCTTTTTTTAGAGGTTTTTTATATCCCTACTTTTACGAAAAATTTGACAACCAATTAATAGCCAGCGGGGCATCGTCTTTGGTATTTGCCGCGGGCCATGTTTCACCCAATAATAGTATTCCTTGGGTGCAGTTTGCGTTTGGAACTTACATGGATTATTTAACAACCCAAAACAAATGGTCCATTCAGGAAAGTATTTTTATCCATTTTTGGTGGGATATTATTGCCATTTCTGGGGCGTTTATAATTGACAGCGACGAAGCTTCGAATCAAACGCATTTTGTTAATCTGCTAAAAACTAATTTTTAAGACAATTCTTAAATAAAAAAGATTCTTAAACTTGCGCTGAGGTTTAATATTGAATCCTATTAAAATTCGGATTGGGTCGGGAACCCCCAAAATACTTTGGCAAGGATTCGGGCCGCAATTAACCCATTAAGCATTAAACTTACAGTTGTTAAGATTAAAATAATAGGTTCAACTAAAAATATTTCCCCTAATAAAATATCCTCGGCCCAAAATACCGTTGTGAAAGGAAGTCCAGAAAATCCAATGAACACAATAAACATAAGATGGGCTTTCATTGGCTTTAACACATAAAATCCATTATATATTTTCATGTTGGGTGACTCTAAATCCTTAAGCACAAAATAACCTAGAAGCCAGCAAGGTATGATTGTAAAAAGATACAATAAAATTCCTAAATGTCCCTGAAAATCGATTAAATAAATTGAGAGTATAAAAGCCATTTGAGCAAAAAATAAATTACGCCAAATTATTTTTGGATGCTTTAAGGATAGCAAACAGTGAGCCGATAGAGACACATCCAATATTGCAAAAACATAGGCTAAAAATAAGTTGATCGGAAGATTGAGTACAAACAGATTTAAAATGGCAAAGCAGAGTAAAAAGAATAACACCGATCGAAGACCGATGAGCTTGCGAAAAAACAACTTCCACTTAAGAAAAGAAAAAACAAATAACCCACGCTCTGAATTTGATAAAAAAGCCTCTTGAAAAGCAAAACAATATAGTGAAGCTAAGATTTTTCTTGGTAGGAACAAAATCACCCAGTTTGGTTTTACAAGAACTGATGGTTGATTTAGTCTTTTTACACTATCAACGACAACCGAAGGTGAAATTAATATCTGATAACACCTTAAAAGCGAGTGTCCTACGATGTGAAAATAAACTAAAGTGTGCAGACCTAAAGCCACTTCGATAAACATAAGTCCTATTTGTGCCACAGTGGCGTAAGCCATTTTTCCTTTTATGTTCGATTGCACTAAACCAATTAAGGTTGCTAATAGAAATGAAATCAAACCGATCATGGCAACAAGACTGACAACTAAAGTAGAATCATGCCAGATTTCGTATGTGCGAAGTAATAACACAACACCACAATGTATAGATAGGGCTCCATAAAAAATGGCACTCGAAGGTGTAGGCCCCTCCATGGCTCTAGCTGGCCAATTGATGAACGGAAATTGACCGGACTTGCCTACGGCAGCTAATAAAATAAATAAACCCATGACTGTGAGCCAAACGACATCATGGTCAGGACTTAATAATGACTGCCCAGACGCCAAAACTTCAAAATGATCTGCATTTTGTGTTAAGATATGACCTAGAATAGCACTTAAAAGTAAGCCAATATCAGAGAATCGATAAATAGAATAAATTCTAAAAGCATTTTTAACCGGTCGAGTTCGATCACGATAATAAGCAATTAATAAAAATGAGGAAAACCCAACTAGTTCCCAACCTGCAAAAAACATATCTAAATTTCCAGCCAAACTTAGTAAAAACAAGCCAGATACGAATAAATATATTGTTCGGTAAAACCGTTGGTAACCAAGATCACGATGTAAATAAGTATGACTTAACTTTGTGACAACTAATGCTAAGAAAGAAGTTAGGAATAATAAAATAAGACTTAGCTCATCTATAAATAACGAAAAACCAAAATGATGATGGCCTAATTCAATTGTAAATAGAGCTTGGCTTAAATAAGCTTTTGGTTGATTGATAAAAATGTAAAGTAGCGAAAAATTAGTAAAAAAAGATGGCAGTAGAATGAAGTTTGTCAGCCATCTTATTTGTTTTTCCGAAAAACTAAAAAAAAGCAAGAGTAGAAAAAAACCAAAAGGAAGGGCATAAAAAAAATATAAGTAACTGTTCATGACTCCTCCCTGTTAAGTCTGATTTGTAATTAAATTACTGGTTGTCATATCGAATTGTTTAAAAACACCTTGGTCATAGTAAAAGCATTCGTTTAAAATAGGACAAAGGCAGGCTAATTTAACCCATCCATTTTCAACCCATAATCTAAAATCACTATTACTAATCATTAAAGATTTGATCACTTCTAAATTTTGTTCGATCACAAAGAGCATACGAATTGGTCGATGAAGCTCAATCATCTGTTGAGCTAACCCAGGCAGTAAGTCATCTTCAGTGCCATGACTAAGACCCGCTAAGCCGACGATATTATGAGAAAGCTTACTTCCAGATCCAATATTTTCTGCATTAATGGCTGCAAAAAAATAATCCAAATTTATACCACCACAGACAGGTACCGCGGCGGCTAATATAGAGCTTAAGATTTTACCATCAGTGTCATCCTGATAATTATACGATTGCATAAAAGCTCTTCGCTCAAAATTTATCCCTACAGAGATATCCCGTCTAGCCACAAGACAAATGGCATTGCTCGTATGTCCAAGTTCAGGCCTAGGCTCAAATAACGATTCGGATCTGAGTTTTAAATCATTTATATAATCAACTTTAAATGGATGTTTTTTTATGAGTTCAAAATCATCAGCTCGAGTCATGGAATTTTTTTTAAGTGCCGCTTGAGTTGAAGTTAAAAAGCTACCGTGCAGCGACTCAAGTTCGTTGGGTATAGCTTCGTCATCCAAGACTTTAAAAGTTTCGCTGGTTGTGTTGTGAATCGCTGCAATAAAATAAGTATTTTTCGGAATATGAATATCGTAGTGTTGGGCTAAAGCTATTCGAACTTTTGCATCATTTGCTAGACGGGCAAAAGTTACAGCATTAATATAACCACTCCGTCCTGAACAGGCACCACACCCGTAAGCATTGAAAAAAGGATTGTTGGTGGTAGTAGCCTCATGGCCTATGCAATAAATTAATGGTGCAAAATTTTTTAATCCTATGGATTTAAAAACAACACTTAGTCTTGAAGCCGCTGAAGCCGCTGAAAACCCAGCATTCGAATCCTCATTATCTTTGAACACTTTAAAGTTAATATTATGACTATACTTTGGATTAGAATGAAATAATTTAAACAGGTTTTTAGATTTAGTTTGTTTCATGCCTACAAGGTTGTGTTTAGGATTTATCGGCGGCGGGCAGTGTTTTTGAGGCAAAGACTCAGAACTTTCAAAATAATTTATATCTAAACCAAAATGTCCCGGTGTTCCAAACGTCATAATTTGAGGATTTTCTTTTTCAAGATTTGATCTAAATAAAATCTCTCTATCATCAATACAAAATAAAGCTTGAATACTAAATTCTTGTTCAACGCCTGACTTTTGCTTTCTAAATTGCAGAGCTTGTTCTTGAATTTGTTTAAGTTTACTAAAATGGTAAGTATTTTCAAAAGACTCATGCCAAATTTTGTAACTTAGCCAGCTATTTTTATCGATAAGTGGTTTTTTTTGTAATCGTTTTGCATCTAAGGTTTTAAAATTAAACTTTTCTAGGGAAACACCTAAAATATCTATCCAAGATCTTTCAATTAAAAAACGAATGGCTAAATAGTCTTCAAGGGTGGCTTTGGTATCTTCTTTCATTAAATTGGGTTGGGCCGAAATACTTGAAATTAAAGCGGACCATCCTTTTAGGGACAAAATAGACTCTTCGATATATGTTTTTTTTAAATCATCATCTTCAAATAATTCAGACAATAACATATCGATAATTTCATAAGCATTTAAGTTATAGATTTTTTTAATTAAATCTTTTTGTATGGGGTAAACAGCAATATAAGAATGCAAGATCAAGTCTTTAAAGCACTGAAGCAGACCTTTATCATTGAAAGGCATTTTCCAATGGGATAGGCCTTGATCAAAAAAACCACTTAAAAATCTGATCAGCACAGGTTCTGTGATTTCCTTTAATGAGTAGTTAATTTTTTCATTAATATGTTTGTTAATAGGACGATAGGTTTTTTCAGGAAGATGAACTTTAACAGCCGTTTGAAAAAGTTGTTTTTTCAAGTTTTCAAAATTATCATCAGATGCCGAATTTTGATTTTTAATTTGCGAGTTTAAGATATCATTATCAATCCAGCCTTTGGCATATAGATCTTGGTAATACCGTAATGGGGGTAAGGGCAGAATTGAATATTTCAATGAAATATCCTCTAAGGCCTGCCAAAAAGGTTTGTCTTGTTGATTATAATACAAATTAAAATGTACGAATTCAGTAAGCGGCCGAAGGTTTGGCAAATAAGCTCTGGTGGATATGATCTGATCCTTAATGTAGTTCATGGGCCTTCTTGGAATTTTTTGATTTATACAATATGAGTAAAAAAGCCAATATCTGTCCGCACAAAACTCCCAACAAAAGATCTTCAAAAACTACAATGATAATTGTCACCAAAAAGGGAAGGTAAAACATATAACCCTGTTTTAAAATTGCCATAATTTTTTGGGGATGAGCAAGATTAAAACCAGCTTGTAACAAAATACACGCCAGTACCGTTAGTGGTATTAGGGTAATATAAGTTGGAATTAAACACAGGCCTAGCAAGAGCCAAAATCCATGAAAGATAGTAGAGTTTTTGGTTTTTGCACCTGATTCGACATTTACAGAGGTTCTTACAATCACTGAACTTATTGGTAATCCACCTAAAGCCCCTGAAATTATATTTCCAAAACCTTGGGCTAATAGTTCACGATTAGGTGAAGTTTTTCGATTCTGTTGATCTAATTTATCACCAGCTTGGATACACAACAGAGTTTCGATACTGGCAACAACGGCTATGATCACACCATATTTTATAACTTTATACTCAAATATATTGGCTAAGTCGGGAAATCTTAAAAAAGATAATATTTGTGTACCATTTGTGATGCCACCTAAATCTACGAACTGATTTAACTGAAGGGCAAATGATGACTCTTCTAATAATTGTCCCGCTAAGGTTCCAAATACGACAAGAACTATTGAAACGGGAAGGATTTGAAAAAACCTCGTTTTCTTAAGTTCAAATAAATTATAAATAACCAGAAAAATTAACGACAAAAGTCCAATACCAAAAGCCCCATAATTAATATTTATATGGCTCTCATTGCTAAAAATATGACTATAGCCCAAAAACCCATCAATGCCTAAAGCATAAGGCAACTGTTTAAGAATTATTAACACTCCAATTGCGGCCAGCATTCCTTCAATCACTGAATGGTTTATCCATTTTGATAGACCTCCAAGTTTTAAAATGGCAAACAAAATTTGTAAACAGCCGGCTAAACAGATACTGGTTAAAAGCAATTCGTAAGAATTTAAGCCTTCCAAAGCTTCTAAAATAATTATGACCAGTCCTGCGGCAGGGCCACTGACAGACACATTGGAATCACTTATTGCGCCAACAACTATGCCTCCTACAATACCGGCAACGAGCCCTGCCATAAGAGGGACACCTGAAGCCAGCGCAATACCCAAACAAAGCGGTAAGGCTACTAAAAAAACGATAAATCCCGACTTAAGATCGGTGGTTAAATTTGGCATACTATTTTTTTTCAGCATAAATATCCCATGGTTGTCGTCATTTCATAACCTCTAGTACTACTTGAGGTTAGATTTAGACTTACAATTTTATTATTTAAAAATTTTTCGACTTTAAAGATTTGTATTTTCCACAGGCGGGCTGGTGTTAGACATAAAAAGATAGATCATGATTTTGTTAAATCTAACAAATCTAGTAAATATTAAAAAAGAAAGGGATATAAGATATAAATTTTGGCTAACAAAATTACCATCAAGAAATTCATAATTAAAATCAATAAAGGGTAAGTTGGGCGATGAAATTGGTTTTATTTTGGCATTTAGTTTAGATTTTGTTCTGGTATTAGACTCGGAATCTAGAAAACCTTCTAAAGGTTCACCCATTAGAGATAAAAAGTGCTGATTGCTATAAATAGCTGTCGAATTGTCTTTTAAGTCGACTTTGTAAATTAAACTTAACAGCAAAATAAAAAATAAGATTTTAAAATTAAGAATAAAACTTTTAAATCTAGTTTTCAAATTGGACCTACTAACCAAATAATCTGCCTTGGAAAAATATTGGTCAAGATATTTTTTTTATAGACCACGTTTATGATGCTCACATCACAAAAATCATACAAACAATGGCTTAACCAATTTGGTATTTATTATTCATCTAAATTTTTACAAAAAAACGAAGTCAGTTCGCCGTCTTCATCAAAGTCCATTGTGACTTCAATGGGTTGGCAGCAAACTTCGCAGTCTTCCACATAGGATTGGTAAAAAGCGGAAGCATCCAAAAGCATGGAAATATTTTGCCAGCAGAAGGGACATTGAAAAACATGTTCGACCATTAACTATTAATACCTAAGCTCGGTTCTTTCGTAAACCTTTTGGGGGGAAGTGAAAAACCGATTCAAGGACTCTTCCATTTGATTGTAAGTATTCGCTTTCACAGTCCAAGTGTACAAGGTATGACCAAACTCAAGCCAAGGATGGGCATTGGTGATAAAGAATTTAATTTTTCTAAGACCTATATTTTCAGGGCAATGGGAACGCATAAGTTTAAGAAAACTATGACATGCATTGCGAAACTCTTCGCCCTCTTCAAAACCATTTTTAGGGGCTGGTCCAATTTTACCAATTGGATTTTTTAGCCCCAATCGCTCCCCCACTTGCCACATCAACCAAGGCCTGACAGTTAAAGCTCGGCCAGCCATGACCATGTCACAACCTGTCTCAGTCCACATTTTAAAAACATCATCAACCGTCTGAATATCCCCGTTGCCAATAATAGGGACTGGATAAGTTTCTTTCAAATGCTTAATTTGGGTCCAATCGGCACGTCCTCGACGTTTCATTTCAGGTGTGCGGGGATGTAAAGTCAGCCAAGACGCACCACTATCAACAAGCCCACTGACAAATTGATTAAATACTTTCATGTCATTCTGATGACCGGCTCTTAATTTCACTGACACTGGTAGATTAGAACTTCTTACAGTCATGGCCACCACTTCCGCCGCATATTTAGGGTCACCCATCAGCGCAACACCGTAATTATGTCGTAAGGCTTTTTTAACAGGACAGCCCATGTTGATATCAATCCCTCGAGCCCCCCAAGCTTCAAGCTTATGCACCGTCTGCTGAATATAACTCTCCTCATTGCCTAAAATCTGGGGGACCAAATGGTCTTCACTGGCTAACTTCTGGGTTTCAAAAAGTTCACTTAAATCCTCTTTTGGAAGTTTAAAACTTGATAGCATTTCTGTAGGCCATATAGTTGTGGCCCCATCGGGCATATATTCTCGAATCAAGCCTCTCAAACCTACATGGGATAAACCCACCATAGGCGCTAGACACAGCGGGAAATTAACATTTAAGGGCTTAGCTATATTGTGCATCAATAAAGGGTTTAATACCTCTGAACTGAAACCACAAGCCTTCACATCAAAGTTGACCCGAAGGACCTCTCGTGGGAACAATTTAATATGGTGAATGCAAACGATTTATTTGTTGGAGTCTTAGGTGATGGTCAGTTGGCCCGAATGATGTGCCAAGAGGCCCATAAATTAAATATTAAAACATCTGTACTAACCACTTCTCTTAAAAATCCAGCATGTTTGGTGAACTCAGATAATTTTTTAGTGGACAAAATCTCTTTAGAAAACATTGTCGCTTTTGCCAATTACTGTAAGCAACAAAGCCCTAGAGCCGTTCTTACGATTGAAAGTGAATTTATTAATCCAGAATTTTTACAGCAAGCCCAAATAAAATCGTCTATTCCTATTTATCCTTCCGTGCACCACTTGGCACAAATCAGAGACCGCAAACCCCAAAAAGAATTTCTTCATAGAAATTATATACCGACAAGTCCCAGCTATGACATTTTATCTTACGATCATTTACAGGAGCATCTATCACTAAAACCTGTTGTGTTAAAAAAACGACTGTTTGGCTATGACGGATATGGCACAGTGATCCTTCATCATTACGATGATCTAGATAAGTTAGACTCGAACTTTAGGGCTGAAGAATGGATTTTTGAAGCTTACATTCCATTTAAACGTGAACTGGCCATAAGCCTTGTTCGAAACTTAAATGGCGATATCTGCTCTTTTCCATGGGTTGAAACCCATCAGGAAAATTCTAAGTGCCTTTGGGTTAAGGGACCTTTAACAATCACTAAAGAAATGAAATCGCTACAAGCTCTTATTACCAAAGCTATAAACGAAAATGAATACGTGGGATTTATGACGTTTGAAATCTTTGAAACAAAGCTCGGAGATTTATTGGTTAATGAAATGGCCCCGCGAGTTCACAATTCTGCCCATTACAGTCTTGAGGCATTATATTTAAATCAATTCAAAGCTCACTTACTTGCGATCTTAAATTTAGAACTCCCTGAGCAGCCTTTAGTTGTTAGTCCATTTGCTATGTATAATTTGATCGCCAGCCGAGAAGATGACAGCCCCTTAATTCCTATCAACAAAAACTCTTTATTTTTAAATTGGTACCAAAAAGAGCAAGCTCGACCTGGACGTAAAATGGGTCATATCACAGCTTTAGCTTCCACTTTTGAAGAGGCTTTGGTTAACTTAAAAAAACACGCAAAGGATTTCAACATATGAGCAAGCCCCAATCATCACCCGCCAAAAAATCATCAGCAATAGGGATAACAGCAGAATCAAAACGTAAATTAAAAGCGATATCTGAACTTAAGTCTAAAACAAAACTTAAACTGGTCAAAAACTTGAAAAGAAAAACCACGGCTCAAGTGGGTGTTATTATGGGCAGTGACTCTGATCTTAAAGTTATGATTGGAGCCAAAGAAATTTTAGAACATTTCGAAATTCCATATGAAATAAAAGTAGTTTCAGCCCATCGAACTCCTGAAATGATGGCCAAGTATTCAAGAACAGCTTATGACCGAGGACTTCGCGTGATTATAGCAGGTGCTGGGGGCGCAGCTCATTTGCCAGGAATGGTAGCCGCTCAAACTTGTTTGCCTGTGATTGGAGTTCCTGTGAATATCACTCCTATGCAAGGTTGGGATGCCCTTCTATCCGTAATGCAAATGCCCAAAGGTGTTCCAGTTGCAACTGTGGCTATAGATAATTCTGCCAATGCAGCTCTTTTAGCCTTAAAAATTCTAGCTTTATCCGATAAAAAACTTATGAAGAAAATGCTAAATTATGTACATCTTCAAAAAGCTAAAGTCACCAAAGCCAATAAAAATTTAGATAAATTTTAAGAGCTGTTTTTTAGATTTGTTCTTAAAAAGTGAACTTTGAATTAAGAATTATTTGATTTTAAATTCTTCGCAAGCGATAGGCATTTGCTTTGCAAAAAAAGCAAAGCTTCATGCCATCGAGCGAAGAATTTAAAATCAAATAATTCTTAATTCAAAGTTCACTTTTTAAGAGTTGTAACGAAAGATATTACATCGGTTAAATTATATTTTATCTTTGTGCAAAGGTGGATGTTCGGAATTAATTGGTGTTCGTTATTTTCAAATGTAGTCAAACTGTTTGCAATATGTATATTAATTTACCTGAACATTTAAAGTTCCTCACCTAGCTGATACGTTAGGACCTAGTATACCGTTTAATTTTATTCTATGTATGAATTTAAGTATTTAAAGATAGGAGTTAATAAAATCCTGAATTTCTCTAATTTTAAATGGCTTCTCAAAAATGGCATCAAATTTAAAACTGGTCTTTAGATTGATATCACCAGTTACTAACGCAATCGGAACTGAAATTTTGAGCTCCTGTGCTAATTTATCACCATTGGTTCTGGGTAGACGATAATCAATAAAAAGCAATTGTGGCGGCTTTGACTTAACTGCAGAAACAAAATCCGATGGATCATGAAAGGTTGTGATTACAATTTTTTTCGTAGAAAATGTTTCCTCAAAAATTTCTAGCAATATTAATTCATCATCCAAATAATAAATTTGCATGGCCACGTCATACCTCATAATTTTTTAAAGGAAGTTCAAACTCAAAACAAGTGTTAGGCCCCTCAAAATGAATTCGCAATTTTCCTTTGTGGGACTCAATAATCCCTTTTGAGATTGCAAGTCCTAAACCAGTTCCTTCGCCTACAGCTTTAGTCGTAAAGAATGGCTGAAAAATTTTTTCTGCATTCTCATGAGAGACACCAGATCCTGAGTCATAAATCTGCATAAAAGCGAATTGATCTTCGCGTTGGAATATCTTGATTTTGATCCAATTAGCCTCTGAGTTTTTGGCGGCATCTACAGCATTGTTGATTAGATTGATGATCACCTGTTCGAGCTCCAAAGGATCACAAAAAACCTGGCAGTCTTGTGCAATCTCTAGTTGAAGCTTTGTTTTATGTCTTACAACTTTAGAATCTGTGCTTATTAGAGCTTCATTTAAAATAGCACTTAACGAGTGCCAATGTTTTTCTGTGGGGTCTGAACTGAGAGAGAACTTTTTAAGTCCTTTTACTATTTTTTCAATACGTTGCCCTGCATGTAAAATCGCTTCAAGTTTATTGTTAACAATCAGATCTGATGTTTTTTTCTGAACTAATGGAATAGTGCCCATGATCATTGCTAGTGGGTTATTGATTTCGTGGGCCACTCCAGCAGCCAACTCACCAAGGCTAGCCATCTTGGCATTCAAAAGGGCTTTACCTTTTTCGACCTCAATAGCTTTTTCAAGCTCGACATCACGGGTTCGATCCCAGTTCAATCCGTACATCATAATGGCTTCGCCTCGATCATTTCTTTTCACCACTGCGCGGCCACCAATAAACTTTTGTCTTCCAGATCGAGTCAAAATTTCAAAAGTCGTGTCAAAATTTTTTTCTCCAGAAAGAGCCATGGCAAGTTCTTTGACGGCTGTTTCTTTGGCGTTAGCACTTAGGGAACTTTCCCAGGCCGCGTAATGACCTGAAAATTCACGGGCATCGATTTCAAACAGTTCATACATCGATTTGTCCCAAACAAGGTCTTGTGTCACGGGATTGTACTCCCAAAGTCCGACCCCCATTGAGTGAAGGATCATTCGATTTTTTTCTTCCAGCTGAACGAGATTTGTCAGATCTTGGCAGGTGCCAGAAATAACAACAGGCTGCCCCTCGTGGTTCTTTTCAACCTTACCGATGCCTCTAACATTTTTAATTCTGCGCCCTTCATCAAGATAAACTCGGTGGTCAAAAACAAAATCCTCACCATTGATACTGGCTCGTTCAACCAGATGATCCATTTTAGGCCAATCTTCCGGGTGAATTCGAGATCGATACAGTTGGTGCAATGTTTCTCTGGGTTGAGGTTCTTGGATTTCAAAGATCCGATAGTGCTCACTGGACCAATATTGTTCGCCAGTTATAAGATTGTAAGTCCAAGATCCTATTTTTGCAATTTTTTGAGCTTCATCAAGTAGCTTTTTGTGAAGCTCTAACTCCATAAAAGCCTCTTGCATTAACGTGACATCTTGGAAAGTTCCTTGAAGCTTTGTAACATCGCCTTCGGAATTCATAACAGGACGGGCCGTCACTTGCACCCACTTGTGTTGTTTTTCTAAATCATAGAATTCTAAGACCTCTTGAAAAGATCGACCTGCTACAGCTCCACGAATCAATTTGAGTAATCTAGGCTGCTCGTGCTCAGCATAGAAGCTAAGGCCTTTTTCAAGGTAAGTTTCATCTCCTACTGTAACACCATGAATACGATACACCTGCTCCGTCCAACGAGTTTTACCGGTTTTGAGGTCGAGTTCCCATCCGCCTATTTGGGCTATCTCTTCAGTTCCGTTCAATAGCTCTACTGGCTCGATAAATCCTGACTCTTGCCATTTCTGAGTTTCAACGAGCAATTCGGAAATTTTAAGTTTTTGATCATCTGTCAAAACTGAAGATGTGAGATCCAAAAGAACATCTCTTACATTTGTAAGATAAACAAATTGACGGTTTTTCATATAGCTCGTTTAAATTTAAAGATTACGGCGATGAAACACAATCAAGAATTCAAGATCCCAATAATAGCTGGTCACTTGTCGAGGAATTTATTAAGAGCCACTAGTAACACACCCCACATTTTTTTAAGTGCTGAAGAAGATTATCAAGAGCCCTGCTTTAAATGCTTGATTTTAAAATAAAAATAAATTTTCCATTATACAAGTGTCAAAACTTTAAACACTCAAAACAACCTTAACCGAAGTGAGACTCCTTTTTACCATATTTGTTTGGCCCCGGAATTGCTAAAAAATTATATCAAACCTGAGGGGAGAAAATATGATCCGGGCTATAATTTTAATGCTAGTTTTTTTCATGAATCAGTTGAGCTTTGCGCAAAATGAATCTGAATATGATTATGTTCAACCTAATGTTTCCAGTTTTATTTTATGTACCGATGCGGTTATAAGTGATGTAAAATCCACAATTCGAAATATGTCATGTCAGCAAATCAATAATCAGAATGTGATTGAAACCCTTCCACTTGATGCTTGTATCGAAATGCTTCAATATGAGAATGTAGAAGTTATCGATTTTTTTGTAAATAAGGTCTATTCAAAAATTGAGGACATAATTTCATCCAAAATTACATTTTGTCAAGGACAAGAGTATGCAGAGAGCTCTGATAATATAGATTCCGCAGAAACAAACGGTATACTATAGAAATTATTTTTGTTGGCCAAACTTCAAATAAGATTTTATTTACATTTTAGAATAGATCTTAAGAAATTAAATGGGTCCAATTATTTCTAAAAATAAATTTAGTTTTGAATTTGAAAAACGACTTATGACTTCTTGTTTAAATGTAATTTCATCTCCTGGAACCAAATTAGGAGAATCTAACCAAGCGTTATAAATAAAAGTCAATTGAAGAGCACCATCTGCAAAATTGTAATCATATTCGAAATACAAATCTCCATCGGCTGTTAATTTGTGGGAAAAAGGAGGTTTAGGTGTGAAATCTAATTCAAATGTGCAAACTAACTGAACTTTATTAGGACCCATATATTGCGAAACACAATCATCATTTACATGCAAAGGAATGGTAATTTCCCTTGTAACAACTGGAGTAATACGAGCTAAATATTGGCTAGATAGGATATTTTGGCTGTAAGCTAAAGGCATATTCAAAAATACAACTAATAAAGAAAAACAGATGGTATTAAACATTATAAAAATCCTTGAGATAAAATTATTCAAGTAATTAAATGCAATGATGCAGATGCATAGTCAAGCCAACATCGCTTTAGCTCTTTTATCTTTTCGCTTTATTAAGTTTATTTTTTTAATAGAGCATTATTTTCAAGTCCCAAGGTATTTAAAATCTAAGGGATTGATACTTAATTAAATTTTTAAAGACTTGCTTCAGCCTCAGCTCTTAGAAAGGTTTGCCAACCTCTTTTTATGCTGTTCCTAGGTTTTATAAAAAACTGCCCCATACAGGGTGGCCGCTGATTCATCCATCCAGACTAATATATGAAAAATGGGTCTCATTTTTCAACTTCATAAGCAATAAAAACACCATCCAAGTTCATTCCATAACTATTCAATTTGAGTCGAATAGCTTCGGCAGTTCCTCCATTTGTAAAGTTATCATCTAAAAAAAATTGATGGCCGCGATTTAATTCTTGATGAAGTTAAACTAAAAACCCCTTTTTCTGAATAGTTAAAGCAAAGAATTTCAGCTCTGACAAAAGAACAATATAAAAGAGCTAGCTTTAAAAATATTATCTTTTTTAAAATCATTTCTTGAACTTACCCATTCACAACAAAACCATCAATTTACCAGACTTATATTATAGTAAGGTACTACTTGTTAATTCTTTAAACACAAGAAGACTTGAATGAAATCACTTTGTTTTTAGCTTTGAAGTAAAGAAGTGATTTTAAAAAGACCTGAGCGAAGATTTTATTTAAGTTTTAAAACCGATTATACCTTGGACAAACAAGACAAATTTCTTGGCTTTATGAAAAATTTGCTCAACACTAAATGAGTGCAAAGCTTATATAATATTTTGATATTTTTTTTTTCAATAAGTTGTTTCTTTAGTACTTATCTTAAAGCTCAGAATATAGATTTAAAACGACAGCTACTTCGCTCGCCGAATTTGTCCGTGCAATATACCAATTATGACAATGGTTTATTAAACTATCAAATCAACGCGGGTTCGCCTCCTAAGTTTTGGGGACTTAATAAAAAGTATTTTTTGGTTTTGAACACTTCTTTAAATCACACAGAACTAACTCCAACTCATATTAATGAGCGTGTAGACTTCAACAAAGTCTCTTTAGTTCCTATTTTTCGTATGACTTTAAACTCGAAATGGTCTTTTTCGACAGTCCTGCCGTTTTCTTTTGCCCAAGAAGAAGGTTCAAGTTTTTTTAATTCCAGAGGTTTAGCGCTGGTGGGCGTTGGTAGCTTCACGAAAACCATAAGTTCATCAGGTACCAATTTTGGTTTAGGTATTGTCATGATAAAATTAGCGCAAAGTTTTTTAATCGTACCTAATTTTTCCTATAGTTATGTGAGTCCTGATTATCATTGGGCTTTTAGATTTGGCTTTCCCCGAATCTCTTTAGAGAAAATTTTTGAACGCTTTATAATTGGCAGTTTTGCTTCCATTAATTTTGATACTTTTTTGCTTAGCCCCAACACCCCATTAACCACAAATTTAGAAGCCACATATTTAAACTCAGAGAAAACTCTGATCGGGTTAAGACTTCATTTTAAAGGTTTTGAAAACATCTTTTTAGATTTTGAAACCGGCCTTATCATCAATGAGAAGTTATTTTTATCAAATGACCAACGGGATCCTGTGGTTGGCACCGATTTCAGTCGAAAAGGCTTTGAAACTTTATTCACAAACTTTGTGATAGGCTACAAGTTTTAAATAAGCCTCATCCAAAGTCTAGGATTTTGATATAAGTTTTATTTATAAGTGCTAAGCGCTAATAATTCATTGGGCCATAAGCCAAATTTATGACAGGTCTTTTTGTCAGCCTTGACCAATTCCTAACATTTTTAAAACACTTAGATATATCCACGGAGGGATTCTATGCGTTTTACATTACTAGGTATTGTATTGGCCTTTTCATATCAAGCTAACGCTTTTGAAAGGTGTGCCGTTCAAGAAGTGAATACGTCACAAAAGTTTTTCATTGACATACAAACTCAACTTTTAAGTACAAGCCGTCGACTTATGACCACAGATCTATTTAAAACCAAACGAATTCCTGTCATAGTGCATGTCATTGAAGAAGAGGTTTCCAAAGAAGTGATCAATGATCAGATCGATGTTATGAATAATTCGTTTGCGCTGACTGGATTTAGATTTGAATTAGAAAAAATTAATTTTGTAAACACAACACGATGGCAAAATATTGATTACGGTAACGCCACAGAAAGAGACATGAAAACCACTTTAAGGATGGGTGATAGCGCTACACTTAACGTCTACATTCTACCTTCATTAGGTCAGATACTAGGTTGGGCCACTTTTCCTTGGGAGTACAGCATAAAACCAATAATGGACGGGGTTGTTATTGCTAAAGACACCCTACCCGGAGGCGCCATGCCACCATTTAATGAAGGTGCCACATTAACCCACGAAGTTGGACATTGGATGGGACTATTTCACACATTTCAAGGTGGATGTTTTGGCAATGGTGACGAAGTGGAGGACACACCAGCGCAAGCATATCCAACCAGCGGTTGCCCCATTGGACAAAACTCGTGCATGAATGATTCAAGACCAGATGCTGTTAACAACTATATGGATTACAGCGACGACGCTTGTATGACCGAGTTTTCCCAAGGACAAGTCCTTCGTATGACTTCAAGTTTTACAACTTACCGAAAAAGTTTAAATACAAGTTTAAGTTCAATTCTTAACTAAATTAAACTAAAAAGACCAATTTTAATCTTTAAAAAAGCTCCGTAAGGGGCTTTTTTGATTTCAAACAGGAACTTGGATCGCTACTTTCAACACATTGACACTTCAGGATTTAGTTAGATATAGCCTTAAGTTATATAAACCAATATTACCTGGAGAATTAAAAATATGAAAAAAATGTTATGCTTTTTATTATTGACGATATGCTGTTCCAACAGCTTTGCAAATTCAGAAGTATTAATTTCTACCTGCAATGATGCTACAAATAAATTAAATTTAAAAATTTACCATCAATTATCTAACAACAATGCCGGATATATAATCCGAGATTATCAAGAAAATTTCCGAGCCTCTGGTGAGTTTTCTAAACCTTTAAGTTTTTATTTCGAACCCCTTGGATTCTTTGCTGTATTATACAATTGGGCAAATGAACCCGCTGATGAAGGTGTTAGTATCGCAATTGCTGATGTCAAATCACTTGATGAAGTCACTTTAGGAACTGTAGCAGGTTCTGGGGAAGGAATTTTTAATTATGGGGATGAAGTAAGTTCAGAATTTCAAACTGATTCCTGTCAAATTGAGAAAACTCAAAGTTACTGCTCAAATATTGAAGATGCTATTAATGGAGCTTTTTGCGACGGCATAGCAAAAGCTTCTGTTTCAAACGATTGTGATTTAACGGCCGTTAACACAATCAAGTCTTACCATAATATGCCAACCTCATGGGCTTATAAAAATATAGAAGTTCGTAGCAACACTTACTTTGGCAATGGCATTTATGAAATTGGTTACGCTCGCCAAAACACTAGCGGCTTAGAAATGAATTATGTCACTGAGTATGCTTTAGTATTTGTTGATAAAAAGTCTAACGGCACTTGCGAGGCCTACGATTTGGTAAATTTATAAATTGTCGCAACACTGTTGTAAAGACTGATAACCCCCTTCTTTGGAAGGGGATTTTTCGTTTAGATATTAAAAAGGTTTGTAACCAGTTTCAGTTTGTGGATTTAAGATTATGACTCGATCAGAGCCATCCGCATCTGATGAATACTGTACTGAATAAGATCTGATTTTTGTTGGTCCCATACAATCAACATCAAATCGCGGCAGAATCTTCAATATATAAACTCCAGAAACCTTTTGAACACTCCCCTCAAATTCGGCTTGTGCGCAAGAAGCGTATTTGAAAGTCACATAACCGGTAGGTTGCACCGTCAGCATTTCACCTGGCACATTGACTACAACTTTTGGACTTTCAATAGCCGGCAAATTAACTATTTGGGTTATATCCAAAGTCAATGTTGGACTTGGCAAAACTGGTTCAATTACTAAATGTCCGAATGACTGCGAATACGTCCCTAAAGCCGCTATTGCTAGAAATAATATATTTTTAATCATTAAATTCCCCCTTTTGGTTTAAATTAAAATTATACTAGTAAGATAAATTTTTAGTTTCAATACTAAAAAGCCCATTTTGCTAAAGCGTTAAAAGCCAAAAAGAGATAGAATTTAAATTTGAAAAACACCTGTTTTAGTTAACAAGTCGCTCCAAGAACGTTTGAGGGGTTTTTGATAGGCGATCAAAGGATTTATGATTAAAAAATAAAGCGCAATAATCAGTGCAAAAAAGGAAAAAATATGGCCCAAGACCATTAAAAGCACCAAGAGTGGGCCTGGTAAAAAAACAATAGAAAATTTAAGCAACGCCACTAAAACAAGTTTTTTCTTGTCCCAATTATCAAGCGGTGCGCCATTTAATTTTAATACCCGAATTTTTAATAAATATTGACCTATTGTCGCACTAAAAAAAACATAGGTTATCAAATAATAAAACAAACAAAATAGTGCCCCATAACCTATAGCAAAAAAATAGATATCAAACTCGCGGGGATTAAAAAGTTTCATTCCTTTCAACGGTGGGTATAAATCTTGGGGTTTTACAAACAATTCAGCCACTTTAAAAAGTTGATAGTAAATACCAAACAGTATAGAAAAGTCGATCACATAAGAAGAAAATCTTTGAAAACCATGAGCTTGTTTCAATTTAAATCCTTATTTATTTTTTGAAGGAAATATCCAAAAATTACTGAAAACAACTGAAGGGAAGAAATCAAAAAAAGTAACATCTGCTCAGTTTGAATTGAAAATAAAATCCAAATAATACAGCTGCCACCATAAAGCAAAAAAAATAATTTCGGGATATTTTGAATTTTATAAAAATAAATTTCTATAAAAAGAAAAATTGTAGCAGCAGTACAAAAAAATCCAGCAAATAAACTATGATTCATGATTTTTCTTTTTAACTAAAAAATACAACAAGAAAAAAGCTTGCAGCAGCGAAGAAATAACGATCGACGGACTACCTATGCTTAGGCCAAAAGAGGTCCAGAATAGTATTCCCACAAGATAAAGAACAACGAACAATGGAGTTTTAATCTCATTTTGTTTAAAAACGTAAAAGAACATGCCTGACAGACTTAAAAAAGTAGCCATCAAAACATAAGTATGATTTGCATAGTCTTGCATATCAAAAGAATTCTATATTTTTGGTTTCTTGTAAAGGACTTGTTTTATTTAAAAATTAAAGAAGACGTGTCCATGCTAGCTATAGAATTGTGCCAACTTTAAGGTTCAAAAGCAGGGTTGCAAATATTAGGTAGGCAAATACTATAATGATTGCGAGTACACCTAAAGACAAATCCCATATTGGAAACGGATTTTTATTTTTCATATAAACATAAACAAACATTGATGAAAAAAGCAGACTAGGTAAACTGACCCAAGTCAAAGATAGACTCCAATACAAACAATGCAGCCCAACAGCTGCACCTTTGGTTCCAAAGCATATCTGATAAACATAAAGAGTCAGAAATGAAAATGGGATAATAGTTAGTGTTACAATAAAAGCCAAAGTTCCAGGTAGTTTTGCTAACATATATGTATCTTGTGAAGTCATTTTAAGAGAGTCAAGCATAGCCTATGCTTAGGTTTGCTCTTTATGCCTGTTCCACAATAAAATATTTAAACATTTCCATTGAAGTGGCGAAGTCTTTCCAATTCATTGTCGTGCGAGACTATAGTTTAGTTTCTTAAGACTAAATAAGAAACCAAGACCTAGTTATTCCCAGAGAAACTTTAGCTATGTTAAATTGAAATGAAACATAAATATAAGATAAAGAGAAAGTTAAATTTGAGTAAAAATAAAATTTAAGTAAATTTTATTTTGTAAGGGAGAATTTATGAAACTTGTGACGGCCCTATTAATTATTGGAGCCCTATTACTAGGATGTGCTGAAGACGCCAAGGTCAACAACGACATGAGTAGTTTAAGTTGTGATGAGGTAGGTTATTTATTTTTATATAAGTTTGATAAAAATTCAGGACAAGAATTACAAAATATTCTGATCACACTCGAATCTAGCCAGGATGCCTATATTGAAGGGTTAACCTTATTGTCTGAAGAATTTATGATACTTTGGACAGTGATTAATCCTTCTAATGAAATCTATGAACTTTTAGGATCATTATCTAAATATAAAAGACTAATGGGTTCATGCAATGATACTAGCAGTATAACTGCTTTCAGGAATCAATAAGAAGAACTTTGTTTTTGTCGTTAACCACAACTGACTTTGCTATGTTACAAAGTCAGCCGTAAGGAAATTCTAAAAATAAGTTTTAAATTTAAATCAATTGGCGAATTGTGGCTTGTAAAATACCACCGTTTTTAAAGTTTTCGACATCATCGTAAGTATCCAAACGACTATGCGCTTTAAATGACTCTTGGGATCCATCGGCCCGAGTCATCTCAACCAAAAATTCCTGTCGTGGATTTAAGTTTGATAAACCTTTAATAGAAAAAGTCTCAAGACCCGTAATTTTTAAAGACTCTCGAGTTACGCCGTCCATAAACTGCAAAGGAAGCACGCCCATACCCGCTAAATTTGAACGGTGGATACGCTCAAAACTTTCTGCAATCACGGCTCGGACTCCTAAAAGTGCAGTGCCTTTGGCGGCCCAATCCCTAGAACTGCCAGTGCCGTACTCTTTACCAGCAATGACAACCAAAGGTGTTTTAGTTTCTAGATATTTCATAGCCGCATCATAGATAGGCATGACCTCATTGGTTTTAACAAATTTTGTCATGCCACCTTCGACACCATTCAACATTAAATTTTTAATGCGAATATTGGCAAAAGTCCCTCGCATCATAACTTCATGATTGCCCCGACGAGATCCAAAGGAGTTAAAGTCTTTGACTTCCACTTTCTTGGCCATCAGATAGGAGCCGGCTGGACTAGCTGCTTTGATCGAACCTGCGGGCGAAATATGATCTGTCGTCACACTATCCCCAAACACGGCGAGCACATTGGCTTTTTCAATATTTCCAATGACCGAAGTGTTTTTAGTAAGTCCTTCAAAATAAGGAGGATTTTGCACATAGGTGCTTTTATGATTCCAGGCATAGGTTTCGGTTTTAGTGACTTTAATATTTTGCCACTCTTTGGGACCTTCAAAGACATTGGCATAACGCTGTTTAAACATTTCAGGTCCAACCACTTTGGCCACCATTTGGCTAACTTCTTTTTGCGTCGGCCAAATGTCTTTTAAGAATACAGGGTTACCGTCTGGATCGAAATCCAAAGCTTCCGTCATTAAATTTTTTCGCATGGTTCCCGCAATGGCATAAGCCACAACTAAGGGTGGTGAAGCTAAATAATTGGCCTGCACCTGAGGCGAGATTCGTCCCTCAAAGTTTCTGTTTCCTGACAAGACGGCGGTTACAATTAAGTTATTCTCATCAATAGCTTTGATGATACTGTCCTCTAAGGGACCTGAGTTTCCAATGCAGGTTGTGCACCCATATCCTACAAGATTAAAACCCAATTTATCCAAGGACGTTTGTAAACCTGATTTGTTTAAATAATCAGTCACAACTTGAGACCCTGGTGCTAATGAAGTTTTAACCCAAGGTTTTACAGTCAAACCACGTGCAGCGGCTTTTTCGGCCACCAAGCCTGCGGCAATCATGACGGACGGGTTAGATGTGTTGGTGCAACTGGTGATTGCTGCAATCACTACATCGCCTGTAGTTAAATTGAAATCATGACCCTCTACATCCACGGAGCGGGCTTGAGGTTTATCAAATACGGTTTTTAAGGCTTTCTCGAAATCAACATCAGCGGTTTTTAAATCCACACGATCTTGAGGACGTTTGGGTCCAGAAATACTTGGAACCACGTCTTGCAAATTTAATTTAAGCATACTTGTGAATTCAGGGTTCTGGCCTGGTACACGCCACAAACCTTGTTTTTTAGCATAGGCTTCAACCAACTGCACTTGGGCTTCAGGTCGTGCTGTCAATCTTAGATATTTTAAAGTCTCGTCATCAATGGGAAAAAAGCCGCAAGTCGCCCCATACTCTGGAGCCATGTTAGCAATCGTCAATCGGTCAGCCAGTGGCAATGTGGCCAGGCCTTCCCCACAGAACTCGACAAACTTTCCTACAACACCTTTTTTTCTTAGCATCTGAGTAATGGTTAAAACCAAATCAGTGGCTGTGGCACCTTCAACAAGTTGGCCAGTCAATTCAAAGCCCACAACTTCTGGAATTAAAATTGATGTAGGTTTGCCAAGCATAGCGGCTTCGGCTTCGATGCCTCCAACACCCCAACCTAATACGGCCAAACCATTAACCATAGTGGTGTGACTGTCCGTTCCGAAGACGGTGTCGGGAAAGAATTGGACTTCACCCTTTACTTTGCGAGTGCCCACCACGGGGGCTAAATACTCCACATTGACTTGATGACAAATTCCAGTTCCTGGAGGCACAACTCGAAAGTTATCAAAAGTGATCTGACCCCACTTTAAAAATTCATAGCGTTCCGCGTTTCTTTCGAATTCTAGATCCATATTTTTTTGATAGGCCTCAGGGGTGCCCGAATAATCCACCATCACCGAGTGATCAATCACTAGATCTACAGGAACTAAAGGATTAATAACACTAGGGTCACCACCTAAAGCTTTCACCCCTTCTCGCATAGCCGCCAAATCCACTACAGCAGGTACACCTGTAAAATCCTGCATTAGGACTCTAGAGGGGAAGAATGGCACTTCGTCATCAGACGCTTTTCGCTGTAACCAAGTGGCAATCGACTTAATATGAGAGTCTGAAACCGCCGCGTGATCTTGATATCGTAGCAGATTTTCAAGTAAAACTTTTAAAGTGAATGGAAGTTTAGCTATATCCCCAAAACTATTAACTGAATTTAAGTCAAAATAAACACCCTCGAGGGCTCCCACTTTTAAAGTCTTTTTTGCACTTGCAAATTCTGCCATAGAACATTCTCCGAAATCATAATTGCAAGCCACGGCTCGTGACAGGCAAAGGTTAGTGTTAAAATAAAATGTGTTTAATATTTTTGGGATTTGGTGAGGTTATGTAACTTAAACTTCATTAAATCCTAAGTCTTAGAATCTAACATACTCCATAAACTTTACGCCAAATATGACGCTATTGATTAAGAATCAAAAGGCTCCGGAGGATGAACCCGAAGTGCTTGAGGGTGGCGCCACGGGGGTCCCCACACCTGTTCCTGATCCCCCATTGGTGGGTCTAGACATAATTAAATCATAAGAAGCGGGCTTTTGATCTCTATTGCCAAGAACAAAGCCAAAAAAGCCAACATCTGAAGAGCCATACTCTAAAGTTAAATTTTCAAGATCAATGACTTCTTTTTCATAAGCTGAAAGATTTTGCTCGCCTCGAGCGCGAGCGGCGTCTAAATTTGATCGAGCTATATTAAGCCTTGAAATAACTTCGTCTTTGTTCTCTTCGTGTATTTCTTTATGTTTTTTATAATAATGATTGGCTACCAAAACTATGACTACGGCCGCAATGGCTGTTAAAGCCCATGGATTACTTAAGATATTGTTTAAAAAAGCATGGGCGGGGGTTGCCTGAAATAAAAACGGCAATACAAGCATCGAAGTAAAATTTGAACCCAAACTGACTAAAAACTTCGAAGTTTTGGGCTCGAAAAGATTAGAACTCATCTTTTCAAAATTAGTTTTACGATTATCACTTCGGGTTGAACGATAGTTTTTTACAATCTGAGTAATTTTTTTCTGCCAAAGTTCAGTTTTTGCAGCCTCTTCATAAGTGAACGAATGGCCGTTGATTTTGTAAGCTATATTGTTTTTGTCTATCCATTTAAAAACAACTTTGATAGGTCCTGTTTGCATATAAAAAAAATCATCGCCGTGTAAAATCGTATCTATTTTTAAACCCTTGGCTTTTTTGGCATCTTTAATTAAGGATTCGTACTCTTGCGGCGACACAAAAAGTTCCGCCATTTTTACCATAGTCTCGACTCCAACATCTTTAGTTTGTGCCATGAGTTCAGCCGTTGCTTTGTCTGCTTTTGCCGAGGGATTAATTATAGAAGTTCGTGCCGCCATGCTGGTCGCATAAAGGCAGAATTGCACCATCAGTGCTAAAAAGATTTGACCTACAAGCAAAGCTTTAGATTTCAAAACTGACCCCTTGGACATTTATTACTAAAGTATCTAGGTATGTATCGGAATGGACCGAATGAATCTTAAACTTAGGTTTAAGCCAAAATCGCAAATAGTTGTGCCAATTTGAGACAAAGCCATAAAAAAAGGCCTTAAGACTCTTGTACTTTAAGATCAGGGTTTGCTAAAAGGTGATATGGCTTATAAAATCAAAATCGAAAAAGATCGAATAAAGTTCTCCTCAGCCCATTTTACCATTTTCGGACCTACTCAGGCCGAGCGTCTTCATGGGCATAACTACTATGTCACTATTGAAATTCAAACCCATAAAGTAGATGCCCTTGGCTTTGCAACCGATATGAAACCACTTAAGGATATTGCTTTTGAGCTGTCCCAATTTTTAGACGAGTATATTTTAGTTCCTGAAGCTAATCCCTATTTAAAAATTACCAAAACCAACCATCAAGTTGAATGTCAGTGGCATAATAAAACCTACAGCTTTCCTATTGATGATGTCAGAATTCTGCCACTGACCAATATTACTTGTGAAAACTTAGCCTTTTGGTTTTGGCAAAAGATGCAGCCCCAGTTGCCAAAAGCTGTAAATTGGTTAGGTGTTAGCGTTAAAGAAACCCACGGCCAAGAGTCAATCTATGAAAATGTCATTTAAGTACCGCTTTGAATCCGCACATCGCTTTGTTTTTTCCGAACGAGAATGCTCCACACCTCATGGTCACACTTGGTACGCCACATTGAATTTAGTGGCAGCAGCCGAAGACCTTAATGAAAATAACATGATTGAAGATTTTGGTTTACTTAAAAAAGATTGGAAAACTTTTATCACCTCTGTGGCTGATCACAGTTTCTTCTACAACTGTGACGACCCTATTATCCCCACGTTAAAATTGCATATTCCGAATTTTAGAGGGCTTCCGTTTCCAGGCGATCCAACCACTGAAATGATAGCTGGTTTATTCTTTATTAAAGCATCGGCTTTGTGTGAAAATTTCCCCGTTCGACCATTTTCAGTGTTAATTAATGAAACACCAACCAATGCCATCGAATTTTTTCATGATGAACTGGAAGATTTTGTAAAAAAAACCAATTTAAGTTTAAAAGCTCAAAATTGGTGGGCCAACTCTGAGCCAAATTCTAGAACGATTTTAGGAACTGAACAAACTTTATTTATTTAAACCAATGTTCAGAAGCTAAAATTATTTTAGAAATCCCAAATATAGTCCAAATAAAGTTTTGACATATTTATTGTTGTTACAATTTAAATTTTTCGCCAGCATAATCTTGAAGTAGTATTGTAATACGTCGAAGGAATAATAAAGAATGAAAACTTTAAATTGTCGCAACAAAAGTTCAAAATCAATGGGGTAATGTTTAGGCTCTTAGTGTTTTATAAGTTACAAATTAATTCGGCCACCCATTAAAAACCCGCCGTTTATGTAACTAAGATCTTCTCTGAAGACCCCATCAGTGCCTGTAAGTTCTAAATCCAAAGCCGAGAATCTTCTATATTCAAAAGTTAGACTAAAATTCTCAGAAATTTCAATTTCAGATCCAATCATAAATTGGGCTGCGAAAGCAGAGCCATCGGCAAATTCATCGGAAATGGCATCATAAAGTTCAGCACTCATGATACCAAGACCTGCACCAAAAGTTAGAAAAAAGTTACCTGAAATGGGTACCCTAAAGTTACCATTGAGCATAAGGGCCGAAGAGTCTAACTCTCCTAGCCAAGGTGTATTATCAATACCTTCGATATCTGCAGTTCTAGATGCTAGCTCAATCTCGGCACCAAACATCGGATTTAATTGATACCCAGCGACTAAAGAGAGAGTCCCTAAGAATCTTGGATCATAATCGATATCACCACCAGCAAAGGAATTGGATCTTTGCCATGAGGGGCCTACTGAACCCTTAAAGTAAACGTACTGAGCTAATGCTTCTGAAGTTGTAAATGCTACCAAAAAAATATAAGGATTTGTTTCATATAATCCCTCCTGCTGAAGTAGTAACAATTCAATTTATAACAAAGTTTCGCTGTTCAAATTATATTTTAAAGCCTATTTTAAATTCTGACTTAAGTATAAGTTTATTATCGGAGTATATATGAATCCCTGGCATGATGTTGCAGTTGGTAATGATACACCCCATTTTTTTCCAGCGATCATTGAGATCCCTAAAGGCTCTAAAAATAAATACGAATTAGATAAACCAACCGGAATGATTCGTGTGGACCGCGTTTTGTTTAGCTCGCTACATTACCCTGCCAATTATGGCTTCATTCCACAAACCTATTGTGAAGACAATGACCCACTGGATGTTTTAGTTCTTGGGCAAGAACCTGTACATCCACTATCGATATTAATGGCAAAACCCATTGGAGTTATGAAAATGATCGATCAAGGCGAAGCCGATGATAAAATCATTGCTGTTCATGCCAATGATCCCGAATACTCCCATTACAATTCAATTTACGAATTGCCCCATCATCGACTGCAAGAGCTTAGAAGATTTTTTGAAGATTACAAAGCTCTAGAAAAAAAAATGGTAGTCGTTGAAGACTTTTTTGATTTTGAAGATGCAAAGAATATAGTTATGGAAGCCATTAATTTTTATAACAAAAAATTTAAAAGTCCAAAAACCACGCCGTGAATGCAACTTAAATGCTTTACTTCTAAGTTTTAAGAAGTTAACTTTTTTCGAGATTTTTTTTCAAGGCCGGGGGGCGAACATGAAGCAAATTCAAGTTCAGACCCAAACCTTGATGATGGAAGTGAACTTGCTGAACAAGAAGCTTCTCTTGGACAGCAAAAAAAATCCAATGCCGCTCAAGTCCCTGATCCTTCGACTTTACTTTTTTACTTAGATCCAAATTTAAATATGAGTATAGGATTTGAAATTATAAATGGGGAAGTATTTCTAATCCTTGAAATGGATCACAATCCAACCCAAGATGAATTTACTTTTGGTTTTTATAAAGCTTATCCAGAAGTGAAAAAATTCAATGTCATCAAAGAGAACAAAAGTTTTGGTTTTAATAACAAACCAGTAGCACTTCTGCCCATGATTGAAATTCATAATTCCGAAACAGGGGCTGTTAAATTTATCTCTGATAGCGAAGTTTATCGAACCCATCAGCGAATTAACATTTCTGATCTTGTCAAAGAACAATCTGATCTTGGTATACTAAGAGATCCTGAGGGCAAATTATATCGCTACGATGATATTCTTGAAATACAAGTACTTGCCTTAAAGGCATTCAACGAAAGTCGACCTAGCATAAGAGAGTATAAATCTTTAAAAATCCCTTTTAGAGAAACCAAAGAGGGTCAAATCCATCAGATTTACGGCACCGAGCCTCTGACGGACTTAAGTGAAATTGGTAGGTATAATGTAGGCGATAAAATTCAAATAGGTGTTGAATTTAAAATCCCTTACCACTCCAAAGACACGCAGTGGGTTATTCGTCCTGAGCAAAGTGATGCTGAACTGTTAACTTATGAACTTATTTTAAACCCAAAAGTGGGAGACAGATTTACTGTTCCTTCGAACGGTTTAAATCTTGAACAGGTTTTACCGCAGCTAAAAAGTGGCTATTTTTGGTTCCCATTAGAGGTTACAGAAAGCGCTACCAACTATGTTATGGCCCCAGAAAATGCTAAACTAAGCCCAAATATTATTTATAAGTATATTCAAAGCATGCTTAAAAACGTTGGATCTGCTCACCAAAATGGTCAAGACATCAACCAAGCTTTAAAAGACTTCCTCAAAAACTCGCCCTTAAAGATTCGTCCAGACCGGCTTGAGTTTGTGACCGAAGAAATTTCCAAAATGAATCAAATTGAACCCATTTTACAATTATTGATGACGGAGCAGTATAATTTTCCTGTCCTTCAAACACCGAACTTAGATTCTGAAAATCAATGCCGCCTATATCTAAAAAGTAGCCCTTAACGGGCTCGTAAAAAATTATTTTTTTTCATGAGTCTGTTAATAGGAGTTATTTTTAATTTTATATAGAAAATATTTAAAACTTTATAATTGTTTTGCCAAAATGCGAGTGATTCATAATTTGGTTTGAAACATCTAGTACATCTTCCAAACCAATAACTTTAGTCACAGTCTGATCCAACTTATTGGGCTTCCATTCTGTGGCTAAAAGATTCCATACTTTTTGTTTAGTTTCCATAGTGCAATTATTTGAACTCGCACCAAGAAGACTTACGCCTCTTAAGATGAAAGGCATAACCGTGGCCTTAAGCTCAGGACCTAAAGCTAAACCAATGGAAGTGACATTACCCCAAAGTTGAATCTTAGGTAAAATAGCAGTTAAAAATGCACCACCTAAGTTATCAATAGCCCCGCCCCACATCACTGTTTCAAGGGGATTTGTTGGATTTAAATGCTCGTCTAAATGACTGACATAGTGCGCACCTAAGCCTTCTAGAGCTTCCACATATTCTAAGCGCGAAGTCACAGCTTCCACTAAAAATCCTAACTGATTTAAAATCTGAATGGCGAATTGTCCAACCCCTCCCGTTGCGCCGGAAACTAAGATGGGTCCATGCTCGAAAGTTTGGCCGTTGTTAAGCATTCGCTCAATGGCCAAAGCCGCTGTAAATCCTGAGGTGCCTAAAGCCATTGCCTCTTTTAAAGATAATCCTTTTGGTAAAGGTAAAATAATATCTTCGCGGGCTGTTACAATTTCAGCGAAGCCCCCGTTGATGGACTCCCCTAATCCCATGCCATTCATTAAAACCAAATCACCAACTTTAAATTTTTTAGATTTAGAATAAAGCACTTCTCCTGAGACATCGATACCAGGTGTGATTATAGGTTTTTTATAAATAGCACCTTTAAACGTGACACCCAGGGCATCTTTAAAATTAATACCGCTGAATCGAGACTTGATGACAACATCGCCAAAACTTAAAGATTCAAAGAACAATTCTTTGTTTTGCAGTTCACAGGTTTTAAGGTTTTGGTCGACAACGAGGGCTTTATATTTCATTTATTCTTCATTTTCGTTGAATAACCAAATTCGCTCACACACGACATCAGTTGCTAATGGGTTTCTTACATCGCCCTGAAAACAAACCTTACAAGAGTTGTTGTCGACAAAAGCTTGGATGACAAAGGGACAGGATGGTGTTGAATCAACAAATTTTAAAGAGTGAACCTCATCAGGATCAATCGACAATTCTTCTGCAATTATAGTCCGCACTTCCAGATCCACATCACTTAGTGACGCAAAAACCATCGAAGAAAAAGTTAAAATTGCAACCCCACTTATTAAAACCTTAAACCTTTTAATCCTATTAAACATAATTTCCCCCCCCCAATTTTTGTCCAAATAGTTTTAAAGAACTTGCCATGTCTGCTTTAAAAAAACAAAGTGACTTTTAAGTCCTACGCTGCGACATAAAGGCAATGCGCGTGTTTCAAATCTCAGTTCATCCTCACCAGCATAACAACAAATGCATCGCAGACTTTTTATACCTTTGGTTTTTAGGATCATCCCCTGGTGACAACCCTATTGCTCGTGGCTTGAAGTATGGCATTGCTCCAAAAGTAAAACTCACCAAAGCTGACTTCACCGACTTAGTCCGAAAAGGGTTTATTTACTACAATCAAAAAAAAGTTCCTCATTTGCCCTTTGAAGCTAAGGGTAAATGCAAAATAATTGTACTTTTGCCTGACTCCTATTTTGCTAAACCCGTCAATATAGCTTCTGACAAATTATCAGACAAAATATCCGAAAAATTATCTGCTAAACTATCTGACAAAATAACTGCTAAAAATATAGTTTTTGAAGATAGCGATATGGTGATTATCAATAAACCTTCGGGTTTACCCTCGCAATCCACTTTGGATATTTTTGAGGATCATGCCCTATCCCAGCTCATGAGTTATTATTTACTTAAAAACCAGGGCCTCAAAGCCCCCTATTTAAATTTAATGCATCGTCTTGATAAAGACACTTCAGGACTTTTGATGTTTTCAAAAAAAATCTCAGCCAACAAAAACTTAACAGCGCTTTTTGAAACTCGGAAGATTCAAAAAACTTACGTTGCTGTGGCTCAAAAGACCAAGCCCCTTAATGTGGGTGATACTTTTAAAGTTTCAGGATTTATAAAAAAAGATCCTCAACCAGGAATGTCCTTTTACTTTTCAATGGATGACCACGAAGGTCAAACCTCGGAAACGGATTTTAAAATCATTACTTCAACCCCTTCGCATTTGGGATTTGAATGCTCCCCAAAAACAGGTCGAAGTCACCAAATTCGTGTGCATTTAAAATCTGTAGGGTTTCCCATTTTAGGCGATGTTTTTTATAATCCAAAGTCTAATTTTAAACGTCTTATGTTACATGCATGGCGTCTGCAATTTAAGCATCCAACCAGTGGTGCTCCAACTGTAGTGACCGCCCCACTACCTCAAGAATTTATAGATATAGGTATCGTTTAATCTTCATTATTGCACCTTTAGCTCGCTTTGGGTTAGGGTACAAATATTGGATAAAAAAATACAACTTTTTTAAGGAGGTTTTACTTTGGCACATTCTTTTGTTCCTCTGAAATATCAACCTGAACTTTCAATGTCGCAATTTATTATCGAAAACCCTAAGGATATAAGTGAAGAAGCTGTACCTATGGATGTGCTTTTTGTGGGCGGAGGTTCGGCCGGACTGTGTGGTGCAATTCGTTTGGCTTTAAATGTCAAAAAAGCCAAGCAAGCTGATCCAAGTTTTCCCGATGTCGAAATTGGCGTTTTAGAAAAAGCGCAAAGCCTAGGAGGACACACATTATCAGGAGCGGTCATAAATCCAGTGGCTTTGAAAGAGTTATTTCCTGAATTAAGTCTTGCAGATTTCCCGTTTAAAAAACCTGTTGATTCAGAAAAAGTATACTTTTTAACTTCAACAGGTAAAATACGAATGCCAACTCCACCTACCATGAAAAATCATGGCAACTACTCGGCCTCTTTGTGCGAAGTGGTCCGCTGGTTAGGAGAAAAGGCCGAAAGCCTGGGTATTAATGTTTTTACAAGTTTTCCCGCCAAAGCTTTGCTGGTTCAGGAGGGTAAAGTTGTGGGCGTCCGCACAACCGCCGCGGGATTAAATAAAGATAGCTCTGAAGGCCCCCAGTATATGCCTCCAACGGACATATTGGCATCTGTTACAGTTTTATGTGAAGGCACCCGTGGACCAATCACCCAGAGTTATTTGAAGTGGTCCCATACCGAAAGTAAATCCCCGCAGATTTATGCCCTTGGGGTTAAAGAGGTTTGGAAAGTAAAAAAACCATTTAATGATGTCATACACACTTTAGGATGGCCACTTGCTCGGGATACCTTTGGCGGCAGTTGGATCTATCCGATGGGAGATGACATGGTCTCCTTGGGATTAGTGGCAGGACTTGATTATAAAAGTTCCAACTTAGATGTGCATAGAGAGCTGCAAAATTTAAAAAAACATCCATTAGTTCAGCCCCTGCTTGAAGGCGGTGAACTTATCGAGTGGGGTGCCAAAACCATTCCCGAAGGTGGCTTTCATTCCTTGCCTGAAAAACTAAGTGGGGCTGGAGTTATGATCTGTGGCGATGCTGCGGGTATGGTGAATGTTCCGGCTTTGAAAGGTATCCACTATGCAATGAAAAGTGGGATACTTGCAGCAGACACTTTGATAGAGGCCCTAAAAAAGCAAGACTTCAGTCAAAACACTTTAGCCTCTTACGACACTGCTTTTAAAAATAGTTATATTTATCAAGACTTAAAAAAAGTACGTAATATCCGCCAAGCTTTTATGAAGAGTGGCTTTTGGTGGGCGTCCCTAAAAGCGGCATTTATGACTATCACAAATTGTGCCTTTCCACCCCAATCCCCTCATAGTCATGAAGATGCGGAATCCCAAAAATTAGCCTTACAACCCCTGCCGCCGACATCAGGATTAAAAAAAGTCGACGGCGTTTATTTATCTGGAAATAAAACCAGGGACGATATTCCATCGCACTTAAAAATAGGGGAAGATATCTCTTCCGAAATGGCCGATTTTTATGCCAGCCTTTGTCCAGCTGGTGTTTATGAGAGGCTTGGGGAAAAATTAGTGGTTAATGCTCCCAATTGTGTGGATTGCAAAGCCACGGATGTTCTTGGACCTCGATGGGAGCCCCGAGAAGGTGGCAGTGGTCCTAACTACACTTACATGTAAAAAAACTTATGCTATAAAGGTCTTATGAAAAAAATTGAAGCTAGTTTTGATAAAAATAATTTTAATAACACGTTTTTAACTTTTACTTTAAATTCGCCCATTTCTACGAATGCCAAGTTTTACACTTCAAGCACGGAGGCCCAGTGGTCCCCTTTAGCTTCGAAAATATTTGGGTTTCCTTGGGTGTCTTCCGTCGAAATCAAACCAGACGCCGTGGTTATCCAAAAGC
Organism: Bdellovibrionales bacterium; assembly: GCA_041740515.1. Lineage (GTDB taxonomy): Bacteria > Bdellovibrionota > Bdellovibrionia > Bdellovibrionales > UBA1609 > JAMLIO01. The sequence goes on along the minus strand of JBGSLV010000035.1, from coordinate 64,440 downwards.
AAGACTGGGTGGATTGGTCAATGTTAGCAGAACCTTTGAATGATATGATTGAGCATCATTTTAGTTTCTATGAAGATTCAGACTTGATTGAAGAGAATCAAGAGCCCCGCATGGAACCCGCTAAAGAACAGATCATTTTATCGGAAGAAGCCAAACCCATCGCCGAATTTATTGAAGCTCAGATTAACCCTCAGTTGGCTGACCACGGTGGACGGGTGCAAGTTGTGGATTTTCAAAATGCGACTTTGTTTTTAGAAATGCAAGGCGGGTGTCAAGGCTGTGGCATGGCCGCTAAAACCATGCGAGACGGCATTGAAGTGGCTTTAAAAAAAGAATTTCCATCCATCAAAAATATCAACGACGTGACTTTGCACTCAGAGGGTGTGAACCCCTACTACAATTAAGGACTTATATTTTATGGAAAAAAAACAAGCTCTAGAAGAATTTAAAAATAACTTAGATCGCATCTTTGACCCTGATTTTGGTGATTTCAAAAGAAAATGTGGAAACTATATCACTCGTTTAGCGCCCCATTTTTTAGATAACAGTGAATGTTTTGAAATTTTAAAAGACTTAAAACACTATGTGGTTTTTAACGACAACTTAAGATCACCCGAAGAGGTTTTGTTTTACATTGATCACAAAATTCATCAGATCCAAGAGAAAATTTAAACAATGCATTTTAAACTTATAGTCTTAAGTGTGCTTCTAACAGCAAGTCCCGTTATGGGAAAGTTTGAGGCGCCCTTAAATCCAAAGTTTTGGAAAGCTTTAAAATTTTCAAGCCTTAAACCCAATACTGTTTCAGGCAACGACACGCAGTTGGTTATTGAAGTTAATAAGTCCTCATCACCACTACTTTATAAATTAAACGAGCCTTTGAAATTCAAAAGTGTCTATGTTGTTGGCGAAATTTTTGATGGTTCTTTGAATTTAAAACAGCAAAAACAAGGTGAATTTAAAAATAAAAAATCTGTGACTGATGATTACGTTTTACGATTTGGTTTAGTATTAAAAGGAAAAAATCAAAAACCTCCAGTGCCTGGTTTTTTGTTAGCCTCGTGGATCAAAGAGATGTTTAAGCTTGCACCTAAAGGTGTTGGTGTGGATAAGATTTATTTTCTAAAAGTGGCCCACACTAAAGAGCATGTGGGGGATACTCGCAATCACCCACTGAGCGATTACATTTATGAAGAAGCCGTTACTTTTGCCGCTCAAGGACCCTTTGAAATTAAAAAAGCTTTTAACTCTGAGCAAGAAATTTTAGGTTTTTGGTTAAGCGCTAACGGCGAGGGTACATCCAGCGCCTTTAAAACTAAAATCACAAAAATTACATTGGATTAAGTAATTTTACAGTTCCCAAAATTCAACTCACAATAAGGAGTTCTCGGCCATGGAACGATTTCAAAATTTAGACATAACTGATTTAGATTCAGATCCTTTTAAGCAATTTAGTCTTTGGTTTGAAGATGCTAAAAAATTTGTACCTCTTTATCCAGAAGCAATGTCTGTTGCAACAGTTGATAATAACGGCTACCCACAAACTAGATACGTCCTACTTCGCGGCTTTAAGCCACCTGTGTTCCAATTTTTCACCAACTACAACAGTGATAAGGGCCAACAGTTAACTCAAAACCCTAAAGCAAGTCTTTTATTTTATTGGAAAGATCTAGGACGACAGATCCGAATCACTGGGGACGTGAATAAGTCTTCAACCTTGGATAGTGATCAGTATTGGCTGACTCGCCCCCAGGAAAGCCAAATTCACGCTGTGGTGTCCCAGCAGAGTCATGTGCTTAAAAGTTTAGATGACTTTTTATCTTCGGTGAAAAACTTAGAAAATGAGTACAAAAATAAAAGTCTTAGTCGTCCTGAAAATTGGGGCGGCTATGATGTCACTGCTAAGACCTTTGAATTTTGGCAAGAGGGACAATTCCGTCTGCATCACAGATTTAGATATGAGACCACCAAAACGGGCGCTTGGAAGATAGATAGGCTAAATCCTTAGATTGCAAATACATATTAGTTAACTTCTTCATAAAATAAAAAAGGCTCACTTAAAAATGAGCCTTTTTTATTTATTTAAGTTAAGACAAAATAACTCGGTCTAACTAATTTAAATTAGGACTTTAAACGTAAACAAACTTGATTTGGTTTTTTTGAAATCAAGTTTGTTACTGAATAACATTTTAATATTCAGATTCTTTTTAGATTAAAAGCCAAAAAATGAATCTGAATTAATGGTCTAGTTGGTTTTTTTGTCAGAAGGAGCTGCTTCTTTGACGATTTCAAGTAATTCAACATCAAAAGTAAGCGGAGCACCTGGTTTGATTTTTGGTGGTGCGCCTCTGTCACCATAAGCTGTATCTGAGGGGCAAGTGATTTTAGCTTTGCCACCCACTTTTATTTTTTGAACGGCTTCTGTCCAACATGGAATTACACGGTTCAATGGGAAAGTGGCTGGTTCTGGCTCACGCGGTGAACCTGCCAATTTTTCTGTAGAACTGTCAAAAACTTCACCGTCTCTCAAAGTACCGTGGTAGTTCACTTTAACAGTGTCAGTCTCTTTGGGCATAGCCCCGTCGCCTTCTTTAACACTTTTAAAGACGATTCCAGATTTAAGAACTTCAGCCCCTGCTTCTTTTTGCATTTTTTCTAAGTAGGTTTTAGCGTCTTCTTTTTCTTTTTCAGCAATAGCTTTTGATCTTTTATCGGCAAATTTAGCGATTTCCATTCCAAAGTTAGCAACTTCTGCTTTGGATTCTTTGTTATTTAAAGAGTCCATGATCCCTGTGACTAGGATTTTTTGCTCTTTATCAGTTAAATCATAAGCTTTAACTCTGTCCCCAAAGTTTTTACCTAATGAGTAAATGACTTTTTCGTCATCCGACTTGATTGATGAAGCGCCTACGCCCCCTTGATTACATCCTGTAGCAAATAGCGCTAATAAAAGCGTGGCCAAAATAATTCTCATAGCTGATTTCTCCTTATAGTATGTGAATAACTTGAATATCCTACCTAAATAGTCTCTTGGATACAAAATTGTAAAATCATAATGAAACTTCGCATTATGTTTTTTAAGCCTTAGATTAAAAAGTGGGCTTAAAGTGATTATCAAATGCTAAAAATTATGGGAATTTTAAAAGATTAAGCTTAGTTTGATCAGATGGTAAAGCTACAACTTTGGTGGAAAATCCTACTTTATTACACTTGGTTTATTGTGGTCTGGGGCGCTTTTGTCAGAGCTTCGGGATCGGGCGACGGCTGTGGTAAAAATTGGCCCACATGTCATGGCGAATTGATTCCCTCCAATTCTTCCCTACAGACGATGATTGAATACATTCATAGAGCTACTTCAGGTCTTTATGGAATAGTGGTAGCCGGTTTAGTGATCGCAACTGTTATCTATGTTCTTAAAGCTCATAAAATAAAACCTATTAAATTGATCCGTTGGGCCGTTGGCTTACCAATTTTAGTTTTAGTGCTGACCATTTTTGAAGCTCTGATCGGAGCCCAACTTGTACTGTCAGGGCTAGTTGGCTCTAACGACTCATGGGCCAGAGCTGGAACTATGATTGTTCATTTAGTGAATACCTTTATTTTAGTCTCGAGCATCGTTGGCGCTGGTTATGTTTTACAAAGAGATAAAATTTTCGAAGTTATCAATTTTAAAAAATCACTTTTTATTTTATGCACACTAAGCTTAGTTTTAGTGGCGGCATTAGGAGCGCTCACGGCATTAGGTGATACACTTTACCCTGCACAATCTTTACAAGAAGGGGTTTACCAGGATTTAGCGGCAAGTTCGCCTTGGCTGCTTCGGCTCAGAGTTCTGCATCCATTACTTGCTGTTGTGACAGTGTATTTTATCACCCTACTTTGTCAGGATCTGATAAAAAATCGTGATGTTAAATTTTATTTGGGTTTAAGTTATTTTACGCTTTTTATGGGCCTTACTAACTTACTGCTTTTAGCACCGGTATACATGCAACTAATCCATTTACTGACCGCTCAAGTTCTATGGTCCAAACACAGCGAACTTGGCTTTAGATTGTTTATGGAAAAGAAGCTCTAATTTTAGTGGATTTAAATGTGCACTAAAATTAAGAAGAAGCTTTTCTTAATCGAAAAGCTTCTTCTTAAAAATTTCAAAAAGTTCTATATACAAATTATCATTTATTTTTATTCATTTTTAAAGAATCAATGTAGGTTCGTAAGTTTTGCAAGATTAAATACGCTGTACTTATGTTGTTGTTTTCTAAATTAGCCATGGCCAAGACAACTTGTTGGTCAATAAGCTCGAGTGGCAACTGTACATAATTATCTGGAGACATAAAATCTGGAGTCATTGGATTAAGCGGTGACGTTGAAGCCTCACTTAGACACTTTCTTTTATCTGAAGATAAAAAACTTTTTCGACATAGATTTATTTCTACTTGTGCTTCAAACTTTTTATTAGCAATTATTCTTAAACACGCTCTTTTGTCAGAGCTCAAAAATTCATCCTCACAAAAATCTATAACCGAAGGATCAAAGTAAGTATTTTTAATTTGTTTCATACAAGCTGATTTGTCAGATTCCAAAAACTCGCCCTCACAAATTTTAACCGCTGTTTCATCGTAGTTGGGGACAATTTTGAGCTCGCAACACGAACACGTATTAGCATGTCATGATCGATGAGTTTAAAAAACTAGGTACGAATCTTGAATTAGGTTTTATATGGTGAAACGACATTTAAGGTTTATCTTAATATTTTTGACATTGGCTGTGAGTATTCATATTAAAAACGCTTTTTTTACGACTCATAATCACAAGGCGCTTTTAAAAAGTATACCTCATTCGCAGAATGCAGATTTGAGTTTCACGTCTCTACCTGGCCGATGAGGGGGCTAGAAGCGCCCCCACCCTATTAAAAAAAATTTTTATTTAAAGAAATTTCGATTTTTGACAATTTTGTCTATGAAAGATTTTTGGCAAGACCCGAAAGCTCCCCTTTTGCAGATCTAGTCATGTATTGATCTTGAGTAAAATCATCCACTTGGATGGCATCCCAACGTAAAGCCTCAGCCTCGGCGAGCAATGCTTTTTCAGCAGCCGTGATGACATTTTTGGCCACGGCCTCATCGAGTGAAGCTTTGATATTCTTTTTAGGTAACACTTTAGCTTTGATGGCTTTTTTGATCTTTTTCTCGACCCCTGCCGCTTCCACCGTTTTTACAAAAGCCAAATCCAGTCTTGCGATGTGATCTACTTTGGCATTTGTAGGAATGTAGACTCCTTTGGTGTGTCGATCTCTGAATTCAGAGGGTTTTAAGAAAGCGGCCACAACTTTGTGACCTAATTCGTCACTTGGGTAATTCCCTAAAGTGTTGAATCTGGACCAAGGAAGTAAAACACCTCTAAAGAACCAACTTAAACCAGGAATTTGAATGTTTTGTAAAATCCCATCAAAGCCTTTTTGCATCTCGGAAAATGCGACTTCCATAGCAAATCTAACCAAAGGTAAATCCTCTTTTTTTCGACCTTCGGCTTCAAATCGACTTAAGATCGCTGTACCCATGTACATCCAACTTAAGACATCTGCGAAACGACCGGTTAGCTTTTCTTTAGTTTTTAAACCACCACCTTGAGTGGCCATAGCTAAGTCTGTCAAAATGGCAAACGAAGCCGAAGCCCAAGCTAATTTTTGATAGCAACGAGCCGCTGGCCCCCCAGGGCCACGACTGGCTATATAGCCACGAGTGAAAGATAATAAAATCGCACGGATTTTATTTCTTACGACGTGACCAATATGTTTCCAGAATGCGCCATCAAAAGCTTTTACATCCCCCTTTTCAGCCGCACTTATCTCTTTATAGGCATAAGGATGGGCTCTAAAAACCCCTTGACCAAAGATCATCAAAGTTCGGGTTAAAATATTAGCCCCTTCGACAGTAATTCCTATGGGTGTAGCGATATAAGAATGCGCTAAAATATTTCGAGGGCCATCGGAAATAGCGGCTCCACCTAAGACATCCATCCCATCGTTAGTGATTCTTCGACCAATCTCAGTGGTATGGTATTTAGCAATAGCCGTAACAACGGGAGGTTTAATGCCGCTATCGATAGCTCCAACGGTAAAGTTTCTGACAGCTTCTAATAAATAGGTTGAAGAAAAAATTCGGGCCAAGGGCTCTTCAATACCTTCAAATTTTCCTATTGATAGACCAAATTGTTTTCTGACAACGGCATGGGCGCTGGCTGCTCTTGTTAAAATTTTAGCACCACCCACGGCTTGAGAGGGAAGCGAAATACCGCGGCCTGCACCTAAGCAGTCCATCAACATGTCCCATCCTTTACCAATTCCTGCTTCCCCACCAACTATAGTATCAATTGAAACCTCAACATTGTTTCCTTGAGTGGGGCAGTTGTAAAATGGCACACCCAATGGATCGTGACGATTGCCAACCACAACTCCTGGTGTTTTTGCAGGCACAAGACCACAGGTAATTCCTAAATTTACCCCACGACCTAAAATGTTGTCTGGGTCTTTAAGTTGATAAGCCAAACCTATGGTCGTTGAAATCGAAGCCAGGGTGATCCATCGTTTATTCCAATTTAAACGTACCATTAGTTTGCCATCAGGTCCTTTGAACAGAATACCATGGGACAAAATAGATCCGGCATCACTACCAGCCGACGGCTCTGTTAAACCAAAACAAGGAACCTCTTCCCCAGAAGCCAATTTGGGCAATAACGATTTCTTTTGCAAATCTGTTCCATAATGCATTAAGAGCTCAGCAGGACCTAAAGAGTTAGGCACCATAACTGTTACTGCTAAAGGGATGGATCTTGAAGTTAATTTTTCAATAACTGCGGCATGGGCTAAAGCAGAAAAACCCAGTCCACCGTATTCTTTAGGAATAATCATACCTAAAAATTTGTTGGTTTTTAAATACTGCCAAGCTTCAGCAGGCATTTCACGCTTTTGCCAAAATTCAAAATCATTAACCATGCTACAGATCTTCTCAACGGGTCCGTCAATAAAAGCCTGCTCTTCAGCTGTCAATGTTGGATATTTATTATTAGCAATTACTTTTTTAAAATCAGGTTTGCCAGAAAAAAGATCGGCTTCAACCCAAACGACACCGGCATCAAGAGCCGACCTTTCGGTATCAGAAATCTTTGGCAAGATCTTTTTCATAACGACCATAATGCCGCGGCTTAATAAAATCATTCGGATGGGCTTGATCATAAAAATCAAAGAAATACCAAGAACGGTGACAAAAACAACGGGACCAAGATTTAAACCAACGACTAGTCCTAAAAGACCGAGCACCCAAAAAACAAATGGCGCACCTTTATAACCTATTACTAATAGCAACAAAATACTGCCATAAAGTATGTAACAAGCGTGAGGATTTAAAATATCGAACAACTGTTGCATGATTTCCATGAGAAAAGCTCCTTTCGTTTTTTATTAGTATATAAAATTAAACTCAACTTTCCAATTTCTATCGTTACTGAGCAGGACTTATTCGTATAAATTATTTTATAATGAAACCAGTCGACTTAGACTTAATGCTTATTCTCAGTTTCAAAATTTTTAAGTTTAACTTACGTATTCATTCTCGATCCTATTATGTGTAGTTTACGTCACACCTAAGCTTGATGTCTCAAACCAAGACACGTAATTTATAATTAATATGCGACTAGATTTTAATTCTGCGAACATGCGAACCTATGCTTGGTGTTTTTATGACTGGGCCAATTCAGCTTATGCTGTTTGTATTTTGTCAGGATTATTTCCCATCTTTTTTAAAGAGCATTGGGCGGTACAATTAACTAAAGAGGAAAGTACATTTTGGTTGGGAATAACTAACAGTGTAATTGCCGGTATAATTTTTTTAAGCTCACCGCTCTTAGGTCAGATAGCTAATACGTCTCACCAAAAAATAAGTTTACTTAAACTAGTAACCTTACTTGGAGCTATTCTTTGCTGCGGATTTTACTTTATTCCCAAAAACTTTTATCTTATAGCCCTGCTAGTTTTCAGTTTTTCTTACGTATGCTTTTCGCTGTCCCATCTGTTTTATGATGCTTTACTTCCAGAATATTCCATCTCAGAGCAAGACTATCATAAAAATTCAATGTTAGGTTATGGGTTGGGATATTTAGGTGGTGGACTACTTTTTTTATTCCAGACAATTTTTATAAGATCGTCGACCTATTTTGGTTTTTCGACGATGCAGGCCGTTTATTTGTGCTTTGTGGTAACTGGTTTATGGTGGCTGTTTTTTGCTTTGCCCCTTTTTTATTTTAAACCTATTCAGATCTTCCATGATGTCGCTGACAAAATAAATATTCGCATTTTTGTAAACAACTTTATTCAACTCTTTAAAAATAAAAATCCTATTGGATTGTTTTTAATCTCTTACTTTTTTTATATCGATGGCCTACAAACCGTTTACAAAATGGCTGTTGATTTTGGTTTAGCTTTAGGTTTTTCAAGCGCTACCATGATGACAACCCTTTTGGTTGTGCAATTTGTTGGCTTACCATCAGCTTTTGTCTTCATTTACCTCGCCAAAAAAATTAGTATACGTCCAATTTTAATTTCCGGCATTGTCGCTTATTTTTTTGTAATCCTGTTAGCTTCGCAAATCCAAACAGCTACCCAATTTATTCTATGCGGAGTTTTAGTTGGCATATTTCAAGGCTGCGTTCAAGCCTTAAGTCGCTCGTATTTTTGTTTACTTATTCCTGACCGAAATCAGTCTGGAACCTATTTTGGCATGTACAATATGATAGGGCGATTTTCAGCGCTATTTGGCCCCTTAACAACGGCCTTAGTTGTATCTACCACCGGTTCCCATCGATTAGCTATTTTGTCTTTATCCGTTTATTTAGCTTTAGGTCTTTTGACCTTTCCTAAAACTAAGTTTTAATGGTAAGTCTCGGATTTTTTAGCGTTATCAACAACAAGTTTTAAACGTCGAGAGGCTGGATTTTTTAACAGCCTATTCGTTAATCGGCGCAGCCATAACTTTTCAAAATAAAAGTATAAAAAAGCGACAGCGATACCTGCTAAGTGAGCTAAGTTTGCTACAGGCCCACTCAGTCCCTGACTTAAGAGCACATAGCTTTCAATGAGAATTAAAAGCCCAACAAAATATTTAGCCTTCATAGGAAATAACATCATAAAATAAATTATATTTTCACCATGAAACATGGCATAGGCCACTAATAGACCAAAAATAGCACCAGAAGCACCAATCACTGGTTCATATAAGACTTTGGTATTCTCTAAACCAAAAATAAAATAGATCCCATACAATATCATAAGATATAGCAGCCCAGCTCCAACCCCACAGGTCAAATAAAATCTTAAAAACCTTTTTGATCCAATTGTTAGTTCAATCTGCGAGCCCACCCACCAAAGCAATAACATATTAAACAAAATATGATTTAGATTGGCTGAGTGAAAAAACATATAAGTCAAAGGCTGCCAAAATTTAAACTGAAATACCGTAGCGTTTGGAATCATGCCAAGCCAGTAAAAGACATAATTGCCTTCTAATACATAACCTTGCAAAATCACAGTTCCAATCAGCCAAAGAGCGATATTGAAAAGCAGAAGAATCTTAACCACAGGGGTAAATTGTACGACAAAATTGATGGGAAAGGATGTAGTTCTAGGGCGCATATCACCTGCAAGTATATGAAGTCTGTTTGAAAGAGTAAAATTAAAAATAAGGTCTAAGCCGATTATAAGTAGTCTCTAGGCTTTCCACCAGAACTTTTGTTTCGGCAATAAGTGGAAAAAAGTTAGTGTCGCCAAACCATCTGGGAATGATATGCCAGTGCAAATGCTCTGGTATGCCAGCACCAGCGACGGCCCCAAGGTTTAAACCCAAATTTAAACCTTGGCAGTTATAAACTTGTTTTAAAATTCCCACGCATTTTTGCACCGTTTGAGCCAAATCGTTAATCTCATCCAGAGATAAAAGGTCTAGTTGACCCTCATGCCTTTTGGGCAGCACTAAAAGGTGACCCGTATTGTAAGGATATTTATTTAAAATAACCATAGAAAGGCTGGTTTCATAAAGGAGTAAGCTGTCAAAACTTAGCAGACCCTTGCCAAAGGCTTCACAAAACACACAAGACTCATGATTAGATTTCAGCTGTCGAACATATCGCAAACGATCAGGCCGGGTCATAGTATCCCGCTCTTGAGGCCAGATCATAGCTTCACTTGAATTTTTAGCTTTAGCTTTCACTATGGTAGCTTTGAATTTAGCCGTACGGGCTTTGTCTTTTAATTTAGGCTTTTTAGTTGGTTTTTTAGTTGGCTTTTGGCTCATACCAAAAACATAACTTGATGTTTTTAGATTCGCATCTTGCAAAGCTATCGCTGCAAAGTGACATTCATGAACAGGCTTAAGATTTGGCAAGAGTTATACTGCTCTAGTGTCGCTTCAGTTAAAATCTGTTGAGGTAAAGCCTCTTGAGTTTCAATAAAGCTTAGGATCTGATTACAGGACTCTGTATCCCAATGATCTATAGGTACATTTAAAGACGCTAAATCATAACCTGCAAGAAGTAACATATCAAAACCACCTGGATCTGGTTGTGGTGGTGGAAGCGGCTGCTGAGGCTGGGACTGAGCCCAAATATTCATAGTGAACAAGACCGTAACTAAAGATATTAAAATATGCTTCATATAGCCTCTTTATTTAATTGTTTATTATTTGTGCAAACTAACCCAAATAACACGTTGAGTCTAAAGGTATCCGAGGTTTTGAAAATTATTTACGGGTGCTTAACACCCCTCTTAAAAAAAAAGGAAGGCTTATAGCCTTCCTTTTTTATTTTTAAGTCATTTACTTTTGTGATTTTGTCACAAAGGTCGAATTTTAAGGGCTGAAAAAAAAGATTAATCTTCTTTTGGAACCACTTGGTTGTCTTTTTTGATCTCGCGGAAGGCGTCACCAAAAGCATCACCAAAACTTGTTTTAGAAGTTGCAGTGGCTTTTTTAACATAATCATCGACGTTCACTTTCTGCTCTCGTAATGAGACCAATTTCGCGCTCAAACCAATTTTACGAGCATCTTGATCAATAGAAATGATCTCGGCTTTTAAAATGTCTCCGACTTTAGCTACATCTTCGGTTTTTTCAACACGTTTTGTAGATAGCTCAGAGATATGAATTAAGCCTTCGATATCATTTTCAACTTTCACAAAAATTCCAAAATCTGCAAGTTTTGTAACTTCGACATCCAGTTGTGAGCCAATCGGAAACTTATCTTCAATCGTTGACCAAGGATCAGACTCAAGTTGTTTTAAACCAAGGCTGAATCTTTCGTTATCAATGTCGACACCTAAAACAACCGCTTTAACGCTGTCACCTTTCTTATACATCTCAGATGGGTGGTTGATTCGTTTAGTCCAAGAGAAATCAGAAATATGAACCAGACCATCAATACCGTCTTCAATACCTACGAAAATACCAAAGTCAGTGATCGACTTAACTTCACCTTCAATAATGGTTCCTGGAGCATAAGTTTCTTTAAGCTCCATCCAAGGGTTGGATTCAAGCTGTTTCATCCCTAAACTGATTCTACGATTTTCAGAATCAATAGATAAAACTTGAACTTCAACTGCGTCACCAACATTTACAAGTTGTGAAGGATGTTTAACTTTTTTAGTCCAGCTCATTTCATTGACGTGAATCAAACCTTCAACTCCGTCCATCAAATCTATGAAAGCCCCATAATCGGCCAAAGAAACAACGCTACCTTTGATCTTCATACCTACAGGAAACTTAGCTGCAACTTCTGCCCATGGATCTTGAGTTAATTGCTTAAGACCTAAAGACACTCTTTGTTTCTCTTGATCATATTTAAGAACTTTAAGTTCAAGCTCTTCACCAACATTGATCATTTCACTTGGGTGTTTAATTCGACCCCAACTCATGTCGGTAATATGTAACAGACCGTCTAATCCACCCAAGTCAATAAACGCGCCGTAGTCAGTTACATTTTTAACATAACCTTTAACGACCGCTCCTTCGTTCATTTCATCTAATGTCTGGGTTTTTAATTTTTCACGCTCTTCTTCAAGAATGGCTCGGCGAGAAAGTACGATGTTACCACGTTTTTTGTTAAATTTAATAACTTTGAATTTAAATTTTCGACCAATAAAAGAATCAATATTTTTTACAGGACGCAAGTCAATCTGACTTCCAGGTAAGAAGGCCTTAACACCGATATCCACACTCAGACCGCCTTTAACTTTAGAAATAACTGTACCTTCAATCACTTCTTCGTTCTCAGCCGCTCTGGAAATATCGTTCCAAGCATTCATCATATCAGCTTTATCTTTAGAAAGAACAATCATGCCGTTATCATTTTCAATCTTATCAATCATCACATCAACTTTATCGCCAATGTTAATGGATCTTTGACCTTCAATAATACGGAATTCTCCAATGGGAATTAAACCTTCACTTTTGTAATTGATGTCGACTAATACATAATCAGTCTGAACTTCGACTACAGTTCCAGTTACGACTTCACCGGGAATCAATTGGTTCTCTTTCATTGAGGCTTCAAAGAGCTGCTCAAAAGAACCTTCACCACCAGGTTTAGCATCGCCAAAGACTTCTTTGTCCGCCTCGTCGAGTTGTGCTAACGCCTTTTCTAAATCAGAATTTTTACTTGTGTTTACCATATAAATATTAAATTCCTCCCTCGAGCATATCCTTAAGCGAATATGACTCAGATTTGCCTTATGAAAAGCAAAGTTTATTCTTATAGGGGACTACGGTAGGCTGTCAAACGCCTTTTTAGACTGCTCAAGTAAGAGTTCCACAGCAGTGTCTAAAGACATAGAGGATGTGTCTAAGAGATAAGCGCCCTCGGGGGCTATCATAGGGGCATTTTTACGGGAGGAGTCTCTAAGATCACGAGCTTTTTGATCGTCGATCACTTTTTGGAGTTCAAGACCTTCTTGTTGGGCTCGGCGCTGAGCTCTAAGGCCTGAGTCGGCCTGCAAGAAAACTTTTAAACCGGCGGTAGGAAAAATCACGGAGCCACAATCTCGGCCTTCAGCAATAAGCCCCTGACCAGGTTGAACTTTTTGATAACATTCCCGCTGGGAGCGCAAAATGGCTTGGCGGATCAATGGGTGCTGACTGATAGTGCTTGCGGCCGATCCAACATCTTCTTGATAAATCAAGCTAGAGACATCTCTATTATCAATATAAACCCGAGTTAAATCAGGGTCCATTTGAATGCTCCAGTTTTCAATCTCAAAAGCGGCAAGTACAAGTTTTTCTTGGTTTAAATCAACATCTTTTCGAAGACACAAAAGACCTATGGTGCGATAAAATGCACCCGTTGAAACCCAACTCCAACCTAATTTTTCGGCCAAAGTACGACTAATTGTTGATTTTCCAGAAGCGGCAGGACCATCGATGGTAATGATACGATCGATCATTGCAAAACCTCTTTCAAAGCTTTCATAGCTTTGGCATTTTCAGACTCTAAGCCAACGCTAACTCTTAAGTGCTGGTTTAATCCATAGTTTGCGACAGGTCGTAAAATCACCCCTTTTTTAAGTAAGGCTTCGTTGATTTCTAAAGCGTTTTTGCCCGTATTTAAAAGCAAAAAATTGGCTTGGCTTGGGGTGAAATCAAGCCCCATTTTGGTCATTTCATAGCTGAAATAGTCTAATCCGGCCCAAGTGATTTTTTTGATCTGGTTTAAAAACTCTGTGTCTTGAAAAGCCGCTATGGCGGCGGCTTGAGCTAAGCTATTTACATTGAATGGATTTCGTATGCGATTGATGATGTCGACAATAAAGGGGTTGGCAATCATAGCGCCAATTCTTAATCCCGCAAGAGCAAAAACTTTACTCATGGTTTTAAGCACAACAACATTTTTATACGGCAATTGAGCCAACCCCATAGGATAGTCCGAAGCCCTAACAAATTCTGTATAAGCTTCGTCAAAAACAATCAAAAAATCCTCACGGTGTCCCCATTTTTGTAAAAAAGAGTCAAGATCCGATTTATTAATATACGTGCCGGTGGGGTTATTAGGGTTAGGTATAAAAACTATTTTGGGACAGACCCAATTGTTAGCCAAGATATTTGAAATAGCATCTAAATCCACTTGAAAACCAGGTTTTAAATCGGCTTCAATGGTTTTAACGCCAAAGGCTTGGGCACAGATACGGTAAGCGACAAAGGCATATTTAGGTGTGAGAATCGAATCCCCTGGTCGACAAAAACCACGAATCAACAGATCAATCAGTTCATTGGAGCCATTGCCAAAGACGAAATGTTCAGGTTTTGCGTCATAGTATTTTGCCGCTTCAATTCGTAAATCGTAACAGCTTGGATCAGGATAACGATGAATGTGTAGAGCCGCCTGTTGCACCGCTTGCATAATCTTTGGACTGGGTGGAAGGGGGCACTCATTGCTAGCTAGTTTCACGAAATCAGAAATGCCGTACTCTCTTTCGGCTTCTGAAATAGGTTTGCCAGGGCGATAGGGAACTAAACTTTTAATCTCTTCACTGATCGAAATGTTCATTAGTTAATCCAGTTTATTAAAAAAATTTAACGAAGCCAAAAAATAATTCGCCAAAGATTAATCTATAATTTGAAAGTTAGCTTAAAAAATCGTGTCATTTAAGTAATAAACTATAGCAATAATTTCAGAAGCCCAAGAGGCCCTGTGACATAATTTAATTCTTTGGGATACGCTCATAAAGCTTTGGAATTGTGGGTGTGAACATTAATTTCCATCAACACCATTAGAATTAGCATCCGCTCGGCCGCTATCTGTATCTGAATTGTATGGGAAATATTGATCAGCATATCTCTTATTTACAATATAGCCGGTTTTACTCCAACCATTTAATGTTTCGACAAATGTATTATCAGTAAATGCCATTAATACCACACTGATCTCATTGCATTTGTATTTATCTTCGGGATTTGCATTAAACTTAGGTTTTTCATCTTGAACATCTTGGCACATAGGTCGGCCGGGTTTACCCCATTCTAGCTTTTGACCTACGCAGAAATCTTTATTGGTGCAGTCGGATTGAACTCCTGAAAAGTCTTTAGGATTTACAATACCAGATTGTCCCGATGACGTAAGCAGGTCACCTTTAAAGATGCCAAAATTTTCCTCCATTTGCTTGCCAAAAATTCGACCATCATTAAAAACAGACTCTATAAGTACAATAGCCCCTTGTTTTGTCGTTATATACATTCCCGGCTTAAGCTTTATTCTTTTATTATCTATAGATGCTGAAATTTCTGGAACTGACAAAATAGCAGTATCTGATTTGATACGTTGGGTTCTTGCTTTATTATTGCATATGACACCAAACCGACAATTTTGATCTCTTTCAATCCATGTGGCCGTTCGAAAACCGGTGGAGTCTAAATTTGAAACTTGAACGACCTTGTCTTCGCCATTTACTTTTATGATAGCCAGCTGTGGATTTCGGGAACCACGAATCACCTCAGCCTCAGAATTTAGAATTAAACTTAAAAGACAATTTAGCAATAGAGATATAACCATATCCAACCTCCGATATGCTCTAAATTATATCGCAATAATCTTATCCTTGCATACATACATACATACATACATACATACATACATACATACATACATACATACATACATACATACATACATACATAAAAACTATGAAACACGACCAAAGCACTGTCGAGAGTTCTTTTAGCAATTAATACATCTGACTACTATCGCTAAATTTTCAGAAACTTAATTTTTTTGAAATCAAGTATCACAAATAAAAAGTCCCGAAAAATTATTTCGAGTGCAACTCAATTAATAATAAGCTGAGTTGAAGGTCGTCATGAGTGAATATTTTTTATCTAAAAAAACTTAATTCTGAATCAGGCCAACATTTTTCAATTGGATTGCCAAAGAACAGATTAAGTTTGTCTTTAAAATTTAACTTAGGTATTGGATAAGAATTGTGTTTTTTAAAAATCTTAAGTGATCTTTTTCTTATCGAACTTGTTGTGAATCGATTTTCTAAAATATGCCTTAAAGCATTTTTATCATCTGAAGTCAGCAAATCTGGTCTGGCTCCATTAGCTAGAAGAAGCTCTAATATCTTTAGATTTGGTTGAACAGCGGCTACTTGAAGTGGTGTAAGTGAATTATAACTCGAGCATTTATTTATATCGGCTCCTTGCTTGAGAGCTTGTTCAATTTTTAATAGTGCGTCTTGAATACTTAAAGGCTCATCCGTGGACACATAAGATGCTGCTTGGGATAGATTACTATTTGCAATTTCAATTTTAACTTTTTCAAGTAATTCTGAATTCGCTGGTAAAAGCTCTAGATATGATGTCTCGTTAGCCCAAAGAATGGCTCGATATGTTTGATCAGTGATAATGCAATTTAGTTTAACGAGTTCTGAAAAAACTGTTTTTTTTCGACGTAGAAATGCAATATGAAGTGCATGCTCACTTAATTTTAAAGCTTCGTCCTTTGAAACTAAATCTATTACTTTTTCTAACTGACCATAATAAATGGCCTCTTCAAACTCATTAAAAGAGTAATCATCAAAATAACGTCCCAAATCTAAATACACCATAAAATTATTTCCAGGAAATTTAAGTTTCCGTTTATAAGGCCGTATTAACGCTGACAGTGATCTCCGTCGATTCAACATTTTTTAAGACTTCTAAGCTTATGGTATTATAGCCGTCTTTATCCGTTGACTCAAGAATGAACACACGATCATCATCAGAGCTCTTTTGCATCAATAGTTCCTTTTCATGACTTGTCAGTTCGGATTGAAGAGCTTGTACTAGCAAATTAGGTTTAGGAAGTTTTTGCAGAAGTATTTTAGTTCGAGTCAGCCAAAATTTTGCATTTAATTTTTGGAATTTTTGTTTAGTCTTATGAACAATAAATGTGACTGATTTGTTGAAATGAGCACACCCACCTTGTGAAATCTTAACTTCGATTAAATCGGATAACTTGAAGCTTTCAGTTATCACATTATCTTCTTTTGATTTAATAAATTTATAATCCCTTAGTCCTTCTGATTTTTTGGAATAAGAAGCTTCTGGTTTACCGGCGACACAATCGTCTTCACCACGTGCCACGAAATTAAATAAATTTACTAAAAACAGGGATAGTATTATAAATACCAAAATAGTTTTCATGTCTTTAGATTGAATTCGTCTGATTCATCCGTCAAGCATGTACTATTTACGGACTAATAGAAAAACTTATTTAACAAACATTATGAAAGCGAGTTGTCAAAATTTTCTAAAGTGACGAAAACCGTTTTTTTTTTAAAAACTGTATTGCAAAAAAATGATTTCGTGAGGTTTTTTTATAAAATAAAATATGTTTTTTTAAAAAATTTTTAAGCTATTAGGGTTTTCATAAATCTGAAGCTCCCTAATATTACACTCTACATTGTATTTAATATTAATAGAAATAGAATTTTTTTACTCTTTATTTTTGCTTTTACAAACAACTCTTGAGTATGACAACGAGACACCTTTCGAATAATTGTTAGTCACTTCAGAATTTTTAGGAATTTTAATCTTTTTCATAGATTCCGGGCAAGATTCAACAATTGTAAACATCATATCTGGGGCGTGACTGCAGTTAGAAGATTCCACGTTACAAAGCGGCGTATCCGTTTGAATGTTGACATCAAGTTCATCTGAATTGGGATCATCAACTAAACCAAAAAAACACTCAGTGGCCTCTGTCTGGATATCACAACCCATTTTTTTTAAGGTCTCTTCCACTTTGTCGGCACAAATTCCAAGTCCAAGGCCATCTTTGCATTTAAATTGCAAATTTGCTTTAACACTAAAACTGATTGCAAAAGACATTAATACAAGCATATATTTTGAATTTCTGATAGTTATCATAGTTATTCTCCGGTTAATAAACACACTAATATAGAATTTAAAGAGAAATAAAGTTAAAAACATATGAAAGCCTATTTGTGAAAAATTAACATGAATGAAAAAATTTTAGACCGCAAAACCTTAAATTATAGTCTTATAATCTAAAAAAAAACACACATAAGTCCAATAAAAATACTTTAGATATGAGTTTTTGCAAATATCCACTTGAACGTTCAAGGTCAACGGTTTGATCAGCTCTGACTTTGTTTGATAAGTCCCATTTCTTTAAATTTGCCCTTAATTAAAAAGTATTAAAATTGAATCTAAAATTTTGCTGTAATCTTTTTGAGTTTTTATCTCATAGAATTTGTTTAAGAGAATATGACCGTAAAATGAAACTCAAATTGATAGAATTATTATTAAAAATTATTAGCCGCAGCTACAGCTCTTGAATATCAAATCCTAAAGCTTTTAAGCCCTCTTTGATTTTTTGGATGTGCTGACTATTCTTAGTTCCCATAAGAATATCTATTCGAGTTTGACGAATATCAATGCCTTTTCCGATTCGCTTATGTTCAACTTCTAAGATATTAGCGCCTTGGCTTGCGATCTCTCGTGTTAATTGATTCAACATTCCAGGAACGTCTTCAACTAGAACTGAGATACGACATAAGCGGCCATTTTTTTCCAGCCCTCGATCAATGATCGAAGCGATTAAATTGAGATCCACATTACCGCCGCAAAGTAAGACACAATTTTTTTCACCCAGTTTATCCGAGTATTTTTTAGCCGCAGCTAATGCGGCTCCAGCCGCACCTTCCACAACCGCCTTAGCGCGCTCGAGCAAAAACACCATGGCTTCGGCCATTTCAGAATCAGTGATTTCAACGATATCATCCACAAGTTTTGAGATATAATGATCGTACATAAGCTTTGATGGTTTTTTTATGGCAATGCCATCGGCGATAGTGCTTCGACTGACATATTTATCTTGGAGTTGTCCATGGGCATCGGCCAAAAGTTTCATTCCTGGGGCTCGTGAAGCGACCACACCAATAATTTTAGCTTTGGGATTTAAATGTTTTATGACAGTAGCCATACCTGCAATTAAGCCACCACCACCTATAGGTATGATAAAGGTATCAAGGTCTTTGATTCGCTCAAAGATTTCTAAAGCAATGGTTCCTTGTCCGGCAATCACATCTGGGTCTTCGTAGGGGTGCACTAAAGTGTAAGAGTTTTCTTTGCTCAGCTTAAGACAGTATTCATAGGCCTCGTCAAAAACCGAGCCATGAAGTATCACTTCGGCACCATAGTTTTGTGTAGCCATAATTTTTGAAGTGGGTGCGATCTCTGGCATGACAATATATGATGGGGCCCCAAGAAGCCTTGCACTTAAAGCTACTCCTTGAGCATGGTTACCTGCAGAACAAGCAGACACACCCCTCTTTAGTTGATCTTTAGTCAGTTGGGACATTTTGTTAAATGCCCCACGCATTTTGAAGCTGCCAGTCTTTTGTTGATTTTCAAATTTTAAAAATATGGATTTCCCTATCCACTCACTGCAAGATACAGAATGTTCAAAAAGTGTGTTTAAAACTTTGCCTTGAATAACGGATTGCGCTTGTACTACGTCATCAAACTTTACAGGATGTTGAGCCATAAAATCACCTTTACTTGAGTCAAAATTACTTCATAGAATTTTTGTAAATCGATAGCAGTGATTCCACTTTAAGTGAAGCCCCTCCAATCAAAAAGCCATCCACACTTTTAAGAGATGACAATTGTTGAGCGTTGTCTGGCTTTACACTGCCCCCATACAATACAGGTATATCAAAACCTAAAAGATTTTTGATAAAGCCATGAGCCTCTTCTACATCTTCGACGGAGGCTGTTAAACCACTGCCAATGGCCCATACCGGTTCATAAGCCACCATAAGATGTTTCAGTGATACATGTTTCAAAACTTTTTGGAGTTGCTGTTCTAAAACTTGTAATGTTTGTTTTTTATTTCTTTCAAGATAAGTTTCACCTACACAAAGCATAGGTATTAAACCTAAGCTTTGACACTTAAGAAGTTTATTATGGATCATATCATCGGTTTCAGCAAATAGCGTTCGACGTTCACTATGCCCTACCAACATCATATTGGCACCAAGCTCTTGGAAAACTTCCGGGGAATTTTGACCCGTAAATGCTCCATAACTTTCAAAATAAAAATCTTGAGCGCCCCAATTCACTGCCGATAAATTTTCAAATAAGGACGCATGAACAGCCTGTGGAAAAAAACAAAAAGGTGATCGAAGCTTAAAAGACTCAAAATTTAAAATCTTTAAGGACTTTTGATCACGATGAGAATTGTCAAAAAGTTTAGGGTCAGCATCTTTTAGCCTAGATAGCTCGTCACTAAAAGTACTAATGAATTGTCTAGCTTCACTATAACTTAAATTCATTTTCCAGTTAGCCGCACAAATAAAGTTCAATCTATGCCTCCCCTAAAAACTAAAAAAAATAATGTTTGCAAACAACTTAAATATTTTTATTACTGTTTAGTTTTGGACATCCATTCAGAAAACTTGCGCGCGGTTTGTTGCGCTAAAGCTTCGTCCACTGAAATTTGAACTGCATTTTTTCGCGTGTTTATCATAGCCGATAGATCCGTGGGATCTATATATGTTTTTGAACCCGCAAAACCACTGCTACTATTAGGATCTGGTCGCCATACATTGACTTTAGTGATCTGATAAACTTCATATAATTTATAAACATCTTTGTACTTCATCACTTGGACGACGGAAGGCATATAGCCGTTCTTGGTAAGAACAATGATATCATTGTCTTGATCCGTTCCTAAGTAAACCGTAGCATGACCATCCCCAGGAATTTCAAACTCTATTAAATCACCAAAAACTAAAGGATCTTCAATGTCGAACCTGTTATAGCCTTTGGGGGAAGTATTACTCCAAAGGTAATCCCTATATCCAAGGGATGAACCTGGTGTAACAGCTCCGTAGGCGGTTCCAAAACAATTGGCTTCATTAAGTGGAACGGTCCAAAGTGCTTTGCTGACTGCGGGGTTTAAAAGATCAACTGGATTAATTGAAACTTCCTCAGTTTTAATTACAGACTTTAGACGTTTGAGAACAAAATTATTGGTTAAAAATGGATAATCTTTGGCTTCAATTTTAACATCATAAGACGGCGTCTCTAGATCATAAAAACTAAGAAATTCTAGGATCAAATAATCAAAAGCATCCGAATGTTTGTTTTTTAAATAGTTCAAACAAGTTAAAGATAATTTTAAACTGTTATTCCAGTCCACACACCTTTGTGCTTGAAGATTAACTTGTAGATTCGTATCTTTAGTTTGTAATTCAGAGACATTAAAATCTATGTAGTCTGACAAACTCACTAAAATAGTAATGGCACCCTCTTCAAAGACTTCATGGGATGGTGCAAGCTCTAACCAAGATTTTTTAGTGGTATCTAGAGCCAAACTAGCGCTTGCTAACACCCCAGAAAAAACCAAAACAACTATAATACTTAAATTACGAATCATCCCCCCCCCTATTTTTTATATATGAAATCAAATCCCAGCTTTTGCAATTTAGCAAGACAGCCAGCACATAAGTTATTTAAGTATGTTATCTTTCAAAGCATAAAAAAGGAGCTGATCGTAATATGGAAATGTTAGATTGTGGATAAAGATATTGCTTAGAGCCAAAGATATCTAGTTTTGCGACAAGTTAATTGAACAGGACTTACTTAATTGTCTTCTACAAGGTCTTCGGCGACTGAAATCCATTCGATTCGTTGTAAACCAGCGATTTCATTACGAGTTAATTTTAATGAATTAATACCAGGTAAATCTTTACCTTCTAAAAACTCTAAAGAGGCACCACCACCTGTTGAAATATGACTAAATTCGCCGCCAAATTTTAAGGCCGCACTGGCTGAGTCGCCACCGCCTATAACTGTAAATCCTGTGTTTTGCGATAAAGCCTCACAGATAGCTTTGGTGCCAGACTCAAAACTGGGTATTTCAAAAACTCCCATCGGGCCATTCCAAAATGATGTTTTAAGCCCAGCTATCTCTTGGGTAAATAGATCAATAGTTTTTGGACCTATATCCAATGCCATTTTTTGTTCGGGGATGTGCGAAGAAATAGTTGCATCGTTGGAATCAAAACCGGTCGATATAACAAAATCTATGGGCAATAAAACTTTTTTATTTTTACGTTCGCAGTTCAATAGGAACTCGCGGGCAAATGCAATTTTATCGTTTTCAACTTTTGAAGTACCAACCTTAACACCTTTGGCTTTTAAAAAAGTATATGCCATAGCACCACCAATGATAAAAACATCGGTCTTAGGCAGTAAGCGTTCAATGATAGTGATTTTATCGCTGACTTTGGCTCCACCCATGATTAACCCGAAAGGACTTTCCGAACCATTGATGAGTTTAGCTAAATTCTTAAGTTCTTTCTGTACTAAAAATCCATAAGCTCTTTTTGCAATCACCCTTGGAAGTGCCGAAACACTGCAGTGGGCGCGGTGGGACACTCCAAAAGCATCATTGATGTAAATGTCTGTGAACGAAGCCCATTGGTTAGCTAAAGTATCGGAATTGCCTTCTTCACCTTTTAAAAAGCGTAAATTTTCAAGCATAATAATTTGTCGGGGTTTAAGCCCGTTAAGCAAAGCTTTAGGAGCATCACTATCCGGTTCGTCCACTAACATCACATCTAAATTTAATTTTTCACCTAAGTATTCGGCAATAGGAGTCATACTTAATTGTTCAACATATTCACCATCAGGACGACCAAAGTGGGAGCCAATCACCAACTTGGCTTCTTTCTCAAGGATAAATTTTATGGTGGGTATAGCTTCATCAATGCGGCGGGTGTCTTGAATTTTCCCATCTTTGATAGGGACATTAAAGTCCACGCGCAAAAAAACTCGTTTACCTTTAAATTCAATCTGCTCAATGGGACGAATGAAAGTTTTCATAAACCCTTATCATTCATATAGTTTAACATATCAAGCATACGCTTAGAAAAACCAATCTCGTTGTCGTACCAAGAAACCACTTTAACCATAGTGTCACCAATGACCATTGTTGATAACAAATCCACAGTTGAGCTGGCCGTGTTGCCATTAAAATCAATACTTACTAAAGGCGCATGCTCGACATTTAATATGCCTTGGAAATTTTTAGTTTTAGAAGCTTTGATCAAGCACGAATTAACAGCTTCGATGGTAACTTTGCTTTTAGCTTCAAATGTAAAATCAACTAAAGAGACGTTAGGCGTTGGTACTCGAACAGAAAACCCATCAATTCGTCCTTCCATTTCGGGTAAGATTTTACCAACCGTCTTAGCTGCGCCCGTCGTTGTTGGGATCATAGACATACCCGCAGCCCGCGCCCGTCTTAGGTCACTATGATTGCCATCTAAAATTCTTTGATCATTGGTGTAAGAATGAATAGTTGTCATTAAACCTTTGGTTATGCCAAACTCTGCATTTAGGACTTGCACTAAAGGCGCCAAGCAATTGGTAGTGCAAGAGGCATTACTAACGATATAATGTAATTTAGCATCATAAGCTTCGTGGTTAACACCATACACAACAGTGAAATCGGCGCCATCCGCGGGAGCTGACACTAATACTCGTTTGGCACCGGCCGTAATATGTTTTTCGAAATCTTGTCTTTTCTTAAAAGCTCCGGTGCATTCGAGGACCACATCGACGCCCCATGCTTGCCAAGGAATATCCGAGGGATCTTTAAATTGACCCCACATAATTTTTTTGCCGTCGACAGAGAATGAATTCTCGCCCATCTCTATATTTTTATCCCAAGTGCTATGAACCGAATCGTACTTTAATAAATGAGTGATCTCTTCACCACTCATCAGACCATTAACACCCACGATGTCGAAATCGGCAAACCCCAAACGAAAAGCCTGACGACCAATGCGACCAAAACCATTTATACCTATTTTAAGCTTTTTTTTGGAACTCATGAAGATCTCCTAAAGGAATACAATTTTTGTGAATAGCTTTGCAGTATTTTTTTGCACTTGTTTCGCCAGATCTTCAAGGGAAACTTGTTTAAGTTCCGCAACTTTTTTTGCCGTCTCGATCATAAATGCTGGTTGATTTTTTTTCCCCCGATGAGGCATTGGGGCTAAAAAAGGCGCATCCGTTTCAATATGGATTCTGTCTATGGGAGTGTTTCGAACAACATCTCTTAAAGCTTCAGCAGACTTAAAAGTGACAACACCACTGATTGAAATATTTAAGCCTAAGTCTAAAGCTTGATCGGCCAAATGTTGTGTGCCCGTAAAACAATGAATCAAACCACGTACCTTGCCTTTAAACTCTTGCAATATAGCTATGGTATCGGCTTCGGCATCTCTGGTATGAATTTCAATAGGTAAATTATGTTCAACCGCAATTTGCAATTGCCGGCGAAAAACATCCCTTTGGGTCGCCGCTTCGGAATTTAAATAGTAATAGTCCAGACCAATTTCGCCAACAGCCAAGACTTCTTTATGTTTTAAATTTTGCATCATAAAACTCTCAGCTTTGTGAAAGTCTTTAGCATCATGTGGATGGACGCCTAGTGTACAAAAAACTTTAGGGAAAAATTTTTGCGCAGTAGCTAAAACCGTTGGATGATCTTCAAAATTGGTTCCAATATTAATAAACTGCCGAATATTTTCAGATTCGGCCATTTTTATGACCTCTAAGGTTTCAGTTTCAATCATACTCAGATGAGTATGGGTATCAATGAAATACATAGTTAATCCTTAAAGACTTTAGCATTTGATCTTCAACCAGTTTAATATCCACATTAGAATTTAATGCTAACTCACAGTTTTGTATATCATCCATAAGTTGAATCCATAACTTTGGTTTAAATTTTAGGGCTTGGTTTTTTAAAAGTTTTCGCACATAAAAAATAAATTCTAGCATCCCTTCTTTACTTTTCATTTCATGCAAAAACTCTAATTCATCTTTTTGTGCAGCAAACCGAGCTAACCAATCCTCAATTAATTTAAGCACTTCCGCCGACTCACCTGTTGGTACTGGGTCCCCAAAGGATTGACTCTTATACACTAAACATCGGGAGCGTATAGTACTCAACATATTTTTTAACGAAGGAGATGTTAGCAGTATCCAACAGTTCTCAGGAGGCTCCTCTAAAGTTTTAAGAAGAGCATTGGCGGCCTGTGGATTCATTAAGTGGGCTTGATCAAAAATGACTACCGTGATGTGCTCGCGTTTTAAAGATAAAAAATCTAGTACCTCTCGCACTTGATCGACTTTGATGGCTCGTCCTTCAGGGCGAATTACTTTTAGATGAATCGAGGACTCATTGTCCACAGCCTGACAAGTTAAGCATTCAAGACAGGGTCCATTACAAAACTTAGCTTTGACCATATATTTAGCCACTTCTAAAATTGGCAAACCTTGATATCCAGTCACCAGTAGGGGGGACATAGTATTTATAAATCGTAAAATCCCGGAACCTTCGGGCTTAAAGAATCGATCAACTGTTATCATGATTTATTCCCAATACTTTTTTAAATCCTGAACTAATCGCTGCAAGATCAGTTGGGGCTCTAAGTGGCCATCAAGTACTATCCAACCCTCAGGATCAATTTCAATCTGTTGTTTATAGGATTGATAAACAGAATTGTGGAATTCGGCTTTTTCAGATTCTAGTCGATCTAAGGGTTGATTCATACCTTGTTTACGCCGCTGACACTCTTCATAGGTCAAATCAATAAATACTTGAACATCGGGTCGACACTGATCAACCGCAAATTGATTTAACCATTCGACATCCCCAGTTCGTAAAGCCCGTCCGCCGGCCTGGAAAGCCACCGATGAAGCCGTAAATCGATCACACAGCACAACTTCACCTGCAAGTAATTTGGGTCTAATGATTTGATCTACGTGCTGAGCACGGCTAGCTTCATATAAGAGTAACTCCGCGCGAGCTGAAATTTTGAAATTGGCATTTTTTTTAATACTTAAAAGGGTGTTACGAAGCTCTTCACCTAGCGGTGTGCCTCCGGGTTCGCGAGTTAAATAAACTTTTAAACCCTCAGCTTCCAAATAAGCCCTGTAGTTTTGAATCAAAGTGCTTTTACCGGAACCATCTAAGCCTTCAAAAGCAATGAACTTAGTTTGAGTTGGAATTCGGGAAGAATTTTGCTGTACGCCAAGAGATGTGGTCATACACAAGTAATATCCCGAAGTATAAACCCTGGGCTATTACGCGCAGCAAAAATTGACAGGCTTTGCAGGTCTCACGTAGAACTATATTTTAGTGAATTTGTTAGTTTCCAGGAGATCATACAAATGCTTACAGCCTTTACTATTGCCCATGTCATAATTTCTTTAGTTTTGATTATTATGGTACTTTTACAAGATTCTAAAGGCGATGCTTCGGGCCTAATGGGTGGAGGTGGACAATCGGTTTTTGGCGCGACGGGAGCTTCTTCTTTTATCGTGAAAGCCACACGTACAGTAGCTGCTCTTTTTGCCGCTGGTTGCTTGGGTCTTGCCTATTTAACATCCAATCAAGCCAATACTTCAGGAGTTTTTGACCGAGTTCAAACCCCTGCAACGATTTCAGTTCCTGCGGAAGAAGTGACTCCGGCCGTGCCTGTTGATGCAGCTACAACGGGAACTAACACAGAACCCACAAAAGTCGAAAGTGTAAAAACAGTAGAACCCGCAAAAACTGAAACGAAAGCCAAAGAAACGGAAAAACAAAAATAACTTAGTCATCTCACTAAATTCTTGAAATCCAACAAACGACACTTCACCACAGCTCTTGCTATCACTGGATCCTTGATACTGATCTTTTGTGTTTACAAAACTCGAGAACTTTACTTTACAAATGAATCAGCCCCGCAAAATGATTTAATTGTTTTAAAGCCAATCAATGATGTATCTAAGCCCTCACGTTTGTCGGTGCCAAAACTTAAAATCTTAAAAAACACATCTATTGATCCCAAAAAATTAAGCCCAAAGTCTGAAGAAGCCTCTGATCTGGATCAAACTTCAAATACTAACTTGTCCTCTGATCAGCAGATCATGACTCATAAATATTTGATTAAGGTATTGTCACAACAGCAAAGTTTTTTACGTCGATGTTATGAAAACCACTTGCGAGCAAATACGATTCCTGTTGTCAAAGGCTCAGTGGTTGTTGAATTTATAGTTTTGCCATTTGGTGAAATTCGAGACGTAGTAATCAAAGACTCAAGCTTTAAAAAAGATCCGACTTTTGAAAATTGTATTCAAACGGTTTTTTTGCGAACCCAAGTTAAAAAGTTTAGTGGTGAAAAATTCTTAATCACTTTTCCCTTGGAATTTGAATAGTTGCACTGGAAAATTGTAGTCAGGATCTAAATAATATCTAAGTAATCAACTTTATCTGCTACCCAGGGATCTGGTATAGTGTAAAGATCCACAAATTTTTGTTTTGGCTCCAGAGGAAAAACCAACCTTTGTGATTTTACACTAGGAACAAAATTAGGATAAATGATTTTTTCTTTTTTAAGCAATGGAGTCAAAGTCTCAAAAACATAATGGCTGACACGATTTCTACGAAATAAATTATCATAAGATCTTTCCAACTGATCTCTTGAATAATGATTGTAGTTTTTGATAATAGCCTTAGCTACGTCCACAACATCTTCAGCCGTGATAAAATCATACTGGTAGAGATCTACGGCCGTTTGAAAAGTGTCTTCGACAACAAAAAGTCTTCGGCCAAATTTATCATAATATTCAGGGTCAGTATCGGTCTCTAGATGGATATATACTCGCTCAACAGGGTCTTCGGTAGTTAACATGTCTCGGAGCTCAAGAACTAACTCGATCCTAGATTCTAGGACTTGAAGTTGCAGCAATAACTCTTTCGCCTCACGATCAGTCACTCTGTGAGCACATAGATCAGAAAAAAGGCTGTACACCAAGGCATCTGATTCACTGTCATCACCAAAACAAACAATTTTAACGGTGGGTTTAAGCCGAAGTCTCAACTCCATTAAGGCTTGAAGCTTATAACCAATCTGCTTATTTAAAAACTTAAATTTTCCAGGATAAACATTTTTTAAATTATCTTTACTTAGAAAACCAAGAGGTTTTAGACCATCAAAGGTTAATTTTTCATAAATAGATTTTATCATTTGCGGCGGTGAAGCTGATACAAAAAATATCGGCAAAGAAGATCCGTATTGCTTTTGCATGGCTTGAACAAGAGCTTTCGCTCCGGGAATGTTTTTCTTTTTGGCACCTTTTTCTAAAGCTGTTTTAATTAAACCTCGGATGGTTTCCCATTTCGTGTCCAAGTAGGTTTTATCTAAATCCCAAATAAAAACACGGTCATATTCGCGAAGCTTTTCCTCACTTTCAAAAAGAAAACTAATGACATCACCGCGAATAATTGGTTTAAATTCCATCAAGTTAAAGCTAACATCGCTTCATTGGAAGGTAAAGACGGTATGGACCTACAGCTTCCTTACATAAAAACTTTTAAAACTCGACCACAGATTTGTTTTAAGAATATTATAATCTGTAACTCTGATCTTGATTTAAATTTAACAATCGAATTGAGTCAGCTTAATGAAACTTTGGCCGAGCTATATAGTCCGGCCTCGATGCTAGAAACCTTTACGTGGATTAATTTTTTTCAAAGCCAAAATGTGGAATTAAATCTACAAGAATTTAGTGCCGCTTTTGGTTTCTTTTGGAATGAAGCAGCCGCTCAACTTTATGCAGCTCATTTGGCTTGGCCCGATTCTTTTAAAAACTGGGTATTACAAAAAAAAGCTCACATCAATGATTTACGACCTTTGATCTTAGTTTCAAGATTACCAGAGCGTGAGAAAAATCAAGTTTTACAGCTCTTAAATGTCATAGGCTCTTTAAATCCGAGCTTAAGCCAAGGCAAGCAACTGCTAGAGGCTTTTATAGATGTAGCAAGCACCGAACAAAACTTTGAACCCCTAGAGTCCTTAATTCTGGATTTAAGGACTCAAAATAAAAATCTTGAATCAAGTCTAAAGAAGCTACTAAAACTTAAAAATCCTGTAACTTCAAAACTAGACGGGCAAAAACAAAACTTTGTTAACAAATCTAATTGGCCTACAGCTGTGAAAGTTAAATTTCAACGACAGGGGGATAAGGCTGGTTTTGAAGTTAGTACTTTCGTAACCACTGCAGCTCAGTGCGAGAGTCTTTTAGCAAAAATTGAAGAGAGTTTTAAATCTATCGCGCTTCATCTTAAGGAAAATAACGACTATGGAATTTGAAAAAATCTATATTGATATAGCTTCCAAAGATTCTAAAGTTGCCAAACGATTTGCCTCTGTTTTTCCTTTAGATAAAATAGCCTATGTGTCCCACCCCCCTTTGCAACGAAACCAAAAGACTGGGGCACTGTCAGCGGAAGAGTTTGATCGTAGTAAAAGAAATATTTTTATTACCGAATTTAAAGGTCAGTTTTTTAAACGTTGTCCTGGCACACATCAAAAAATGGCGTGTTGCAATTACTTTGTTTTAAATTTGGGCTTACAATGCAATATGAATTGCTCTTACTGCTACCTTCAAAGCTTCATCAATACACCTGTTATGACGATCTATTCAAATCTTGATCAGGCTTTAAACGAGTTAGATCAAATGACTTCAGAGTTTAAGGGTTTAAGCTTTCGTGTTGGAACCGGCGAAGTTATAGATAGTTTAAGTTTAGACCCCTTAACACTTTATTCGCATGACTTAATTCATTTTTTTAAAACTCGGCCAAATCTAACTTTAGAGTTTAAGACAAAATCGGATCTAGTGGATCAGTTTTTAGCTTGTGATCATGCAGGTAATGTTATTGTCAGTTGGTCTATCAATCCACAGAAGATTATAACTGCTGAAGAGCATTTGACGGCCTCATTAAGCGCTAGACTTACAGCCGCTCAAAAATGTCTACAAAAGAAATTTAAAATTTCCTTTCACATTGATCCTGTCATTTGGCATCCCGAATGGAAAGACTCCTATAGTGATCTTGTCGACCAAATCACCCAAAATTTTACGCCGGAAGATATTCCGTATATTTCATTAGGTGCACTTCGATTCCAGACGGAACAAAGGTGGATTATGAAAGAACGCTTTCAGCTAACAAGTTATGTGAATCAAGCAGAACTGTTCGAAGGGCCTGATAAAAAATTAAGATACGATCAAAATCTTCGAAACATGATGTTTCAATTCATAATTAATAGATTTAAAATTAAAAACCCTAAATGGAATATATTTTTGTGTATGGAAACCCCTGAAACTTGGCTGGCAACTTTTGACAGCATGCCGAAAAAAGTTTCAGGACTAGAAGATCTTTTTGCAACCAGAAAATCGATTTAACAGATCGATTTTTTTATGGAACACTTTGTCCACTAGGCGTAGCTTCATCACTTGTTTCCACTGAAGAGCTACTCTCCTCCGCTCGTAATGTAGGTTTGGGATAGCGACCTTGAAGGGCTCGTGTGAGCTTAGATTTAATTCCCGTATTATTTAAATAAGTTTGAATTTTATCAGAAGTTAGTTTTATATCCCTATTTAAAGTTTGGGCAACGGGCTCATTTGGATTTCTATTTTCGTCTTGCAACCCTTTAAAAAAATTGTAAGTCATTTTTTGTGTGGGTTTAGTCATCTCCTCTTTATAAATCTCTTGAAATCTTGGATCACTTAAAAAATCTCGAAGTTGACCTTCTGAATTTATTGAAAAGTAGACTTTCGAATGATTGATCATTGTTAATAAGGACTGAACTTGCTTATTGTCTTTAGGAATATTTGTTAAAAAATCACTTTGAGCATCGGGATATTGCGATGCTTTAGAGTTTTGTAAAGCTTGTGGCTTTTGAGGGGGATCTTCATCATAGACTGCAGCTAGGGCTTCGTTGACCATGTCTTCAGAAGATAATACTTTTGCCGGGAGCGCTTTTGGAAGTTCGGCGGCTTTTTTAGGTTTGGGGGGTATCAATGGATTTTGTTCTCTTAAAGGTACGGTTTTTGTGAATGCCCTTTGTCGTTCCGAGTTTAGCTTTTTTCTTAAGGCTTTTGTTCTCTGTTCTTGTTGCAAAACCCATGCGTTGTAACGCCTTTGATAAGTCTGCGCATTACCCGACGCTTCGGAAATCTCTTGGGCTAAAACTTTATGTTTCGCAAAAACACAAAGGGCGACCTCAATAGTTAAGAAGATTTGGCAAAGGCATAAAAAATTAAGTAACTTCATGGGCTTATGTCATTTATCGAGAAAAAACTGACACCACTTAAACGAATAAGTCTAATTTTGAGATTTATTACAAAATCTTGCGCTTGTGTTGCGACTTAAGTCGGGACAATCGGCCAAGCTTCATTTTTAGGAAAGGATTTAGGTCGTTTAAAGTATTCATTGTTATAAAATGAAAAGGCGGTCAAAGCCCCTAAAAGAGCATCAAAAGAGTGTTTGTCATTGATAATTTTTTTCCCCTCAACATCATAAAAAAACAAAGATGTTTTTTTGGCAATCGCGCCCAAAAAGATCTCGCGAGCTTCTTTGCCATACACAGAATGAGAGTAATGACGTAAATGACTTTTAGCCACTTTGAGGGATCTACCCCACTGCCACATCGAAATCTGAGGGTAAAATTGATGCCAAACAACTTGGTCCTTATTATGGTTTTTATCACGCTTCATTTTTGGATCGGTATGAAAAGCTCGATTTAAATACATCGCTCTAAACATGATCGAGGCTTTATTGGCACCGCCCGCATGGTCCAAGACAAAAGACTCCTCTTCGTGTCCCGTCTTCCAATAAAGCTCTGCACATCGCTCTGTGTAGGGACTTAAGATTTTGTGGGGTTTTTTTTGTATGGATTCAAGATCATAAAAATTCTTCATCCACAGAATCTCTGGCTCCGAACATAAATCATAGCCAGGACATGCTAAACGACAGCGCATGCATTTGGGTAATTGCAAAGGTGCATTCACAAAAACTGCAGATAAATTATCAAGACTATTTAAATTTTGTAAAATCAAATCATCAGAGGACATTTGATCTAAAACCGAAATACGATCATAAATGTGGGATAGGATAACTTTATCATGCTCTTGATAGTAATCTAAAATTGCCATTGAAGACTTTGTGGATTTTGTGCCACTTAGGCACAACCCCACAAATCTTAAACACTTTAATTCAGAGCTCATAACACAAGCTCGCAATCAATAATTTGAATCTCTGAATGTAATGACTTAACTCTGAGTAAATCTTTATGTAAGACATCTGGAACTAGGGCCCATAGGCACCCACCACCACCAGCTCCACAAATTTTAAAATTTAAAACTCCTATATCTTGTAAAAATAAAATTATTTTTTCTAAGGGTTCGTTGACAAATCCTGTGGCTAACTGTCGGCGAAGCTCAAGCTCTTGATGAAGAAGCTGACTCATGTTGGGGGCCTTAGCAGTTTGTAATTCCACAAAAACTTGCTCGGATAAGTCTTTCAAAGCATGAAGCGTATTTAATGTGGCCTTATCTCCTTGAACACATTTTTGAAAAATTTGCCAGTTGTTCAGACCCGAGTGATGAGGATGTCCACTGTATATTAATTTAAATTGTGATTTTGTATTTTCTAACCACGGACTTTTAAAAAAATCACGCTGTCTTTGAGCCGCCGAAAAATGAATCACTGATAAACCCGCTTGCACAGCTTGAAAATAATCTTGAGTTCCTGCAGGGGTTCCTAAAATTTCAGACTCTAAGTTACAAGCAAAATCTACGATTTGGCTCTCTGAGCGGGTTATCTTTAAATCTAAATCTATGGCCTTAATGATTGATATCAGAAGAGTCGAACTGCCGCCAAGACCACCACCGACTGGACTTTGACTTTCGGTTTTAATCTTAAAACCACTGGGAAACTTATAGTTTTTTAATACAGGTTTTAAGATCTGAATTTCAGAGTCATTAGAAGCAAAAAAATCTTGGATGTTAGAAAATGTTTTTTGGTAATTAAGATTGGCAATTGAGATATCAATGCTAGAGGATGCAAGTAAATTAAATTCGCATGTGGCCTTTAATGATAAAGCCGCGTTGATGGTTTTGGCCCCACCCACAAAATTAAAAAGCGGCCAGAGGTCTAAAGTGCCACCAGCTATATCCACTCGTAAATTTGAATGTACTAAAGACATTAGCCTCCAAAGCCTTGTAGCCTTTGAACTTAAAATTATTTAATCTGTTTTAATATAACAGTTTATAAACCAGATAGATTCAAATCAGAATAAATATTAACATTGGAATAATAAAAGGCCATCATATTATTTTTTTAAATAGTCTTGCTCAACTAAACTTTTTAATAAAGCTTTGTCCACCCAAAATGGCAAAGGCAATGAAGAAAAAGTCAGCAACTGGCACTCTGAAGTTTTCCCCTCAAAATCACAAGATTTAAATTTATCATAAAACACTAACTCTTGAAGTTTATCGTTTTGGTCTTTGAAACTAATTAACATGTATTTTTTGATAGGATTTGGCTTTTTTAAGATAAACGGATCCTCCTCATAATGACTTAACTTTAAAGTGTTAACACTTTTGATAAGCGAGTTAACGCTAGCAGCATCCCATGGCTCGCCCAAACTTATCGTCCAAAGATTATTAATTTTGGAATATACAATCTTTGGAAAAACATTTTGGGGGTTATTTGAAGTTCGCTTTAAAAAAACAAAATCAATCTCCACGCGATTTAATGGCTCTGGGGATATGGCTATAAAATCGGATTGTTTTAAAAAAGCCGAAACGTTTTTTAAAATTAATTCCATCCAGTTATAATCTGAAACTAAAATCCCTTGTTTTTTAGCTTTCGTGTCCCTCAAATATAAATACGAATCCCCACGGTAAGCTTTATTTGCACTTAAACTTAAGCTTTGAATCTGCTGATTATGGTTAGTAAATTTTAGTTCGGCCAAAGGATCATCCAGACCAAATGTGGCTAATATTTCAGAATTTATATCATGAGTAGAAGGAATCAACTCAGTGCGAGAGTTTTGAATCTGAACCAGTATACCATTTAGCATTTGGCTATCAGCTTCTGCCTTAAAGGGTTGCTCTATAATCCATTTTTTTCCTTGTAAGTGAAAACTAATCTGTTGGCGCCCAGCTTTAATTGTAATGGCCGAAACATCTTGCAGTTGGTTTTTAAAATATTGAACACTAGAGCCTTTTGACTGGTCGTCTTTTAAAGACTTATAAATTTCGAAACCAACAAAGCCCATGACTAGTAGACTCATCAACAATTTTACATAAAACAATTTACTAAATTTCATAGTTATCCATTGAGGTTAATTCATTTAAGCCGAAAGGTCATTGCGATCGTTTTTTAAACCAGTAGAACACGGCCAGACCTGCAAAAACCAGAAAGGGTAGAAAAGACATTAGGGCTCCTACATTCAGTCCCACTGACGAAATTTCGATAGTTGTGGTTTTGGCCACGTTGGGACGAATCGTAATCAGATTTTTTTGACCCGTTAAAAACACTAATGAATTTAAAATCAAGTCTTTATTGTAAACATTATTAATGTATTCATTCGAAAAAAAATCACTATCTGCATAAGCAATTAAAGTTAAACTTTCACCCTTTTTAAATTGCGTTTCGTGGTTATGGCCCTCATGTAAATCATCTTCCGTTTGACCAAGCTGACCTTGAACCAAAAGCCCTATTTCATAACTTTGTAAACCAAGTGTCTGAGTATTAGAAATAGTTTTTAGCATGGACTGAACCTCTTTGCTGTCTTTAGCCAAAGCAGAATTGGAACTTGTACTTACAAGGGGTTCAAAGTTTAAGGCTTTAGAAGTGCCATTTGAATTTAAAGTTAATGAACCACTAACAGGAAACATCACCTGGGCATTTTTAAAATCCGCAGTAATCTCAGAAGCTAGACTAAAATTGACTCCAAGAGTTACTAGTGGCAACGGGGAATCTGCCGATAAGACATAATTTGAATTGAATTTAAACCCAAGTTTTTTAAGTAGTGGATTAAAGGGTTCAACAAATTCTGGGTCTAAAGCTAAAAGAAGCTTGCCTCCATCTTCTAAAAATCCAGCTACCGAATTTAGTTCCGATGAGCTAAAGGCTTTTACGGGACCAGCTATCACTAAAGCATATAAATCGGCGGGCATTTCACCATTTTTAAGAGCTGTTAAAGAAATAGGAGCTGTTACAAGTCCTCTTGCATTTAATGCACTTCTAAGTTCACTGAGCCCCGAAGGCTCGGTATCAGCTAGAGATCTTTCCCCGTGGCCGGTTGTAAAATAAATAATATTTTTTTCGTTACTGTTTAGTCTAATGACGGCCGTAGTTAATGTCTCTTCACTAATAGGCTCGGCCACTCGTTCTTTGCCCTTAGCACTTTCAACGAAAACGGCCATAGGGACTTGATCTTCTTTGGTTAAATAATCTGCAGCACTAGGTTCCCATTTGGCATTCATAAATTTAGATTTCACATTTGAGCTTTCTTTTTCATAAAGATAAAATAGTTTTTTTAAAGACAAACGTAAATTGGGGTCTGCACTTTCGGTATAAAAAACTTTAAAAGTTAATGGCTCTTTCATAAGCTGAAGAACCTTTAAAGACTCTTTGGATAAAGTATTTGTTTGTTCGGCTGTAATGTCTAAGGACTTATTGTATTTTGAAGCTAGAAAATTTATACCAACGACAACAATTAAAGCCCACAGTATCGTCAGTACCTGAAATGAACCCAAATATAAATGTTTGTTTTGAAAAAAACTTTGGATCAGTTTTCTTTCTAAATAGACCCATATGCCAAAACTTAAAATCGTTAAAGTTAATACACCCCACATAAAGGGAAACCATATCCCGATAATAAAAGGAAAAAAAGTACATATAAACCCAAGTAATGCTGTAAAAAAATAAAGTTTTGCCCCACTTTTAATAAACATAAATTATTTCCACCTTAAATTTTCTACCATTTTGTATGTCGTGTAACAAAAGAAGCCTATTCCTGTGATCAAAAAGATAAAACTTTTAGTGTTTAAAGTTCCTAAAAAGAAATCCCTTAAATGAAGTCCTAAAGATAATTGTTCAAATATGGCGACCACGATCATGTTTTCAGACTGCACTCCACTTGAGCCAAATATCATCATAATTAAAATAAATAAAAATCCAAAAAAACCACTCATAACCGTTGAAGAAGTCAAAGAGGATGCAAACAGACATAAAGACAGATTAAATCCTGCTAAAAAAATCATACCTAAATAAGACCCAAGTAACGGACCCCAGTCAAATTTAGCCACCAAACTAGTAGTTAGCGGAAACAAAAAAGCCAAAGCTAACATAGAAATTAATACCAACCACAAGGCCAAGAATTTGCCCAGAACTATATCCATTGAAGATATAGGTGAAGTTAATAACAAATCCATGGTTCGTTCTTTTTTCTCTTCAGAAATAAGCTTCATAGCCATCAATGGAATTAAAATTAAAAATGTCATATAAACCCAATTTAAATGGGGGATAAAAAGTGCATCATGAATATTGACTCCACTTCCCATGGGCATCATCGACCTTTGAATAAATTCATCTAAGGATATTAAAAAGCGTACACATAATAGTAAATTGAAAACAGCAAAGATAAATAAAAACCATGGACTAGTATAAAAACCTTGTAACTCTTTTTTACATATGACCCAAATCGCTTTAGACATTAATGAACTCCTTCTTGCGGCACATTTTGTGTCAGTTTGACAAAAACATCTTCAAGCATAAGTTGCTCTTTTCTAAATTCTTGAAACCCTAATTTTTGCTCCATCACATTTTTAACTATGGTTTCAAAATGCTCTTCTTTATTTTCACATTGAATCTCGTACTGCGAACCTTGAAAATGAATGGAACTAATATAGCTTTGACTATTTAGAAAACTTCTAAAATCATCAGAGGGGCGGCTTACTTTCAGATAAACACGAACTTGATGATTCGGCTCACTCTGTGTATTGCTCTTTTGCACAGCTTGGGTCAAGGCTTCGATAGTATTTTGAGCCACAATTTGACCTTCGTTGATTATAATTACTCGCTCACAACTAGCCTGAACTTCTTGTAAAATATGAGTAGATAAAATAATGGTATGACTGCCCTTTAGTTTTTTAATAATTTCACGGAATTCAGCGACTTGTTTGGGATCAAGTCCTACAGTGGGCTCATCTAAAACCAAGACTTCTGGATTAGAAACTAAAGCTTGGGCTATTCCAACACGTTGACGAAAACCTTTAGATAAATTTTGAATCAATCTATCCTTTACATCTGCAAGCTTTAAGCTTTCAAGAGTGGCATAAATATTTTGTTTTTTTTCTTTTTTAGGTACAGCTTTCAAATCGGCTACATAATTTAAATAATTTTTAACCGTCATATCCATATAAATAGGAGGAGTTTCTGGCAAATAGCCTAATTTTTTTTTTACTTCCAATGGGTTTTTCGTCACATCAAAACCAGCAATTTCAATTTTACCTGCTGAAGGCTTCATGAATCCCGTTAGCATTTTCATCGTCGTAGTTTTACCAGCGCCGTTGGGTCCCAGAAATCCAACCACTTCACCCTTATGAATTGTAAAATTTAAATTTTGGATGGCCGCCCTTGAACCATAATACTTACTTAAGTTCTGAACATGTATCATCGGATCTCCTTAAGAAGTTATACTACGAAAAACTAGGAAAATTTCAACGGGTGTATGCGCACAACTTTTTCATGGGAATATGTCACGCGACCCAGCTTGTCACCCTTGATTGGTTTGACATACCGACACTCAGCCACAAGGATATCCAAAGAAGCATGGTTTAGGCCTTTTGTGTTACTTTTAATCTCGGAGATAAACCACTTCAATGCGTCTTGAATTTCAAGTTCTTTTAAAACTCTAGATTTATCTTTAAATACAATCATATGTGCTGAAGGTAAATCTTTGACATGAAACCAAAGATGCCACGCTTTTGCCGATCGTAGCAAAGTTAGATTATCTTGGGCTGATTTGCCTAAGTAAGCCACTAAATCTTGGTTAATTTGAAACTTTCGTGTTCTAACTTCGGTTTTGAAACTCGGAGTTTTTAAAACTTTTTGCGATTGACGTTTTAACCATTCATCATCAGTTAAATTTTTTAAAATTTGGATTTCTTCTTGTAAAATCGCAATTCGTTCTTCAACTCGATTTTTTTTGGCGACTTGAATTTTATATTTTTCAAAATATAAATCCATCAGTTTGTGACGATTTATTTTGTTGTCATAAAACTCAGGGTATTTTAACTGTGCAGCTTCTGGATCTGATCCTAATAACTTAGCAAAATCCAAAAAATCGGTTTTTGTTTTTGCATCTAAATCTTTTTGCACTTTGGCTAAAGCTTTGGTTTTTTTTGTAATTTCATTTTGCCGAGCTGATTTAGGTTCAAGCTTAGGTTTTGACTTATCTTTGGACGTTTCTGGAATTATATCTGTCCAAGGTTTTTTTAATACCTCTAAACCTCGAGATTTAAGAATGTTGATATCCATCTCTTGCATTTGGGGTAGCTCTTTAGGCTTTTGAAGATGCACGCTTTTTTCTAAAGAAAACACCGATATGTTCATGACCGAAGGGATTAAACAGATTGAAATCCTTAAGGGTTTAGACTCATCGCTTGAATTTAAAGGATTTGAATTTTTAGACTCAGCAGTTGAAAACTCTAGATCAACTTTTCGTCCCACAACTTCATCTCGAGAAACATCTAGTAAAACACTGTCTTTAAAATGACTTTCGGTAAAAAGCTGGATGGGTTTTTTTTCATTTTTGAACTTAGACTTATGTTGATCTGTTGGTATTAAGAAAATACCCTGTTGGCCCCATAGCACAGATAGTATTAAGTTATAAGAGACATGATTGTGCCAAAGCTTTAGAACCAAAGTCTTGTTGTAAAAGGAAACGCTTTGAACTTTAAAGCCCAAAGCTCTTTGAATATCGCTGATACTTTCGTCAATTTCTAGCAGATTCATACTTCAAAGCTAGAATAGCAATCTAAAGATATAAAAACCAGCTCTTCAGACGGGTCAATTTTTGTGATGCTTAGTCCGAAGAGTTTTGTATGAAAAGTTTAAAAGTACTAGAACATTTAATCGATGAGCGACTTTATGAAACAGGTTTAGAGAACGAAACGCCTCATCAATTTATTGATGAGGTCTGTTACAGGTTCTTTGCAGCTATGCCCCAAACTGACTTTATTGAACGTGAGAACATTAAAGAATATATCTTAATCCAACTGCGAAATAAAATAGACACTGATTTTGACCTTAATATTTTTCGCCTACGTTTCGCTCCTATTCTCTATAAGCAGTCTAAAGACACTTAGATCAATTACTTTACTTTGCTATAATTATAGTACACAGGAATTTTCTAATTCTATATTAGACTAAAAAAAAGGGGCCCTTGCACAGGGCCCCAAGAACCAACATGATTGTTTGGTTGTCGATCAAGAAGGGGGAGGACTTGAACCAACACCCTATACTTAGCAACCCCCTTGCCAATTCAAAAAACCGTTTTAGCCCCTTCAAACCCTATTATTTTTTAGCTGATGCCCACATCTTAGCCAAAAATGTCCCCCACCCAAACCTCCCCTTGCCCTTTTTCGCCCCCCTTGGGTGCCACCCTTGGGTGCCAGATTCTTTTTTCCTAATTCAAAAATCAACGGACTAAAGTTGTCATAAACTTTTAACTAAACTTTAGCTGCGGTTCAGGGTTCATTTTCTTCAATTCGGAAGTCATCATTTAATTATGTCCAAATAGTTACAATGTTATTTAACTCAAAAAGGCTAGCTCAGTTTTTTTATTCTTTATTCATTTTATATTTAAATAAATTTTCCTAGAATGCTAATCCCATTTTTTTTATTAGGACTCTGATTAGCTAAGAATTCCGAGCAAAAGCAGCTAATCAAATTAGCTATAAAACCCAACAAATCCTGGCACTTACAAAACTGGACAATTTGCAGAGTTTGATGAAGTAGGAAAAAGGAACCTGGCACCCAAACGGCTCTTGGACAAAAAAAAAGCCACTCTGAAGAGTGGCTTTTTTTTTAAGTATGAGACTTTGAGTTAGTTTTTAACTTTGACTTTAAGAGCACAAGGCCCTTTACGTCCTTCACCAACTTCATACTCAACCTTGTCGCCTTCTTGAGGCTCACGACCTTGGATTTCTGAAATGTGAAAAAATAGATCGCTTCCATTATCTTGTGTAATAAAACCGAAACCTTTACCTGTATTAAAAAATTTTACTGTACCTGTGCTCACTGTTTCTTTCCTTGTTACTGTTTATGTTTAATTTACTAGTTTTATACTAGTTCTTTATTTATAAAGTTTGCGCTGAAATAATGCAAGTCCAAGTCGATGAAATCATTTCCCATAAACGCTTATATCTCATTCCGAGGCATAAAATATAAAAATTGGAAAACATACGAAAAAAAGACCCTTACAATCAGTGCCATATATTTAAGTGTACTAAATGAAAACCAACTCCTGACTTGGTCGATAACTTGACCTGACCTAATAGTATTTTAGAACTATTCAACTCATTGTTTTAAATAAAAATCTTTCAAGAGGTCCAATGTCGCAAAATCCAGTTATTGCTCAAAATCGCAGACAGTTCTTAAAATTTTTGGGAGGGGCCATTGCTGTTGGAAGTACTGGCTTTAATAATTCGTGTACACAGGCACCCAAAAACACCTCAAACTTAGGATTAAAACCAGGGATTGCTAAAGACGAACTAACTCTTGCTTCAGGTTTGAGCTATGACATTTTAGTAAAGGAAGGCGACCCTATTTCTTCAGGACTTAAGTTTGGTACTAATAATGA
This sequence comes from Bdellovibrionales bacterium, assembly GCA_041740515.1. Taxonomy (GTDB): domain Bacteria; phylum Bdellovibrionota; class Bdellovibrionia; order Bdellovibrionales; family UBA1609; genus JAMLIO01. Next base: position 23,615 of record JBGSLV010000035.1, on the reverse strand, counting down.
CTTTACTCAGTTTGTAAAACTTAAAAATAACAAATACGGACTGTGGGTTAATCACGAAGCTTTTTCTTGTGTTCTTGCATCGGGACGAAACAGAAATGAAGTCCCAACTTTAGAACAATATAATGCAGAAAAAAAAATGTTAGGAGGAAGCTTCTTTGAAATTCAAGAAGATGTAAACTGGAAAATTGTTCCTAATAGCCTCTACAACACAAGATTATCTGCAGACACCAAAATTCCTTTCAGCTTAGGTGAGAAAATTGGAAATCAAAGCTTCGCCATTGGAACATTTGCAAATTGTTCAGGAGGATTAACACCCTGGAACACTTTACTTACTTGTGAGGAAAATTATCAGCATTACTACGGTGACTATAATCGAAATCAAAAAAAATTAACTAAAGTAGTTGATGGGCCTAATAGTGTAATGTGGCACAAACGTGAAGCTTTGGACCCCAGACATTATGGTTGGGTTGTAGAATTTAATCCTGAAACCAAAGTCTCGAAGAAACTTGTAGGTTTAGGTCGGTTTTCCCACGAATGCGCCAAAACAGTTTTAAATTCTGATGGACGCACCGTTGTTTATTCGGGGGATGATGCTGATAACGAATGTTTATATAAATTTGTAGCCTATGAAAAAAACTCTTTAGATATAGGAGAGCTTTTTGTAGCATCTTTAGAACAAAAAAAATGGTTAAGTTTAAATATTGAAAAACAACCCCTTTTAAAAAAACATTTTAAAAATCAAACTGAAGTCCAAACTTTCTGCCGTGAAGCTGCAAAATTAATTGGTGGAACTCCGCTAGCTAGACCTGAGGACATTGAAATCGACCCCTTGAGTGGACATGTATTTATTGCCCTTACCAACAACAAATCGCAGAATGATTATTTTGGTTCGATCTTAAAAATTATTGAACCAGAAAATAACTATAGTTCTGAAATCTTTGAGCATGAAACCTTCCTTACTGGTGGGCCAAAAGCAGGGCTAGCTTGTCCCGACAATTTGGCATTTGATAATCAAGGAAATCTTTGGATCACGACTGACATTGCCGGTCATGCAATCAACAAGAGGTTTTATAAAGGTTTTGGACACAATGGACTCTTTGTGGTCCCAAGAAAAGGTCAAAACGCTGGCCAAGTGATACAAGTTGCTTCAGCCCCTTTTGATGCTGAATTAACTGGCCCTAGTTTTTCAGATGATGGCAAAACTTTATTTCTAAGTGTCCAGCATCCTGGTGAGTTAACTCCAAAAGATGGACCATACACAAGTCATTGGCCAACAGGTGGTATTGAAGACAAACCATTGTCGGCCGTTGTAACAATTAGCGGGGAGTTCTTTAATCAAATTAATTTTTAAGGTGCCATTAAGGTGCCAGGTTCTTTTTCCTGGCAATACCTGCCTAGCTTTTGCTTGTTTAGAAAAAGTGGTACAAACAAATAGTGTCTCTTCTTAATTTCGAATAAATATAAATCTAACTTATCGTAAATTACAAAATCAGACTTCATTTTTTTGAAACACTAATTGCCAATTATTGTTATTTTTTAAGTTCTTTCAGACTGAAAAAGATAAAAACCTAACCTGACTTAAATCAATTAATGAGATTGATAAGAAACCTAGCACCTTAGTATGTGTAACCAATTTTGAAGAAATGAGAAACATGACGTTCTAGTCAATTTGAATACAAATTTCCTTGTAATCCTAAATCCATTTTTTTTATTATGATTCTAATTAACTAAGAATTCCGAGCAAAAGCAGCTAATAAAATTAGCAATAAAACCCAACAAATCCTGGTACTTACAAAACCGGACAATTTGCTGAGTTGGATGGAGTAGGAAAAAAGAACCTGGCACCTTAGGTGGCACCCTAGGTGAGGGGGAGTTTTTGGTGGCGAATGTCTTTGCCAGTCATAACAAAGATAGTTTCTTCTGCAATATTAGTGCAGTGGTCGGCAATACGCTCTAAGTTTTTAACTATTAAAATAAAATCCAAAGAAGATTTTACAGATTCGGGTTTCGATTTCATGCGCTCTAGAAGTTCTAAAGTGATTTCTTTTTTTGCGTCATCAACTATCTGTTCACGCCCTAAGACAAGCATAGCTTGCTGTACATTTCCACGAGGAAAGCATTCAATAGATTGCTCTACCATCCATTTAACATCCGTTATCATTTTTTTAAAATGTGGTGTTTCAAAAGAATGAGTTTTTTCAAAATCATCCTTTAAGATTCGAACAATATTTCTGGATTGATCCCCCATGCGCTCTAAATCTGAATTGATTTTTATCACCGAGATAATCATTCGAAGATCCTGACCAAATGGCGAAAGCTTGGCTAAAGCTTGCATACAATGATTGTCCAAACTTGAATGGTGCTGATTAATAAGCTCTTCATATTGCAGGACTTTGGCGATTTCAAATTCGCTTTTTTCCAGTGTAGCTGCACAAGCATGATGAACTGCACTTTTAACTAAGTTACCAGCTTCTAGAACATGTTTTTTGAGATCATCAATAACTGTCTCTACGTTGCTTTTAGACACTTGTGCTCCTTATACTATGATACAATTTATTACATTATGTTTGCTAACTAATACCTTCAAAGAAAAATATAAAGTTAACCAAATCTTCCCGTAATATAATTTTCAGTGCGCTCATCTTGAGGTTCAGTAAATACTTTGGATGTATCATCAAACTCTACCAACTCACCCATAAGAAAAAAAGCGGTTTTATCTGAAATTCTTGAAGCCTGTTGCATATTATGGGTCACCATAATAACGGTCACGGTTTTTTTAAGTTCCTGGACAAGATCCTCAATTTTGGCTGTTGAAATTGGATCTAGGGCACTAGTAGGTTCATCCATTAAAATAACAGGAGGTTCAACCGCCAAAGCTCTGGCGATACAAAGTCTTTGCTGTTGCCCCCCAGACAAACTGGTTCCTGGTTTATGCAGTTTCTCTTTGACCTCATCCCAAAGAGCCGCTTGTTTAAGTGCCTTTTCTATCATGTCACTTAAAGAAGATTTGTTCTTCACACCCGCAAGTCTAAGTCCAATACCAACATTTTCAAAAATGGAAAGCCCAGGAAATGGATTTGGTTTTTGAAAGACCATACCAATCTGTCGTCGAATTAGCACAGGATCAACACTCGCTTCATATATGTCATTGTTATTAAAAAAAACACGACCGCGAATCCAAGCCAGACTGACCTCTTCGTGCAATCGATTTAGTGTTCTAATAAAAGTGGATTTACCACAACCAGAAGGCCCAATGAGAGCGATCACATCGTTTTTTGTAAAATAGCAGGAGACATCTTTTAAAATATGGCTTTCACCAAAGCCCGCATTTAAGTTTTCAACTTTAAATAAAACTTCATTAGACATCTAGACTTAACCTTTTTTTTTGCTAATTTTATGACTAAAAAGTAATCGAGTAATTAAATTAGTTAACACAACAAACATAACCAGCACAAGACTGCCAGCCCATGCTTGTCGTTCTAAATTTTCAAAACCACTGATCGCAAAATTATAAATCTGCACAGGTAGTGATGCCATTGGCTGCGTTAAGCTCGTCGACCAATACTGATTAGCTAGACTTGTGAATAAAAGCGGTGCGGTCTCACCAGAGGCTCTTGCCAGAGACAACATCACACCAGAAATAAGCGAGCTTTTAATGCCTGGAAGTACTATTCTTAAAATCACTTTCCATCGTGGCAAACCTAAGGCCAAACCTGCTTCACGGATATGAAATGGCACTAATTTTAAAATTTCTTCGGTAGATCTTACAATGATTGGAATCATAATTACAAATAAGGCACAGGAGCCAGCAAACCCAGAGAAATTCCCCATTAACAAAACTATGGTCGCATAAATAAAAATTCCCACTACAATTGAGGGCACACTTGTCATTAAGTCTATTGTAAAACTTAAAAATTTCGACAATTTAGTAGCGCTATATTCACTTAAATAAAGACCACAGATGATGCCCCAAGGGATCGCCACAAAGGTCGCAAGCGAGACCATAATGAAACTGCCAAGAAGGGCGTTACCGATACCACCACCTTCCTCGCCAGGAGCCGCCGGCAATTGGGTAAAAAAATCTAAATTTATGGAAGTAGCACCTTTATAAATTACATAAACACTTATAAACACAAAAGGCACGGCCGCTAGAAATGCAGCTAACATCAAAACCAAAATCATTATTCGACTTTTAATCCTTCGTCGTAAATCCATAGTTGAAGTTTGGTAAATAGCTGTGCTCACGAGATTTCCTTAAAATTTAGTTATTTCAATTATTAAATTTTGTATCTTTCTTTGTTTTTCCAAATCACAAAACGAGCTGCCCCATTGACTAATAAAGAGACCAAAAACAAAGTCATGCCAATGGCCGTAAGAGACGATAACTGCAAACTTGTCTCTGCTTCCGCATATTCATTGGCAATAAGAGAAGCCATAGTTTGAGCGGGTTCAAAAAGGTTCAACCGAATCTGAGGCACGTTGCCAATAATCATTGTTACGGCCATTGTCTCGCCCAGGGCTCTGCCAAACCCAAGCATAATAGCCGCTACAACTCCTGGTACCGAAGATCTAAGAACCGCAAGTTTCAGCATTTCCCAGCGGGTAGCCCCTAGACCATATGCGGCTTCACGCATGATTGGAGGAACAGAAGAAAACACTTCGCGACTAATGGTTGAAATTGTAGGTGTGATCATGAACGCGAGGATAATTCCAGCTGCAAACATTCCAACTCCTAAAGGTGGTCCTGAAAACAAAGGTATAAATCCTAGATGCGTGTCCATGGGGGGTTGAACGTATTGACGTAAAAATGGAGCTAAGACAAACAGCCCCCAAAGCCCGTAAACAATACTTGGTATAGCCGCTAGCATTTCAACAAGAAAGCCAAGAGGAGCGGCTAACCATCGAGGTGCAATCTCGTTCACAAACAAAGCCATACCTAAGCTAATTGGAACCGCAATTATAAGAGCTAAAAAAGAAGATATTAACGTGCCATAAATAAACGGCAGAGCCCCAAAGTATTCCTCAATTGGATTCCAATCATTGGTTACAAAAAATGACAGTCCAAAGGTTTCAAAAGACTGCAAGGACATTTTACCAATTGAAAAAACCATAAGCATAAAAACACCTATGGTTAAGACCGAAACAGATCTTAAAATATAAAAGAACACTTTATCACCAGGATGGTGGTCTCGTGATTTAATATTCGCCATGTCAGTGAGACGTAAACTTAATTTGATCTATGGTTTTCAAAACGCGAGCCGATAAAGCCGATGGCAGTTGAGCGTAGTTCAATGTTTCCGCCAAATTTTGCCCGTCTTTCATGGACCACTTTAAAAATTCACGAAAAACTTCGGACTTGGTTTCTGTCATATTCACTGGCACCAGAAGGTATGTAAAAGCAGCTATAGGATAAGCCTGAGGGTGATCTGAATTTGTAACAGATACTCTGAAGTCTTCGGGTATATTTACACCTTGAGTGGCCAGGGATATGGCCTCTAGTGTTGGTTTGATAAAGTTACCCTTTTTGTTTTGAATACTGATAGTAGGCAGTTTTGCTACATTGGCATAGGTCACTTCAACATATCCTAATGCTCCAGGATTTTGCCGAACTAAACCAGTAACACCTTCATTCCCTTTTCCACCTAAACCAGTAGCCCATTTGATAGCTTTGGCTGAACCAAATTTGTTTTTCCAAAAAGGCGAAACTTTAGCCAAATACTCTGTGAATACGGATGTGGTACCACTGCCATCCGACCGGCGCATAGGAATCACATAATTTTTGACTTGAGCCAGACCAGGATTAAGTTGCACTAATTTCGGATCATTCCATTTGCGAATTTGCCCAGCATATATTTCGACTAACAATTCTGGTGTTAGTTTAATCTCACCTTTAAAATCAGGTAAATTATAAGTTATCGCAACTCCACCTAGTACCGTAGGTATGTGATAAATTTTGGATTTGGCCGCTTTAAGCTCTTCATCTTTCATGGGCGAATCAGTGGCCCCAAAATCGATAGTTCCAGTTACAACTTGTCTAACACCCCCACCGCTACCGATGGATTGATAGTTGATTTTTACATCTGGAAATTTTTGATTATAAGTTTTAAACCACATAGAATAAAGCGGATAAGGAAATGAAGCTCCAGCTCCGTTGATCAATTGGGAAGACGCCCAAACTTGGCCTTCAAGTGAAATAAAAAAGATCAAGCAAACCAGATTAGAGAGGGACTTTTTAATCATGAGAGCACCTTTATAAAGGTTGATAATGTTTGAAAGCAAGCGATTAATTGTAAGAGTGTGGTGCTGTACAAAAAACCTAATCAAAATTAACATAATAGGACAGTATTTAATGTCAAAGTTGTGTTAGGACGGTGTATGGAAAGATTGCAAAGCATGCTTGGAATCATGGCATTTATTGGTTTAGCTTACTTATTTTCATCAGAGCGAAAAAAAGTGAGTTTTATTTTTATCCTAAAAGCATTAGTTTTACAGTTAATTTTGGCTTTGCTTTTAATTGGTATTCCCGGTTTGGATATCCCCGCCCCATTATTTTTTATTTTTGACTGGGCTAACACTTTCATAGCATCAGTATTACGTTTTACGGAAAAAGGAACACAGTTTTTATTTGGTCCACTTGCGGATGCAAAGCAATCCGGATTTATTATTGCCATTCAAGTCCTTCCATCGATCATTTTTTTCTCGTCACTTTCGGCCATTTTGTACCACCTTAAAATTTTACCTTTGATTATTTCAGCCTTAGCTAAAGTCTTGCGTCACACTTTAAAAGTCAGCGGCGCAGAAACTTTATCAGTCGTTGCCAACATCTTCGTTGGACAAACCGAAGCGCCATTAGTCGTGAAACCATTTTTACCCACAATGACTCGATCAGAAATTTTTACGGTCATGGTAGGTGGTATGGCCACTGTGGCTGGCGGTGTGATGATCAGTTATGTGGGGTTCTTGTCCTCCAGTATACCAAACATTGCAGGTCACTTAGTGATTGCAAGTGTATTGTCAGCCCCTGCAGCTCTTATGTTTGCTAAAATTATGATTCCAGAGACCGAAGTCTCTTTGACGGCTCATCACATGCCCGATCAAATTTTAATTGAGTACGAAAACATCATCGATGCTGCTGCCAGTGGCGCCAGTGAAGGCCTAAAACTTATGGCTAATGTAGGAGCAATGCTGATCGCATTCATCGCACTCATTTACATGGCTGACAGTCTGATGATGAGCTTCGGAGAGCTTATTGGGTTTAATCAATGGGGCCAGAGTTTAACTCCTGCCTCCATGTTAACTGAAGGCGAAGTGAAACTTACCTTTTCATTGCTTTTAAGTTGGTTGTTTTTACCATTTTCATTTCTTTTAGGAATTAAGTTTGACGAACTATTTTATGCCTCTAGCTTATTGGGTAAAAAAGTCGTGTTTAATGAATTTATCTCGTACCTTGAACTGTCTCAAGCTGGTGAGCAATTGAGTGCAAAAAGCAAAATCATCTTATCTTATGCTCTATGTGGTTTTGCCAATTTTAGTTCTATAGCTATTCAAGTTGGTGGAATCGGAGCTCTTGCCCCCACGCAAAGAAAAAATCTTGCTCAGCTTGGAATTAAATCAGTTATTGGTGGAACTTTAGCCGCATTTGTTACAGCTTGTTTTGCCAGCCTACTTTATTAAATTAGATAAATTTTAATTTTAATTTTAATTTTAATTTTAATTTTAAAAGCATAAAAATTTCTGAATATGTTTAATCAAGTATTAGATATATTTTAAGTCCAATATAATTTGAAAAATAAATTTACTCATTCGCGGATTTAAACAATCAAATCTTTTGCTAAATTCTATGTGAACTAAAATTTTAAATTATTTAGATTATCATTATTTATAAGGTTCAATTTGATTTTTTTGATAAATCAAGGTTTTTAAGCAACACTTAGAATTCTTTAGTCCAAAGAATTGTCTAAGTCGCTAAAATTCTAAAGAAAATTATCAATGTTTTCGACAAGCTATTTGAATTCAATATGTTAATGTTAATTTTACTAGTATTTAACTGGGGTTTAATGGTGAGAACAAAAAAAGTCTTAATTTTACCCCCCATATTCTTATTAATTTTATTTTTTAATAATTGTGCAGAATTTAAAAGTATAAATTCAAATAGTAATTTTTCTGGTGAAATAAACCCTAAGGATTTACCATTTCCAATAGAAAGCTTGCCAGAAATTGAAGGATTATTAAAGACTGAAATTTTATCTGTTGTAGATTTAAAACACTATTTTCCAAAACAAATCATGCAAAAAAAATATAAAAACAGTGTTGGTCAAGACTACGCAACTTACACTTACTCTCCAAATCCAAGTTCATTTTTAGAATTATATGATCAACACTTTAATCTTCAACTTCCTGGAATGTTAGGTGTGTGGACGAAACAATACGCTCTTAATAATACTCCGGCTACTCATGCATTAATATTTTTTGGCAGTGATGGAAGCGCAATTGAAGTTGGTGATTACTACAACAAAGGAGAAGAATACAATAACGAATTCATACTATTTGGTTATCGCAACACTTCAAACTTTAAAATCAATGGATTAAAGTGGGCACACCGCGAAGGTCGAATTAATATTTCAAATGTTGTTCATCCTTACAGTCAAAATCAATCCGGCTTAAGTTTTGAGTTTAAAGAGACTGACAAAAATACTTTAGCATATGCTTATGTTCAGGCTGAGAAATTAGACAAGTTTACCCCATTGTATGGATCAAAAGACGGAGTTTGGAAAAAGGGTCATGGGAAAAAGTATTCTAATGTTCTACGACTACGATTTTATCATGGAACCAATCAAGGCAACATAAACTTAGATTGCAGCAGTAAGCCTGGGAATGACTTAAAAGGATATTATGAAAAAATTAATGGCTTTAGTTCTTATGTCTCTGAGTACTATTTAGCGAAAGAACAATGGATTATTCAAGAAAGAACTCTGTATATTGAAGATGCAAGTTACTGGCGATCTATGGGACAAAACATAGAAGATTGCTCAGGAGCTGCATTTGACAAAAATTTTGATGATTCTTATGGTGCTTATTACGTTGAAGAATAAAACGGATTAAAATAGATAGGAACTAATCATCATAAGATTTGGAGTCAATTCTATTAATTCTGTATTTGGCCTGCCATAAGATTTGATATGGCTTTACCGCCCTCAATTTTTTCGAAAATTATTTTTATAACGGCTGTAATAGGTACAGCAATAAAAGCCCCTGGTATGCCCCAAATAAGTGTCCAAAACATCAATGAAATAAGGATCATTACGGGATGAAGTTTAAGACTATCACCAAGTAAAATAGGTTCTATAAGATTGCCAATACAGAATTGAACCACGGTCGGAATAGCTACAATCGATACAATATAAGCAGGATTTTCATATTGAATTAAGGCTACGGGTATGGGCAGAATTGTAGCAATAACAGAGCCTACTGTCGGAATAAAGTTAAGGACAAACACTAGTACGGTAAATGCAAAAGCAAAGTCTAAATTCATAGAAAAAAGAAAGACACCAACGATCACCGCAGTGACCGTTGAAGTTGCAAGCTTAGTGATGAGGTATTGACGAATTTTACGATCAATTTCAATTAAAAGTTCATTGGTGACACGTTCGTCTTCGGCACTTTGGGTTTTAGTTCCCGTAAAAAGAAATAGTAAAAAAATAAATACTAAAGCTAACTTGCCAATAAAATTTAAGACCCCAAACCCTGTATTTTTAAGAATATCAACTACAGGAATTTTTTTAATTTGGTCCTCAATATCTAAAGCCTCTACATTATAACCCTGTGCGGATAAATTAGTTTTTATCTGTTCAAAAACAATTATAACTTTGTTTTGATAAGCTTCATAACCTTCAAAAAAGCCTTTGACTGTCGTTGTGATAAATAAGCCTAACGAAATAATAATCATAAAAACGAACATAAAGGTTATGGCTAAGGCTAGCCATCGAGGGCAATTAAATTTTTGCCGTAATGATCGCATGAGTGGTAAAAGCATAAAGTATAAAAATAGCGAAAAGATGAATGGAATTAAAATAGCTCTGGTGTAAGACAGAGCTACTGAGATACATACAAGGGCTATTACAGCCACACTCCAAATCCCTAATCGAGTTTCTGTAAGCCAAACTTTTTCATCATTCATTCATTTAATTCTTTTCAGTTTCAGCAGACTTAGCTTCTTTAGCCATAAGCACTTCGGCTTTCTTAAGCTCTTTGAAATAAGCGGCTAAAGCTTTGTAATCTGTAGTTTTTTGCAACAGGTTGTTTTTGACTTCAAGCTCTTTCTTTTTCAACTCTACGCCCTTGGCTTTTAACTCATCAATTTGTTTTTGCAAATTTTCAATTTTGGATTTGGTTTGAATGGTTTTTTCATCCATTGAAGCAATATTATCTTCCACTTTCGCTTTGGTTGATTCATATTTTTTCTCTTCAGCTTCTTTAAGCTTAGAAATCTTCTCGAAATTTTTTGTAAGCGCTTCCATCTTAGCTTGTTCTTTTTTATTAGCTGCTTCAATTTTAGCTAGTTTCTTTTTAGTATCGGCGTAGGTTTTTTGATCTTTCTTAATTTTGTCGGTTAATTCTTTCCGTGCTTTTAATAGCTCTGCAGTTTTAATTTCGTAATTTTTAGTATCTTTTATGGCTTTTTCGCTATCCGTTTTTAGTTGGACCAATTCAGCATTGTACTCTCTGATTAAACCTTCTTGCTGCGTTTTAAGAGTTGTATACTCTGCCAATTTGGCTTTGCTTGTGGCAATGGCTGTTTCTGTTTCAGCGCGTTTTTTGGTCACGAGCGCAAATATCTCTTCAGCACGTTTTTTTTCTCTTTCCGCGGCACTTTGAGCTGAATTCTCTTCGGCCTTAACTGCGGAAGCCTCGTTGACCTTGTCGTTGAGCTCAAGTTTAGCTTTATCAACATCTTTGGCTTGAACTGAAGATGCGAAAAAAATTAGTAATAGTATCTGTATTATGTTTTTCATGGCTGGCGCTCCTGTAGGATTAAAATTTGCGAACTTTACTATATCTCGACTTTTCCAAGAATTCATTAGTTTATTTGAAAAGAATACAATCATGGCACCGAATTGCAACCAATCCCTGACTTTAAATCAAATTAACAAGGCACAGAGCTTGGCACATAGCTTGCTCTAATTAAGTTTCAATATATCCCCCTAGCGGCCTGGCCCCCCTCCTTACAAAACCAGGTCGCTTTTTTTTTATTCAAAACCACGTATACTATTTTCATGTTTTTATCTTTTGTTAATATTTGCTCATTATTATTCGTTTTGACTTTTTGCCCTTGGTTTTCTTTAAAAGTTTGGGCTCAAAGTGAAAAAAAAATTCAAGTCCTGATTGATCCAGGACATGGAGGCGAAGACTTTGGGGGCATTGCTTCCCAGCTCTCTGAAGATTTTGTCGTCTTCGATGTTTCGGAAAAACTAAGTTCAGAACTAAGTAAGCTTAAAATTACCAATCACCTTACTCGCAGCAAAAGCCAAACTTTAACTTTGCAAGAGCGAGTTCAAATGGCTATTGCTATGCAGCCGCTTGTGTTTATTTCGATTCATGCCAATATTCACTCCAACCCCAGGATTAAAGGCACCGAGTTTTATATTGAGCCCTCAAATGCTCTTTTGGGACACACTGACTTTTTAACTTTTTTATCAGCAGACGCTGATCTTAAAGCTCTCTCACCAATAGAGCATCCTAGATTTTACTATCCTAATGTTAAAAAGCTTGGAATTCGTAGCCCCGCCAACATTATAATTTTAGATATGTTACGAATGAAAACACGTCGTCAAAGTTTAGACTTAGCTGAAAGCTTGAAGAAAAATTGGCCTTATAAAAAATCTGAAATCCGTGAAGGCCAATTTTATGTCTTAAAACAATTGCCGATTCCAAGCTCTTTGATTGAACTGGGTTATCTTTCTAACGAAGACGATTTTAAGACCTTAAATTCAGCAGAAAAAAGACAACAACTTGCAAAAAATTTAGCTTTGGGTTTACAACTGTATTTTAATAACCTAACTGCCAAGACCTATTAATATATTTTTAACCATAAGGATGCCCTTTGAGATTAAATGACCGACCTTTGGACCAAATGCGTCCTTTAAGCTTTGAAATTAATGTTGCTAAATACGCTGAAGGCAGCTGTTTAGTAAAATTTGGCGATACACATGTTCTGTGTACCGCTTCCATCGAAGAGAACACACCAAAATGGCTGGCCGGAAAAGGGGAAGGTTGGATTACGGCCGAGTACAGTATGCTGCCTCGTTCAACGCACCAACGCATTCAACGTGCAAAAGCTTTAACCGGAGGACGAAGCTTAGAAATCTCAAGACTTATAGGACGTGCTTTAAGATCCGGTTTTGATTTAAAAAAAATGCCCGAAAAGTCTATCATGGTTGATTGTGATGTTATTCAGGCTGATGGTGGCACTCGCACCGCGGCTGTAACCGGTGGCTTTATTGCTGTTAAACAGGCCTTAAACTTTTTGCTTAAACAGAATATCTTAAAAGAAGATCCAACTCGGTTTTTAGTCGCCGCGGTAAGTGTTGGTAAGCTTGGTGCAAACATCCATGTAGACTTAGATTTTGAAGAAGACTCCCACTGCGACTCAGATGTTAACTTTGTTATGAATTCGGAAATGGATTTTATAGAGATTCAAGGCACCGCCGAGAAACAAACTTTCAATGCCTCTGAGTTTCAAAAAATGATGACGGTGGCACAAACAACATGCGCACATATTTTTGAAATGCAGAAGAAATTCTTGTAGGAACTTATGAATACTTTTTGGCTTGCCACTTTTAACTCTGGTAAAATTCGAGAGTTTGAAATTTTGTTTGATCCACTTTTGTTTAAATTTAAGATAGCTCGAGATGTTCCTAATTACAGTGCTCCCGATGAAACGGGAACAACATTTTTAGAAAATGCCAAAATCAAAGCTGAGTCCTTATATGCCGTACTAAATAATTCTGAGCCCGTGATTGCTGAGGATTCAGGACTAGTTGTTGAGGGGTTAAATGGGTTTCCAGGAATTTTTTCGGCAAGGTACGCTGGCGATAAAGCCTCTGATGCACAGAACTGCGATAAAGTTTTAAAAATGGTGAAAATACGAACGCCTTTGGCTCGCAAAGCCAAATTTGTATCATGTCTATATTTCAAAGGTCCCGACTTTGAAATTAGTACCATTGGTGAAGTTCATGGTGAAATCTCGATGGGTCCTAAAGGTGCAAGTGGCTTTGGCTATGACCCTATTTTTATTCCTGAAGGTTATGATAAAACTATGGCTGAGTTAGGGCTTGCTATAAAAAATAAAATCTCCCACCGAAAACTTGCTACCCAATCCTTAAAACAAGCTTTGATGGAAAAATACCCTGAATGGTTTAAATAGCGGTTGATAAAACATGAGTGTGAGGCTAAACCAATAGTATGTCTCGACTAAAAATTATCACCGGCAACTCTAATCCTGAGTTTGCGGCCAAAGTTGCAAAAGCTGCTAATATCGAACTGTGCAAAACCAAAATTAATCGATTTTCCGATGGTGAAATTCAAGTAGAAATTCATGAAAGTATCCGAGGTGCTGATGTTTTTGTGATTCAAAGCACTTGTCCTTCAGTCAATGAAAACTATATGGAACTTTTTATTATTTTGGATGCGCTAAAGCGTGCCTCGGCCAAAAGTATCACAGCTGTACTTCCTTACTTTGGTTATGCTAGGCAAGATCGAAAAGTAAAACCTAGGGTTCCTATTTCCGCTAAATGTGTGTCTGATTTAATCTCTGCCGCAGGGGCCAACCGAGTTTTAGCTGTGGACCTTCATAGCGCTCAGATTCAAGGATTTTTTAACATACCTTTTGATCACTTATTTGCGATTCCAACCTTATCAAAAGCTTGGAAAGAGCAAAAAGGTTCCGGCGACGAATTTGTAGTTGTCAGCCCTGATGCCGGGGGCGTAGAACGAGCACGAATATTTGCCAAAAGAATTGATTGCTCGATTGCTATTATTGATAAACGCAGAACCGGTCCCAATGAAGCCAAAGCTTATAATTTAATTGGTTCAGTTAAAGGTAAAATCGCAATTGTCGTCGATGACATTATTGATACGGCGGGAACTTTAAGTGAAGGGATAAAAAGCTTAGTTGATAATGGTGCTAAAGAAGTGCACGCCGTTATAACTCACCCACTGCTATCTGGTCCAGCAATCACAAGACTCGAAAAAAGCCCACTTAAAGAACTTTGGGTTTCTGACACTATACCTCTGAATGAAGTCGCTAAAAAATCTAAAAAGATAAAAGTGATTTCTGTCGCATCTGTTGTTGCCGATGCCATACAGCGTATTTATGGCAACGATTCAGTTAGTATTTTGTTTGACGAAGAGTAAGCCTGGATAGCGATTCTATGAACTCGAAGACTTTTTTGATAGCGGGCCTTGGCAACCCAGGCCAAAAATATGAACTCACTCGTCACAACATTGGTTTCTTAGTTTTGGATGCATGGGCCAAATCCATTAAAGCCTCTGACTATAAAGAGGAAAAAAAAAGTCTACTGACCAAAGTTCAATTCCAAGGTCATCAAATTTTATTAGCTAAGCCTCAAACTTTCATGAACTTATCTGGTGAGTCCATTCAAGCCTTGATGACATTCTATAAAATCAACAAAGAAGATATTTTAATTTTGCAAGACGATCTAGATATGCCCTATGGTGCTTTTCGGTTTTTTTATGACCGCAGCCCTGGAGGACATAATGGAATTAAAAATATTCACGAAAAAATCGGTTCGGCTTACAGTCGCTTAAAAATTGGAATTCGAGCAGAGATGGGTCAAATCCCTGTTGAAAGATTTGTCCTTATGAATTTTGAGCCTGAGGAACAAGAGCAATTTCCCCAAGTTTTTAGCCACGGATGTCAAAGTATCGAAGCTTTTATAAATCTTGGTCATGACAAAGCGGCAAATCAGTTTAATAAAAAGACAGGGTTTGTTGAAATAACACAAAGGAGTAAGTAGTGGCATTACAAGTTGGAATTGTTGGATTACCTAATGTTGGCAAAAGCACACTATTTAATGCCATTACAAAGGCCGGAGCAGAATCCGCCAATTATCCATTTTGCACTATTGATCCCAATGTCGGTGTAGTTGCCGTCCCAGATGAACGTATCGAAATGATTACTAAGTTTGTGGTGCCTGAAAAAAAGATTCCTACCTCTATGGAATTTGTGGATATAGCAGGGTTAGTAAAAGGAGCTTCAAAAGGTGAGGGATTGGGAAATCAGTTTTTAGCCAATATTCGTGAAACCGATGCGATTTTACATGTAGTTCGCTGTTTTGAAGACGACAATGTTGTGCACGTATCAGGAAGCGTTGATCCTATTCGCGACATTGAAGTCATCAACACAGAGCTTATTTTGGCTGACTTAGACTCGATGGAAAAGCGCTTAAAAAAGATTGAAAAAATCGCTAAAACATCTAAAGACCCTAAACAAAAACTAGAGTACGATGTTGTCAAAGGTGTTTACGACCTACTAGCTGAAGGTAAAAGCGCTAGGCACTACAACATTGAAAACGAAGATCAAAAAAAACTTGTTAAAGAATTACATTTAATTTCTATCAAGCCAGTGCTCTATATCTGCAATGTGCTAGAGCAGTTTGCTAAAGATGGCAATGAGATGACACAAAAAGTAGCCGCATTTGCTGCAAGTGAAAATAACAAATCCCTAGTGATCTCTAGTGCCATTGAAGCCGAAGTCTCGCAATTAGATCCTGAAGAGCAGCAGGCCTTTTTAGAAGATTTAGGATTAAGAGAACCAGGTTTAAACCAAGTGATTCGAGAATCTTATAAGCTCTTACACCTTCGAACTTATTTTACAGCCGGAAAAAAAGAGGTTCGTGCTTGGACGATAAAAGCGGGCATGTTGGCGCCTCAAGCTGCAGGTGTTATTCATTCCGATTTTGAGCGTGGTTTTATTCGAGCCGAAACCTATCATTGTTCAGATCTTTTTGAACTTAAATCCGAACAAGCCGTAAAGGATGCCGGTAAATATCGATCCGAAGGCAAAGAGTATGAAGTTAAAGACGGTGACATCTTACTTTTCAGATTCAATGTTTAAAAATACTTTATTTAAAATTATTTACAAAGTCTTAACTTGATTCTTAAGTTAAAGTTGCTAACTTATTTTTAGATTTTAACCAAGGAGTTCCGAAATGAAGTCACTATTTTTGTTTTTATTTATATTTGTATCCACAACCTCCTATGCCAGAGACTTCGAGGCTAATCTTGGATCTTGCCTTGAACAATATGAGGACGTGATACTTGAAGCAAAAAATGATTTTTTAACAACTTCAATTTGGAACTATGATAAAGATTTTAGTATCGATGATGTAATGACCAGCAAACCCTATAATTTTACTTCTAATGATAGCTTCAGCGTCGATATATTTTTTAATATCAAAGGTCTTGAAGACTTTAGTTACACCTATATCATAGCTGTTTCTTTTGCTGATCCAATCAGAAGCGTGTGTGACGAGGTCACCGTTTCAGACCTTATCGAAAATTAAAATAGCTAACTTTGCTGATGGAGAATAGTTGTACTTGTAAAGCCTAGTCAGGATTTTTTTTATTAGCCTGCTTATTTTATAAAATTATATTTAGTTATATTAAGATGAGTTCTGAATTTATTCAGAACTCATCTCTTAAAGAATCTTTTAAGCTTAAACCTACTTATTTATCCCAACAAGACTTACACAAGTATCGTAATCGAGTAGCCCTAATTCAGCTCCATCTTCGTGTTTAAATAATACCCCTCGGACTTTTGAAACTACGATTTCCTTAAGACTTCGGTAACATTTTCTATTTATAGTATCCAAAGTAAAAGACTCAAACAGTTTAATATTAAGGGTTGATCGCTCAAAAAGGTTCATTGGGTCAATTATTTTCTCAGGAATAAGATCTGGATTCAGCGATCCCATGGGTGTGTTGCCACAAAATCCTGCATTGATACAAGGTTCGGTTTCACCAAATGTGGTATGTCTAAACACGGCATAATTTTTTAACTCGGCAACTGAAATTTTTAGAGAACTTGCTCCGTAATCCCCAACTAAACATCGCACTGTCGTTGAATCCAATTTCAAATTAAGTTCAATGTTTCTGTCTGATATTAATTTTTCATAAATTTGAAACTGATCAGAGTTTGAAGACGTAAGGCTATCATTGGATTGGGCCCATAGACTTTGAGCTGTGAAAATTAAAACTACGATTAATATTTGTTTCATTTTTTGTCCTATAAGTTTCATGTGTTCTCCTTTAAGTTAAATTTTTTCTAAACTGATATTAAAGTTTGCTATTGGATATTCGGTTTCATCGCTCTTTATGAGAGGTACAATCACATTTTGTCTGGCTATTGGTTGAAGACGATTTAAAATTAAATCTTGATCGTTTAAAGATTCACCTAAAAAGTACATCTGCGTTATCAACTCGATATAGCCTAGCTTTTGAATTTTAAAATGAATGTGAGGTGGTCTAATCCAATTTCCACCGGCTGGATAAGCTCCTGGCACAATAGTTTTAAATTGATAAAATCCTAATTTATCAGTAACTGCTCGCCCCCAGTACTGGAAGTTTGGATCGGCTGGTGCAGGATTGGGATCGGACGTGTGATTGTATTTGCCCGTATGACACGCTTGCCAGATCTCCACAAGAGCGCTTTCGACGGGCTGGCAGTCTAAATCTTGAACCTTACCCTGGACGATGATCACTTTCCCTATGGCTTTACCTTTTAAGCCAATAACGGATGTTAAATCCGTATCTTTATCACTTTGATCAAGGATAGGATAAAATGGTCCTTCTGGTTGCTCTGGCGTTGACTTTAATTCACAAGAAGACTGCGCTCTAGCTGATGTTATAAGGCCACCTGCGGCCAATAGACTCATGCCAAAAAACTTTCTTCGGTTTAAATTATTTTTAGTTTTCATTTGTTTCCTCCTTAAAGTAAAGTATCCGAAATTACACAATAAAAATAATTTATTGTAACTATCTTTACCATAGGGGATTTTAATGTATCCAAACTTGAATGATATGTATTATTTTCTTGAGATCGCTTCAACTGGAAACTTGACTCAAGCGGCAGTTCGCCTTGGAGTCAGTCAACCGACCCTGTCTGTGGCGATAGTAAGACTCGAAAATAATTTAGGTGAAAAAATTCTTTTACGAAGCAAAAAAGGTGTTCAACTTACTCCAGCTGGTCAGATTTTACTTTTACATGCCAAAAATTTAATTCTCAATTGGGAAAATGTAAAAAGCAAAGCTCTTGCCAGTCATATTGAAGCCAAAGGGGTTTTTAAAATAGGTTGCCACCCCTCCGTGGCCATATATTCACTTCCCCAAATTTTAACAAATGTGCTTAGAGAAAACTCTAAATTAGAATTTAATCTAATTCATGATTTATCTAGAAAGGTTTTAGATGAAGTGATAGCCGTTAATATAGATATCGCATTGGTGGTTAACCCCGTTCGTCATCCGGATTTAATACTCAAAAAAATCTGCACGGATGATGTTAAATTATGGCATTCAAATAACTACTACAATAAAGATGTAATAATCGCAGATTTTGACTTGATTCAAACTCAAACGATTTTAAAAAAACTTAAAAAATCTGATCTAGCGTCCAAAAGAATAATTAAATCATCAAACTTAGAAGTTATTGCGGCACTTACTAATGCTGGCGTGGGCTTAGGTATTTTACCCACCCGAGTAGCTATGCAGCATAGCTCTTTGAGAGCCTTAACTAACTCCCCCCTATTTAAAGATGATATTTACTTAGCTTATCGTGTAGAATTAAAAGAAATAGCTGCCATAAAAATTTTAACAACAGCTATTGTTGAATTTTTTAAATGATTTTAAATTATAAAAATATAATGTTATGTGGGAATTTTATTCTCGATTAAGCTGCCACTTCATTTTTAAATGGGGGTTGCCATTGACCTGAATTTCAAAAAAATGTTGTCCCGGGTAAAACTTTCTGGTTGTGATCTGACGTAAACTATGAGTTTTTTCAACGGCTAAAGTCTGACCAGGTTCAAGGATAAGTTTTTTGAGTTTAAAAACTTTAGACGAATGTTCACGGTTGGACTTTAAAAAATATATTACATAATCTAAAACAACAGATTCTACTTTTTTGGCCTTAGATGTTATGTTAAAAGTAAAAGTTAAAGATTCACCAATTTTTACTTTTGCTTTTTTTAATTTTAACTCATTCACTTCAATCTGTGCCAGTGGGTTAACGCCAATTAAAGCCAAGGCCTCTTTGTGACCTTGTTTAATCAAAGTCCTTAACGCTCGATGTGTGATCCATCGTAAAATTTGTTTTTGGTCCTTAGATTTTGCTTCCGATTGCCAATTTTGCAAAGTTTTTACTACTAAAAGTGGGTGATCCTTTGCAATATCATTCAAATGATTAGCGACGCTTTTCTGTACATACAAAGAGGTATCAAATTTTAAGTTAGATATTAGTGGTAAAGACAATAAAGGTTTTTCAATAAAGAGATGTAATCTTTCTCCCCAAGGAAGCCTTGGCCGGGTCCCTTCACTAACCCAACGACGAATATGTTCATTAGAATCGAAGGTCAGAGGTTCAAGAAATTTAAGTGTGCCATGTACGTCATTTTTAATAAAAGGCCTAATCGCCCACTCGGCAGTAAATAGCACAGTCATTTTTTTTAAGGCCAACAAAGATGGTTTAATATGATCTAATCCATAAGTTTGAACAAACTCAGTCATTGGCCAAAGTTCAAAACCAGATAGACGACTTTGGTCTAAGGAATTAAGTAGTATTTTTAAGGACTTTAAGTAATCGGAAGGAAGCGAAGTTTTTAAACGATCACGAATCAGTTGAACTCGACCTTTCATTTCTAGCTTCAACATGGGTTTAGCAATTTGCAAAAATTCTGTTTCAGAAAACGAGGGATACACACGCTTTATTTCAATAGCATATTTTTGTAAAAGCTTGAGATTAAAAATGTGTTTTAGAGCTTTAGGATTTTCTTCCGACATACCCAAACATATCTGACATAATAGGAAATGTATTTATTCACAGTATTAGGTTAAGAAAAACAGGAATTAACCTATTTTTTCAATTAATATTTCATTAATTGTTACATCTAAAATTTCTTTTTAAATCAATGGGATATTTTAAGAGAGTTTTTGATCGTATTTTCAACAATATGGAAATAGGCTTTAATTAAAACCTCGTGA
The DNA here is from genome assembly GCA_041740515.1 of Bdellovibrionales bacterium. Lineage (GTDB taxonomy): Bacteria > Bdellovibrionota > Bdellovibrionia > Bdellovibrionales > UBA1609 > JAMLIO01. The sequence goes on along the minus strand of JBGSLV010000035.1, from coordinate 3,341 downwards.
TCTTCATCAGACAACTGTTTTAAATAACCCTTTTTATCACTTAAGCTGGTATTTTGAATAAGGCCAGCAAAGAGATTTTGAACTTTATCTCTATCCTCTTGGTCAAAATCCAAAATGCCATTTTTGGGCTGTGTATAAGCCTTTTTGATAATCTGCTTATCAAAAAGTAAGTGAAGACCTTTGACAGATTGAGCCAGCAAATACTCTATCTGCTGAAGATTTGACTCTCCGAAACTCTCAAGTGTGATCGACATCCTTGTCTCCCTGACTTGAATATTAATTATTCAATTTTAAGCTGCCTTCATATGCAGCTCATAATATAATTTTCGTTTGATTAATCGATCCAGATCAAGTGAAATGAAATACTGAAGGTTTAAACTGGCCTTCAGTATTAAGGGACATAAACCGCTTTGAAAAAAAAGACATCTATTGAAAATCTTAAATCCGATCAAACCATCGTTATTGATCCCGATAATGATTTAATCTTTGCAAACGAAGAAGACTTATTTGATCATTTTAAAACGCAAATTCAAGATGTCGAGAATTACTATTTCAAAGTTTTAAAAAACTTTCCGGACGATATTAGTATCGAGAATTTTAGTTTATATGAAAACAACCTAGCTGATTGCTTGCAAAACCCTGACGAAGTTTGGGTCACTGATGATTTAACCAATATAGAAACAGCCATTTTTTTTAAAAAAATGCAAGACGACCTTTACCATGTCGCCATTTGCTACCTTTATTATGATGAACCAAGTTTTATATTTATGCACTTTCCAACCAAATATTTTGCATTAACCGAGGAGTTTCAAATGGGAGAAATGATTTTCGATCTAGTAACAAAAGATGTTTACCCTGGGGCTATTGATGGTGATGCATTATCTGAAGGCGACATTCTAGCCGTAGGTCACTATAAAGCTATGCTTGTCGTCAGAAATGACAGTGATATTCCTGCCGACGAATTTCAAAATTATTCGCCGCTCAGGGAAGATAGCATTGAACTTGCTGATGAGATATGGAGGACTTCAGACAGTTATGGTCAAAATATTGTAACATTCATCAAGCATCATCCAGATCCAGAAAATATCTACTATATCGTCGTAACGCTTGAAGATTCTGAATCTGATAGTAATATACTTCTATTCTCATTCCCTACGAATGATGAAGCCTTAGTCGAAAGATATCGCCAAGGGGAGAATCTACAAGCCGATGAAATCATTCAAGAGAACAGCCATTAAATTTATTTCCATAATCATTCTCAGTGTTTCTGTTTTTGTGATTTTAAGTTGCCAAACTAAGTCTATAAAAACATCTACTACCGAATTATATGAACTTAACGCTCAGAGTGTAAAAGGCTCCGTGACATTAAGTAAATACAAAACCCAGTCTAAAGTCGAAGTGCTTGATAAAGGGAAACTAGCAAAAAAATATACCGACACTGTTGAATTCAACATAGATCGTCGCACAATCAATGTGAGTGATAAGGGTGATATCCAATTTAGAATTGAAACCACTAATAAAATTGGGAACATTGAACTTAAGGATTTAGCGTATCCAGAACCAGGCCAAGAGCTTTTTGAAATGATCGATAAAAACGGCAAAACCTTAGTCGTAAAAGATATGCCCATTGGTTCCCTATATTACGTATCCCGAGTGGCATTACCCAAACAACCTGTGAAAATTGGTGAGACATGGAATTATCGCACACGCTGGATTTCAGAAGCTACCGGATGGCCTTTTGAGATTTCACTAGATTCTAAACTAAAAGCTTGGTCTGATTGTGAAGGACTAGTTTGTGCCATTATTGAATTTAACGGCGAAGTTATTCTTCCTGAAGATTTTCCATTGAAAGCAACCTTAACAAGTAAAATCAATGGATTATATTACTATTCCCCGGTTTCTTATGAAATTTTATGGGGATTTAGTGAAAGCAACGAAGTTTTTTATATAGAGCCTATAGATAAGAAAATTATTGTAAAATCTAAATCTTGCTCAGTGAAAGACGGTTACAAAAAGAAGTGTCAAATTTAAATTCTTTTTTTAACGGTGGATCGAACTTCTCCAATCATAAAATTTAAACGTTTTTCCGACTGAGTCAGAAGATTTAAATTTTGATTCAACATAAAAATCAAATCTTGAGTTTCATCCAACTGACGAACTTCTTCATAATATGGATTGGGTTCAGCTTTAGCTTTAAAAGTTTGAGCTAACTGATTCATTATGTTTTTGTTAGATTGAGGGTTCATAATATTTCCTTTCCATAAGTCTTGCACATTCACGGCATTCGCCTTACTTAAAAATACTTAAATCATAAGCTTGACGCACCGCTTGTGGTTCCGTTGGTGCTCAAGCCTAAAGCTTCTGCAAATGACGAGAGAACGATATCATCGCCATATTCGCATTGATAAGAAGAAACGTCAGATCTATGAAAAACTAGACCATTATTCCCGTTTCTGCGCTCAAAGCCCTTTCTAAGCTGAAAATACATCACACTTTCGCCGATTTCGTTATGTGCAAAACCCAAAGCATGTCCTAATTCATGAACCATCACACCCACAAGATCAACCTTTGCGTAGGTTGGGGACTCCCCATCTAAAAAAAATTCAAAATTTTTATTGTTGATTTTAATATCTGCATCAACCAGTTGGTTCTGAACCCAACGCACAGTAGTTCTAGCCTGCTCTAATGGCTTTTTCGGATCCCAGTCTTTCATCCAGTAGATAGCTGGAATTTGATCTCTGGTTGATGCTTGAGGTTTATAGCTGGTGCTTACAATAGATATCACCTTTCTAGTTGAAACTGAATTCCAAATATCAACGGCTTTATATATGGAAGGATAAGCAGATTCAGGAACACTTTCATGCAGTCTAAACCGAACGGGTAAAGAGGATTTCCATGAGATTCGATCACCATTAGCATTGGTGACGAAGTTACATGAAGATGTACCTAATTCGACCCAACTGATATCGCAAGCGGTAAAGGTAATAGCAACGAAAGCCATATAACTCAGAATTTTTATCAACGATTTAGTCATAGGCCATAAACTAAGCAACATCGAAGCCAAAAATCCTACCTTTAGTCGGGTTATAACCACCTGTAATTATTAGATTATCAGGTATTTAACAGGTGTATAACACAAATTGGCAATAACTAAACATTGGTCACGGCGACAAATATGGGCGTTGAGATCTTTTTTTAATTTTTTCTACACCTTCATGACATCGTCGGGTCTAGTTGACCTAGTCTAGGATAAAATAAGTGAGACACCCCTCATAATATAAAGGCTCGTCCAAAATCTAAATATAAAGGGGGGATTTATGTCTCTAATTAAGTTTAAATGC